>KB911092.1:23777-79860 GCA_000383355.1 Flavobacterium sp. SCGC AAA160-P02 | reverse complement strand
TCTCCTTCAATTGGTTTGGTGAATTTGATGTGAGAAAATTTATGATTACATTTGCCGAAATTTTAAAAATGAATTCAAATAATAAATCGTCGGGAGGACGACAAGCAAGTAAAGGCAACACTCCTCAAAGAAAAAACAGTTTCCGTAAAGACTTTAAAAAACCATTAACAACTCCTAAAAAAGTTGATGTAGGTGGTATTAGATTAAACAAGTTCATTTCTAACTCTGGAATTTGTTCAAGAAGAGAGGCAGATACTTATATAGAACACGGTAGTGTAACAGTAAACGGTAACTTGGTTACAGAAATGGGGTATAAGGTGCAGACAAATGATGATGTTCGTTTTGACGGAAGTTCTATTACTCCTGAAAAAAAGAAATATATTTTGTTGAATAAACCGAAAAACTACATAACTACCATGGACGATGAACGTGGGAGAAAAACGGTTATGGAATTAGTTTCTAACGCAGCAAATGAAAGAATTTATCCAGTAGGAAGATTGGATAGAATGACAACAGGCCTTTTGTTATTTACAAATGATGGTGAAATCGCTAAAAAATTAACCCATCCAAAACATGATGTTAAAAAACTATACCACGCTTCTTTAGATAAAAAGCTAGATTTAAAAGACTTACAAAAGTTACGAGGTGAGGTTGTTATTGAGGGTAAAAAAGTATTTATTGATGCAATTTCTTATGTAGAAGGCCAGACTAAAACTGAAATTGGTATAGAAATTCATTCTGGAAGAAATAGAATTGTTCGTAAAATATTTGAACACGTAGGCTATAAAGTTGTTAAATTAGACAGAGTATTATTTGCAGGCTTAACAAAAAAGAATCTACCAAGAGGAAGATGGCGAGACCTAACAAATCAGGAATTAGCAAACTTACAAATGATATAAATAACAAAAAATCCGAACATAAATGTTCGGATTTTTTTGTGGTACCTCCAGGAATCGAACCAGGGACACAAGGATTTTCAGTCCTTTGCTCTACCAACTGAGCTAAGGTACCATTGTTCTTAGCGGACGCAAATATAAAGCGAGTTTTTTACAACTACCAAATAAAATTACAAAAATCTATTGTATTTTTGATATTCACTTTTAAATGAAGAATGAATCTAGTTATAGACATAGGGAATACAAAAGTTAAAGCAGCTGTATTTGAGTTAGATACCATTAAAGTTGCGTATGTTTTTGATGAAATATATTTCTTTAATCAACTTGAAGATATTTTAGAAAAACATGAAATAACACATTGTATCTTATCTTCAGTAAAGGAAACAAGAGAAGATTATATACAAAAACTTAAAAAAATTCCTTTTTTTATAGTGCTAGATTCTTCCACTAAAGTACCTTTTAAGAATCTTTATAGCTCACCTACAACCTTAGGTATCGATAGAATAGCTCTTGCAGCTGCAGCAGTTTCTTTATATCCACAAAAGAATACATTAATTATAGATGCAGGAACCTGTATTACCTATGATTTTGTAAATTTAAAAGGTGAATACCTTGGAGGAGCTATATCTCCAGGGATAGATATTCGATACCAATCTTTACATCATTACACTTCAAAACTTCCAAAATTAATTAAAAGTGAGGCACATAACCTAATAGGGACTTCAACTTCAGAAGCAATTCATTCTGGTGTTATTAATGGTGTAATTCATGAAATTGAAGGTGTAATTAGACAATATGAGCTTGATTTTCATGATTTAACAATTGTTTTAACAGGAGGAGACACAAAATTCTTGTTCAAACAATTAAAAAATAGCATCTTTGCGAATCAAAATTTTCTCTTAAACGGATTAAATAAAATATTGACATTTAACAATCAATAATGATTAAGAAAATCATATTCTTTTTAGCAGTTGTCATATCAGCTCAAGCTTTTTCACAAAGATCTACTTCTTCTCCATACTCTTATTTTGGTGTGGGTGAAGAGTTCGGGACAAGAACCGTAGAACAGATAAGTATGGGGAGTATTGGGGCAGCATACAGTAGCAATAGATATTTAAATTTTGCAAACCCTGCATCATTGTCTGAATTAAGATTTGCTACCTATGTCTTTGGGGTGTTAAATAATGAGTTAACTATTAAAGATGCAGATATAAAACAATCTACAAACTCTACAAATTTAAGCTACTTTAGTTTTGCATTTCCGGTAAGTAAAAAAATGGCAGTAATTTTTGGAATGCAACCAACATCATCAGTTGGGTATTCTTTAATTAATACTTTAAGTGACCTAGACGGAGACCCAATAGAAATTACTCAATTTTCTGGAACTGGAGATGTAAATAGAATATATGGAGGTTTTGGATTAAAACTTTTTAAAGGTTTTTCTGTTGGTTTAGAGGCAGATTTTTTATTCGGTAATATCCAGAATAATGTTTTAAATGCCCGAGAAGAAGTTACCTTAGCTACAAAAAATATAGAAGATTCCAATATAAGAGGTGGTTCAGTAAAATTAGGAGCCCAATACAAAACAACTATTACTAAAGACTTAAACTTACATGTAGGAGTTTCCTTTAAATTAGGTAACTCTCTAAACTCTACAGGAACAGAAAATTTATATTCGCTTTCAATAGGAGCGTCAGGATTTGAACAACCCAGAGATACCATATTTTCGGGACCATTATCAGCAACCTTAGAAAGACCCTTAGAAACCGTGTTGGGTATTGGTTTAGGGAAAACAAATAAATGGTATGCTGGAGTTAATTATAAAACTCAAGATGCGCTTGTAGCCACTGGTTATTTTGATAACAGCGCTCAAAGTTTCCAATATGGTGAATCTAATAGAGTATCTGCAGGAGGGTTTTTTATTCCAAAAATAAACTCTATTACAAGTTATTGGCAAAGAGTAACCTACAGAGGAGGTTTGAAATTTGAAAAACTAGGATTATTAGTAAATGGAACCCCTGGATCTAATACTTTTACAAGTATTGATGACTTTGGCATATCTTTTGGTCTAGGCTTACCACTAGGAAATAGATTATCTAATCTAAATTTAGGTTTTGAATATGGTAAAAAAGGGACAACAGATAATGGATTATTAGAGGAAAAGTACGTTAATTTTAGACTAAGTCTTTCCCTTAACGATATCTGGTTTAAAAAGAGAAAAATTGATTAACAAATACGATTAAAAATGAAGAAACAAATTATTTTATTAGCAAGCCTATTTCTTTTTTTAGGGTTACATGTTATAAATGCACAGGCAACACAACAAGAATGTACCATTAAGTACAATCTTTTTAAAGGAGATTACCAATCTAAGAAGTATGAAGAAGCCTATCCTAATTGGATATCTTTAATGGATAACTGTCCTAAATTATCTATCAATATATACAAATTAGGAGATAAGATGATTCAGTCTATGTTTAAAAATGCAGCAGACAAAACAGAGACTACTGCTTTAATAAAAAGAATATATGAACAAAGGCTAGAATACTTTCCTTCTAAAGACCCTGCAAAAGTACACAGTGACTATGCAACGTTCTTAGTAAAAAATAAGTTAGCTACTGATGACGAAGTTTTTGAAATATTAGAATTAGCTTATAGTATAGATCCTACTCGAATGGGAGTAAAAAATATTTATAGATACTTTCAAGGCATAACTGATGCTAATAAAGATACCAATCCTCAAAAAGTTTTTGACACCTATGATGATGTATTAGAATCTGTTGGAGAAAAACTGGATGACTATGCGAAGAAATTAAGAGACTTAAATGCCAAAGTAGACGCTGGTCAAGCATTAGATAAAAGGCAAAAACAAAATTTAAGAGCTTATACTATAAATTCTAAAGCACTGGGGCAAGTAGAGTCTGGATTAGATAATATTATTATAGTACTATCTACTTGTGATCGATTAATTCCATTATATGAAAGAGACTTTAAGATTCATAAATCTGATGCTAAATGGTTGAAGAGAGCTGTTTCTAGAATGTTCAATAAAGAATGTACAGATGATCCTCTTTTTGAAAAATTAGCAATAGCTTATGCAGAAGCTTCCCCATCTGCAGATGCCTACTCTTTTGTAGCTGGTGTGTTGGAGAAAAAAGGAGATGCATCAGGAGCCCAAGGGATGAGAATGAAAGCATTTGAATTAGAGACTGACCCTTTCAAAAAAGCTAACTTTAAATTAAAGTTTGCTCAAGCAGCCAAAAAAAGAGGTCAAAAATCTAAAGCAAGACAGTTGGCTAGAGAGGCTATCGCTATAAACCCAAATATGGGTAGAGCGTATCTTTTTATTGCAAGTTTGTATGCAACTTCTGTAAATAAATGTGGGTCTAGTGAATTTGAGAAAAGAATGACCTATGTTGCTGCATATAACAAAGCTTTAAGAGCAAGTCAGGTAGATCCAAGTATGAGCTCTGTAGCTAGAAAGTTTACAAGAAATTACAAGGCAAACTTTCCTTCCAAAAAAGTTGTTTTTACTGAAGGAGTTAATGTAGGAGACCCTTTTAAAGTAAAATGTTGGATTAATGAAACTGTAAAGATTACCTCCAGCGGTAAATAATAATGAACCAATTATTTCATATAACAAAAAAAAGCATTGCTACAATCATGATTGTGGGAATGCTTTTTTCTTGTACAAATGATTCAAAAAAGGTGAGAGACTTTTTAGCTGAAAAAAATCTGCCCATTGCTGTTGCTAAAGACGCGCACCATATCTATAAAGATTCAGGAAGAATAACCTCCAAATTAACAACATCACTTTTAAATGATTTTAGCAATAGAAAGAAACACCCCTATAATGAGTTTCCAGAAGGGATTAAAATAATTAATTTTGAGAATAACGGAAAAGACTCTGTCACAGTTTTTGGAGACTATGCTTTGTCATACTCTAAAACATCTATATCAGAACTGAAAGGGAATGTAGTTGTAATTAATCATACAGATGCATCTAGATTAGAGACAGATCAATTATTTTGGGATCAGAAAAATAAATATTTTTTTACTGAAAAAAGTTTCACACTTACCAAAATTAACGACACTGTTATTGGTGTTGGTTTTGAGTCTATGGAGAATTTAAAAAAATATGTTGCCAAAAAAACTGTAGGAAATATAGTAACAAACGAAAATGAATTATGAATAATATCTGGAAATTTTTACAGTATGGATATTTAATTATTGCTCTTATTTTACTTGTAGAAGCAATAATTGAATGGAAAGATGATCAAAATAAAGCAATATTTATGCTTGGTTTATCTATCTTTATCTCATTAATATTCTTCTTTAAAAGAAATTTTAGAAAAAAAATAGAGAAGAGAAATAAACTTTAAATGGAGGTTGATATTACCATCATTCTTATCTCAATTATATTCTCTGCCTTTTTCTCAGGAATGGAGATTGCGTTTGTTTCTGCAAACAAACTCCATATAGAGCTAGAAAAAAAACGTAAAGGTTTTATTCCAAATATACTAAAGAAGTTAACTAAGAATTCTTCAAAATTTATTACCACCATGTTGGTTGGTAATAATATTTCATTAGTAGTGTATAGTTATTTCATGGGGAAACTAATTGTAGAATACTATGGCATCAATAGTATCCTTATTCAAACAGTAATCTCCACTATTTTAATTCTTGTAACAGCTGAGTTTCTTCCTAAAGCAATCTTTAGAGTATATGCTAATGAAACACTAAAAATACTTGCTTTACCAGCCTATTTTTTTTACGTATTACTGTATGTTTTTTCATTTATCATTAACGGAATCTCAGATTTTTTTTTAAAATTTATTTTTAGAACAGATAAAGATGCTCAACAGACGGTATTTAGTAAAGAAGAGTTAGGAAATTATATTACAGAACAATTAGAATTTGGAAATGATAGTGAAGAAGAAATAGATTCAGAAATACAAATTTTTCAAAATGCTTTAGAATTTCAAAAGGTTAAAGCTAGAGAAATTATGGTTCCTAGAACAGAAATATTAGCTATTGAAATTCACGAGAAAGTTTCAAAACTTAGTGAATCCTTTATTAATAGCGGATTTTCTAAAATATTGGTATATAAAACTTCTTTAGATGATATTATAGGGCATGTAAATGCTTTTGAGCTATTTAAAAAACCAAAAACAATTAAATCTATTTTATTGCCAGTTGAAATTGTTCCGGAATCTATGATGATTAATGATGTTTTAAATAGTTTGATGAAGAAAAGAAAGAGCATCGCTATAGTTGTTGATGAATATGGTGGAACATCTGGAATGATTACTGTTGAGGATGTTGTAGAAGAACTTTTTGGAGAAATTGAAGATGAACATGATGTGCAAGAGTTAACAGACGAAAGAATAACTGAGACAGAATTTAAATTTTCAGCAAGATTAGAAATCGATTATCTAAACGAAGAGTACAATCTAAACATTCCAAAAGAAGAAGCCTACGAGACTTTAGGTGGTTTCATTATAGATCACACAGAAAATATCCCTGAGAAAGGGGAGGTCTTAGAGATCTTAGGCTATGAAATTACAATACTTGGAGTAAGTTCCTCTAAAATTGAAGAAATTCGTCTGAAAATTTTAGATAGAGAACAAAATTAACCCCCTTTTTTCTTTTATAATTTCATTAAATACTAAGGCTTCTGGTTGCTTATTTACTTCGCAAATTGTATATTCGCCCATTCAAATTAAATTATTAATTTTATGGCAATTTTATCTAAAATAAGAGATCGTTCTATCGCATTAATAGCCGTTATAGGCCTTGCTTTATTTGCATTTGTGTTAGATCCATCAACATTAACAGATTTCTTTGACTCTTCTAAAATAAATGAAGTAGGTGAAGTAGATGGAGAAACAATCTCTAGACAAGAATATGCAGAAGCATTAGATACCTATAAGACAAGAAATAATAGTAGCATGTCTAATATGCAAGCTGCTAAAACCGTTTGGGAAAATATTTTAAAAGATAAGATATATACCAAGCAATTAGAGGAGGCTGGAGTTACTGTTGGAGAAACAGATGTTTTAAATACCATTATAAATTCTCCATCTGTACAAAGAAATCCGCAGTTTTTAAACGAAGCAGGTTTGTTTGATAGAGACAGTTTTATGCAGTTTTTAAAAGACACTAAAGAGAGTGATGATCAAAACCTTTGGAGCGCTTGGAGCAACTATATTAATGAAGTTGGGTCAAATCTAAAAAGAGATACCTATAATAATTTAATTAAAGCAGGTCTTGGTGCCTCTCTAAAAGAAGGAGAGTATTTATATCTAGAGGATAATGATTTGCTAAGTGCAGATGTTGTTTATATACCTTATTCTTCTATTGCAGATAGCTTAGTTTCTATAACTAATAGCGAAGTAGAAACTTATATTAAAAATAATCCTTCTGCTTACGAAGTGGAAGCTTCAAGAGATATTTCTTATGTGAAGTTTGATATCTCACCTACAGACCAAGATAAAGAAGATATTAAAAATAATGTTGCTAGTTTCTTAGAGGATAGAAACGACATCAACAAAGCAACAGCTCAGGAGATTATTATTTTAGGATTAAAAAATGCAACAGATTATTCTATCTTTTTTGAAGAAAATAGTTCAGACATTCCAATGCAAGAATCTTATTATATGAAAGATGAATTGCCTAAAACAATTTCTGAGGCAGTTTTGGAAGGGGAAGTAAACGATACATTTGGTCCTTATGAAGATAAAAATTATTTCAAGATATCTAAAATCACTGAAGTTTTCTCAAGACCAGATTCTGTAAAAGCTAGTAGTATTTTTATTCCTTATCTAGGTTCGCAAGGAGCTACAGCAGCTACTACAAAAACTGAAGAGCAAGCAAAAGCTTCTATTGATAGTATTTACAAACTAGTGAGAAGAAGTAAAAAGAGATTTGCTCAAATTGCAAGTCAAATAAATACAGATGCTAGTAAAGACAACGGAGGAGATATTGGCTGGAACACGCACAGTAATTCGTATAATTCTACAAGGTTTGATCTTGATTTAGCCGCTTTTATGTTTGAAAACAACACAGGGAAGGTTGGTGTCGTAAAGTCTAAATATGGATACCATGTTATGAGAATAGACGAACAAAGAAACAACCAAAAAGGAGTTAAGATGATTACTTTTGGTAGAGAAATTATTGCCTCCCAAGAAACAGAAAACAATGCATTTCAAAATGCAGAAAAATTTGCTTTAGAAATTTCATCAAATGGGAAAAACTTTTATGATGTAGTAAAAGACAACTCATATCAGTCTAAGCCAGCTATTGGTTTAAGAATTATGGACGAAAGAGTTCCTGGTCTTTTAGAAACACAAAGACAAATAGTAACATGGGCTTTTGGTAGTGATACCAAAGTTGGAGCTATTCAAAGGTTTGATATAGATAAAGGATATGTTGTAGCTATCTTAACAAACAAAACTAAAAAAGGTCTGGTAAGTGCTTCAAAAGCAATGAATAGACTTAAACCAACGTTGTTAAATGAGAAAAAAGCAGCCATTATTCAAGCCAATATGGTAGGAGCATCTCTAAATGACATAGCAACGGCTAATGGTGTATCTATCATTAAAATTGATAATACTTCTTTAAAATCACCTTCTATTACTGGTGTAGGCTCAGAGCCTAAAGTAATTGGAGCAATGTATTATGCCAAAGAAAATCAATTGTATTCTAAGGTAGTTGGAGCTAAAGGTGTTTTTGCTTTTGTTGTATCTAAAAAAGAGAAAGCAGCTACCTTGCCAAATTATGAGTCTTACAGACAGCGTTTATCTCAAGATAGAAAAAACAAAATAGCAAACATATTTAATGCTTTAAAGAAAACATCTGATGTACAAGACAACAGAGCTGGTTTTCACGGCGTTCAATAATAATAGTATATATTTCTTATAACTAAAAAAGCCGCTACATTGTAGCGGCTTTTTTAGTTATAAGAAAGAAATTTACCCGTTCATAGAAATTAAGAACTCTTCATTATTTTTAGAGAACTTAACTTTTTCATTGATAAATTCCATTGCTTCTATAGGATTCATGTCTGCTAAGTATTTTCTCAATACCCACAAACGTTGAACATTTTTAGAATCTAATAAAAGATCATCTCTACGAGTACTAGACTTTATAAGATCAATTGCAGGATAGATTCTTCTGTTAGAAATATTTCTATCTAATTGTAATTCCATATTACCAGTTCCTTTAAACTCTTCAAAAATAACTTCATCCATTTTAGAACCAGTTTCTGTTAGAGCTGTTGCAATAATTGTTAAAGAACCACCATTTTCTATATTTCTAGCAGCACCAAAGAAACGTTTTGGTTTATGTAATGCATTGGCATCTATACCACCAGATAATATTTTACCAGAAGCCGGGGCAACGGTATTATAAGCTCTAGCTAAACGAGTTATAGAATCTAATAGAATTACAACATCATGTCCACACTCTACCAAGCGCTTTGCTTTTTCTAAAACAATATTTGCTACTTTAACATGCTTATCTGCAGGTTCATCAAAAGTAGAAGCAACCACTTCTCCACGCACACTTCGTTGCATGTCTGTAACTTCTTCAGGACGTTCATCTATTAATAAGACTATTTGATATACTTCTGGATGGTTTGCTGCAATAGCATTGGCTACATCCTTTAAAAGCATTGTTTTACCCGTTTTTGGCTGTGCTACTATCATACCACGTTGACCTTTTCCTATAGGAGAAAATAAATCAATAATTCTGGTAGATAATGAGCTTCCTTTTTCTGCTAAATTAAATTTTTCTTCAGGAAATAATGGAGTTAAATGTTCAAACGAAACACGGTCTCTGACAATGTTTGGATTTAAACCATTAATTTTAGAGACTCTAATTAAAGGAAAATATTTTTCACCTTCTTTAGGTGGTCTTACATTACCTCTAACAGTATCACCTGTTTTTAACCCAAATAATTTTATTTGAGATTGAGAAACATAAATATCATCAGGAGATGATAAATAATTATAATCTGAAGAGCGCAAGAAACCATAGCCATCTGGCATCATCTCTAAAACACCTTCACTTTCTATAATTCCATCAAACTCAAAGTCTGGATCTTTGTATTTATTCCCAGTATTTGTGTTTCGTTGGTTTTGATTCTTAGGGTTTCTACTATTATTATTATTATTATTATTATTATTATTATTATTGTTGTGGGGAGTCTTTGGTTTGTTTGGTGCTGGTTTAGGCTTGTTTTGAGCAGGCTTTTCACCCGTTGTAGGATTTTTACTTACAGCTTTGTCATCACCTGTCTTATTCTCCAAAGCAGTGTTTGTAGATTTTTTTGGTGCATGAATGGGTTTTTTATTTTGTTGAACCGGAGTTATCTCTGTAGCTGTTTTCTCTACAATAACTTTTTCTTCTGTTACAATAGCAGAAGGTTCAACAGTTTTTTTAGCAAGGTCTTCTTCTTTGACGAGCTGTTTAACGACCCTTTTTCTTTTAGGCTTTTCAACCCTGGCTCTGGGCTTTTCACTTTTAATTTTTTCTTCTTCTTTTGAAGGGCTTGCTGCTTGTATGTCTAAAATTTGATATACAAGGTCTAGTTTGTTTAATTGACTAGTTTTAGTTAAGCCAATAGATTTAGCAATTTGCTGTAGATCAGCAAGAGTTTTTGCTTTTAGTTCAGAAATTTCGAACATGAATGTTTAGTTAAATTAAGATTCTTAAGTAGTGTAAGAATTTGTTAAGTTTTTTTTGATTTTTATAAGTCTTGTATAAAGTACTATACAATCTGTATTAGTGTGGTTGTATTATGGCAAATATATACAATTATTTTATATGTTTATGTTTCTTTATAAAAAATAAAATGATAATTTTGCTGAACGTTTATATAAAATGATACAAAGAATACAGTCAATTTATCTTTTGTTAGTAGTTCTCCTATCAACAGGAGTACCATTTGTTTTTAAATTATGGGAAGTAGCAGACAAAGAGGTATATGCTTTAGATTTGCTTTCTGATCAGTCATTTTTCGCAAAATTAGTGCCTGTTTTTTTTATTATTTCTGCACTAATTGCTTTTATTGCAATTTTTAAATTTAATAAAAGACAGTTACAATTTGTGCTTGGGCGTATTATAATTTTGATCAATCTCTTTTTACTAGGAATATTGATTTATTTGTCTCTAAACATATCTGGAGAAGTTTCTTCTGAGAAAGGTATTGGGATGTTCATACCCTCTGTCGTTATTTTATTTGCTGTTATGGCAAATAAAGCGATTAAGAAGGATGAGAATCTCGTAAAATCTGTAGACAGATTACGATAGACCTACTATTTTAGTATATTTAGTGCGATAAACCAGAGCTTTTGCTCTGGTTTTTTTTTCACATAGTATTTATCCAAGAAAATCTTCATTAAAAACTTTATATTTGACTCCCCATTTATGGGGATAAAAAAATTTCACTAAAAGCGGGTATTGTATGATCTCGTAAACTCAACTAAGTTTGTAGTGTAATTATGAAAGAAAAAATACAAGTACATATAGCAGATGATCACAAAATACTCATAGAAGGTATAGTTGCTGTCATCAACACAGAGAGCGATATTGAAATAGAAGGATTTTCTTTAACGGGTAAAGCAGTTATTGATTGGGCAGAAGATCACTCTGCAGATATTTTAATATTAGACATTAACATGCCAATATATGATGGTATTGAAGTATTAAAGTTCTTTAAAATTAAAAAAATAAATCTAAAAGTAATTATTTTGTCTAGTTATGACGATGTAAAACTAGTGCAAGAAATGATTAACCTTGGAGCAAGTGGTTTTCTTTCTAAAGATAGTGCTGGCCAGCATATAGTAGAAGCAATTAGGACTGTTCATGCAGGTGAACAATACTTTAGTAATACTGTAAAAAACAACCTACTCAAATTATACACAGGAAAAAACGTAAAATTAGGACAAAGGCCACAAAGTACCATAGTTAATAGTTTAACAGATAGAGAAACTGAAGTACTAAAATTAATATCTCAAGAATATAGTTCTCCAGAAATTGCACAAATATTAAACATAAGCCAAAGTACCGTAGATACCTACAGAAAAAGTTTATTAAAGAAAACAAACGTAAAAAATGCAGTAGGCCTAGCAATGTATGCAGTAAAAAATAAAATTATATAATTATTAAATTTACTGTAATTTGTACTCCCCCGAACAAATTATAGCTAATAAATTCCCCCAACCTTCATTATATAATCTAGCATTACATTGCTAAGGTTCTGTGTTTTAATTAAGATAAGAATATATAAGTAATCTTATCAAATTAAGATGTAAAACAAATTATTAACAAATTAAATCTAAGTAGAACTAAATCAAATTAAACGAACATATTAACCCCTTTATTTTAAAATTAATTATCATGAAAAATTTATCCCTATCAATTTTTGCATTAATTATTACCCTAGTATTATCTTCATGTTCACAAGAAGAAACCACCTTTTTAGAAGAACCAACTTCAGAATTATTTGGAAAAGTTATCTTAAGTAGAGATGCTTCAGGTTCTTATACTATGAATCTAGAAACCAGCAATGATGTTGCTTCAACAATTTCTAGTAATGAGAAATCTAATTCCTTAGATATAGATCTTTACAACGCATCAGGAATAAAACAACAAACTACTTCAGAAGAAATGTCTACTGGTTTAGAAGATCGTTTCTCTATAAATTTAAACAATACCATTGCCAACCACACTTCTAGACTTACCATTTTTGACAAAGACATTAAGTTTCTGAAAAATGATGATGAAGATGATCACCTAAATTCTTATAGTGTATCAGACAACGGAGACAATACTTATGATGTAAACTTTACGGTAGATGCTTCTATAGAGGTAGATTTTACACAAGATGAAGCAACGGGAGAATATACGATACATCTAGAACCTGGTGCTGGAACACAAACAGACTATACTGTTACTTTTAATAGAGAAGAGGGAGAGAATTTACACATTGCCTTTATAAATTATTATTCTGAAGATGGGAGGTCTACCACATCGAGATCAAGAAGACCTGAGTTTTATATAGATGGATAGATTTATTAATAAACTTTTTAAAAATATATATAGACTTTATTTAAGATTCGTTTTTGTATGAATAAGGATTTCTTTCTGCTGCTCAACTTTATGTTTCTTTTCTTGCTAAGTATTTCTTTACAAGCAAAAAAAATTATATTTAATAATAAGGAAGTTTTTCATACAAAAACTTCCTTATTGCTTACACGAGATGTTACAGATTCTATCTTGGATAAAGAATATGAGAAAGCGAAACTATTATATGAAAACAACAACTATGTTGAGAGTTTACGAAAAGCACTTTATCTAAATGAACAAATAAAAAACAGCAAAAACACTCGTCTCCAATTCAAAATTACATTCTTAATTGCAGATATTTACAGAAAAAATAGAGAGCATAAAAAATCCATACCTTATTATAAGAAGTCTTTGAAACAGCTAGAGAGTGTCTTATTAGATGGATTAAAAATAGATAAAACCTTTCAAAAATACTTGGCTGAAAATTTACTCAGGTTAGGTAGTAGATATCAATTACTTCGAAAAAATGACAGTGCTGTTTTTTATTATGAAAAGTTGGCAAAGCTAAGTTCTTTAGAAGATGAAATTTCCAGCTTTCAGGCAATATCTTACTCAAATTTAGCAAGTATTTATCAGTATGATTCTACCTATATCAATCAACAATATAAAGCTATTGATTATGTAGAAAGAGCCATAGCTATTCATCAAAATAAAAAAAATAGAATGAGCCAAGCCTCTGCTATTAATAACCTTGCCAATTTATATTTACTGCAAGGTGATTTTGAAAAATCTAAAAAAAAATTTTTTGAAGGAATCAGGCTTATCAAAAGAGACACTTCTAGAAGGGCAATTAGAATAACAGCTAGTTTATATAATAACCTATCTTGGGCCATGAGGCAATTAAAAGAGTATGAAGCATATGATTATCAGGAAACTGCCTACAATATGAAGAATGGGCTTCGAGATCTTGAAGCTCAAGAAATGTTAGAGCGTGTTACCGGTGAGTATAATGTAGATGTGGTGCGTAAAGCAGGAGAGTTTGAAAAGCAAAAAGCTCAAAACCTCACCTGGATTATTGGTATTAGTAGTTTTTCTATTATATTGTTGTTGGCTTTTTTATTAAACCAGTACAAACTTCGGCAAAAAACCCTAAGCTTGCAGTTATCTAAGCAAGAACTGTTGCAACAGCAAAAGCTAGAAAAAATACGTACAGAGTCTCAAATTAGAATTTTAAACGCTACGCTAGATGGTAAAGAAACAGAGCGTAAACAAATTGCAGAAACTTTGCATGATAGCGTGAGTGCTTTGCTATCTTCTGCAAATTTACACCTACAGGCCTGTAAAAAAATATTTAAAGGCCCTATACCGGTAGAGGTAGATAAGTCTCAAGACATTATTCATGAAGCTTCACAAAAAATTAGAGATCTATCTCATACTTTAGTGTCTTCTATTTTACTGAAGTTTGGCTTGGCCTATGCCATTAAAGACATGGCAGAAAAATACTCCAATTCTCAGTTAGAGATTTTGTATGAAACACAAAATATTCAGCGTTATGACCAAGATTTTGAAATTAAATTACACAATATTATTCAAGAGCTTATTAATAATACTTTAAAACACAGTGAAGCAACAACTGCTAGCATTCTTTTGGTAGAAAACGATGAAAAACTATTACTTAGCATTAAAGACAACGGGAAAGGATTTGATAAATTACAAGTACCAAAAAAAGATGGTTTGGGAATTAATCAAATAGATGCTAGAATTCATATGATGAAAGGTAAGTTTGATATAAAATCTGAAAATAATAAAGGAACGCTTGTTACAATAGAACTTCCTGTTTTTAAGAAAGAACTCGCTAAGTTTTTGTAGCCAATTCTATAATTTCTAAATTTTTTATTTCGCCTTTGTCTAGTTCAAAACGAAGCATGGTTCGGATAGTATGGAATCCGTATTTTCCTGCAGCACCAGGGTTTAGGTGTAAAATATTAAGCTTTTTATCATACTGAACTTTTAAAATATGAGAATGACCACTAATAAAAATAGTAGGTTTTATTTTCTTAAGTTCTTCCCGTACTCTTATATGGTACTTATTTGGGTAGCCACCAATATGAGTCATCCAAACTGTTACATCTTCAACTCTAAATTTGTTATCTAAAGGAAATTGAGCGCGTGCATCATTTCCGTCTATATTACCATACACTGCTCGTAATGGCTTTAATTTGTTTATGGTATCTGTAACTTCTAAATTTCCAATATCACCAGCATGCCAAACTTCATCGGCCTGTTTTACAAACTTTAAAATTTGAGCATCAATAAAGCTATGGGTGTCTGAGAGTAGTAAGATTTTCTTCACCAAACGAAAGTACAAATAACAAAATAAATTTCGTAATTTTATAGCTCTTATAACACCATATTTTTTTGAGATATTTCATAGAGTTGTCATACAAAGGAACAAACTATCATGGCTGGCAAATTCAACCAGATGCAAGTTCTGTACAAGAAGAAATAACCAAGGCCCTAGCTACAATTCTTCAAGAAAAAATACTGCTTGTTGGTGCAGGAAGAACAGATGCTGGTGTGCATGCAAGTCAAATGTTTGCCCATGTAGATACTGTTAAAAAGCTAACTGATGATTACGTTCACAAGTTAAATGCAATCTTACCAAATGACATTGTTATAAAGTCAATTAAAGAAGTTTCTGGTGAAACACACGCTCGTTTCGATGCAGTTAGTAGAACTTATGAGTACAGGATTCTACTAGGCAGAGATCCTTTTTTACTAGAGACTACTTGGCAATTACACCAAAAAAATCTTCAGATAGAGAAAATGAATGAAGCTGCTAATCTATTATTTAAATATGAAGATTTTGAAAGTTTTTCAAAAGTAAAAACCGATGTAAATACCTTTAATTGTACTATAATGAAAGCTGTTTGGACACTAGATGACAAGCATTTAATTTTTCATATTAAAGCCAATAGATTTCTCAGAAATATGGTACGAGCTATTGTAGGAACTTTGCTAGAGGTTGGTTTAGGAAAAAAAACAGTAGAAGATTTTAGAAAAATTATTGAAAGTAAAAAGAGAAGTGAAGCAGGGTTGTCTGTTCCAGCCAAAGGCTTATTTTTAACAGAAGTTTGTTATTAGCATGTAAAAGGTATTAGAATTTTAGATAAAAAAACAGTAAAATAAATAATTCATAAGTAGAGATATAGATGTCGGAAAAAATATCAGGAAAAGCATTTGATATAAAAATATTTTTAAGATTAATGAGTTATGCTAAAAGGTATAAACTCAGGTTTTTTATTGCGGCTATTTCTACCATTACCCTAGCTTTTGTATCTGCAGTAAATCCATACATAGTGGGAGAAACTGTGAATGATTTTGTGAATAATCAAGATGTTGAAAAATTAATCTACTACATACAAATCTTATTAACGATTGTTTTTGCTGAAGTAATTTTACAATTTATGTTTATTTACTATGCCAATTGGGTAGGACAACATATTATTAGAGACATAAGAGCCAAGGTTTTTAGAAATATACAGCGTTTTAAAATGTCTTATTTTGATACCACTTCCGTTGGAAGATTGGTTACAAGAGTGGTTTCAGATATAGAAACCATTGCTAATTTCTTTACCCAGGGTGTCTTTATGATAGTCAGCGATATTTTAAAAATGCTGGTTGTTATTGTAGTGATGTTTGCGATGAACTGGCGTTTAGCATTGGTTGCTTTGTCTGTATTACCAATTTTGGTATACGCTACTAAAGTTTTTCAGGTAGCTATTAAGGCTACATTTCAAGACGTTAGAAATGAGATTGCCAACCTAAATGGCTTTGTGCAAGAAAGAGTTACAGGAATGAAAATTCTTCAATTATTCACCAGAGAAAACATAGAATATCAGAATTTTAAAGAAATAAACAACAAGCATAAAAAAGCACATGTAAAGACAGTTTGGTATTATTCTATCTTTTTTCCAATAGCAGAAATTGTTTCATCTATAGCCATTGGTTTAATTGTTTGGTATGGCGGACATCAAATACTAGATGGGTTCACAACTTTAGGGGGAGTTATTGCATTTATAAAAATGTCGCAAATGTTATTTAGACCTTTACGCCAAATTGCAGATAAGTTTAATCAGTTGCAAATGGGCATAGTCTCTGGAGAACGTGTTTTTAAGGTGATAGATACTGAAAGTTTTATTAAGAAAGAAGGAAGTATAGATGCTTCTACTATACAAGGAGATTTAGACTTTAAACAAGTAAGATTTAGTTATATAAGAGGGGAAGAAGTTTTAAAAGGAATTTCTTTACAGGTTAAAAAAGGACAAACAGTAGCTATTGTTGGTGCCACAGGAGCTGGGAAATCTACCATTATAAATTTAATTAATCGTTTTTATGAATTAGATAGCGGTGTAATTTCTGTAGATGCTATTCCTGTAGAAGATTATGAATTGTCTTCTCTTAGAAATCAAATAGCCATCGTTTTACAAGACGTATTTTTATTTTCAGACTCTATTTTTAACAATATTACCCTAAAGAATCCTCAGATAAGTTTAGAAGAAGTAAAGGAGGCTTCAAAAAAGATAGGAATTCATAATTTTATTATGACACTTCCTGGTGGATACCATTATAATGTTAAAGAAAGAGGAGTAATGCTTTCATCTGGTCAAAGACAATTAATCGCTTTTTTGAGAGCCTATGTAAGTAGCCCTAGAATACTAATCTTAGATGAAGCTACTTCTTCTGTAGATTCTCATGCAGAACAAATGATTCAGTTTGCAACAGACACTATAACCAAAGGAAGAACTTCTATTGTAATTGCTCATAGACTAGCAACTATAAAAAAAGCTGATAAAATTATTGTAATGGATAAAGGAGTTATTGTAGAAGAAGGAACTCACAAAGAACTAATCAAGAAAAAAGATGGGTACTATAAAAACCTATATGACAAGCAATTTAGCTTAGAACTTGCTTCTTAACTATAGAATCGCATTACTGAATATCCTGCCTTAACTTATCTAATAGTTCATTATAATCAGCATATAACTCAAAACTTCCATCCTTAATATAAGAAATTTCTCCTGTTTCTTCAGATACTAAAAGACAAACAGCATCTGTTTTTTCTGAAATACCAAAGGCAGCTTTGTGTCTTAGTCCAAAACGAGAAGGAATATTAATACTGTCTGAAACTGGCAACACAACTCTAGTTGCTACCACAAAATTATCTCTAATAATGGTAGCACCATCATGTAATGGACTATTTTTATAAAAGATACTTTCTAATAAAACTTGGTTCATTTCTGCGTTCATAGCATCACCAGTACTTATTAAAAAATCTAAACTGTTGGTTCGTTCTAGAACGATAAGAGCCCCAGTATTGGTTTTAGACATTTTTTTACAGGCATTCAATAAGGTATCTACATTTGTTTCTAGTGCAATTTCAGATTTTAGAAACTTAAGCTGTTTAAAAAAATTTTTTCTAGAGGCAACATTGGTAGTTCCTATCATTAATAGAAATTTTCTAATTTCTTGTTGAAAAACAATAATTAATGCAATAACACCACCACTTAAAAGATAGCCTAAAATATTGCTTAACATTTCCATTTTTAAGATCTGAGTAATTTTCCATATTAGAAAAATAAAAGCAATACCAATAAAAATATTAATGGCAACAGTTCCTTTTAAAAGCTTATAGATATAATAAATTAGAATAGCCACCAAGACAATATCTAGTGCATCTAAAAAAGAAAAGTCAAGAAAATCTAACATGTATTTTTGTGGCGTTTTGGTAAATGTACAAAATTAGTTTTTCGCTTGGTTAAGTAGATTCACAATATTTATTGCTTCAACTGCTTCTTTTACATCATGAACTCGTAAAATATTTGCACCATTTAGCAAGGCAATTGTATTTGCAGTAGTAGTTGCGTTTAAGGCCTCTTTTGCTGAAATATCTAAAGGTTTATAGAGCATAGATTTTCTGGAAATACCTACCAAAACAGGAACATCTAAATTTTTAAAGAGACTTAAATCTTTTAATAATTGATAGTTGTGTTCTAGAGTTTTTCCAAATCCAAATCCAACATCAATCACCACGTCTTTGAGATGTAGTTGATGTAATTTGAAAATCTGTTCTGCAAAAAAAGAAATCAATTCTGTAGTTATATTTCCATAAGTTGGATTTTTTTGCATGTTTTGAGGAGTTCCTTTCATATGCATTAAAATATAAGGAACCTGTAATTTAGCAACAGTTTCAAACATTTTTTCATCTAAGGTACCTCCAGAGATATCATTTATTAAAGCAGCTCCAATAGCTACAGTTTCTTTTGCTATACTACTTCTAAAGGTATCTATAGAAATTATAGTTTCTGGAAATTCTTTTATAATTGAAGTAACAACTGGAAGAATTCGTTGTAATTCTTCTTCTTCAGAAATATGACTTGCACCAGGTTTAGATGAATATGCTCCAATATCAATAAAAGTAGCACCTTCTAAAAGCATTTTTTCAGTTTGTTTTAGAAGTTCTTTTTCATTCTTATAATAGCCACCGTCATAAAAAGAATCTGGGGTGGTATTTAAAACTCCCATTACTTTAGGAGAAGAAAAATCTATTAATTTTCCCTTACAGTTAATGGTCATGCTTAATTACTTTATTAATGATAGCTGTTTTTTCTGGAGCACAATAAGAATCCATTTTTAACATTAGTTCGGTTACAGTATTGCCAACTAGCAACATGTCTTTATTTGCTTGTTTTAAGTAGCCTTCAGCTACCATAACATCTAATTGTTGTAGGGTATGATTAAAAAAACCATTCACATTTAAAATTCCATTTGGTTTTTGTTCTATATGTAATTGCCCTAGCGTTAACCCTTCAAAAAGTTCATCTAATGTTCCAAATCCGCCAGGTAGTGAAATGTATCCGTCAACTAATTGACTCATCATCACCTTTCGTTCACTCATTGTTTTTGTGACTATTAATTCTGTAACATTGGCATTCACAACTTCTTCACGTTTTAATAATTCAGGAATAATACCAATTACTTTTCCTCCTTTATTTAATATTGTTTCAGATAAAACACCCATCATTCCAATCTTTCCACCACCGTAAACTAAGGTAATGTCATTGGCAACAAAGTAGTTTCCCAATGTTATAGCAGCTTCTTTAAAGATTGGATTAAAGCCAAGACTAGAGCCGCAAAAAACAACAATTTTCTTCATTAAACTTAGATAGATTTTTTAGTTCATAAAATTTGAACGAAATTTACGGAAATTAATATTGTTTATGCCAAATACTTCTCACCAATACGATAGTGTTGTAGAACAATGTAGAAATTTGTTCACCAAGAAAATGAGTGATTATGGATCTGCCTGGAGAATCTTACGTTTACCCTCACTAACAGACCAAATTTTTATAAAAGCACAACGCATTCGTCAGTTACAAGAAAATGAGGTTCGTAAAGTAGATGAAGGTGAAAAATCTGAATTTATAGGAATCATTAATTATTCTATAATGGCACTAATTCAGTTAGAGTTGGGCGTTGTTGAAAATCCAGATTTATCTTCAGAAAAAGCTACAGAATTGTATAATAAGCACATGACAATAACCAAAGAATTAATGGAGAATAAAAACCATGATTATGGTGAGGCATGGAGAGATATGAGAGTAAGTTCTTTAACAGACTTAATCATTCAAAAACTATTGCGTGTAAAACAAATTGAAGATAATAAAGGAAAAACATTGGTTTCTGAAGGAATAGATGCCAATTATCAAGACATGATTAATTACGCAGTTTTTGCGATGATTCATATGAGTTAAAAAGCAGTAATTTTTTATAAAGTCATGTTTATATTATAGTTTCTTAAAATGAATAATTAACACCAAGCACCCATGTTTATAAAATTAATAGTTCACCTTACAAGAATATTTGTTGGAGCCATGTTTATTTTTTCTGGCTTTGTAAAACTCGTAGATCCTATTGGATCTCAATATAAGTTTGAAGAGTACTTTGGGGAAAGTGTCCTAAATTTAGAATTTTTGATACCTTATGCACTACCATTTTCAATTGTACTGATTATCGTAGAAATTATGTTGGGGGTATCGTTATTACTTGGATATAAATCTAAAGGCACTGTATTGAGTTTACTCGGCCTAACCACTTTGTTTTTATTTTTAACTTGGTATTCTGCCTACTACAACAAAGTAACAGATTGTGGGTGTTTTGGAGATGCTATAAAATTAACTCCTTGGGAAACATTTTGGAAAAATGTTGTTTTAATAGGACTTATTTTAGTGCTATTATTTAGACTAAAAAATATCAAGGAAATTTTTCCTAAGAAACTAAGTGCTGTACTTATGATACTTGCTTTGGGTAGTTTCTCATACATTACATTTCATGTTCTTAACCATTTACCAATCATAGATTTTAGGGCCTATGCAGTAGGGAAAAATATTAATGAAGGCATGAAATACCCAGAAGATGGTAGCATTCCACCCGTGCATGATTTTATGCTAGAAGATACTCAAAATGACTTAGCTCCAGAAATTTTAGCGATGGACAAAGTACTCTTGGTCATCGTTTACAACGCTTCTAAATCTAATGATAAGGGCTTTACCGAAATTAAAAAAGTAGCCGATAAAGCCATTGCTAAAGGATACAATGTCTATGGAGTTTCTGCTTCTTTTGAAGATGATTTAATTTTAATACAAAACAACTACGATTTACCATTTAACTTCTTGTTTTGCGATGAAACTACTTTAAAAACTATGATTAGAGCCAATCCTGGTGTTATGACTTTAAGTAAGGGAACTGTTACTGGAAAATGGAACTGGAATGATACGGCTAACATAAAATTATAATAAGCATGAAGCAGCTCTTATTTGTTTTTATTGGTGGAGGTTTTGGGAGTGTTTTACGATACATTATTGGTAAATATTTAAACAATCCAGCAAATGGAATTCCGTACGGAACATTTACTGTAAATATTCTAGGGAGTCTACTCATTGGAATTATTTTAGGCTTGGCAGCAAAAAACAACACTTTAAATCAAGATCAAACACTATTATTGGCAACAGGTTTTTGTGGTGGCTTCACCACATTTTCTGCTTTTGCTTATGAAAATCAAGCACTGTTTAAAAACGGAGATTTTACATCTTTTGCAGTGTATACTATCTCAAGTTTTGTAGTTGCTTTTTTAGCTGTTTTTGCAGGCTTGTATGTATCAAGAATACTTGCTTAACTTAAAGGGGGGTTCTTCTTTGTTCGTAAAGAGATTTACACGTAATTTATTTAATTTTTAAAATCTTTCACTCCAGCTTTGATCGCAATAGTGAGATGATTCTTTCTTGGTGTAAGCGGGCAAGAGTACTCATCGTTATAGGCACAATAAGGGTTGTAGGTATTGTTAAAGTTTAATTCAATTGTTTCATTAGAACTTATTTTACTTTCAAATATATCCATATAACGCCCTCCACCATAAGATTCTTCACCACTAGTTTCATCTGTAAAAGGCAAGAATAAATAATCTTTGTAAAAAGGATCTTCATATTCTTCTAAACTTTGATACAGCGTTAATTGCATCTTTTTTTCTTTGATTGTAAAAGTTAGAATGCCAAATTCTCTGTAATAAGGTTTTTCGTCAGTAGTAGTAGCCATTTCTAGATATGGAGTGTTTGGTGTTCTTTCTAATGAAGCTATTATACTATATGACGAATCTATTGGAAAGAAATCTAAGCCTTTAAAGCCTTTTAAATCTTTCTTTTTTAAAGGTGATTTAGAAGCGTCTTTATATGTAGCATTTAATTTTTGCTGATAGGGAGTATTGCCTAGTAAGGGTCTTTTACTTTTAGAATTGCAAGAAGTTAGCAATAGCATTGTAATTATAAATAGAATATTTTTCATCATTTTTATTTAAACCTTACTGAGGTTCTTACTTTATTTTTATATTAATCAAAATAGGCGCTGTTTTTTTTAACAAATTCTAATACCAAGTATTCCATATTCTCATTACAATGATAGAGTTTTTCGTCTAAAGTATCCCATACTTTGGGGGGTAATTTTGATAGTATTGCTCTTCTTGTATTGGTGTTTCTTGGAATAGGAATTTCCTCAAATAATAAAAAAGAATTGTAAATAATTGCGGCTGTATTAGTAGCGCCAACTTGTTCATAAGCATCTAATATTTCATGTGAAAACTGCCCTGCTGAGTTCCAGAAAAAAGCTTCAAAACCTCCTTTTTTAATGTGGTTTTCAAAAATATCTATATAAATAAATATTTTCTCAAATTCATTCAGATTTTCAAAAGCATCTTTTTCTGGTATTTTTTTGCCTATGACTTCGCCAATTCTGGTAATTTTTTCTGAGTTCTTATGTAATAATAAGGCAATTTCTGTAGAGTTCATTCTCGAAAATAATAATTAATTAACGGCTTTTTTAAAAGCATTTTCACCACCCACTATAGGCAGAGTTATCATTGTTTCTTTTAAATCTATGGTTAGTTCAGTACCTGGTTTAGGTAATAAAGTATATTCTGAATCACTAGAAAATAGCATCAAGCCAATTTGTTGCCCTTTTTTTATAATTTGATCATCGGGTTGGAAGTCAAATGTCATTTTGTAAAACTTACCGGGTATCAGTGGAGAACTTTTTGATAAAGAAGAATTATTTTGAAGATCTGCCCAACCTCTAGTAATTATATTTTCAGTTATTTTTGCTCCTTTATTTTTGTTCCAAGGTAGAGAAACTAGATAAACAGAAAGGTTTACAGCTGGTTTTGAGCTTGCTACTTTTATGGTGATACTTGCTAAGCCAGAAATATGAAGATCTTCTTTTAATATATCAGAAACATATAACAACCTGTGATTTGAGGATGTAGATTGCGCAAGAGATGTTGCAGAAAAAGAAGCGTTATCTGAAAAAGTCTCTTGTCCTTTTGAGCTTGAGTTTTCCAACGATAATCTGCCATAACTAGAGGTACCGGCATTTATATATAATACCACTGGAGTAGCTTCAGGGTTTGGGTAATCTGTATAGGCTGTAGGGTATTGTCTGCTATCGTTTTCGCGAACTATCCAAGCTTTTGCATCATTTTCTACACCATTTTCTATACCATGTAAATATCTGGTAAACCAGCGGTTCATCATCTTCATAGGAGGGGGTCCTCCATGTCCGTTCTGATGGTAGTAAATCTGAGTTGGTATGCCCATTTCTTTGGCTCTTTTTGAAATTCTATAGCTATGCTCTGGCATCACATTCCAATCATTAAAACCATGGGCCATTAATAAGGCTGCTTTCATAGGTTTCATTTGATTTAGATAATCTCTTCCAGCCCAAAAATCATTATAATCTCCTGTAATTCTATCCATTCCATTTTTCATTTCTGTATCTCTAATCGTCTTATTGTTAAAAGCGCGCTTAGATTCATCACCACTATGAATAAAATCATACAAGACATCAATATCTTCTCCTAAATATCCACCAGGTGAACGCACCAATCCGTTAGATCTATAATAATGATAATACGAAGTGTTTGGAGCAATTGGTATAATAGCTTCTAGACCTTCTACACCTGTTGTAGCTGCTGCCAATGGCAATGTACCATTATAAGAAGTTCCGGTCATACCAACTTTACCAGTAGACCAATAAGCTACAACAATTTCACTTCCATAAGGAGTTGTATAGCCAGAAACTCTTCCGCATAACCAATCTATAACTGCCTTTGGAGCTAAAGATTCATTTTGTCCACCAACAGTTGGTGCTCCTTGAGAAAGACCTGTGCCTGGAGAAGATGAGTGAACAACAATATAGCCTCTAGGAATCCATTTTTTAATATGAGAATTTGAAATAATAGGTCTTTTTCCTTTTCTTGTTACTTCTGGGTGCACAATGCTTGCCACTTTTTCTCCTAGTTCGTGATTTACATTCCAAAATGCACCTTCAGTCTCTGGAGCAACTCCAGCAAAATAAGGACTTGTTACATAAATAACTGGAAGTGTTAAACCTTCGCTATCTGTTTGAAAAGGTCTTGTTACTGCCACATGCATTCTATCCATTTTTCCATCACCATCTGTATCAAAATTAGTTTCTACCCAAAGATCATGACGAATCCATTGATCTGGAGTATTAAATGCTTCAATAATTTGTGCTTCTCCATCTTTAAAAACAGGTGCAGCTTTTTCTTGAGCGGTTAATAAAAGTACAGTAAAAAGGAAACTAAGTTGAATTATTTTTTTCATATGTTAATTTTTGAGGATAGTGAATATTATAGTTGAATTTGGAAAAATGATATGCATATATTTTCTTTTTTTCTTGTCTACTTTAAAAGTAGCTATGTAAAAGTACAAAACAAAAAAGAGGCCTTTAGGTTTTTACTGTTAAACCAAATATATATATTTAAAGTCTATAATAATTAAGAAATTTAAAAATGAAAAATAGAATCATTTTACTATTAATTTTTATCATAATCTCATGTGATAGTTCGCCAGACATGAATATAAAAAATATTGAAAATAAAATAGTTCCTCAATTAATAAAAGATCAATATAATGTTGCTTTTTTAATTATGAATGGTACATTTAATACTGAGCTAACAGCACCATATGATATTTTTCAGCACACCACGTTTAGAAAAGGTATTAAATCTATGAATGTATTTACTGTTGCAAATACAGGCAAGCCTATTAAAACATTTGAAGGAATACGAATTCTTCCAGATTTTAATTATTTAAAAGACTCATTGCCTAAGATTGATATTTTGGTAGTGCCCAGTGCAGAACATCATTTAGACTCAGATTTAAATGACGTTCAAATGATTAATTTTGTAAAAAAAGTTGCCAAAAATGCTCAGTTCATAACCTCACATTGTGACGGTGCCTTTGTATTGGCAAAAGCAGGAGTTTTAGAAGGAAGAGTTTCCACTACTTTTCCAAGTGATATTGATAAAATGAAAAAAATGTTTCCGTCTTTAGATATTAGAAAAGATGTCTTATTTGTTCATGATGATAAATATATTACTTCTGCAGGTGGCGCAAAATCATTTGAAGCTGCACTTTATTTATGTGAATATTTGTACGGGTCAGAAATTGCCATAAGTTTAGCAAAAGGTTTAGTGATAGAATGGAAACTAGACGACTTGTCATATATTTATAAAGAAAATTTATAAATTAACAATAAAGTACTTGAATGGCATATTTTTTGATAGTTCTGATTTAAAAAATTTATGTTTATGAAAAATAAAACCCTAATCAAATTACTTTTCTTTTTTTTAGTAACCCAGGTAAACATTGCTCAAGAAATAAAGAATATTTATGGAAAAGTAACTTTTGAAGATCAAGCACTCTCAAATGTATCTGTAACAATTAAAAATTCGCCAAAAGGTATTCAAACTGACTTTAATGGTAATTATAAGATTGATGCCAGTGTCGGTGATGAAATTTTATTTTCTTATGTGGGACTTAAAACAATATCAATTTTAGTGGAAGACGTTACGTCATTGCTAAATATAAAAATGAGTGCTGAAATAAACCAGTTGGAAGATATTGTTGTAAAAGCTTCAAAGAAAAAAGTAAAACCCAGTGATATTTTTCTAGAAGGAAAAGAAAACCTAGCAACAGCTGTTGGTCCATTAAACCTAGCTGCCACTATGGGTCAAGTGTATTATTACGGCAGTAAAGACATAAGCTTAGGCGCTCCTAGTTTAGCAAATTCGTTAGCGATAAGATCAGGTAATTTAAGGGCAGATTCAGAAGGGAATCTATATGTGAGAGGTGTGAAAGCTATTTGGGATATAGATTCAGGGATTTATGAAAATAGTAGTTTAGTTAATACTGCAGATGTAATAGATGTTTATATACTATCAAATGCACCTGCAAGATACAGTAGTAAGGCAGTAGTTATCGTAAAAACAAATCAAAGTTCTCAACTAATAAAAATAGAAAAGGAACGAGCCACAGAAGAATATAAAAATCAAAATTATTTTGATCAGAATTCGGTAACTACAAAATTAAATTTTTCACAACATGATTTTTCACAAGAAAACACAGAAAAAAAAGAAATTTATGGCAGGGTAACTTTTATGGAATCATCTATACCTGATGTAGTAGTTTCAGTAGTTGAAAATAAAGATTTTAAATTTTTTACAGATGCTAAAGGTTCTTACAAGATAAATGCTTCCATTGGAGATATTATTCAATTTGTACATGTCAGTTTTGAAACAGTTTCAGTTATTGTTGAAGACGTAACTAAAGAGTTAAATATAGAACTCACACAGAAAATTAATGAATTAGATCAAGTGGTTATAGAGGCGTCAAGAAAGTCAGGTAAAGTTGCAAGACAAAAAAAAGATGCTGATGAAGCTTACACAACATCCAGAGGAAAAAAAGACCCAAAAAAATCTGGTTTTTCTAACACCTTTGTTGATGGGAAATCCGTTAGTAATGTCTATGCAAATATTCAAGAAGCCTTGGTGGGTAAAATCTCTGGATACAGATATGATAGAACAACAGGAGCTTCTTATCTAAGAGGCTTGGGAATGTCTGTGACTCAAGATTATCCAGTTGCTTGGGAGATAGATGGGACTTTTACATCTAACGCTCCTCAAATAGATCTTTCCGATATAAAATCTATCCGTGCTTTAAAATCTATAGGAGCTACTAATAAATATGGAACAGTGGCAGCTGGAGGACTCATTATAATAGAAACCGTTTATGGGGGTTTTGATGCAAAAGCAAAGAAAGACACATTTCTAGAAGAATATGCTAATAGTAATTTCTATAATGATGACGCTATGACTATGAGCTTAGAAAAAGCTGAGCAAAATAAATACGGATTGGCTCTTGAAGCATATAAAAATAAATATTCAGCCTACGAATTTTATCTAGAAAAGTTAAAAGATAAATTGACCAATTATGCAGATCATCTTAGTATTGCGATGAGCTTTTTTGAATTTCATAGAGATAAAGATTTGGCAATTAATGTATTGAATGGCTTAGCTATGAAACATAGTGAGAATCCAGAAATTTTAAAAGCTATTGCATACTATTTTCAATTCCTAGAAGATAAAAAGTCTGCAATAGAGGTTTATCAACAAATATTTAGACTTAGATCAAAATATTCTCAATCTTTCAGAGATCTAGCAAATGCTTATGTAGATTATGATCTTTTTGAGAAAGCCTGGAAATTATATATGGGATTTATGATTAAAGAATACGCAGATAGTTCTGAAGGGATTGGAGAGCTAATTTATAATGATATGGAATGGCTTTATTTTAATAGATTTAACCAAACAAATATAAAACAGAAGTTTGTGCCAATTCATAAAAACATTGACGAATTTAGTAATGATGTTCGTTTAGTTTTTGAATGGAATACCTCTGAGGCAGAATTTGAATTAGAATTTGTTAATCCAGATAAAAGAGCTTATGTTTTTGATCATAGTCTAGAAGCTAACAATGATTTAATTATTGAAGAGAAAAAGTTGGGATATTCTAGTAAATTATTTTTCTTAGAAGATATTGGTGATGGAGAATGGTTAGTAAACTTAACTTATAAAGGAAATAAAAAGCAAGTACCTACTTATTTAAAACTTACCAGTTATTATAATTGGAGTAAATCAAATGAAAAAAGAAGAATTGAAGTCTATAAACTAGAGTTGCAAGATCAGAAGATTCGTCTTCTAACTGTTAACGAAAATTTACCTGTTTTTGAAAAGTAAGTATTTCTTTTAAATAACGTTTTTAAAATATCATCTAATAAAATTGTATTTTTAGTCATATTTTAAAAATAATACAATGCAATTTCTAAAAAAGATAACAATACTAGTCCTATTTTTTACAGTTTTTAACTCATTTTCTCAAGAGTATTTTTTCAAAGATAAGAATCCGTTTAATCCTAAAATTCCTTCACCTGAAGAGTTTTTGGGGTATGCAATTGGAGAACAACACACAAGACATGATCAAATAGTATCGTATTTATACAAATTAGCAGAAATTTCAGACAGGGCAGAAATTGAAGTCTATGGGCAAACTCATGAGAGAAGAAAATTGGTGATACTACGAGTTTCAACACCAGAAAATTTATCTAATTTAGAAGATATTAAAAAGCAACATTTACAATTTGTAGACCCTGCTATAACTCCAAAAAATTATGATGCTGTCCCAATTTTCATTCAATTGGCATACAATGTTCATGGTAATGAGCCTTCTAGCTCTGAAGCAGCTTTGTTAACAGCGTATACCTTGGTAGCTTCTAATAGTAGCGAGGTTCAGAATTATTTAAATAATTCTGTTGTTTTTATTGATCCTGCCATTAACCCAGATGGAAGAGATAGGCATACGCAATGGGCAAACCAATACAAGGCAATTTCGTTGGTTTCAGATAATGCAGATGCAGAGCATAATGAAATGTGGCCTAGAGGTAGAACTAATCATTATTGGTTTGATTTAAATAGAGATTGGTTGTTAGCTGTAAATCCAGAAAGTCAAGGAAAACTAAAATGGTATCATGATTGGTATCCTAATGTAGTAACCGATTTCCATGAAATGGGTACCAATAGTAATTTCTTTTTTGAACCCATGAAAGCTATTGGTTCTAAAGATCCAATAATGCCCAAAGCAAATTATGAAGATCTAAATAATTTATTTGCACCTTATTTTGCCAAAACAATGGATGAAATAGGATCTTTATATTTTACTAAAGAGGCATTTGACGGAACATACCCAGGCTATGGGTCTTCTTATCCAGATTTACAAGGAGCCTTGGCTTTATTGTTTGAACAAGCAAGTTCTAGAGGACATTTACAAGACACAGACTATGGAACAATTTCATTTGGGTTTACCATTAGAAATCAATATAGATCTAGTATTGCTACTGTAAAAGCAGCTGTAGAAAACAAAGGAGTCTTAAGAAAATATCAACAAGATTTCTTTAAATCTGCTGTCACAAAAAAAACTGCTTCAGGTTTTGTTGGCTATGAATTTGGCGATGACCATGATCAAAATAGAAATAAAGCATTTGTAGACTTTTTAATGAAACATAAAATTAAAGTATATGAAAAGGGAGCGAAATTTTATGTACCTCTAAAACAACAACAACATAGAATGGTACAAACAATGTTTGAGACCTACAGCCAATATACAGACAGTGTTTTTTATGATGCCTCTGCTTGGAGTGTTTCTAATTTTTATAATATGAAGTCTAAAGGATTAAAATCTGCGAGACTTGGCAAACAAATTACAGCCGCTACAAAGCTGATTAACAATTCTAATGTAATTAAATCAGACTATGCTTATATCTTAGATTGGGATGATTATAATGCCCCAGCAGCATTACATTATATGCAAAAAAGAGGATTAAAAGCTTCTGCGGCTTTTAAGAAATTTTCAGCCAATACTACAAACGGAACTAAAGATTTTAACTACGGAACAGTTATGATTCCTGTGAGTAAACAACAGAAATCTTCTGAAGCTGTTTATGAAATTGTTCGTGAGGCGCAACAAAAATTTAGGGTACCAATGTATGCTACAAATACAGGTTTTAGTGTAAAAGGTATAGATTTAGGAAGTAATAATTTCAGAAAAATTAAAGAAGTAAAAGCGGCCATGTTTATTGGAAACGGAGTTTCTTCTTATGAAGCAGGTGAGGTATGGCATCTATTAGATACAAGAGTAGAAATGCCTATTACAAAACTACAATTACACAATTTCAATAGAATTTCATTAGACAAATATACTACCCTAGTAATGGTGTCTGGTAGTTATGGGCAACTAGATTCTATCCAAAGAAATAAAATTAAAGACTGGACAAGTAATGGCAATACCTTAATTACCATAGGTAGTGCATCAAAATGGTTGATCTCTAAGAAATTGGTAAAAGAAAGTCTTACTAAAAAACCTAAAGACAAGAGTAAACTAGACAAAAGCGTCAATAGATTACCGTATGTAGATGCAAGAGAAAATATTGGAAGAGAAAGAGTAGGAGGTGCTATATTTGAAATAGACTTAGATCTTACACATCCTTTGGGTTTTGGGTATAGAGATGCTCAATTACCAGTATACAAGAATAATACAGTATTTTTAAAACCTAGTAAAAATGGGTATGCTACAGTAGCTAAATACACAAAGAATCCACATATAGATGGTTATATTTCTAAAGCGAACCTAAGTACTTATTTAAAACCATCGGCATCAATAATAGTAAGTCCAGTAGGAAAAGGAAGAGCTATTTTATTTGCAGATAATCCAAACTTTAGAGGAGCTTGGTATGGTACAAATAAACTATTTTTAAATGCCTTATTTCATGGAAATAATATATCAGTTCCAACTAAAAGAAATTAAAACCTAATCAGATGAAAAAACTACTTATTATATTCTTATTATTTGCCTCATTAAAAGGGTTTTCTCAAGAAAACTATCTAGGAGAAGGACCTTTTAATCAACTAATTATCAGAGGAGTTACATTAATCAATGGAGACGGTTCTCCGCCTAGAGGTCCTGTAGACATTGTTGTAGAGGATAATATCATTGTAAAAATTCAAGTTGTTGGGTACCCAGGAGTAGCTATTGATGAAAAAAAGAGGCCTAAATTAAAAAAAGGAGGAAAAGAATTAGAGGCATCAGGCATGTATTTACTGCCAGGTTTTATTGATATGCATGGTCATATTGGAGGTGTTGCTCAGGGAGCAAATTCTGACTATGTTTTTAAGCTTTGGATGGCTCACGGAGTAACAACAGTAAGAGAGCCCAGTGGAAGAAGTATAGATTGGACGTTAGACTTAAAGAAAAAAAGTGATGCTCATAAAATCGTAGCTCCAAGAATTTTTGCCTACACAGGGTTTGGTCAAACTACAAAAGATTTTAATCCGTTAAATGATGCTCCTATTTCTACTGCAGAAGATGCAAGAGAATGGGTGAGAGCCAATGCAAAAAATGGTGCAGATGGCATTAAATTCTTTGGAGCAGAACCAGAAATTATGGCCGCCGCTTTAGATGAAAATAAAAAATTAGGATTGGGTTCTGCATGTCATCATGCACAATTAAGTGTTGCTCGTTGGAATGTTCTGCATTCTGCTAGAGCAGGATTAACCTCTATGGAACATTGGTATGGTTTGCCAGAGGCTTTGTTTAATGAAAGAACGGTACAAAACTACCCATTAGATTATAATTATCAGAATGAACAACATCGTTTTGAACAGGCTGGTAAATTATGGAAACAAGCAGCAAAACCATATTCTCCTCATTGGAATGACGTTATGAATGAGCTGTTGGAGTTAGATTTTACCTTAGACCCAACATTTAATATTTATGAAGCAAGTAGAGATTTGCAAAGAGCTAGAAGAGCAGAGTGGCATGAAACATATACATTACCATCTCTATGGAAATTCTATGAACCAAGTAAAATTTCTCACGGATCTTACTGGCATTATTGGGGTACAGAGCAAGAAGTTTCATGGAAAAATAATTTTCAATTATGGATGACGTTTATTAATGAATATAAAAATAGAGGAGGACGCGTTACTACTGGATCAGATTCTGGATTTATATATCAATTATACGGTTTTGCTTATGTACGTGAGTTAGAATTATTACGAGAAGCAGGTTTTCATCCATTAGAGGTTATAAGAGCTGCCACTCTAAATGGTGCAGAAGCTTTGGGGTGGGATGATAAAATTGGCTCTGTTCAAATAGGGAAATTAGCAGATTTTGTAATTGTAGAAGAAAACCCTCTTCAAAATTTAAAAGTGCTTTATGGTACAGGTGCAATTAAATTAACAGAAGCCAATGAGGTAGTTAGGGTTGGAGGAGTAAAATACACCATTAAAGATGGTGTAATCTATGATGCAAAACGATTACTTTCTGATGTTAAGAAAATGGTAGATATTCAAAAAAAAGCAACTAATTGGACTTTAAAACAACCTGGGATTAAAAAATAAACACAGTTTTTGAATTTTTTATTTTCACAAAATCAGTTCTAAATTATTTACCATTTTGCATTGGTGTGGTATCTGGCATTAATTTATTTAAAATTGTGTACACAGGACAAAACTTTGTAAGAGGGCTTAAAATTTGAAGTACAGCAACTGCAACTGCAACATAAATCCAATTTAAACCAAACTCACTAGCCAGTAATATAGATCCAATATTTAGCAAGCCAACAATCCCATCATGAAGCCTTACTTTTGTAATGTCTTTTGAATTATTCATAATAATTAATGTATTAATTCCAAATATAAATAAAAATTTTATTAGTTGCTTTATTAAATTAATCTAGTCGTCAAAATTATTAAAATTTTCAACTAATTCTACTTTATATCCTGGCCTTAAAACCTCTATCAAAATTAATTCTTCTGTTCCTGCATTAAAAATTCTAACTTTGGTGTTTGCTGGTATTAAAAAACCATTGTTATTTGTTATTTTTTTTATCCCTTCTTTAAACTCTAGTCCAAGTTGTCCACTTAAAACAATACCTCTTATTTCAAATTGAGCTTTTATGATTGGTTCTGACCAACCAATAGGTGCATGCATTTTGTTTAGTCCTATATCATCTGAAATAGAATAGTCAAAAAGATGTCGCTCTAGATTGTCTTTTAGTATGATTTTTTTTGGAGAAATACTATGATCTACTAGGATTGCTTTTTTCTTCGGATTGCTTGTATTATCAGTTTTTTGGTTGGCTTCACAACTTAAAAAAAATAAAATAATAATAAACATAAATTTTCGCATAAATAGGTGTTGTTTTAACCAAATATAAATTAAAATCACTAGCTTTCAAGTAGTTTAAGAGATTTCATATTCAGCTTTTCTAAGTTACATGTTTCGTCTGTATTGCCCGCCAACTTCAAATAACGCTGTTGTAATTTGACCTAAAGAACACACTTTTGTTGCTTCCATAATTTTGTCAAATAAGTTTTCATTTTGAACTGCTGCTGCTTGTAAAATTGCAATTTGAGCTTTAACTTTAGATGGATTTGCCTTATTTAATAATTCTTTTGTTTGAATTTGGAATTGCTTTTCTTCTTCAGTTGCCCTAATTACTTCTGATGGAAGAACAGTAGGAGAACCTTTAGAACTCAAGAAAGTATTTACTCCAATAATTGGAAATTCTCCGTTGTGTTTGAGTGTTTCATAATACAAACTTTCTTCTTGTATTTTAGAACGTTGGTACATGGTTTCCATAGCACCTAAAACACCTCCTCTTTCTGTAATTCTATCAAATTCTAATAAGACAGCTTCTTCCACTAAATCCGTAAGTTCTTCAATAATAAACGCACCTTGAATTGGGTTTTCGTTTTTTGTTAGTCCTAGCTCTTTGTTAATAATTAATTGAATAGCCATGGCTCTTCTCACAGAATCTTCAGTAGGTGTTGTAATTGCTTCATCGTAGGCATTGGTGTGCAATGAATTGCAATTGTCATAGATGGCGTATAAAGCTTGAAGTGTTGTTCTAATATCGTTAAAATCTATTTCTTGAGCATGCAACGAGCGGCCAGAAGTTTGAATATGATACTTAAGCATTTGTGCTCTAGAATTAGCTTGGTATTTATACTTTAATGCTTTTGCCCATATCTTTCTTGCCACACGACCAATAACAGCGTATTCAGGATCTATTCCGTTAGAGAAGAAAAATGATAAATTAGGGCCAAATTTATTAATATCCATACCTCTAGATAAGTAATATTCTACATAGGTAAAACCGTTAGACAAGGTAAGTGCTAACTGCGTAATTGGATTAGCACCAGCCTCAGCAATATGATATCCAGATATTGAAACCGAATAGAAATTTCTTATTTGTTGGTTTATGAAGTATTCTTGAACGTCACCCATTAACCTCAGGGCAAATTCTGTTGAGAAAATACAAGTATTTTGAGCCTGATCTTCTTTTAAAATATCTGCTTGAACGGTTCCGCGAACTTGTGTTAAGGTATCTTTTTTTATTTTTTCGTACACATCAGAAGGTAAAACTAGATCACCAGTTAAGCCAAGTAACAATAGCCCTAATCCGTTGTTTCCCTCTGGTAATTTTCCTTGATAAAGAGGTCTCTTTAATCCCTTAGCATCATATATTTTTTTAAATGTAGCTTCAACTGTTTTTTCTAACTTATTATCTTTGATGTATTTCTCACAATTTTGATCTATGGCAGCATTCATAAAAAAGCCAAGTAGCATAGGAGCGGGGCCATTAATGGTCATTGATACTGAGGTCATATGATGGCTTAAATCAAACCCAGAATATAACTTTTTAGCATCGTCTAAACAACAAATTGAAACACCAGCGTTTCCTATTTTACCATAAATATCTGGTCTGAGCCCCGGATCGTTACCATATAGAGTAACAGAATCAAAAGCGGTAGACAAACGCTTGGCATCTAAGCCTAAACTAACATAATGAAAACGTCTGTTGGTACGTTCTGGTCCGCCCTCACCAGCAAACATTCTGGTAGGGTCTTCGCCAGTTCTTTTAAAAGGATATAAACCAGCAGTAAAAGGAAATTCTCCAGGTACATTTTCTTGTAAATTCCATTGTAATATATCGCCCCAAGCCTCATACTTGGGTAAAGAAATTTTAGGAATTTTAGAATGTGACAAAGACTCACTATGTGTTTCTATGTTAATTTCTTTACCTCTTACTTTAAATGTATAAATAGGGTCTTTATAACGTTTAGTTTTTTCTTGCCAGTGAAGTATTATTTCCCAGTTGTAGGGATCAAAATCCATTTTTATTTTGTCAAAATGAGAGAGTAATAATTTTATAAAAGGTACCTCGTCTTTTGAAGTATATTGTAATATTTTATCATGGTCTAAACCTATTTTAGTTAATACATCTAGAGTTTTGATTGAAGTTGAATCAATACTAATTATGGAGTCTATTGTTTTGTAAATTCCAAATAATTTTTGTGCAACTGCTACTTGATTTGTTGCTTTTTTATCATAAGCTCTGTTACTTTCAGCAATTTCTGATAAATAACGAACTCTTGCCGGAGGAATTACAAAGATTTTCTCAGACATTTCCTGAGTAATTTTCATATTAGATTGTAAATCAACGCCAGTTTTTTCTACCAATTTGTCCATCACTGCTTTGTAAAGCGAATTCATTCCTGGATCATTAAATTGTGAGGCTATTGTTCCAAAAACAGGTAGTTCATCCATATGTATATGCCATAAATTATTGTTACGCATATACTGTTTTTTTACATCACGAACAGCGTCTAAAGCACCGCGTTTGTCAAATTTATTAATGGCAACTAGGTCTGCAAAATCTAACATGTCTATTTTCTCTAACTGAGTTGCTGCTCCAAATTCAGGAGTCATTACATACAAAGAAGTATCAGAATGTTCAATAATCTCGGTATCTGATTGTCCAATGCCAGATGTTTCTAAAATAATCAAATCAAATTCTGCAGCTTTTAAAACCTCAATTGCTTCATTTACATATTTAGACAGTGCTAAATTAGATTGACGAGTTGCCAAAGAACGCATATAAACACGATTGTTGTTAATGGCATTCATTCTAATACGGTCTCCTAACAAGGCACCACCGGTTTTACGTTTAGAAGGATCTACAGAAATAAGACCAATTGTTTTTTTTGGAAAGTCAATTAAGAATCTACGAACCAATTCATCAACTAAACTAGATTTTCCAGAACCACCAGTACCTGTAATTCCTAAAACAGGAGTGGTAGATGTTTTATTTTTCTTATGTATTTCAGATAATGTTTTTTTAGCAATTTCAGGGAAGTTTTCAGCAGAAGAAATAATTCTTGCAATACTACCAATCTCTCTCTTTTTCAATTTATTAATTTCCCCATTTAAGACATCACCAATGGCAAAATCTGATTGTTTTACCAAATCATTAATCATTCCTTGCAAGCCTAATTCACGTCCATCATCCGGAGAATATATACGGGTAATTCCGTAAGCCATTAATTCTTTGATCTCTTTTGGAAGAATAACACCACCACCGCCACCAAAAATTTTGATATGGCTAGCGCCTTTTTCTTTTAATAGGTCAAACATGTATTTAAAATATTCATTATGCCCTCCCTGGTAAGACGTCATTGCAATAGCATTTACATCTTCTTGAATGGCACAATTCACAACATCTTCAACACTTCTGTCATGACCTAAATGAATGACTTCTACACCGGTAGATTGAATAATTCTACGCATAATGTTAATGGCAGCGTCATGGCCATCAAATAAAGAAGCAGCAGTTACTATTCTAACTTTATTTTTGGGTTTGTAAGGAGTTATTTGTTTCATTTTTTTAGATGATATATAAGGTTTTAACCAATTACTTTAGGAGAATGTTTTATGTTTTTCGATAGAATTTCACTCAATTATAATACAATTCGTAAAAAAAACCTGATTTAATGAATGCAATTTACGAAATTTTCAAAAAATAGATGATTTTTTTGAAGGTATAAAAATCATTCGTTTTAAAAAACAATTATATTTGTATCTAGAATCACTTTTCAATTATTTAAATAGACGTATGACATTTAAAGAGCAAATAGAACTAGGTATACCAGATGAATTACCCCTTAAAAGAGCGTATGATATTTCTATAAATCATGCTCCCAAAAGGAAAGAGATTTTATCTAAAGCTGAAACTGAGTTAGCTTTAAGAAATGCATTGCGTTATTTTGATAAAAAACATCATGCGTTATTACTTTGTGAGTTTGCAGAAGAATTGAAAAAATATGGTCGTATTTATATGCATCGTTTTCGTCCTATGTACGAGATGTATGCAAGACCAATTTCTGACTACCCAGGTAGGTGTGAGCAGGCTAAATCTATTATGTTAATGATTCAGAATAATTTAGATCCGGCAGTGGCTCAGCATCCACACGAATTAATAACCTACGGCGGAAATGGTGCTGTTTTTCAGAATTGGGCACAGTATTTACTCACCATGAAGTACCTGTCTGAAATGACAGAGAAACAAACTCTGACAATGTATTCAGGACATCCAATGGGCTTGTTTCCTTCTAGTAAAAATGCACCAAGAGTTGTGGTTACCAACGGAATGACCATACCAAATTATTCTCAACCAGATGATTTAGAAAAAATGAATGCCCTAGGGGTAAGTCAATACGGACAAATGACAGCAGGAAGTTATATGTATATTGGTCCGCAAGGTATTGTTCATGGAACTACCATTACTGTTTTAAATGGTTTTCGGAAGATAGGAAAATCACCCAAAGGAAATTTATTTGTAACAGCTGGTTTAGGGGGTATGAGTGGAGCACAACCTAAAGCAGGAAATATAGCCGGTTGTATTACAGTTTGTGCAGAGGTAAATCCTAAAATTACACAGGTTCGTCTAGACCAAGGTTGGATTGATGAAAAATTAATAGATTTAGATTCCTTAGTTGCAAGAGTAAGATTAGCAAAAGAAAACAAAGAAACGGTGTCTCTTGCGTATCTTGGAAATATAGTAGATGTCTGGGAGAAGTTTGATGTTGAAAACATTCATATAGATTTAGGTTCTGATCAAACCTCGCTTCACAACCCATGGGCAGGAGGTTATTATCCAACAGATATTTCTTTTGAAGAAGCAAATATTATGATGGCAGAAAACCCTCTTTTATTTAAGGAGAAAGTACAAGAAACTATTAGAAGACATGCTAGGGCTATTAATAATCATACTGCTAAAGGAACCTATTTCTTTGATTATGGTAATGCATTTTTATTAGAAGCAAGCAGAGCAGGAGCAGATATTATGGCAGAAAATGGTATCGATTTTAGATACCAGAGCTATGTGCAAGATATTATGGGACCTATGTGTTTTGATTATGGATTTGGCCCTTTTAGATGGGTTTGTGCTTCCGGAAACTCGGAAGATTTAGAAAAAACAGATATCATAGCTTGTGAGGTTTTGGAAGAAATTAAGAAACATTCACCACCAGAGATTCAGCAGCAAATGGCTGATAATATTCAATGGATAAAAGGTGCGAAAGAAAATAAATTAGTAGTTGGGTCTCAGGCAAGAATTTTATACGCCGATACAGAAGGAAGAATTAAAATTGCACAAGCATTCAATAAGGCAATAAAAAAAGGAAAAATAGGGCCTGTTGTTTTAGGAAGAGATCATCATGATGTTTCAGGAACAGATTCTCCTTACAGAGAAACTTCAAATATATACGATGGGTCTAGATTTACAGCAGACATGGCAATTCAAAACGTTATTGGAGATAGCTTCAGAGGAGCAACTTGGGTCTCTATACATAACGGAGGTGGAGTTGGTTGGGGTGAAGTTATAAATGGTGGATTTGGTATGCTTATTGATGGTAGTAAGTCAGCATCTAAAAGATTGGAGTCTATGCTTTTTTGGGATGTAAATAATGGAATAGCCAGAAGAAATTGGGCCAGAAACGATGAAGCAATCTTTGCTATTAAAAGAGCAATGAAGAGAGAAAAAAAATTAAAAGTTACCATACCCAATAAAGTAGATACATTATTATTTAAGAACCTTTAATAAACTTAATGGCCATGAAAATTTTAAAATTACTTTTTTTATTATGTTTAGTTGTGCTTACTTCCTGCTCATCTGTAAGAGTAGTATCAGATTATGATACCAAAGTAGATTTCACTTCTTACAAAACATTTGCTTTTTATAAAAAAGGGATAGACAAAGCTTCTGTTTCTGATTTAGATAAAAAACGAATTATGCGTGCTGTAGAAGCTGAGTTGTTAGCTAAAGGATTTAGCAAATCTGCTAATCCTGATATTCTGGTTAGTATTTTTACTAAATCTAGAGAGCAAGTAAATGTTTCAGATAATAATATTGGTATAGGCTGGGGCTGGGGCTATAATCCTTGGTTTTATGGCAGAACAAATATTAATATAAATCAATACACAGAAGGAACCTTATTTATAGATTTTATTGATAAAAACACGAACGAACTCATATGGCAAGGAATTGGTTCTGGAGCGATGAAGATGAGTAATATAGAGAAAAAAGAAGAACGTATTAATGAATTTGTTTACGAGATTATTTCAACATATCCTCCCGGATTAAAAAAATAAATAGGAATAAGACGCTCTATTGTAGAGTGTTTTTTTGTTGTTCTCATTGAAGTGATTTAAAACAATGTATAATAAAAGAATAGAGCTTACTGAAGAAGACTTTTACCTAAACGAACAAGGCTATAGAGTTTTTACAGAAAAATATCACATAAAGAGAGGTTATTGCTGTAAAAGCGGTTGCAAGCATTGTCCTTATGGCTATGATAAGAAAACAGATAGTTATTGATTAAATAAAAGTTTTTTTATTTATTTCAGTAGCTTTAAATTAAGGAATTTGAATCTAAAACCTCAGCCATTTGAGCTTGTATTTCGCTCGCTTTTTCTGCAGCAGCTTCTGCAAAATCAGCTTGTTTTGAAGCATAAAGAATACCACGAGAAGAATTTATTAACAAACCTATTTGATTAGTCATCCCATAGTTACAAACTTCTTGTAAATTTCCACCTTGTGCACCAACTCCAGGAACCAGTAAAAAAGACTCAGGAATAATTTTTCTTATATCAGCTAAATAGGATGCTTTTGTGGCACCAACTACATACATTAAATTTTTAGAATTTTTCCAACCTTTAGAGGTTTCTAATACTTGTTTGTAAACTTCTTTTCCATCAATTTCTTTTGTCTGAAAATCAAAAGCTCCAGCATTAGAAGTTAGTGCTAACAAAATAGTATGCTTATTTTTAAAAGCCAAAAATGGTTCTACAGAATCTTTTCCCATGTAAGGAGCAACTGTAACACTATCAAAAGAAAGATCTTCAAAGAATGCTTTTGCATACATACTAGACGTATTTCCAATGTCTCCACGTTTTGCATCTGCTATTGTGAAAATTTCTGGATGATTTTGATTAATATATTTAATGGTTTTTTCTAGAGATATCCATCCTTTAATTCCGTAAGCTTCATAAAAAGCAATATTTGGTTTGTAAGCAACGCATAAGTGATGTGTGGCATCAATAATTGCTTTGTTAAACTCAAAAATTGGATCTTCTTTCTCTAATAAAAAGGTGGGTATTTTTTGTAGGTCTACATCTAAACCAATACATAAAAATGATTTCTTTTTTCGAATCTGAGTTACAATCTCTGATGTAGTCATCTGTCTTTTTAAAAGTTATACAAAGGTACATATTTTTAAGACTTTCTGTTATCTTTGTTTCAGAGTCATTCTGCATGGTACAATTTATACTAAACAAGTTTTTTTATGGAATTTTAACGCTTTTTGGAGTTGTTACAGTCATTTTCTTGTTGTTTAATGTATTGCCTGGAGATCCGGCAAGAATGATGCTAGATCAACGTGAAGACTCCGAACAATTACAAAATATTCGAAAAAAATACGGTTTTGATCAATCGTTATCTACTCAATATTTTTATTATTTGAATGATGTATCTCCATTGTCACTTCATTCAACTAAATCAGAAGATTATACTTTTTTAAGTGATGGTAAATATTCCTATCAATTACTCTTTTCTATTGGTGAATCTTCTGTTGTTTTAAAATACCCTTACCTAAGAGAATCTTTTCAAAAAAATGGGAAAAAGGTATCGGAAGTTATTTCTGAGACACTTCCAAATACTGCTATTTTAGCATTATTTGCAATCTCTATAGCGATTATTGTTGGAATTATTTTTGGCATATTTTCAGCAGTCTATAAAGATACTTGGTTTGATAGAGTGATTGCTATTATTAGTACTTTTGGAATGAGTATTCCTTCCTTTTTTTCTGCTATTTTATTTGCTTGGCTATTTGGTTTTGTTTTACAAGAATATACAGGTTTAGAAATGACAGGAAGTTTGTATGTTGTTGATGATTTTGGAGAACAAATATCAATCCAATGGAAAAATTTAATTCTTCCTGCCATTGTTTTGGGTATTCGTCCGTTAGCTGTTATCATTCAATTAATGCGAAATTCATTGCTAGAAGTTCTAAGTCAAGATTATATTAGAACAGCAAAAGCTAAAGGGTTGACAAAGTATCAGGTCATAAAAAGTCATGCATTAAAAAACGCATTAAATCCAGTAATAACGGCTGTTTCAGGTTGGTTCGCCTCTATGTTAGCTGGTGCGGTTTTTGTAGAATACATTTTCAATTGGAATGGGCTTGGAAAAGAAATTGTGAACGCATTAAATACCTTAGATTTACCAATAATTATGGGGAGCGTATTGGTAATAGCTACCTTATTTATTATCATAAACATTCTGGTAGATATTATGTACAGTTGGTTAGACCCTAGAATTAGATTGCAATAAAAAATGATAAAAAAACTACTTTTTTTATTCTTGTTTGTCTTGTTTGTCTTGGTTGGATGCCACAGACCTACCCAGTTTTCAAATGAAGCATTGCAGGAGAAATTTTTAGGTTTCAACCAACAAGAACTAACATTTAAAACCATCTTATCAAAGCATAAAGGAAATAAAATACTCATAGATGTTTGGGCATCTTGGTGTAGCGATTGTATAGTAACCTTATCAGATTTAAAAAAGTTACAAGAAGAAAACCCTGCTGTTCATTTTGTTTTTCTTTCCCTAGATAAAAGTATAGAACGTTGGAAAAAAGCAGTAGAGCGTTTACAAATAAAAGGGGATCATTATTATATGATGGAAGGTAAAAAAGGTGCATTTGGAGATTTCTTAAATCTTTGGTGGATTCCTAGATATGTAGTTGTGAATGAATCTGGAGAAATTACCTTATTTAAAGCAACAAAAATTACAGACAAAAACATTCTAGAAGCCCTTAAAAAATAAGTATTTTAGCGGCTTTAAAAACAACAACAACATGAGAAAAAATATTGTAGCAGGAAATTGGAAAATGAATAATAATGCCACTCAAACTAAGGCATTAATTAATGATTTAAAAGTAGCTTTAGAAAAAGTATCAGCAAATTGTAGAGTGTTAATTTCACCTACATCTATCAACTTAACTTCGGCAGTAGCGGCAACGAAAGGTTCGGTTATTGAAGTTTCAGCTCAAAACATGCATCAAGCTACAAGCGGTGCTTATACTGGAGAGATTTCGGCTAACATGTTGCAAGATGTTGGAGTAAAAACAGTCATATTAGGGCATTCTGAAAGAAGAACTTTTTTTGGAGAAGATGACACTATGTTAACTGAAAAAGTTACAACAGCACTGGAAAATAACTTAGAAATTATTTTTTGTTTTGGTGAATTGCTTGAAGACCGTAAGTCTGATAATCACTTTAATGTTGTAGAAAGTCAATTAAAAAACGTTGTATTAGCTTTAAATGCTTCTGCATGGAAAAATATAGTACTGGCATATGAGCCAGTATGGGCTATAGGAACAGGAGAAACGGCTAGCCCAGAACAAGCGCAGGAAATGCATGCTTTTATTAGAGGTTTAGTAGAAGCAACCTATGGAAAAACTCTTGCAAATAATGTTTCTATCTTATATGGAGGAAGTGTAAAGCCAGCAAATGCTCAAGAAATATTTTCTAAGCAAGATGTAGATGGTGGGCTAATAGGTGGTGCTTCTTTAAATGCAACAGATTTTACAGGAATTATTACAGCTTTTTAATACCTTCTAATTTATATGGATGCCATTTATATTGCATATGATTTTAATGTTTCACCTAAAGAGCCAGCTACAGAAATGTTAATTGCTCAGTTAGGCTATGTAGGTTTTGAAAGTTTTGTAGAGCAAGACTATGGTGTAATGGCATACATTCAAAAACAAGAATGGAATTCTAAAATACTAGACGATGTATTTCTATTACATTCTAATGAGTTTAATATAACATTTGAACATAATGAGATAGCGCAAACTAACTGGAATGAAGAATGGGAAAAGAATTTTAACCCTATTCAAGTAGATGATTTAGTAAGTATACGTGCTCCATTTCATACAAACCCATCTCTTCAGTTTGATATTGTAATTGAACCTAAAATGAGTTTTGGAACCGGTCATCATGAAACTACTCACATGATGGTTCAACACTTGTTAGCATTAGATTTAGACACTAAAAAAGTACTAGACATGGGCTGTGGAACCGGAATTTTAGCAATTTTTGCTGAAATGAAAGGAGCCAAACCTATTGACGCTATAGATATAGATAGTTGGTGTTATGAAAATTCTTTAGAAAATATTCAGAGAAATAATTGTAATCATATAACAGTATATGAAGGAGATGCTTCTTTATTAAAAGAAAAATATGATGTAATTATTGCTAATATTAATAGAAATATTCTATTGTCTGATATGAAAACTTATACAGATTGTTTGAATGAAAATGGGGTTTTATTGCTCAGTGGATTTTATAAAGAAGATATTGTCATTATAGAAGATGAAGTAAACAAACATGGGTTAACTTTTGAGACAATGATTCAAAGAAATAATTGGGTTGCCTTAAAATATGTGAAGTAGCAAGATTTTTTTATAAATTTGTAATAATGAGTCCAAAAGAAAAAATTCAAGAAGAAGTAGACGTTTTAGAGAAAGAGGTGCATCAGCATCATATTGTGTTGCACAACGATGAAGTAAACACGTTTGATTTTGTGATAGATTCGTTAATTAATGTTTGTGAGCATACAGAAGAGCAGGCAGAACAATGCACTTGGTTGGTTCATTTTAAAGGAAAATGTACCGTAAAAACAGGTGATCTAAAGGAACTAGAACCTCGTTGTTCTAAATTATTAAGTTTAGGACTTTCTGCTGAATTAATATAACATGGAAAATATTTTTAACTACTTTGATTTTTCTCCCTTTAAAAAAGATAATTCAAATTCTTTTGATGGAAATGAAATATCCTACACAGAATTAAACTCAGAACACTTTCTCATTTTTGAAAAAAATCAGCAGTATTATAACTTATATGTATCTAAATATAAAAACGAAGCTGAAATAGGAAATACCTCTCCAGAAATTTTAGAGATTTTAGTAACCAACTACGACAAAAGTAATGCTGAACATAGGGTTGCCCTCAGAAGATATTTAGGTTAAAAATTATCATTATTATCTTAGCCTTACCTAATTCACTTATTGTTAAGTAGATATATTTATTTATGTTTTCTATTAATTAGTTGCAAAATCAATTGTTATAGAAAGACTATCTTGAGCCTATAATTACTTATACAGATCCACAATGATTACAAAAATTATCGTTTTAGCAATTTATGTTAGTATTCTTTTTTTAATCGGAATTTTTGCTTCTCGGCGAATTAACAGCATGAGTGATTATTATTTGGGAGGAAAAAAAATGGGATTTTGGGCTGTTGCTTTTTCAGCGAGAGCTACGGGAGAGTCAGGCTGGTTGCTAATTGGTTTAACAGGTATGGGTGCCATGGCTGGTTATTCTGCCTATTGGGTAGTTCTTGGAGAATTATTAGGAGTGTTTTTGTCTTGGCAATTTATGGCCAAACGCTTTAAAACAAGGTCAGATACATACAAATCAATTACAATTCCAGATTACCTTCAAAGTCACTTTAAATCATCTACCAATACCCTAAGAATTATTTCAGCTGCTACTTTGGTAGTTTTTGTTGTTATTTATGTGGCATCTCAAATGGATGTTACAGGCATTGCATTTGAATCTATGTTGAATATTGATTACAGAATAGGCGCACTTATTGGCTTTGTTATTGTTCTCATTTATATTTTTATTGGTGGATTTGTTGCCGCTGTATGGTCAGATATGTTTCAAGGCATCTTAATGTTTTTTGGATTGGTTTTACTACCAATAGTTGTGTGGTTTTCTATGGATCATGGAGCTGGTATATCTGAAGGATTAAATGCTATAGATCCTACACTAACACAAATCATGGGAAGAAGTGATGATGGTTTAATGAATTTGTTCACAATTCTTGGTTTTTCTATGATAGGTTTAGGCTTTCTAGGATCACCACAGGTATATGTTCGTTTCATGTCTATTAAAAGTGAAAAAGAGATTGATAAAGGAAAATGGATTGCGCTTATTTTTACGTTACTAACTGATGCAGCAGCAGTAACAATTGGTATTCTTGCTAGAATTTATTTTACAAGTGAAGGACAAGACCCCGAAGTTGTTTTAGGAAATGGTGGAGAAAATGTATTGAGCATGATTACCAATGAATTTTTGCCATCAATTCTAGTAGCAATCTTTATTGCAATTGTTCTTTCAGCAATCATGTCTACCATAGATTCTCTTCTTGTTCTAGCTTCTAGTGCTATTACACGAGATTTTTATCAAAAAATATTTAGACCCGATTTAAAAGATGAAGACTTAACCAGTTTTTCAAGATTGGTTACCGTTATCATGGCAGTAATTGCACTTTGTATTGCTATTTTGTTGTATAATTTGTACCCTGAGAGGAAGATCTTTTGGATTATGATTTTTGGATGGTCTGGAATTGCAGCTACCTTTTGCCCAGTAATTATTCTATCGTTATTTTGGAAAGGGTATTCAGAAAAAGGAGCCATTGCATCTATGATTACAGGATTTGTATCGGTGATATTTTTTAAGTTTGTGGTTTCAAATATGGAAGGTATAGGTGCTTATTTTATAGAATTAGATGTGTTAGCACCCTCATTTCTATTAGCTATGATTGTTGGTTACATTGTTTCAAAAATAGCTCCTCCAAAACATATAGAAAAATCAACATAGATTTTTTGTAATGTATTAAAAAGACATTAAGACTTTTAATGCCTATATTTAAGAGTCTTATATTTAAAAAACGATGAAACTATTTATTCTAGTTGCCTTTTTTATACTTACAATACCTACTAGTAAAGCACAGAAAATTTACTCAGTAGACAAAGATTACAAGGCCGATGTGAAGGTCTTTGTAGTTAACTCAGATTATAAAGCAGATTTGTTAGTTTATAAAGTATCATCAGCTTACAAAGCTGGTAATAATGATGGAAAATGGTTTTTTACTAATGCTGCTTATAAAGCAGATAAGAAAATATTTTTTGTAGAAGCTGCTTATAAAGCAGAACTTAAAATCTATTTTGTAGAATCAGCTTATAAGGCTGGTTGGAAAAACAAATCTAAAATACATCTCATGTATTAAAGTTTCTTGTATTATAATACTAGATTAAAAGAAAAAAAATAATTATATTTTTTAGTTTTAGTTGATCGAGTATAGAGTTAAACTAAAAAAAACAACCACCTAATTAGATAGTTGTTTTTTTGTTTTCTGTGACCATGAAAGGGTTATTTCATGATCCTGATAAAGCTCCGCTTTGAAAATAGTACAAACAAAAAAACGCTCAAGCAAGCTTGGCGTTTTTTTAATTGCATTATTTATTCGTGACCATGACAAGATTATTTCATGATCCTTAAAGCTCCGCTTTGAAAATCAAAACCTTTTAAAATCAAAAAAGCAAGCTTTATGATTTTGCTTGCTTTTGATTCATTCGTGACCATGACAAGATTCAAACTTGTAACCTCTTGAGCCGTAATCAAGTGCGCTATTCAGTTGCGCCACATGGCCTTTTTGCGGTTGCAAATATAATGGTGTTTTTCTAATTTAGAAAGTATAGACTGTCTTTTTTACGAATTTATTTCTTTTTTAAAAGCATTTACTATAGGTTCAGATTTTTCTAAATCTTTTTTTAGTATGAATAATTCTACAGAGTCCATAGTTACACCAAAACCACCTAATCTTGCAGATTCTGGATGGTTTTTAACCAATGAGGTAATGTTGTTTTCTGCTAACAGGTTTCTAATGCTATTAATAATTATTAGTGAACTTGTATATATTTTTAAGTATTCTGTTTTCATAGTTGTAAATTTTAATCCAAAGAATTTAGTGTCACAAAACTTCTCCAACCAATAATTGCTAACTGAATTTTTGAAGCCTTAGCCAGATCTAATCTTTTTTTGGTGAAAGAAGGTAATATGATTTTATTAATTTTAGCAATTGATTTAAAAAATAGTTTTTTCATTATGAGTTGTTCTTAGTCAAATATAATGAAAAAACTACTGTTAATTATAAAGGGTTATTGAGGATTGTTCATGTCAAAATAACTTTGTGTTTTGCCAGTTGTTTTTGTTTTATCATGTTTTTCTTATTCAGCTCTAATTAATAATTTTAAATTGTTGTTTATATCGTTTTTAGTTAATAATAAATTAGAGTAAAATGTATGATATAATATTTAGTGAGATTTCAATAATTTTTAATGTAAGTGTTATCATATTTATCGTTTTTAATGGTTAAGTATTTAGTAGTTTTAGAATTCTAATATCAATATATAGTATTGAATACATACTTAGCAAGTAAAAACAATGAAAAAGATTTAATTAATTTTACATTTATAATATAATATATTAATAAAGTTAAAAAATGTAACATATTTTGCTTGATATATGTTAATAAATGAAACCATTATTAGTTATTTTTATATTATATTGTAATAATATAAAGGCTTTTTTAGTTCATTTTTAATAAAATAGATCTAAAAAATGCAATTTTTACTCAAATCCATCTTTTTATAATTAAAGAACGTATAAAAATGTATCTTCGTTTTAAAATTTAAATCATGAATTTTTTATACATTTTGTGTGGTTTCATTTTATTAATTTTAGGTGGAAATTGGTTGCTTAAATCTGCAGTTTCTATCTCTTTATGCTTACAAATACCTAAAATTATTATTGGAATGACGGTTGTTTCTTTTGCAACTTCTGCTCCAGAATTAATTGTAAGTGTTAAAGCTGCTTTAAATGGTTCTCCAGATTTAGCTTTAGGTAATGTTGTAGGTTCTAATATTGCTAATTTAGCATTGGTATTAGGTATTACATTGTTGATAGCCAAAATAGATGTTCAGAAAAGTTTTCATACTATAAATTGGCCTGTAATGATGATAGCTTCGTTATTATTGTACTTTTTTCTTCTTAATGATTATTTAATATCTACTATTGAAGGAATTTTTCTAGTCTCATTTTTAGTAATTTTTTTAATTTACTTACTAAAACTTCAGAAACAAGTTGTTGAACAGGACATGTCTGAAGATATTGTAAGCTTATCAAAACCTAAAACAATAGCATTTTTATTTATTGGAAGTATTGGATTATGGGGAGGTTCTGAATTGTTAATTAATGGAGCAACTAATATGGCGCTAGATTTTGGTGTTAGCGAAAGACTTATTGGTATCACTGTAGTTTCTATAGGTACTAGTATTCCAGAATTATCAGCTTCAATTATTGCGGTGATAAAAAAAGAAAAGGCCATTTCTTTAGGAAACCTTATTGGATCTAATATATTTAATATCCTTGCAGTTGTTGGAATTACGTCTATTATTACACCTATCAATGCTAATGATAGTGCACTATATACGCATGATATTTACTGGATGTTAGGAATTTCTTTGATACTACCACTGTTAGTGTTTTTGCCAAAAAAAATGCAACTAGAACGGAAGAGTGGTCTTATTTTATTGCTACTGTACGGATTGTTTTTATATCAAACTATTTCATAAAAAAAACCACAAAAATTAATTTGTGGTTTTTATATATGTTTCAAAATCTGATTAGCTAATATTAGCCGATTTTACAGTCTTAATAATTCTTCCTGCAATCTTGTATGGGTCACCGTTTGAAGCAGGTCTTCTGTCTTCTAACCATCCTTTCCAACCTTTTTCTACAGTAATAATTGGAATTCTAATAGAAGCTCCTCTATCTGATATTCCAAAAGTGAAATCAGTAATAGCAGCAGTTTCATGATCACCCGTTAAACGTTGATCATTAAACTCTCCATATACAGCAATATGTTCTTTAACAACAGGTCTAAATGCTTCACAAATTTTTTCATATGTTTCTTGAGAACCACATGTTCTTAAAACAGTATTAGAAAAGTTTGCATGCATACCAGAACCATTCCAGTCTAAATCTTTTCCTAATGGTTTTGGGTGATAATCTATATAATAACCATATTGCTCGGTTAATCTATCTAATAAGTAGCGTGCTACCCATATTTCATCACCAGCTCTTTTAGCTCCTTCTGCAAATAATTGAAATTCCCATTGTCCGGAAGCAACTTCTTGATTAATTCCTTCAAAATTTAAACCAGCATCTATACATAAATCTGCATGTTTCTCANCTAAATCTCTTCCGTGGGTATTTTTTCCACCTACAGAACAATAATACATACCTTGAGGAGCAGGATAACCACCAATAGGAAAACCTAAAGGCAATTGAGTTTTGGTATCCATAATAAAATACTCTTGCTCAAAACCAAACCAGAAATCATTGTCTTCATCTTCAATTGTTGCTCTACCATTAGATACGTGAGGTGTTCCATCTGCATTTAAAACTTCAGTCATTACCAAAAAACCATCTCTTCTGGCTGGATCTGGATAAATAGCTACTGGTTTTAGTAAACAATCAGAAGCTCCTCCTGATGCTTGTTTTGTAGATGAACCATCAAAAGACCAAATAGGACAATCTTCTAATTTACCGCTAAAGTCATTTTCAACCTTAGTCTTACTACGCATGTTTTGAGTTGGATAGTAACCGTCTAGCCAAATGTACTCTAATTTAGACTTGCTCATAATATTGTTTAGTGAGTTATTAATTTTAGACAAATATAAATGAAAACAATTTTTTGAAGTCATAAAATGAACCGAAAATAAACTTTTTTTTAAAACTTTATTCACATTTATTAATTTACTAATAAAGAGCGTGTTAGAATACTTTTTTTGTAAAAAAACGCTCAAATTTTGAGAATTTGAAAACGGTATTTATTACTTAAAAATTACTAAAACGTTTTCGTTTTCAAAAATTTATTCGAAAACGAAAACAATCCGTACTTTTGTACAAAATCTTCCATAAAACATGAGTCAAGAAGTTTCTAAAAGGTATGCCCAAAGAGGTGTTTCAGCTTCCAAAGAAGACGTCCATAATGCAATAAAGAATATTAATAAAGGACTGTTTCCAAAAGCATTTTGTAAAATAGTTCCAGATTATTTAACCAATGATGATGATTATTGTTTAATTATGCATGCAGATGGAGCCGGTACTAAATCATCCTTAGCGTATATGTATTGGAAAGAAACAGGAGATCTTTCTGTTTGGAAAGGAATTGCCCAAGATGCATTAATTATGAATATTGATGACTTGTTATGTGTTGGAGCAACTACTAATATTATGCTATCATCTACTATAGGAAGAAATAAGAATCTAATACCAGGTGAGGTAATTTCTGCAATTATTAATGGTACAGAAGAATTAATTGAAGATTTAAAAGGTTTTGGAGTCACTATCCATTCTACTGGCGGAGAAACAGCCGATGTAGGTGATTTGGTAAGAACAATCATTGTAGATTCTACGGTAACAGCAAGATTGAAACGTTCTGATGTCATAGACAACGCAAATATAAAACCAGGTGATGTAATTGTTGGATTAGAATCTTTTGGGCAAGCAAACTACGAAAAAGCTTACAACGGAGGAATGGGGAGTAATGGCTTAACATCTGCAAGACACGATGTTTTTCACAAAGACTTAGCTCACAAGTTTCCTGAAAGTTTTGATGCCTCTGTTCCTGAAGACCTAGTCTACTCAGGAAATACAAAATTAACAGATACAATTAAAAATTCTCCAATTGATGCTGGTAAACTGGTGTTATCTCCAACAAGAACATATGCGCCAATTATTAAAGAAATACTTTCAAAATATACTTCTGAAACAATCCATGGGATGGTGCATTGTTCTGGAGGAGCACAAACAAAAATTTTACATTTTGTAGATAATGTTCATGTTATTAAAGATAATATGTTTGATATTCCTCCCTTATTTAAGCTCATACAAGAGCAATCAAATACAGATTGGAAAGAGATGTATCAAGTGTTTAATTGCGGCCACAGAATGGAGTTATATGTAGCTCCTGAAATTGCTGAAAACTTAATAGCTATATCAAAATCGTATCAAGTAGATGCAAAAATTATTGGAAGGGTAGAGGAGTCTGCTTCAAAAAAACTCACTATAAAAAGTGAATACGGAACTTTTGAATACTAGTATTCTTTTGATTGAACTAGTCTCAAAAAATTGTAAATTCGCTTTACAAGAAAAGATACCCAATGTTAGATAAAATTAGAATTATTAAGCAACGTTACGATGAAGTTTCTGATCTGATTATTCAGCCAGAAATTATCATGGATCAAAAACGTTATGCTCAATTAAGTAAAGAGTATAAAGATTTAGGAGGTGTTGTAAAAAGAGGTGAAGAATATAAAATTTTATTAAACAACATAGAGGAAGCCAAAGAAATTATAGCAGATGGATCTGATGCTGAAATGGTAGAAATGGCAAAAATGGAAATTGATGAAGCCACGACTAGAATTCCAGAACTAGAAGATGAAATAAAATTCTTATTGATTCCTAAAGATCCAGAAGATTCTAAAAATGCAGTTGTAGAATTACGTGCAGGAACAGGAGGAGATGAGGCAAGTATTTTTGCAGGTGATTTATTTAGAATGTACAGTAAATATTGTGAAGGTAAAGGATGGAAAGTTTCTACAGTAGATTATAGTGAGGGAACCAATGGCGGTTTTAAAGAGATTCAGTTTGAGGTTACTGGTAATGATGTCTATGGTACTCTAAAGTTTGAGGCTGGTGTTCATCGTGTTCAGCGAGTTCCACAGACTGAAACACAAGGAAGAGTTCATACTTCTGCTGCAACCTGTATGGTGTTTCCAGAGGCTGAGGAGTTTGATGTAGAAATTAATCCAAAAGAAGTGAGAATAGATTTTTTCTGTTCTTCAGGACCTGGAGGGCAATCTGTAAACACAACGTATTCAGCAGTTCGTTTAACTCACTTGCCAACAGGTTTGGTAGCTCAATGTCAAGATCAGAAATCACAACACAAGAATAAAGAAAAAGCTTTTAAGGTATTGCGTTCTCGTTTGTATGAAATGGAACTAGCAAAGAAAAATGCTGCAGATGCAGCTAAACGTGGTTCAATGGTAACTTCAGGAGATCGTTCTGCAAAGATTCGCACATATAATTACCCACAGGGTCGAATGACAGACCATAGAATTGGATTAACCTTGTATGATTTATCTAACATTATTAATGGAGATATTCAAAAAATAATTGATGAGTTAATGTTAGCAGAAAATACTGAAAAGCTAAAAGAATTAGGTGATAGTATCTAATAACAAAAAACCGAGCTAGTTAGCTCGGTTTTTTTATTTCATAAAAGAATTAAAAAATTAAACTCCTCGTTGTTTATTAACTTCATCTTGTAGTTGACGTCTAAGCTTTTGCTCTCTTTCTAAAGATTTTTTCTTGTAAATAGTCAGTTCTTCCTCAGTTTCTGATAAGTTTGATTTTGCTTCAGATAAAATAGAAAAGCTGTTTTTATATTGGTAGATGAAATAAAATAATGCAATGATAAGTAATAAAATAATACTCCATACAGTAATTGTATAAGTAGATTTGTTAAGTTGAATACCTAAAAATGAAATACTATTTTTTTTAGTAATTAATAACTTCATATCTAGATCTAGAATTCCTAAAACTTCATTTACATTTTTCAAACTATCTTTAAGTACAGTATTCTTATTATTATTTAATTGAAGTTCATGATCAATTTTTCTAATAGAATCTAATACATCGTTTTTTAAATTCTGAAACCTACTCTTTCTAATAACTTTGAATTCTTTGTAGGAACTTGAAGTTTTATATATTAAATCAAACTTTCCTTCAATAGATAAAGTGTCTTTTTTTGTTTCTTGAGAAATAGATACAGAAGAGATTAATAGTAAAAGTATTAATAGATATAATGATTTCATAATTGTCTTTATTTAGGGCAATCTAATTTAATAAAAAAACCCAAACTATTAAGTTTGGGTTTTTTTTATAAGCGAATTAATAATTTATTTTACTTTTTCAACAACTGCCTTAAAAGCTTCTGGGTTGTTCATTGCTAAATCAGCTAAAACCTTACGGTTTAATTCTATGTTATTAGCTTTTACTTTTCCCATAAACTGAGAGTAAGACATTCCATGCAAACGAGCACCAGCGTTAATACGCATAACCCATAAAGAACGGAAGTTTCTCTTATTGTTTTTACGGTCTCTATAAGCATATGTCATTGCTTTTTCAACCGCATTTTTTGCTACTGTGTAAACGTTTTTTCTACGTCCGAAGTAACCTTTTGCAGCCTTCAAGATTTTTTTTCTTCTTTTTCTTGAGGCTACTGAATTTACTGATCTTGGCATAATTTAAATTGTTTTTTGTAGTAGGCGGTTTAAAACAAACACTTTATTGAGCCTAACTCCATGGTTAATAATTAAATTCCCTAAACAAGAGCTTATTTTAAAGCTAATTGTTTTCTAATGTTTGGCGCATCTGCTTTATGTACTAAAGTATCATGCGTCAATCTAAGCTTACGTTTTTTAGACTTCTTTGTTAAGATGTGACTTTTAAACGCATGCTTTCTTTTAATTTTCCCAGAACCAGTTAACTTAAAACGTTTCTTGGCACTAGATTTGGTTTTCATTTTAGGCATCTCTCCTTCGTTTTTATTTTCGCTTATTATCTTTATCTGAAATTAACTATTCAGTATTTTTTTACTTTGCTTTCTTTGGAGCAATAAACATAATCATACGTTTACCTTCTAATTTTGGTAGTTGCTCCACTTTACCATATTCTTCTAGCTCTTGTGCTAGCTTTAATAAAAGAATTTGTCCTTGCTCTTTAAAGATAATTGATCTTCCTTTAAAAAACACAAACGCTTTTAATTTTGCACCATCTTGTAAGAACTTTACAGCATGTTTCTTTTTAAATTCATAGTCATGCTCATCAGTTTGAGGTCCAAAACGAATTTCTTTCACAATCACTTTAGTCGCTTTAGACTTCATGACTTTATCTCGTTTCTTTTGCTCGTACAAGAATTTTTGGTAATCAACAATTTTACATACTGGAGGCACAGCTTTTGGTGAAATTTCAACCAAATCTAATTCTAGTTCTTTTGCCATCTCCTTAGCTACTGCTAAAGGATAAACATCTACCTTAATATTATCTCCTACCAACCTTACTTCATCGACAAAACGTATCCTATCGTTAATTCTGTGTTGATCTTCTTTAATTACTCTTGCTGGTCCTCTAGACCTTTTTCTCCTGATTGCTATGACTTGTAAATTTAATCCTGTGTTAACAGGGTTCTTACTAATTATGAAATTCTATTACTGTTTTGCTAATTTCTTCTTTTATTAAAGAAATAAATTCTTCAATACTAAATGTACCGATATCTCCTTCTCCATGCTTTCTAACAGAAACTGTTCCTTCATTTTCTTCCTTTTCACCTACAATTAGCATAAACGGAATTTTACTTACTTCTGCATCTCTAATTTTCCTGCCAGTTTTCTCGCTTCTCTTATCTACGAGCGCGCGAATTTCGGAATTTTCCAACAAATGTAAAACTTTTTCGGTATATATTTGATATTTATCACTAATAGGCAGAATGATTACTTGTTCAGGTGTTAACCATAAAGGGAAGTTTCCTCCAGTGTGCTCTAGTAGTACAGCTATAAAACGCTCCATAGATCCAAACGGAGCTCTATGAATCATTACGGGTCTGTGAAGCTGATTATCTGCTCCTTTATAGGTTAAATCGAAACGTTTTGGTAGATTATAGTCAACTTGTATTGTTCCAAGTTGCCAATTTCGGCCTAAAGCATCTTTCACCATGAAGTCTAATTTAGGGCCATAAAATGCTGCTTCACCTTCTACAATCTTATAATTTAACCCTTTGTCTGATGCAGCACTTATAATTGCATTTTCTGCTATTTCCCATGTTTTTAAATCTCCGATGTACTTATCTGGGTTGTCTTTGTCTCTTATAGATACCTGTGCAGTAAAATCTTCAAAACCTAAAGAACCAAATACGTATAATACAAGGTCTATTACATTTTTAAACTCTTGGTCTAATTGTTCAGGAGTACAAAATATATGTGCATCATCTTGAGTAAAACCTCTTACACGAGTTAATCCATGTAATTCTCCACTTTGTTCATACCTGTAAACTGTGCCAAATTCTGCAAAGCGTTTTGGAAGGTCTTTGTAAGAGTAAGGCTTAAAGTTGTATATCTCACAATGATGTGGACAGTTCATTGGCTTTAACAAGAACTCTTCATCCATTTTTGGTGTTTTTATGGCTTGAAAACTATCCTCTCCATA
>KB911092.1:6277-16277 GCA_000383355.1 Flavobacterium sp. SCGC AAA160-P02 | reverse complement strand
CCATGTAGAATTTAAATAATAGATTTTAAAGAGTTACATAATTTTAACCTTCTAAAACTCTTCTAAACTAGATTTATATAAAAAAGTCCACCTAATATATAGGTAGACTTTTTTTTTACTAATTATATCTTTAACCTTTAATAATACTTCTTGAAATAATTATTTTCTGAATTTCAGAGGTACCTTCATAAATTTGTGTAATCTTAGCGTCACGCATCAAACGTTCTACATGATAATCCTTTACAAATCCATTTCCTCCATGAATCTGTACCGCCTCAACAGTATGCTCCATTGCAACTTTGGAGGCATATAATTTTGCCATTGCACCAGAAATATCATAATCGTTACCTTCATCTTTATCCCATGCAGCCTTCATAACTAAATGTCTTGCGGCTGTGATATCTGTATACATATCTGCCAATTTAAAAGCAATAGCTTGATGATTGCAAATTTCTGTTCCAAAAGCTTTTCTTTCTTTAGAATATTTTAAGGCTAGTTCATATGCGCCAGCAGCAATACCTAATGCCTGTGCAGCAATTCCAATTCGTCCACCAGAAAGTGTTTTCATGGCAAATTTAAATCCAAATCCATCATCACCAATTCTATTTTCTTTTGGTACTTTTACATCATTAAACTGAAGCGTATGTGTATCACTACCTCTAATCCCTAGCTTATCTTCTTTAGGACCAATATCAAAACCTTCCATTCCTTTTTCTACAATGAAGGCATTAATTCCTTTATGCCCTTTATCTCGATCTGTTTGTGCAATAACTAAATAGACATCAGAACGACCACCATTTGTAATCCAGTTTTTTGTTCCGTTTATGATGTAATGATCTCCCATATCTAGTGCGGTAGTTTTTTGAGAAGTTGCATCACTACCTGCTTCAGGTTCACTCAAGCAAAATGCTCCAATAAACTCACCTGTTGCAAGTTTTGTTAAATATTTTTGCTTCTGCTCTTCAGAACCATATTGTTCTATACCATAACATACTAAAGAATTGTTTACTGATACAATTACAGAAGCAGATGCATCTATTTTTGAAAGCTCTTCCATGATTAAAACATAAGAAAAGGTATCCATCCCGCTTCCTCCGTATTTTGGATCAACCATGATTCCTAAAAAACCTAATTCACCCATTTTTTTTACAAGCTCATTAGGGAATTCTTGCTTGTTATCTCTATCTATAACTCCAGGAAGTAATTCTGTTTGTGCAAAATCACGAGCTGCGTCTCTGATCATTAAATGTTCTTCGGTAAGGTTAAAATTCATTTTATTTTAGGTTATTGAATTCGTAAAAAAAGTAGTCAAATATACTTTTTTACTGGCATATTTTCAATAAACATTTCATATTTTTACGGATATGAATGATGATTTTTTCTATGCGATTGGATTGATGTCTGGAACGTCATTAGATGGGTTGGATATTGTCTATGTAAAATTTCAAAAAAGTGATTCTGCTAATTTTGAAATTTTATTAGCAGAGACAATTAGTTATTCCAATATATGGAAGGAAAGGCTTCAAAGTGCTGTCAATTTAGATAAAAAAGGTATTTCTATTCTTCACAATGAGTATGGTGTTTTTCTAGGAATAAAAACAAAAGAATTTATTTCTAAGAATACCATCCAAAAGCTAGATTTTATAGCTTCTCATGGTCATACTGTTTTTCATCAACCAGAAAATGGATTTACTCTACAGGTTGGAGATGGAGAAGAAATTTTGAAAGCTACCAACTCTACGGTTGTTGCAGATTTTAGATCACAGGATGTTCAATTAGGTGGCCAAGGAGCTCCATTAGTTCCTATTGGAGATCGGTTACTTTTTTCAGGATATCAGGCATGTGTTAATTTAGGAGGTTTTGCAAATATATCTTACGAACGTAATGATCTGCGAATTGCTTTTGATATTTGTCCTGTAAATATTGTGATGAATTATTACAGTAACAAAATGGGACTAGAGTACGATGATAAAGGAGCCTTAGCCTCTAAGGGAACTATACATCAAGGGCTTCTTAAAGAATTAAATAGTCTTCCGTTTTATTCAAAAAAACCACCTAAATCTTTAGGTCTAGAATGGGTTCAGCAATACGTATTTCCATTAGTAGATTCATACAAATTAGACTCGCACAATATTTTAAGAACTTTTTTAGAACACGTAGCTCAGCAAATTTCACAAATTATTCAACCATTCGACACTATTTTGTTTACTGGAGGAGGCGTTTATAATAATTTTTTAATTAAAAGGATAGAAGTTCTTGGGAAAAAAAACATCATCATTCCTGCAGATCATATTATCAATTATAAAGAGGCACTTATTTTTGCATTGCTAGGTTTGCTAAAACTACAAGGACAGGTAAATTGCTTGTCTAGTGTTACTGGAGCTCAAAAAAATCATTCATCCGGCAAAATATTTACGACAAATAATTCTGATTAGCGATTTATTTTTCCTTAATTTGGTGATGTTATTATCACTTCAAATAAATTCAAAATTAAACAACTATTAATGAAGGAGTTACTTAAGAAGTATGAAGATAAACAACCTGAAATAGTTTTCAATTGGAAAGATCCAGAAACTGAAGCTGAAGGTTGGACAGTTATTAACTCTCTTAGAGGGGGGGCAGCAGGTGGAGGAACCAGAATGAGAAAAGGCTTAGACTTAAATGAAGTGCTTTCATTAGCAAAAACTATGGAAGTTAAGTTTACTGTATCTGGTCCGAGTATTGGAGGTGCAAAATCTGGAATTAACTTTGACCCCAACGACCCAAGAAAAAGAGGTGTTTTAGAACGCTGGTATAAAGCCGTTACACCTTTGTTAAAACACTATTATGGTACAGGAGGAGATTTAAATGTAGATGCAGATAAAGATGTAATTCCCATTACGGAAGATTGTGGTGTTTGGCATCCACAGGAAGGTATTTTTAATGGTCATTTTAAACCTACGGTAGCTGATAAGATTAATAGAATAGGTCAATTACGACTTGGTGTTATAAAGATCATAGAAAATAAAAAATTCTCACCTGATCTATCCAAAAAATATACTGTAGCAGATATGCTAACAGGCTATGGTGTAGCGGAAGCTGTGAAACATTATTATGAAATTTATGGAGGAACTATTGAAGGCAAAAAAGCAGTAGTTCAGGGCTTTGGAAATGTTGGATCAGCAGCAGCTTTTTACTTAACACAGTTAGGGGCAAAGGTTGTTGGAATTATAGATAGAGATGGGGGTTTAATAAACGAAGAAGGTTTTTCAATAGAACAAATGACTCATTTATTTCTAACAAAAGACGGAAATAAACTGGTTGCAGAAAACATGATTCCTTTTAATACAATTAATCAAAGTATTTGGTCATTATCTGCAGAGATATTTGTTCCTGCAGCTGCCTCCAGATTGGTTTCTAGAGACCAAATTACACAAATGATTTCATCTGGGTTAGAGGTAATTTCCCCAGGTGCTAATGTGCCATTTGCAGACAAAGAAATTTTCTTTGGACCTATTATGGAATACGCAGACTCCCAAGTAAGTTTATTACCTGATTTTATTTCAAATTGTGGAATAGCAAGAGTTTTTGCTTATTTGATGGAAGCTAGAGTGAAACTACCCATGCAGGATGAAGCAATTTTTAAGGATACATCTGAAACCATTAGAAAAGCATTAATGAGTACTTTTGAGAAAAATAGTAGTAAAAAAGAAATTTGTAAGACAGCATTTGAAATAGCCTTAAAACAACTAATTTAATTTAAATAAATAGTATGGAGTTATTAATCATCGTCGTATTTGTAGTTGGATATTTAGGAATTACATTAGAACATAATATAAAGCTAGATAAGTTAATACCAGCCTTGGCTATGATGGCTATTTGCTGGGCAATTGTAGCTTTAGGTATTGATTCTTTTTCTAATTGGTTTGATTCATCAAATCATGCTCTTGTAGAGGGTTTTACTGAAATGGCACATGATGATAAAATGCACTTAGCAGAAGAAACATTGCTACATCATTTAGGAAAAACTGCTGAAATATTGGTGTTTCTTCTAGGAGCTATGACCATAGTTGAGATTATTGATTATTTCAATGGATTTTCTACCATCAAAGGATATGTAAAGACAAATAGTAAGAAAAAAATATTATGGATCTTTTCTATTCTAGCATTTATTTTATCTGCTATTATAGACAATCTAACAGCTACGATAGTATTAATATCTATACTTCAAAAAATTGTAAAGAAAAGAGATGAAAGAATTTGGTTTGCAGGCTTAATCATCATAGCAGCAAATGCCGGTGGAGCTTTTTCACCCATAGGAGATGTTACAACCACCATGCTTTGGATAGGCAATAAAGTGAGTACGGGCAAATTATTTATGTATTTATTTATTCCTTCATTATTATGCATGATTGTTCCTTCTTTTATAGCCTCATTTTTAAAACCTTTTCAAGGAACTATAGACACCCAAGATGATCTTGATGATGACTCAGAAAAAAAAGGAAAACACAGTGCAACTATGTTGTATCTGGGACTTGGAGCTATTGTTTTTGTTCCTATTTTTAAAACAGTTACACATCTACCACCCTATGTTGGGATGATGTTGTCTTTAGCAATTGTTGCTACTTTTGCTGAAATTTTTAGTAGAAGAAAATTTTCACTAACAGATTTTAATGCTATGGAAGAATCTACGGAACATTCTTATCATAGCCCAGTTCATAGTTCTTTGTCTAAAATAGAAATGCCAAGTATTCTATTTTTCCTTGGAATTTTAATGGCTGTTGCAGCTTTAGAATCTTTAGGAATTTTATTTGGTTTTGCAGATACCTTAAAAGAAAGTATTCCGCTTTTAGGAACAGAACTTCAAGGCACTAAGGTGTCAGATACCGTAGTGATGTTATTGGGTGTTGGATCTGCTGTTATAGACAATGTTCCATTGGTAGCAGCAAGTTTAGGAATGTTTACGGAATCTTTAGACAATCCATTATGGCATTTTATTGCATTCTCTGCAGGAACAGGAGGGAGTATGTTAATTATTGGTTCTGCAGCTGGTGTTGTAGCGATGGGAATGGAAAAAATTGATTTCTTTTGGTATTTGAAAAAAATATCTTGGTTAGCACTGATAGGTTTTCTAGTAGGATCTGCTTCATTTATGGTTGTGCGATCATTTATTTAGCGTTTAAAATTTATATTTTATCATTTTTTTCAAACAATTTATACCTCATAAGGTCGTTACTAATACAAGAACTTTAAATCCATATTAATGTTATCATATTTACAAGAGAATCCTGAAATTTCAGATGTTGTTTCGGAAGAAAAAACATTATCTATATATAAACTAATTGTTGATGGTGGGCTTGGAGGCCAAATTATTATTAGTATCCTATTTGTTTTGTTAGCAGTTTCTTTGTACATCTATTTTGAAAGATTTTTTGCCATAAAAGCTGCCTCTAAGGTTGATAAAAACTTCATGAATCAAATAAAAGACAACATATCTGATGGAAAACTAGATGCTGCTACTGATTTGTGTAAAAAAACAAATTCACCAACAGCAAGATTAATTGAAAAAGGAATTTCTAGGATTGGGAAACCTTTAGATGATATTAACAAAGCAATAGAAAATGCTGGAAAATTAGAAGTATACCAGCTAGAAAGAAATGTAAGCGTTATTGCTACCATTGCAGGTGCAGCGCCAATGATTGGTTTTTTAGGAACTGTAATAGGTATGATTGTTGCCATTCACGAAATAGCAAATGCCGGTGGTCAAATAGATATTAAATTACTTTCAGATGGTTTATATACAGCCATGACCACAACAGTAGCGGGGTTAATTGTTGGTATTATTGCCTATATTACTTACAATCATATTGTGGTAAGAACTGATAAGGTTATGTACCAGATGGAGGCCAAAACTGTTGAGTTTTTAGACCTATTAAACGAACCAGTATAATGAATTTAAGAGGAAGAAATAAAGTCAATCCAAATTTCAATATGTCATCTATGACAGATATTGTTTTTTTTGTTGCTCATTTTTTTTATGCTAACCTCCACGCTAGTAACCGTTAGCGCAATAGATGTATTGTTGCCAAAAGCAGGAGGGAAAACAGAAAACAACACGTCTGTAGCTGTTTCAATTACAGATGAATCTAAATTTTATATCGATAAAACTTTTGTGAGTGAAAAAAACTTAGAACTTGAAATTTTAACGAAAGTTGGAACTGATAAGAAAAAAACTGTTGTCATAAGAGGAGATCAAAATGTTCCCTATAAAAGTGTGATGAAAGTCATAGATATTGCCAATAAGAATAAACTCAAAATGATTTTAGCTGTCAAAGGAAAATAATGGCAATTTTAGATACCACACATAAACGAAAATCTACACTAATAACATCGGTTATTCTGATTGCGTTTTTATGGATTATTTTTAGTTTTGGAATGCAATACCAAGATCCGCCAGCTGAATATGGAATAGCTTTAAACTTTGGGACTACAGAACAAGGTAGTGAAAAACCAAAAAACACTCCAGTTAAAAAGGCACCAGTTAAAGAGATTGAAGAAGAAAAGCTAGAGGAAGTTGTCAAAGAAGTTGTTAAAGAAGTTCCAAAAGAAATTCCAAAAGAAGTTATCAATGAAGAAGTTCTTTCTCAAACGGAGAAAGATGCACCAACTATAGAAAAGCCAAAAGAAGTACTAAAAAAAGAAGTACCCAAAAAAGTTGAACCTAAAGAAGAAAAGCCAGTACCTAAGCCCATCCCTAAAAAACCATCAAAAAACACCTTAAAAGCTTTTGAGAACTTACTAAAAGGAACTACTTCTGATAGCAAGCCAACAGGAGAAGGTGATGATGATAAAGAGGGGTTGAAAGGTGATGAAAAAGGTGATCCTACTTCTACAAAATATTATGGGAATACTGGAAAATCAGGAGATAGCAATTATAATTTAGCTGGGAGGAATGCTTTAGACAAAGCAAAAGAACAGCCAGATTGTCAACAAGAAGGAACAGTTGTTGTTAGCATTGAAGTAGATAAAAACGGTAAGGTTATTAGGGCCGTTGCAGGGGATAAAGGATCTACTAATACTCACCCTTGCTTACTAAAACCAGCAAGAGAAGCTGCATTAAGAACCACATGGAATGCAGACCCAAATGCACCATCTAAACAAAAAGGAACAATTATTTATAAGTTTTCACTCACCAAGTAATGACCTATCAAGAAACCGTTGATTGGATGTTTTCTCAATTACCGATGTACCAGCGCCAGGGAAAAGCAGCCTTTAAAAAAGATTTAACAAACATCATTGCTTTTTGTGATGTCTTAAAAAACCCAGAAGAAAAGTTTGTGTCTATTCATGTAGGTGGAACCAATGGAAAAGGCTCTACTTCTCATATAATTTCAAGCATTTTACAAGAAGCAGGGTATAAAGTTGGTTTGTATACTTCACCACATTTAAAAAATTTCACAGAACGTATTCGAATTAACGGAGAAGAAATTCCTGAAAAGTATGTAGCTGATTTTATTACAAAAAACACTCTTTTTTTAAATAAACAACAGCTCTCTTTCTTTGAAATGACTGTTGGCTTGGCTTTTGACTATTTTGCCTCACAAAAAGTGGATATAGCTATTGTGGAAGTTGGTTTAGGTGGCAGACTAGATTCTACCAATATTATTAGACCAGAAGTTTCAGTAATCACAAATATAGGTTATGATCATACACAGTTTTTAGGAGATACCTTACCGGAAATAGCCTTTGAAAAAGCTGGAATTATAAAAAAAAACACTCCTATTGTTATTGGTGAAAAGCAAAAAGAAGTAGCTGATGTTTTTTTTAAGAAAGCACTAGAAATGAATGCTACGATCTCATTTGCCTCTGATAAAAAATATGATGTTGAAACTGATTTATTGGGAGCCTATCAAAAGAAGAATGGAACAACAGCAATACATGCAATAAAAGCATTAAAAGGTTTTACAGTTTCTGATAATCAACTACAGAAAGGCTTACTAAATGTTGTGAAAAACACCAACCTTAAAGGGAGGTGGCAGATTTTACAAGTAGCACCAAGAGTTATTTGTGATACAGCCCATAACAAAGAAGGATTGTATTATGTAATGCATCAATTAGCAAGTCTGCCAGCTAAAAAGCTACACATAGTCTTAGGTGTTGTTACTGATAAAAAATTAGAGGAGATACTGCCTCTTTTTCCTCAAGATGCTAGTTATTATTTTTGTAAGCCAAATATTCCAAGAGGTTTAGATGAACAGGAATTACAATCAAAAGCAAGCCACTTTGGCTTGTTAGGGAGCACCTACAACTCTGTAAATGAAGCTTATTTGGCTGCCATTTCTAATGCAGAAAAAGAAGATGTAGTATTTGTTGGTGGTAGTACATTTGTAGTAGGGGAAGTAGTTTAAAAAAGTGAGTAGAATTCATTAATTAGTAGAACCCATCCCTTTTTTGTAATTTTGAATCTTAAACAAATAAATTAAGACCATCAACAATCGCTTGTAATGGAGATAAAAAAATTAGCTCAAGAAGTATTTGAAATAGAAGCAAAAGAAATTGCAAATCTTAGCCATAGATTAACAGACGATTTTGAGAAATCTATCAATGCTATTTTAGAAAGTTCTGGAAAGTTAATAGTTTCTGGAATGGGAAAATCTGGAATTATAGGAAAAAAAATTGCTGCAACTCTTGCAAGTACAGGGACTCCAAGTTTTTTCTTGCATCCAGGGGAAGCATATCATGGAGATTTGGGAATGATTGAAGAAAATGATATTGTGTTATTAATTTCAAATTCTGGTGAAACTGATGAAGTTTTAAAACTTATTCCATTTTTAAAACATCAAAAAAACTGCACCATTTCTATGAGTGGGAATAATGATTCTACTTTAGCTAAAAACACAAATTATCACTTAAATATTGCTGTAGAGAAAGAGGCTTGTCCGTTATTTTTAGCACCAACTTCTTCCACAACTGCAACTTTAGTAATGGGAGATGCATTAGCTGTTACATTAATGAAATTAAGAGATTTTAAAGAAGAAAATTTCGCGAAATTTCATCCAGGAGGTAGTCTAGGGAGAAGACTTTTAACAACCGTAGGTGATGTCATGAAAAAGCATGAATTACCCATAACAAATTCTAATGCAACCATTAAAGAAGTTATTCAAAGAATAACAGAAGGAAAGTTAGGGTTGGTAGTTGTTACAGATGAAAATGGAATTAATGGCGTTATTACAGATGGCGATATACGAAGAGCTATGGAATCTAGAGAAAAAGAATTTTTTGGTTTATTAGCCAAGAATTTAATGAGCCTTCATCCAAAGCTAATTGATGAAAGTGAAAAACTGATTACTGCAAGTACTATTATGAGTGAAAATAAAATTAATTCTTTGCTCGTTGTAAATGCTATGAATGATTTTGTAGGTGTGGTTCAAATGTATGATTTAGGTTTATAATCTATGAAAAAAGTAATCGTAATTCCTGCCAGACTAGATTCTTCTAGATTACCCAAAAAAGTTTTGTTAGACCTAAAAGGGAAGACAGTAATACAAAGAGTCTATGAGCAATGTCTAAAAGTCTCCAATATAGATGCTGTCTATATTGCTACAGATAGTTTAGAAATAAAAGATATTTGTGACACTTTTACAAGTAATGTTATGCTTACAGAAAGCACCCATCAATCTGGAACAGATAGAATAGGTGAGGCGGTAGCCTTCATTGATTGCGATATTGTTATCAATGTGCAAGGAGATGAGCCATTTATAGAACCAACCCTAATAGAGGAATTGGTAAACTCATTTGAAAATTCAGAAATTTCTATGGCGAGTGCTATGAGTAGAATTAATGATGTCAAAGATTTACAAAATAGTAATGTGGTAAAAGTAACGGTTGATGATCAAAAAAATGCACTCTATTTTTCTAGGTCACTTATTCCATTTCCAAGAGATTTTAAAGAACTACTAAGCTCTGATAAGGTGCTAGAAAAGCATGTTTTTTACAGGCATATTGGTATTTACGGATACCG
>KB911092.1:0-6004 GCA_000383355.1 Flavobacterium sp. SCGC AAA160-P02 | reverse complement strand
AAAGACTTTTTAGTAAGTTATGTTAACATGAAGCAAAGTTATTTAGAAAAGGTAGAGAAGTTAGAACAATTAAGAGCCTTAGAAAATGGTTTTAAAATTAAAATGATAGAGGCCAAGTCTAGCCTCATAGGAATAGATACTCAAGAAGACTATGAAGAAGCACTAAAAAAATACGAATAACGATCCTATAATAAACTGCTATACAGCACTATGAAAACAAATTAAAATAAACATCTTTTTTTCTTTGTTGGCATTAAAAACCATTTTATATTTGCACCCGCTTGAATGATTAAGTTTATTAATAGCTAAATCAATTAAGGGCAATTAGCTCAGTTGGTTCAGAGCACTTGGTTTACACCCAAGGGGTCGGGGGTTCGAATCCCTCATTGCCCACAGATGAGAGCAAAAGTCTTACAGAAATGTAAGACTTTTTTTTATTCAAGACTGTCGCAAATTTATTTGTGAAAAGTCTTGAATAAAAAAAATAACTAGCGTAGCTAGTTGGCTTTTGCTATTTTAAAATGGGGTAAACTAGGGATATCTAATCCCTTATAATCCTGATGATTTTTAGTAGGATTTATTGTTTTATGAAAATGGAATTCATTTCATGTTTATTTAAAAAATAAGAATTCATTTCAGGTTTTTTTAAATATAAAATACTGTCACAAAGTACTTAGGATTGTATTTGTAGTATTGGTTTTCAGTTAGGGATATCTAATCCCTCACAATCCTGATAATTTTTTATTTAAAAAAAAGAATTCATTTCAGAATTTTTTAAATATAAAATACTGGTACAAAGTGCTNAGGATTGTATTTGTAGTATTGGTTTCAGTATGGGATATCTAATCCCTCACAATCCTGATAATTTTTTATTTAAAAAAAAGAATTCATTTCAGAATTTTTTAAATATAAAATACTGTCACAAAGTGCTTAGGATTGTTTTTTAGTATTGGTTTCAGTTAGGGATATCTAATCCCTCACAATCCTGATAATTTTTAGTAGGATCTTTGTTTTAAAAAAAAATTCATTTCAGAATTTTTAAATATAAAATACTGGCACAAAGTGCTTAGGATTGTATTTGTAGTATTGGTTTCAGTCGTGGTTATCTAATCCCTCACAATCCTGATAATTTTTAGTAGGATTTTTTATTTTAAAAAAATAGAATTTATTTTTAAATACATCTATCATATATACCTGCAATTTATCGATAGTAACAGTACACTGAACTAATTCTTTTATCGTAATTTGTGCCCTCCATATAAAATAGCTATTTTTAATTATGAATATTCAATTAACGAATAAAAGAATATTAATTACAGGAGGAGCAGGGTTTATTGGATCTAATTTATCTGAGGTTTTACTTGAAAAAGGGAATACAGTTATTTGTTTAGATAACTTTGCCACTGGTAGAAAAGAAAACATAGCTCATCTTTTACCTAATCCCAATTATACCTTTATTGAAGGAGACATCAGAAACTTAACCGATTGCCATCAATCAGTTAAAAATGTAGACTACGTTTTGCATCAAGCGGCATTAGGATCTGTTCCAAGATCTATAAAAGACCCAATTACTTCTAATGATGTGAATGTGAGTGGTTTTTTAAATATGTTAGTAGCGTCTAGAGATGCAGGTGTTAAAAGATTTATTTATGCAGCTAGTTCTTCCACCTATGGTGACTCAGAATCGCTACCTAAAGTAGAAGAAACCATAGGGAAACCATTATCTCCATATGCAATTACAAAATATGTAAATGAGCTATATGCAGATGTTTTTTCAAAAACCTATGGATTAGAAACGATTGGATTGCGCTATTTTAATGTATTTGGACGAAAGCAGGACCCTAATGGAGCCTATGCAGCAGTAATTCCAAAATTTGTTAGCCAGTTTATGGCAGGTGAATCACCAATTATTAATGGAGATGGAGAATACTCAAGAGATTTTACCTATATAGACAATGTAATTCAAGCAAACATACTGTGTATGCTTACAGAAAATAAAGAAGCCATTAATACCGTATACAATGTTGCCTTTGGTGAACGAAATACCCTGAATGATTTAATCACGTATTTGAAAGAATCGTTATCAGAATTTGACCCTAAAATAAAAGACATACAAGTTGCATACGGACCAAATAGAGTAGGAGATATTCCACATTCTCTAGCATCAATAGATAAAGCAAAAAATTTATTAAACTATAACCCTCAGTATTCTTTAAAAAAAGGCCTAGAAGAGGCCATAAAGTGGTATTGGAATAATTTATAAATAGAAATGAATCAATCAAAAATAGCAATTATAGGCCTAGGTTATGTAGGACTTCCATTGGCAAGATTATTTGCTACTAAATATTCTGTAGTAGGTTTTGATATTAACACAGAACGTATAAAAGAACTAAAGTCAGGAAAAGACAGTACCTTAGAGGTTGAAAATCAAGTATTAACATCTGTGCTTGTTGAGAAAAATTCTGATGCCATGGGGCTTTATTGTTCCTCTAAACTTTCAGATTTAGAAGGATGTAATTATTTTATTATAACGGTACCAACACCAGTAGATAAAAATAATAGACCCATTTTAACACCCTTAATAAAGGCCAGTGAAACTGTTGGTTCAGTTCTAAAAAAAGGAGATATTGTAATTTATGAATCTACGGTGTATCCAGGAGCAACGGAAGAAGATTGTATCCCTGTTTTAGAAAAAGTGTCTGGATTAACTTTTAATAAAGATTTCTTTGCAGGCTATTCTCCAGAAAGAATTAATCCGGGAGATAAGTTACATACTGTTGAAAAGATATTAAAAGTAACATCGGGCTCTACCCCAGAAACAGGAAAAAAAGTAGATGATTTGTATAAATCTGTTATTATAGCAGGTACCCATCTAGCACCCACTATTAAAGTAGCTGAAGCTGCCAAAGTTATTGAAAACTCTCAACGAGATATTAATATTGCTTTTGTAAATGAACTCGCAAAGATTTTTAATTTAATGGACATCAATACACATGATGTATTAGAAGCAGCGGGTACAAAATGGAATTTTTTACCTTTTAAGCCAGGCTTAGTAGGAGGGCATTGTATTGGTGTAGATCCGTATTATTTAGCGCAAAAAGCACAAGAATATGGCTACCATCCTGAGATTATTTTAGCTGGAAGAAGATTAAATGATAGCATGGGAGATTATGTAGCTTCTGAGGTTGTTAAGTTAATGATTGCTAAAGATGTTCGTGTAAAAGATGCAAATGTATTAGTACTAGGAATTACTTTTAAAGAAAATTGCCCAGATGTACGTAATACAAAAGCTGTAGACGTCATTGCTGCTTTAAAAGAATTTGGTATGAATATTACCATTTATGATCCTTGGGCTAACAAAGAAGAGGTAATGCACGAGTACAATTTAGAGTCTACTCAAGAAATACCTACTAGTACATTTGATGCTATTGTTTTAACAGTAGCACACACAGCATTTTTAGAGATGAATTTTGACAGCATACTCAATAAAAACAACATCGTTTACGATGTAAAAAACATACTACCATCATCTAAAAAAGATGGAGGTTTATAAATAATCAACAATTTAAGTTTTTACCCTAATGAAATTAACAATAATAGGAAGTGGATACGTAGGTCTGGTCTCAGGAGCATGTTTTGCCGAAATGGGCAATAATGTTACTTGTGTAGACATAGACCGAGAAAAAATTAAACAATTAGAAAATGGAGTAATTCCAATCTATGAACCTGGGTTGGCTCCAATGGTTCTTAAAAATATAGAAAGAAATAATTTAAAATTTTCAACTTCGTTAAAACAAAGTATTCAAGATGCTTCCATTGTTTTTATTGCTGTAGGGACTCCTATGGGAGATGATGGGTCTGCAGATTTACAGTATGTATTATCGGTAGCCAAAGAAATTGGTCAACACATGACTCATGATCTTGTTGTGGTAGATAAGTCTACAGTACCTGTAGGAACAGCTGATAAAGTTAAGCGTGCAATTCAATTAGAATTAGATAACAGAAACTCACTATTGAAGTTTCATGTAGTGTCTAATCCTGAGTTTTTAAAAGAAGGAGACGCTGTTAATGATTTTATGAAACCAGATAGAGTTGTTATAGGAGCAGATAATGAGGTTGCTTTTGATTTGATGAAAAAATTATATTCTCCATTTTTTAGAACAAATGATCGATTTATCACAATGGATGTTTATTCTGCTGAAATGACTAAATATGCAGCCAATGCAATGCTTGCTACTAAAATATCATTTATGAATGAGATCGCTAATATTTGTGAAAAAGTTGGTGCAGATGTTAATCATGTTCGCTTAGGTATTGGTTCTGATAAAAGAATAGGGTATAGCTTTATTTATCCTGGGGCTGGTTTTGGAGGTTCTTGCTTTCCTAAAGATTTAAAAGCGCTTAGACAAATTGCTAAGGAGCATCATTATGAAGCTGAATTAATTTCTGCTGTAGAAAATGTAAATAATCGTCAAAAACATGTTATTTCTAGAAAAGTAATTGATCTATTTGGAGAAGATTTGTCTGGGAAAGTATTTGGCATTTGGGGATTGGCATTTAAACCTGGAACAGATGACATGCGAGAATCCCCTGCTCTTTATGTTATTAACGATTTAGTAAAAAAAGGCGCAAGGGTTAACGTATATGACCCTAAAGCAATGGAGGAAGCAAAAAATCATTATTTAAAAGATATTAAAGAGGTAACCTATGTGGATTCTAAATATCAAGTACTAGCTAATGCTGAAGCTTTAATTTTGTTGACTGAATGGAAAGAATTTAGATCTCCAGATTTTGATGAAATTAAAAAACAATTAAAGAAACCCATCATTTTTGATGGTAGAAATCAATACAATGCTTTTAATTTAGCTGAAGAAGGATTCGAATATCATCAAATAGGGAAAGATAAATAAGTGTTAGTTTTGCATATAATCCACATGTAAAATAAAATATAATATTAATAGTCCAATTAATGAAAAACTTCGCATTATTAGGAGCTGCAGGATATATAGCTCCAAGACATTTTAAAGCAATAAAAGACACTAATAATCTGTTGATTGCAGCTTTAGATAAGTTTGATTCTGTAGGTGTGTTAGACAGTTATTTTCCAAATGCAGATTTCTTTACAGAGTTTGAACGTTTTGATAGACATATAGAAAAATTAAAAAGGAATCAAATAGGCTTAGATTATGTAAGTATCTGTACACCAAATTACTTACATGACTCTCACATAAGAATGGCTTTAAGAAGGGGAGCAGATGCTATCTGTGAAAAACCACTGGTATTAAACCCCTGGAATGTAGATGCATTAGAATCTATAGAAAAAGAATCTGGTAATAAAATTTATACCATACTTCAATTAAGACTTCACCCAAGTATCATCGCTTTAAAAAACAAGATAGACAACGGGCCAAAAGATAAAATCTATGATATAGATTTAACCTATATCACTTCTAGAGGAAACTGGTATGATGTTTCTTGGAAAGGAGATGAAAGTAAATCTGGAGGTATTGCTACCAATATAGGAGTTCATTTCTATGACATGCTCTCTTGGGTTTTTGGAGAAGTAACAGAAAATAGGGTTCATTTAAGAGAAAAAAATAAAGCAGCGGGTTATTTAGAATTTAAAAAGGCCAGAGTGCGCTGGTTTTTGTCTATAGATGAGCAGGATTTGCCTGTAGATATAAAAATAAAAAACCAAAGAACCTATCGTTCTATTTCTATAGACAAACAAGAGATAGAGTTTAGCAGTGGCTTTAAAGAACTGCATACCAAAAGTTATCAGGGAATAATTACAGGCAAAGGTTTTGGTTTAACAGAAACAAAGCAATCTATTGAGATAATACACGATATTAGAAACAATAGCATAGAGAAAAAAGGCCAGAAGCACCCATTTTTAAACAACTTTTAAAAAATGAATATTAGATTACAGAATTAAAACGTAATTTTGTGCTTAATAAAATTATAATTGCTACAATGTATAAGATATTTAAAAAGAAAGTTCGTA
>KB911091.1:111023-201943 GCA_000383355.1 Flavobacterium sp. SCGC AAA160-P02 | reverse complement strand
GATGCTTTGTCTAGTCCGTACACAAATACAACTGCAGATCAGCAAACCATCTTTGTAAGGGTGCTAAATGATGATACCCTGTGTGTGAATGACGATTTTACTTTTGAGGTGATTATAAATCCATTGCCTAAGTTTANNGTAACTTCTCCTCAAATTGTGTGTTTAAGTGGCCCGCCACTTACCTTATTTGTAGAGAACCCAGCTGCAGTATATGATTATGTTTGGACTGCACCTAACGGTGATGAATCTTTTGGTTCTCAGATAACCATAGAATCTGGAGGACTCTATACGGTTACGGCAACTACTACCAATGGTACTTTATGTACTAGAACTAGAGAAATACAAGTAAACGAATCTATTGTGGCAACCATTACCGATGCTGATGTAACTATAGTAGATGATTCTGAAAATAATTCTATTAGCATAGATCCAACAAATCTGGGTATTGGAGATTATCAGTATGCTTTAATTGATGAGGATGGCGTTCAAACTACTTTTCAAGATAATCCCTTGTTTGAAAACCTAGTAGGTGGGTTTTACACTATTGTGGTAGAAGATAAAAATGGCTGTAGACCCAATGCAACACTAGAGGTCTCTGTGATAGAATATCCAAAATTCTTTACACCAAACAATGATGGTATTAATGATACATGGGCTATTAAAGGAGCAAACTCTACGTTCTACCCTAACGCACAAATAAACATCTTTAATAGATTTGGAAAAGTAGTGGCACAAATAGAGGTAGATACCCCAGGATGGACAGGAACCTACGGAGGTAAAACACTACCTTCCGATGATTACTGGTTCTCTATAATTCTTGTTGATAGAAATGGAAACGCTAGAGAAAGAAAAGGAAATTTCTCCTTGTTGAGGAGGTAGAAAAAAGTTCTTATTTATTTTAAATACTGCATCATACACATCAAAAGGATTTGTATTTTTATAGAATGGATTTTAAACTACAATCTGAGTTCAAACCAACAGGAGATCAACCAGAAGCAATCAGGCAACTTACTGACGGAATAAACTCTAAAGAAAAGTTTCAAACGCTTTTAGGTGTTACAGGATCTGGAAAAACATTTACCGTTGCAAACGTTGTTGAAAGAACCAATAAACCAACCTTAGTGTTAGCTCATAATAAGACGCTAGCAGCACAATTGTATTCAGAATTCAAACAATTTTTTCCAGAAAATGCTGTAGAATACTTTGTTTCTTATTATGATTACTATCAACCTGAAGCTTATATTCCAGTGACTGGTACCTATATAGAAAAAGATTTATCCATCAATGAAGACATAGAACGGTTAAGGTTAAGCACCACTTCTTCTCTACTTTCTGGCAGAAGAGATGTGTTAGTAGTAGCTTCTGTTTCTTGTTTATATGGAATTGGAAATCCTGTAGAATTTAAAAAAAATGTCATCCCTGTAGAAGTCGGTCAAATTATTTCTAGAACTAAATTTTTACACCAATTAGTAACCAGTTTATATTCAAGAACAGATGTAGAAATAAAAAGTGGGACCTTTAAAGTAAAAGGAGATGTGGTGACTATTTTTCCTTCGTATGGAGAAAATGGTTTTAGAATCCACTTTTTTGGTGATGAAATTGAAGAAATTGAATCTATAGATCTAGTTAGCAATCAAGTTCTAGAAAAATACGAAAGCTTAACTATTTATCCAGCAAACTTATTTGTAACCTCTCCTGATGTTTTACAAAATGCCATTCATCAAATACAAGAAGATATGGTGAAGCAAGTAGATTATTTTAAAGAAATAGGAAAGCATTTAGAAGCAAAACGATTAAAAGAAAGAACAGAATTTGATTTAGAAATGATTCGTGAATTAGGATATTGTTCTGGAATAGAGAATTACTCTCGGTATTTAGATGGACGAGAACCCGGCACAAGACCATTTTGTCTCTTAGATTACTTTCCAGATGATTATTTGATGATTATTGATGAAAGTCATGTAACCATTCCACAAACCCATGCAATGTATGGTGGAGACAGAAGTAGAAAAGAAAATTTAGTGGAGTATGGTTTTCGTTTACCAGCAGCAATGGACAACAGACCTTTAAAGTTTGAAGAATTTGAAGCCATACAAAATCAAACAATATATGTAAGTGCCACACCAGCTGATTATGAACTACAAAATACGGAAGGAGTGTTTATAGAACAAATCATTAGACCAACAGGTTTGTTAGACCCAGAAATTGAAGTGAGGCCTAGTTTGCATCAAATTGATGACCTAATAGAAGAAATTCAAATTAGGGTAGAGAAAGACGAACGTACTTTGGTGACAACATTAACCAAAAGAATGGCGGAAGAGCTAACAAAATATTTAAGTAGAATTTCTATACGTTGTCGTTATATCCATTCAGATGTAGATACACTAGAACGTGTTGAAATTATGCAAGATTTAAGAAAAGGTATTTTTGATGTGTTGATTGGTGTCAATCTTTTACGAGAGGGGTTAGATTTGCCTGAAGTTTCTCTGGTAGCAATTTTAGATGCTGATAAAGAAGGTTTTTTACGTTCTCATCGCTCTTTAACCCAAACAATAGGGAGAGCTGCAAGAAACATTAATGGACTTGCAATTTTGTATGCAGATAAAGTGACTAAAAGTATGCAGTTAACTATAGATGAAACTACCAAGAGACGCGAGAAGCAAGTTATTTATAATACAAAAAACGGCATTACTCCTACTCAAATTAATAAAAAAATTGATGATACACTGTCTAGAAAAGCGGTGGCTTCTTACCAATACAATGCTGCTATTAAAGAAGCAGCAGAACAAGATTTACAGTACTTGCCAAAATCTGAAATAGAAAAAAGAATCAGAGAGAAAAGAAAGTATATGGAGGAAGCAGCAAAAGCACTAGACTTTATAGTTGCTGCTCAACTTAGAGATGAGATTACAGTTTTAAAGGAACAACTATAAAATTATTATCAAAAGAAAGAAAATTTGGTTTAAAAAACACATAAAATAAAAAACACCTCTAGATAGAGGTGTTTTTTATTTTATGATTTCAAGTGAGATTCTATAAATCTAAAACCTCTTGTACTTTATCTGCTGCTTCTTGAAATTCTGTAGCAGAAATAATTTCCATTCCACTAGTATCAATTAAAGCTTTAGCTTCAATGGCATTTGTTCCTTGTAATCTACAAATAATAGGAACATTAATTCTATCTCCCATATTTTTATAAGCATCTACAACACCTTGTGCTACTCTATCGCAACGAACTATACCTCCAAAAATGTTTACTAAAATTGCTTTTACATTTGGGTCTTTTAAAATAATCCCAAAAGCAGTTTCAACACGCTGTGCATCGGCAGTACCTCCAACATCTAAAAAGTTAGCTGGCTCACCTCCTGCTTGCTTAATTAAATCCATTGTTCCCATAGCTAGCCCAGCACCATTAACCATGCACCCAACATTACCATCTAAATCTACATAATTTAACCCTGCAGCTTTAGCTTCAACTTCAATAGGGTTTTCTTCACGTAAATCACGCATTTCTGCATAATCTTTATGACGAAATAGTGCGTTTTCATCTAAAGTAACTTTGGCGTCAACTGCTAAAATTTTATCATCGGATGTTTTTAACACAGGGTTAATTTCAAACATAGATGAGTCTGACTTTATATAAGCTGTGTATAAAGCAGCAACAAACTTTGCCATTTCTTTTAATGCACCTCCAGATAGCCCTAAGTTAAATGCAATTTTACGACCTTGAAAAGGTAACAATCCTAAGGTAGGATCTATTTCTTCAGTAAAAATTAGGTGAGGCGTCTCTTCAGCAACTGTCTCAATATCCATTCCACCTTCAGTAGAATACATAATCATATTTCTACCAGTATTTCTGTTTAATAAAACAGACATATAGTATTCTTCTGGTTCAGAATCTCCAGGGTAGTATACATCCTCACATATTAAAACTTGATGTACTTTCTTACCTTCTGCAGAAGTTTGTGGTGTAATTAGCATCATTCCAATAATATCATCAGAAATGCTCTCCACTTCGGTTAAGTTTTTAGCCAACTTAACACCACCACCTTTACCACGACCACCTGCATGAACCTGTGCTTTTACAACATACCAACTAGTGCCAGTTTCTGTTGTTAATTGTTTGGCTGCTTCTACAGCTTCTTTAGGAGTATTTGCAACAATTCCGCGCTGAATTCTTACGCCAAAACTATTTAAAATTTCTTTTCCTTGATATTCGTGTAAGTTCATGTATTCTTAATGTTTAAAACGGTAGCAAAAGTACAAATTCAAATTCAAATTTTGAATAAACAGGATGATAAAAATGAGCTTATTTATCAAAAGTTTTTCCAACCCTGAATCTTTTTTTTTAATACTTTTTATCATCAATATATCATAAAATTCCTTAATTGTATAGGACAACTCTATTTTTTAATTTAGAATTACTTACTTTGAAATTGATAATAAATAAAAAAACAATTTCTGAAGACACGTCATTTCAGTCCTTTTTTAATATTTTCGTTATCGTAAATATAATTTCATGATAATTGCAAAAAATATACACAAGTATTATGGTGATGTAGAAGTTCTAAAAGGAGTTAACCTTACTATAAAGAAAGGTGAAATTGTTGCAATTGTAGGCCCCTCTGGAGCTGGAAAAACAACCTTACTTCAAATTTTAGGCACCTTAGACAAACCATTAAAAGAAGAAGATTATATATTAGAAATTAATGGAATTACACTACAGGGTTTAAGTGATAAGATGATTGCCTCATTTAGAAATGAACATGTGGGCTATATTTTTCAGTTTCATCAACTGTTACCTGAATTTACTGCCATAGAAAATATTTGTATTCCTGCATTTATTGGAAAAAAAGATAGAAAAGAAACTGAACTAAAAGCAAAAGAGCTTTTAAAATTTTTAGGACTAGAGAATAGAATGAATCACAAACCTAGTGAGCTCTCTGGAGGAGAACAACAGCGAGTAGCAGTTGCCAGAGCCTTAATAAATAATCCTTCTGTAATTCTTGCTGATGAACCAAGTGGAAATCTTGATTCTGCTTCAGCTGAAAGTCTTCATAAATTATTTTTTGAACTAAGAGACACATTCAATCAAACATTTATTATTGTAACTCACAATGAGGAATTGGCTACTATGGCTGATAGAAAATTAACCATGAGAGATGGTGTTATCATATGACAAAAACATTCAACGAGCTTATTAATTACCTGATAAACCCAATTTTAGAAGAAGATACTAATCATAATTTTTTTTATAGATGTAAAGTTCTACTTTCTCTTTTATTGATTTCAATTACAATTTCTTTTCTTATATCTCTAGTTAATGGATTCTTAACATCTATAGGTGTTTTACATGAGATCAGTCATATTACTGATACACTTTTTGAAGATTCAAGTAGTTTTAAAATTCTCTTTCTTGCAGCTGTAATAGCTCCTGTTATGGAAGAACTCATTTTTAGAGCTCCGTTAACACTTTTCAAACAAGCGAGGTTATTTAAAATAGCATTTTATGCTATCGGAAGTATTTTTGCATACGTGCATCTTTTTAATTTTGAATTAACTACAAATGTGATACTCTTCTCACCCTTACTAGTTGCTCCTCAGTTTTTTATAGGATTAATTTTTGGATTCATAAGAGTTCGTTTAGGCTTACTTTGGTCTATCTTTTTACACAGTTTATATAATGGTTTATTAGTTTCATTATTTCTTTTAGCTAGCAATGGTAATTCCTAAAAAAGAGTTAAAAAATTTCTTAGACTTAAAAGTAGAAACCTACAATAGAAGTAGTTTTATAGCATCGGATCCTATTCAGATTCCACATCAATTTTCAACAAAAGAGGATGTTGAAATTGCCGGATTTTTATCAGCTACAATAGCTTGGGGAAATAGAACAATGATTATTAGAAATTCAAAAAAAATGATGGAGATTATGGATAATTCTCCCTTTGATTTTGTAATGAACCATTCCAATAGCGAACTTAAAACTATTACTAATTTTGTACACAGAACATTTAATTCTACTGATTTTCAGTATTTTATAAAATCTCTTCAAAATATCTACAAACACCACAAAGGAATGGAAAGTGTTTTAAAACCATCTATAGGTGATGTAAATTATCAAAATTCTATTGCAAATTTTAAACAAATTTTCTTCGAACTTTCACATGAAAGTAGGACAGAAAAACATATTTCTAACCCATTAAAAAATTCTGCAGCTAAACGAATTCATATGTTTTTACGATGGATGGTTAGAAATGACAGCACTGGAGTAGATTTTGGCCTCTGGAAAACTCATTCTCCAGCATTTTTATCTTGTCCATTAGATGTTCACTCTGGAAACGTAGCTAGAAAATTAGGAATTCTAACTCGCAAACAAAACGATTGGAAAGCCGTCTATGAATTAGACACTAAACTTAGAGCTTTTGATAAAAATGACCCAGTAAAGTATGACTTTGCACTATTTGGCCTTGGTGTATTTGAAAAATTTTAAATAACATATCGGTAGCTTAAAAGTCGTTTATTTCCATTAATTTAGAGGCTCTTAATTAATTACAATGAAAAAATATTTATTTTTTATACTCGTAATCAGTTTTATAAGTATACAAGCGCAAGACTCAAGAATTCCAGTAGACACTACCGTTGTTACCAACAGTGAAGTAGTTATAAATGGTCAAAAAATAACCTATAAAGCTACCACTGGAATGCAACCTGTCTGGGATGATCATGGAGAAATAATTGCATCTCTATACTACACTTACTACAAAAGAACCAATATAAAAAGTAGCCCAGAAAGACCAATAATTATGTCATTTAATGGTGGTCCTGGTTCTGCTTCTGTTTGGATGCACATCGCATATACAGGTCCAAAAGTATTAAGGATTGATGATGAAGGATATCCAATCCAGCCCTATGGTGTAAAAGATAATCCTAATTCAATTTTAGACGTTGCAGATATTGTATATATTAACCCTGTAAATACCGGGTATTCTAGACCAGTCGTAAAAAAAGGAGAAAAATTAGACAAATCTTTATTTTTTGGAATCAATGCAGATATTAAATATCTTGCCGGGTGGTTAAATACATTTATTTCAAGAAATAATAGATGGCAATCTCCCAAATATATCATAGGTGAAAGCTATGGTGGTACCCGCGTTATGGGATTAGCTGCTGAGCTTCAAAACAGACAATGGATGTATTTAAATGGAGTAATCATGGTTTCTCCAGCAGATTATAAAGTATTAAGAACTGGCTCGGTACTTTCTTCCTCATTAAACTTACCCTATTTTACCGCTGCTGCATGGTATCATAAGATGCTGCCAGAAGAATTACAAAATAAAGATTTATTAGAAATTTTACCTCTTTCTGAACAATATGCCATTAACGAATTAATCCCTGCAATGGCTAAAGGTGGCTTTATTTCGGATACAGAAAGAAATAAAATAGCAGAGCGCATGTCTTATTTTTCTGGAATAAAAAAGAATGTGATTTTACAACATAATTTAGATGTTCCAAAAGACTACTTCTGGAAAGAGTTATTAAGAGATGAAAATGGTTTTACAATTGGAAGATTAGATTCTAGATATAAAGGCTTAGACAAGAAGTTAGCGGGTGATAGTCCAGATTATAATTCAGAAATTACCTCATGGCTGCATTCTTTTACTCCTGCAATAAATTATTATATAAGAGAACATTTAAACTTTAAAACAGATGTTACTTATAACGTGTTTGGACCTGTTAGACCATGGGACAACAGAAACGATAATGTAAGGGAAGGATTAAGACAAGCAATGGCACAGAACCCTTATTTAAAGGTTTTAATACAATCTGGATATTATGATGGTGCTACTACTTATTTTAATGCTAAGTATACCATGTGGCAGACTGATCCGAGCGGGAGGATGAAAGATCGTTTCTATTTTAAAGGGTACAGAAGTGGACATATGATGTATTTAAGAAGTGAAGATTTAAAAAAATCGAATGATGATTTAAGAGATTTTATTAAAAATAGTTCTTCAAAAGGTAAAGCCGCAAAATACTAATAGATTATTTAGCAAATGCAATTTAAATATCCTGCTGTTTTTTATTTTTTATTTGTTCTAATCATTCCGATAGTAGTACATCTTTTTCAGCTACAAAAGTTTAAAAAAATTGCGTTTACGAATGTTCAATTTTTGCAAAAAATAAGCCTTGAAACACGTAAGAGTTCCCGTCTAAAAAAACTACTTCTATTAGCCACAAGAATGCTTTGTTTCTTAGCGTTACTTTTTACATTTTCTCAACCCTACTTTGGCGATAAAAAAGCAGAAGTAGAAAATCATAATTATATATATTTAGACAACTCCATGAGCTTAAACACGAATGGTAAAAATGGAAATCTGCTTACAATAGCAGCACAAAAAATCATAGAAAACACACCAGAAAAAGATAAATATTCTCTTCTTACAAATGATGAAATTAGATCAAATATTTCTAAGAAAGAATTAGATATATCTCTAAAAAATATAAAATACACTACAAATACCACCTCTTATCAAGATAAAATTAATACTATTCAAAGTGAAGTTAAGAACAAAAGTAAAACTTCATATAAACATATTTTAATATCTGATTTTCAGAACTTTAATAAAAAAATAATAAATAAGTTTACAAATGTAACTAGTCCTTTTTCCTTTGTAAAACTGAATTATGATACAAAAAATAACATTTCTATTGATAGTGTATTTATTACCACAACCAGCGCTAAGGTTAAATTAGTTTCAGTAGTCATAAAAAATCAAGGAGAAGCAAAAAATAATATTCCAATTGCACTATACAATTTCTCAAAACTCATCAACAAACGCTCCTTCTCTATTTTAGAAAACGAAGTAAAAATAATAGAATTCCCAATAGAAAATTTTCAACAATTTAAGGGGAAACTACAAGTTACCTTTAACGATGTTTTCTTATTTGACAATGTCTTTTATTTTACAATGAACACCCCTAAAAAAACATCAATTTTAAACATTGGAAAAACATCTTCTTACTTTTCAAAGATTTTCACTGAAGAAGATTTTCATTTTACAAATTCAACATTACAAAATGTAAATTATAATTTAATTCCATCTCAACAACTACTTATTATAAATCAGCTAAAAAGTATTTCGCGTGTTTTGGAAAACAGCATACTTCAATTTGTTAAAAATGGAGGACATTTATTAATCATACCTGATCAAAAGATAGAAATTAGCTCCTATAATTCATTTTTAAAAAAAATAAATTCAGGAACTATTCTCAATCGTATTACTAATTCTTTAAAAATTACAACCATAAATTTTCAACATCCTCTATTTAGTGAGGTTTTTATTAAAGAAATAACTAATTTTCAATATCCGTCTGCCACTATTAGTTATAAAAATACTCTTCAAGGAAATACTATTTTATCATTTGAAAATAAAACTCCATTTTTACAGGAAATTACCAATCCTTTTTCAAAAATATATTGGTTTTCGGCTCCTTTAGATACTCAATCTTCAAATTTTTCTAATTCTCCGTTAATTGTTCCAACCTTGTATAATATTGCCAAACAAAGCTTAGAAATAACGAAACCCTATTATACACTTCAAGAAGAAAATACCATAGAAATTAATAAAAAAATTGAAAAAAATCAAATTTTAAAAATTTCTAACCAACAAAAATCCTTTATTCCTTTTCAAAGAAATTTCGCTAGCAAAGTAGCCTTATCAACAAATAATGAGCCAAAAGATGCTGGTTTTTATGACATCTCTTTAGAGAAAGACACCCTAAGCTCCATCGCTTATAATATTTCATCAAATGAAAGCATACTGTCTTTTCATGATCTAAAGGCCATTGGAAAAGAAAACAAAAACGTACAAGTTTTTAGCTCTATTAAGGAACTTTTTGAAGAAATAAATGAAAAAAATGAAGTTCAATGGCTTTGGAGGTTGTTTTTGGCAATTGCAATTGTATCTTTGTTGCTGGAAATTTTAATTTTAAAATTCTTCAAAATATGACTACGCTTTTAAAATCGGCTACTATCATAGATACTTCCAGCCCATACCACTATCAGACTAAAGATATTTTAATTGTTAATGGAAAGATTAGTGAAATTGCAACTACTATTCAACAAGAACCATCTTATAAAACTATTAAGCTAAACAACCTGCACGTTTCTTGTGGCTGGTTCGATACTAGCGTTTCGTTTGGGGAGCCAGGTTATGAAGAAAGAGAAACAATTAACAATGGACTAGAAGTCGCTTCTAAAAGTGGATTTACCGCTGTTGCAGTTAATGCAAACACTAATCCGGTTATCGATTCAAAATCTGATGTAGAATTTTTAATAAATAAAGCAACAAAATCAGCAACCAATCTTTTTCCAATTGGCGCCTTAACCAAAGGAAGTAAAGGAATAGATATGGCCGAACTATTTGACATGCAACAATCTGGAGCAGTAGCTTTTGGAGACTATAACAAATCTATCACTAATGATAATTTAATGAAATTGGCCTTGTTGTATGCACAAAACTTTGATGGGCTAATTTTAAGTTTTCCGCAAAATAATTCAATTGCAGGGGAAGGAATCGTTAATGAAGGAATTAATAGTACTCGATTAGGCATCAAAGGCTCAGCTGCATTAGCAGAACACATGCAAATAGCTAGAGATTTATATCTTTTAGAATATACTGGAGGAAAATTACACATTCCTACAATTTCCTCAACAACATCTGTGCAGTTAATCAAAGAAGCAAAAAAGAAAGGATTACAAGTTAGCTGTAGCGTATCGGCTCATCATCTAACTTTAATAGATGACGAATTAGACTTCTTTGATAGTAAAGTAAGAGTAACTCCTCCACTTCGTACTAAAAGTGACACAAAAGCCCTGTTGAAAGGTCTAAAAGATGGAATTATTGATGTAATAACTTCAGATCACAATCCAATAGACATAGAACACAAAAAACTAGAGTTTAGCCTTGCAAAAGACGGAACAATTGGTTTAGAAAGTTTATTTGGTACCGTAAACTCAGTGTTAGATATAGAAACAACAATCAAAGCTCTAACAATAAACCCAAGGGCTATATTTGGTCAAGAATCTATCACAATAGAAAAAGACACAGTCGCTAACTTAACACTTTTTAATCCTGAAGGAATTTCCGTTTTTTCTAAAGAAAACATCTTATCAACCTCTAAAAACTCTGCCTTTACTGGGAAAGAATTAAAAGGCAAAGTCTACGGTATTTTTGCAAATAAAAAATTAGTGCTTAACTAAATATATGAGTGACATATTACCCCATGTTGTTAGACAACCAAAACAACCTACTAAAAATCCTGCCTTATTAGTTTTACTTCACGGATATGGAAGTAATGAACTCGATTTATTTTCTTTTGCAGATGAATTGCCTGATAATTTATTAATTATTAGCCTAAGAGCACCCTATGAAATGGGTAATGGGGCTTATGCTTGGTATGCCATAAATCTTGACAGTGAAAATAATAAATTTTCAGATCTTGTTCAAGCTAGAGAATCTATGCAAAAGATTGCAACAACCATAGATAGTTTAAAAACTCAGTATGCTACTAACCAAAACAATACTTTTTTATTAGGGTTTAGCCAAGGAGCTATCCTAAGCTATGCATTAAGCTTTAATTTTCCTAATAAAATAGAGCATATAATTGCATTAAGTGGGTATCTTAATACAGAATTATTACCAGAAAAAAGTAATCAAAAAATCTCTACAGATTATTATATCTCACATGGCTCTGTAGATCAAGTAATTCCTGTAGATTGGGCAAGAAAAGCATGTCCATTCTTAGATTCTAAAGAAATTAAGAATGAATATTCAGAATATCCTGTTGGGCATGGTGTTGCTCCTCAGAATTTTTTTAGCTTTAAAAAGTGGATTGAAAACAGACTATAATCATCTAGTTATAACTATTTCAAAGAAATCATTTAATTATTTATAGCGTAATCTGCAATCCATCATAAGATAAAAAGACGTTCTCTGGAAGTATTTTTTCTACATCTTCATGAAACCCTAACTTATGACTAATATGCGTAAAATAAGCTCTTTTGGGTTTTATTTCATTGACAAAAGCCAAGGCTTCTTCTAAATTTAAATGTGTAGGATGCGCATCTATTCTTAATGCATTTACAATCAAAATCTCTAAATTTTCTAACTTCTTTTTTTCTTGATCTGACATGGTCTTTAAATCGGTAATGTAGGCAACATTACCAAACCTATACCCAGTAATGGGTAAATTCCCGTGCATAACAGCTAGAGGAGTAACCTGCACTCCATGTAAAATAAAGCTAGTTGAATCTATGGTGTTTTCAGTTAGTTTTGGTGCGCCAGCATACCTGTTTTCTGTTTCAAAAATATATGAAAATCTAACCTTTAAGTTTTCTATCACACGTTCCTGAGCATAAATAGGAACCTCCCCCATTTTATAAGTATAAGGTCTTAAATCATCTATGCCTGCAGTATGATCTGCGTGTTCATGAGTAAATAACACCCCGTTAATAGACTGTATATTTTCTCGTAACATTTGCTGACGAAAATCTGGTCCACAGTCTATAATGTAACGAATATCATTCCAGGAAATCATAATAGAAGATCGCAGTCTTTTATCTCTAGGATTATCAGACAAACAAACTGGTTCATTATTTGCAATCATTGGTATGCCTTGGGAAGTTCCAGTCCCTAAAAAAGTAATCTTCATATTTCACAAAAATAACATAAAAATTGACTGATAGCAATCAATTTAGTTACCTTTGTTTGTAAGCAAAATCAAGCATAATGTCTATTTCTTTAAAAGGGGATCAAAAAATTAGCAATGTTCCTGCAACAAAAAGCAAAGCACTTAGAATTAATTTAAACAGTGATATCTACGGAACATTTGCTGAAATAGGTGCTGGGCAAGAAACCGCTCGAAATTTTTTTAGAGCTGGTGGAGCGTCTGGAACCATTGCAAAAGCAATGAGCGCATATGATAAAGATTTCTCAGATGCCATCTACGGTATTGAAGAAGATAGACGCTATGTAACAGAAGATCGCTTAAAAAGAATGCTTCACCATGAAGTAGACTTAATGGAAGATCGTTTAAGTAGAAAAAAACATCCAGATAAGTTATTCTTTAGTTATGCTAATACTGTTGCAACCATAGATTTCTCTAAAAAGTTTAAAGGACATGGTTGGGTAGGAATCAGATTTCAACTAGACCCACTTGAAGATTTCAATGAAATTGTATTACATCTTAGATTTAAAGAAACTGATGCTCGTCTTCAACAAGAAACCTTGGGTGTTTTAGGTGTAAACTTAATTTACGGTGCTTTTTACTTAAATGATAACCCTAAAGAATTACTAAAATCTTTTTATGACAATCTTCACAAAGATCAGTTAGAAATTGATATGATTAATTTCTCTGGTCCACGCTTTATGTATGTAGACAATCGTTTGATGAGTTTACAATTAGTCAAAAATAATATGACTACAGCTGTAATGTTCGGGCCTGATGGAAATAATTTACTACCTGCACAGGTATTATACAAAAAAAACATATTGGCTTTGCGTGGTAGTTTTAGACCCGTAACCAAAGTTAATATGGATATGTTTGAAAGAGCTAAAGAACTTTTCTTTAGTGAGAAAAAGGTAGATCCAGAAAACTCTCAAATTATATTTGAAATTACCCTCAGTAATCTTAGAGCTGAAGGAGAAATTAATGAACGTGATTTCTTAGATAGAGCAGAATTACTATGTTCTTTAGGACAGAATGTAATGATTACTAATTTTCAAGAATATTTTAAACTAGTTGAATATTTTAGCGAATTTACCAAGGCTAGAATGGGTTTAGCGATGGGGGTTTATAATTTAATTCAAATTTTTGATGAAAAATATTATCGCCATTTAAGTGGTGGTATCTTAGAATCGTTTGGAAAATTATTCTACAGAGATTTAAAAGTATACATGTATCCATACAAGGATGAAGAAAAGAAAGAATTTATTACCAGTGAAAATCTAAAAGTTCATCCTAGAATGAAGGAGCTTTACAAATTCTTTAAAAACAATGGAAAGCTTATTGATATTTCAGACTTCGATCAAGAAATTTTTCATATTTTTTCTAGAAAAGTGTTAAAAATGATTACGGATGGTGAAGAAGGCTGGCAAGAAATGCTTCCTGAAGGTGTGGCTGAAACCATTGTGAAAAAACGTCTTTTCGGATATTCTAAAACTAGAAAAAAAACATAAGGACTCACTTCACAAAAAAAAACTACCAAATAAAAAAAGGAAATATAAACTATATTTCCTTTTTTTATTTGAAGTGATTTAAACTTTTTCAATTTATAAGACTTAAACATGAATATAATTCTGGTTTATTGCTTGTAAATTTCTTTAACCAAATACTTAATTCATTTATCTCATGTGGTAATAATCTTTGAAGTGCTTTTTCTAATTCTTTATAAAATAAATCAGAACTAAAACTTACTTTTTTTAATACAGTCTTAGAATATTCAAACATTGCTCTAGCCATAGGTACCAAATTATTATGATATTATAACGAAAACGAAAAGCTTTTCGTATACAAACATGCTAATAAATAAAAAAGCCATTTTAATTAATTAAAATGGCTTGTAATGGTACTAAAAAAGTAAGTATTATAACTTATTTACTTTCGTTAATAATTTCGCAGCACGCTTTTCTAATTCAGCTTCAATACTTTTAAAATGTGCTTTTTTATTTTCTACATCTTTTGCATTTACTTTCGCAATTAAATCATCAAATACAACAATTGCCTCTTCTACAATAGCTTCAGAATTTTTAGTATCTCCTGTTAGTGTTACTAGACATTCATCTATAATATCTCCTAGAACGTAATTGATATCTTTTTTTAAGTTCTTAATACTTGCCATAATTCTTTTAATTTAGGGTGCAAATCTAGCCTATTTTATTCAATTCTATTTGAAACTTTTTAAAAAATTCTCCAATATGATATCCATCAACTAAAGCATGATTAACTTTTACTGAAACAGGCATCATTAGTTTGCTGTCTTTTTCAACGAATTTTCCATAAGCAACCATTGGAACCGATTCTGATAGACCCGATACAGGTTCTTTATGTGCAGAAAAAGGAACCCAAGGAAGGGCTGAACAATAAATACAATCTTTCGTATTTACTGGGGCAAACAAATCGTTAGAATTTAGCACTCTTTCTTTTTCTATTTGAAAGTTTTTATAAAAAGTGGTGAAATCTTCAGAATAATCAATAAAAGTAAATCCAAATGTTGTGTCTTCTCTAAAAATTGTTGCAGATGCATGTATTATTTCATGAATTAAAATCTTATCATCAATAATTCTATATTTTAAATTCTCTACACTATTGATAGCTTTCATGCAGGCATGCAAATACAATGCAAAAAACGGAATGGTAGTTTTTTTAGAAAATAAGTAGGTATTAGTAACATCTACATCAACTACAACACCAAAATAAGGATCAACAAATTTACTAAAGTGCTCAAAATGTTGTTTTCTATTCCAAGTATTAATATCTAGATATTTCATTTATAAGAATCTTAAAATATCAGTGATACTATGAACCGTCTTAAACGTTGATTCGTAAGCATCTTTTTTAGAAACTTCTTCATGAGCCCAGGTAGTATGAAAAGGCACATGTATTGCAGACGCACCTATTTTCAATACAGGTAAGATGTCAGATTTTAACGAGTTGCCAACCATTAATAATTCACGGGGTTGAATATCTAAATGCCTTATTAGCTTTTGATAGTCTGCTTCTTTTTTCTCGCTCATTACCTCAATATGGTGGAAATATTGTAACAATCCTGATTTTTCTAATTTTCGCTCTTGATCTAATAAATCTCCTTTTGTAGCGACTATTAATGTATAGTTTTTTTTTAATTTTTGAAGCACCTCCTCTACGCCATCTAACAATTCTATGGGTTTCTCTATCATCTCCTTTCCGATTGTTAAAATATCTTCTATTTGGTGTTGAGAAATTGTATAATTAGAAATTTTTAATGCACATTCTACCATAGATAGCATGAACCCTTTGATACCATAGCCGTAAATCTCGAGGTTCTTAATTTCTGTCTTAAAAAGCTCTTGTTCTATTTTGTTTTCTGTTTCAAAACGCACTAAATATTGCGCAAATTTATTTTCTGCTTCTCTAAAATAGGTTTCGTTTATCCAAAGTGTATCATCTGCATCAAAAGCTATTACTTTACATTGTTGATACATATTTAAAGGTCTTTATTTTTTGCTAATTATTGTGAGATTTTTTATTGAATTTCAAATATACATATTTCATATAATCTTTTTTAAATACTCTTTTAATTTAAAAAAGCACAAATAATCACTGTCTTATATTTATTTTCAAATAACTATGGAAATAAAAAAGTTTTTATTTTGATGATAGAATCTAGTTACTATTAAAGGGCTATAAAGTTTTAAGACAACTGAAAAAAGCAACTAAATATAGAAAGTGCATAGATGGGGTAGTCAAAGATTCTTTACTCTCCTGAATAACTTACAAAATTTCTTGGTGTCTCATATAAGGTAACCTCTAGGTCTAAAGAACTTGGTAAATGTTTTCTTAATTTATTATAGGAAACTACACAAATATTTTCTGCTGTAGGATTTAAAGTTTTAAATTCTTCAACCTGTACGTTTAAATTCTTATGATCAAAAGCATCTTCAATTTCAGAGCGAATTAAACGCTTTAAAATCCCTAAATCAAAAACATAGCCAGTATCTGGATCTATGTCTCCTGTAACTGCTACAATAATTTCATAATTGTGACCATGAAAATGTGGATTGCTACACTTTCCAAAAATGGCTAAGTTCTTTTCATCAGACCAATCTGACTTATACAATCTGTGTGCTGCATTAAAATGCGCTTTTCTATATCCTGTAATTCTAGGCATATGTAAGTTTTGAATATGATTCTTTAAAAATAATTTTAAACCAAGCTGTATATAGATCTGGATGTAACTCTATATCATTCTTAACAGCTTCTAAAGACATCCATTTATAGGATGCAACTTCATCTATATTGATTTGTGGCTCTCCACTAAAAGCACCAACCATAACATGATCTAATTCATGTTCTGTTAAACCATTGTCAAAAGGGGCTTTATAAACAAATGAAAACACCTCCTTTAAATCGGTTTTAAAGCCCATTTCTTCCTCAAGACGTCTTTTGCCTGCCACTATATTAGATTCTCCATCTCGTTGATGAGAACAGCATGTATTAGTCCACAATAATGGGGAGTGATATTTATGAGCAGCTCTTTGCTGCAACATTAATTCACCCTTTGTATTAAATATAAAAACAGAAAAAGCCCTGTGTAAAACTGCTTTTTCATGTGCTTCCATTTTTGGCATAAGACCTAGCTGATTGTCTTGCTCATCTACCAAAATAACATTCTCTTCCATTAATTCTTATTCTAATTACAAAAATACAAAAATGAACCGATTGAATTTTAGATTTTCACATATTAATATTCATTAAAAAATCATTTAATAAATCTAATATCTATATTTGTCTTATGTTTAAAATACCAAAATACATTGTTATTTTTCTCAGTTATTTCTCAATTTGTTTTTTTGGTTGTCAGCAACAAGAAAAAACAGTCATAAAAACAGTCCCTGTAGTAAAAAAAAAGACTGTTAAAAAAGATATTGAAACAATCTTACAAAAAAGAACTGATTCAATTAATAAGACAAATGTTATCCCGTTTTTGAAGGCTTATGGAAATCTAAATAAAGAATCTATTGTCTTGTTTAAAACTCGATTAGGAAATATAAAAATTGAACTATACAAAGAAACTCCTTTACACAGAGCCAGTTTTATTTTCTTAACAAAAACTGGATATTTTAATACAACCGCTTTTCATAGAATTGTACCAGATTTTATAGTTCAAGGTGGTAATTCTGATCTTCCTATGACTCGTAAATTAAGAATCAGATATAATTATAGAATTCCAGCAGAAATAAAATCACATAGAAAACATAAGTATGGTGCACTTGCCGCTGCGAGACAGTGGGAAAACAATCCAAATAAAACATCATCTCCTTTTGAGTTCTATATGATTCAAGACAAAAGAGGAAGTCATCATTTAGATGGAGAACACACCATCTTTGGCGAAATTATTGAAGGCTTTGATACTATGGAGAAAATAGCGAAGCTAGAAACAGACAAAAAAGAATGGCCCCTAAAAGAGGTATTTATAAAAGCGCTCGTTTTAAAATAGAATACTGTAAAAAACGATGCCTAGAAGTTACAAATTACAAGGTATTATATGTTTTTTGAATCTAACCTCACAGACTTCAGCTGATTTTTACCTTCAATAGAAATAGTCCAAACTAGAAAAACTTCACCTTTCATTATTTCTAATTGAGGAACTCCAGTATTTCTTCCGCCATCTATCTCAGAGACAGTAAATGCCTCAGAGATCTTCCCGTCTAAAGAAACTTTCTTGACTTTTAGATAGGTTCCAATATCATCTACTTCCATATAACTAACCAGCACTTCTGTAGAGTTTAAAAAAGCAACATCTACTCTACCTATTGCATCTAAATCGTTGAGTTGTATTGGAGAATTAAATGTATCTCCATTAGATGTTGAAAAGGATATATTTACAAGAGGTGTATCGTTTGCAGCTGTAAACCAAGCAACTGCTAAATTAGTTGAGTTAGCAACCACCTTTGGACCATTCACAGGACATCCATTTATTTTCCATCCATCTTGGTGAACAGGTGTTGGCGCCTTCCATTTTCCATCTACGTATTTTGTACTGTAAATATCTCTTAGTTCTTCCTTACTTCTATCTCTGTAAACAACTATAGGTCCATCATTTGTCATGGCAATAGATGTTTGGCAACAATCACAAGTTGCAGCATCTAATTCACTTTCATTTAAGATCTCTCCAGTATCAGAAATTTCGGCAAATCTTATAGTCATTGCTTTCTGATGGCCATCTTTAGTATCTTCTATTGTATTTCTTCCGTCTAACCAGGTAATAAAAAAACCTTTCTCATTGGTAGGAATCATACTTACAAAACCATGTTCTGCTTGAACTCCATCAGTGTTTAATAGAAAATTTTCTTTTATTTTTTCTCCTGATAATGTTTCTAAGTTTAAAACTACATCATATGTATATGTGCCAGATGCTGATTTTTTTAAATAGCTAGTCAATATCAAATCTCCATTGATAGCATTTGCAGGGAAATCTGCCCAATTCACAAACCAATCAGAACCAGAAGTTATGCGAACAGGTGCCTTCCAATTTTCATTTATAAACTGACTGTAGTACAAAACTGCTTCTTGGTCTTCTTCGGATGAAATCCAGGAGAGTGTTAAATTTCCTTCTTTAGACACCAAATTAGGAGCTACATTGTTTTCCCCAAAAGAAAATTGAATGTTTTCAATAATAACCTCTTGTTTTGAGCAAGAAATTAAAATAATCATGAAAATAAGTACTATAAAATTCTTCATATTATAATGCTTTTAATTTTTTTATCATTTGCTTAGAATCCCATTCAATTGCACCTACCATAGTTTTAACTTTTTTTCCATCTTCATTAAAGATAACGGTAGTAGGCAGGGTAAAAATACGCATAGAAGCCAATGATGTTGTTGATTTTAAGTAGGTGAAATTATAATTTTTTCGATCCTTAAATCTAGAAATTCTTTTAATCGGTTCATCTGATACTAATAAAAATACATAATTTTCTCCTTTTAAAACTTCTTGAGCTTTTAATAAAGACGGCATTTCTTGAATGCATGGTCCGCACCAAGTTGCCCAATAATTAATTAAAACTTTCTTCCCTTTAAAGGCAGATAGATCAACTTTATTATCATATAAATCTACATAACTTGCTTTTATCTGATTAGATTCTAAATCTGTTAATTTGATGTTTTGAGAAATACTAGAATTACATGCAAAAAACAAAATCGAACAACAAATAATTATGAGACTTCTCATTTTTAATTAATTTTTGTCAAGGTATAAAAATATCATCTTAAAAATTATGTAATAAGTAAGTATTTATGATCTACAATTCTAAAATTTTAGAATAAAACGTACCTTTGCACATCAATTTTTGTAAATGAGCTTTTTAAAAGAAATAGAACGCAGAAGAACTTTTGGTATTATATCTCACCCAGATGCGGGGAAAACTACTTTAACCGAAAAGTTACTTCTATTTGGTGGTGCTATTCAAGAAGCTGGAGCTGTAAAAAACAATAAAATTAAGAAAGGAGCTACTTCAGATTTTATGGAAATTGAGCGTCAGCGTGGTATCTCTGTAGCAACTTCTGTCTTGGCTTTTATATACAAAGACAAAAAAATAAATATATTAGATACCCCTGGTCACAAAGACTTTGCAGAAGATACTTTTAGAACACTAACTGCTGTAGACAGTGTTATTGTTGTAATAGATGTTGCCAAAGGAGTAGAAGAACAAACAGAAAAACTAGTTGAAGTCTGTAGAATGCGAAATATTCCCATGCTTGTTTTTATAAATAAACTAGATAGGGAAGGAAAAGATGCCTTTGATTTATTAGACGAAGTAGAGCAAAAATTAGGATTGAGGGTAACACCAATGAGTTTTCCTATAGGAATGGGCTATGATTTTAAAGGAATTTATAATATTTATGATAAAAGGTTAAATATTTTTTCAGGAGACAACAAACAAAACATTTCTGCTGGGATAGAATTTAATGACATCAGTAATCCTAAATTAGATGAAGTTGTTGGTGAAAAAGCTGCTGAAACTCTTCGTGAAGAATTAGAGTTAATTTACGAGGTCTATCCTAAGTTTGATAATACAGAATACTTAGAAGGTAAGTTACAACCAGTTTTCTTTGGCTCGGCGTTAAATAACTTTGGAGTTAAAGAATTATTAGATGCTTTTATTGAAATTGCCCCAAAACCTCAACCTAAAAAAGCTGAGGAAAGATGGGTAGACTCTAAAGAAGAGAAATTAACAGGTTTTGTTTTTAAGATTCATGCAAATATGGATCCCAAACACCGAGATCGTTTGGCATTTATAAAAATTGTTTCTGGTACTTTTAAAAGAAACGCTCCCTATCTTCATGTTAGAAATGGTAAAAAAGTAAAATTTTCTAGCCCAAATACTTTCTTTGCTGAAAAGAAAGAAATTGTAGACGAATCATTCCCTGGAGATATTGTTGGATTGCATGATACCGGAAATTTTAAAATAGGCGATACTCTTACCGAAGGAGAGCACTTAAACTTTAAAGGAATTCCAAGTTTTTCTCCAGAACATTTCAGATATGTAAATAATGCAGACCCTATGAAATCTAAGCAATTATCTAAAGGCTTAGATCAACTAATGGATGAAGGTGTTGCACAATTATTTACCTTAGATATGAATGGAAGAAAAATTATTGGAACAGTTGGTGCACTTCAATATGAAGTAATTCAGTATCGTTTAGAGCATGAATACGGTGCAAAGTGTTCCTATGAAAATATTCATGTACACAAAGCATGTTGGGTAGAAGCTGAAGATACAAAAAACGAAGAATTTAAAGAATTTAAAAGAGTAAAGCAGCGTTATTTAGCAAAAGACAAACAAGGTCAGTTGGTTTTTTTAGCAGATTCTTCTTTTACCATTCAAATGACTCAAAGTAAATACCCAACAGTAAAGCTTCACTTTACAAGCGAATTTCAATAGAATAGTATGAAAAAAGTACTTCTTATTATACTAAGCATTCTAAGTTTTCAACTGTATTCACAAACTGAAAATTCAGAAACTACATACATCTTTAAAAAACTAAACAATTCAATTAGATTAAATCATATTTTAGTTGGCATGCCCACAGATAAGGTAAGCTATGAGCTAGCTCCTAAAATGAGTTTGGTTGGTTTAAACTACAACGTACCTCTAACTAAATGGCTCTATACAGGTGCCGGAATGCATGCAGCTGTTACTGGAGATCAAGGGGGTTTATTTACCTTAGGCGTTCATTTAGGTGTAAATACCAAGATTTATAATAATATTTATTTTGATGCTAATGTTCACTTTGGTGGTGGTGGTGGCTATAGAACTCTAGTTAATGGTGGAGGAATTCTTTATCCGAATATAGGGCTTCAATTAAAGAAGAAAAATTATTCTTTTGGAGTGCAATACGGAAAGGTAAATTTCTTTACTGGAATTATTAAAAATGATAATGTCTCTTTTTTTATTGAAATACCGAGTGTTTTGCGTTATAAGAGCTATAATGATGCTCGAAAAAAATATAATTTAAACACTACTTTAAAAGAAAATAATAGCATTAAGCCAGCCGTAAAAACAGTACAACAAGTTACGTTTGATTTCTTCTTTCCTTTTGGTGATTCTAGAAAGGATGCCTCCCAAAACTATGACCCACTTAACAATACCTTATCTATTTTAGGTTTTGAATACCAACGTTATCTATCAGAGAATACATTTATTTATGCGCATACCGATGCCATGTATAAAGGATTAGTGGCAGGTTTTATGGATTTATTTATTGGGGTAGGAAAAAACTTTGTAGCAACCAAAAATATCAATCTCTTTGGTAAATTTGGAATTGGTGCCGCTGGTGGAAGAATTTTTCCAGAAAACGGATTGACCATGTACCCAAGTATAGGTGCAGATGTTAAAATTACAGATCATTTTGGTTTGAGTACTCATGGAGGATACCACCGATCTATTGGTGGTACTTTTGAAGCATATACATTAGGCTTTAGTATTAAATATTATGGTTTAAATGGAGGTACTTCAGATCCGTTTACAGAAGAAAAAGCAAGACATATTAAAACTCAGGGAATTCAAGTTGGTGTTCAAAATCAGACATATTTTGATGTAGCTAAATTTGGTATTCCAAACAGTGATTTACAACTTATCGCAGTCAAAGTATTTTATGATATGAGTAAAAAACTGTACCTCTCTGGAGAAGCTTCATTTGCTTACGAAGGAAAGTCTGGTGGTTATGCCCATGGAATCTTTGGGCTAGGAATTAGGAGTAATCGTTTTTTAAACAACAAGATTTCTACTTTCTTTGAAATAGGTCTTGGGGTTGCAGGCGGAGGAAGAGTTGATTCTGGTGAAGGTGTTTTAATGAGACCAACTGCTGGTTTTAATTATCATATTAATAACGATTTTACACTAAATATAGCCGGAGGGCAGATGGTTTCTCCTTATGGAAATGTAAACTCCTCTAATATCAATATTGGATTAACTTATGGTTTATCTATTTTAAACGCAAAAAAATAATTTAAATTAATAATAATGAATAACGGAATCTACGCAAAATTCAAAACTCCAAAAGGAGATATTTTAGTGAATTTAGAATATGAAAAAACTCCTGGTACAGTAGGGAACTTTGTTGCCTTAGCAGAAGGAAATTTAGAAAACAATGTTAAAAAACAAGGAACACCATATTATGATGGTTTAAAGTTTCATAGGGTAATTCCAGATTTTATGATTCAAGGAGGCTGTCCTTCAGGAACTGGAACCGGTGGCCCAGGCTACCAATTTGATGATGAAATTCACCCAGACCTAAAGCATGATGCTCCAGGAAAATTATCGATGGCAAACTCTGGTCCTGCTACCAATGGTTCTCAATTTTTTATTACACATATAGAAACTTCTTGGCTAGATGGAAAACATACGGTATTTGGAAATGTTGAAGAGGGACAAGACGTTGTAGATGCGGTTGCACAAGGAGATGAAATGTCTATAGAAATTATTCGTGTAGGAACAGATGCTGAAGCATATAATGCAGTGGAGGCTTTTAGAACCTTTGAAGGTTCTAGAGCAAAACGAGAAGAAGAAGAAAAGAAAAAGCAGCAAGAAGTTTTAGATACTGTTGCACTTGGTTATGATGAAACAACTACTGGTTTACGTTATAAAATTTTACAAAACGGTGAAGGAAAACAAGCTACAAAAGGAGCCAATGTTTCTGTACATTATAAAGGACAATTATTAGATGGTACTGTATTTGATTCTTCTTACAAACGCAAACAACCAATTGACTTTCCTGTTGGAGTTGGGCAAGTGATAGCTGGATGGGATGAAGGAATTCTTTTGTTAAAAGTTGGAGACAAAGCACGTTTTGTAATTCCTTCTAACCTAGCCTATGGAGAAAGTGGTGCTGGCGGTGTAATACCTCCAAATGCTACACTGATCTTTGATGTAGAGTTGATGGATGTGAAATAAACAATCATTAAATTAAGCTCTCGAATTATCGAGAGCTTTTTATAAATTAATAAACAAAGTCATTAACCGTTTTTACAAATAAAAATCTGTGAAGTTTAATTTTTTTTTAATTTTTTTTTTATTGATGCTGTTAAATTTAACAGCTCAACAAATTACAGGAATTGTACTAGATAAAGATACTAAAATTGAAATTCGTGGTGCTTATATTTCTAGTATAAACAACTCTTTTTCAACAAAAACAGATCGTAATGGTCAGTTTACTCTTCCAAACGCTGCTGTATATTTCTTTTCCAAAGAAGGGTATATTACTCAGAGAGTCAATATAACTAAAAAAAAAAGCAGAATACAACTCATCGCTATCTCAGAAAGTTTAAATGAAATTATTATTGTCTCTAATAATTTTAAAAATAAAATACAAAATATACCTACTGCTATTTCTGTGCTTACTAGAAAAGATATTCAAAGAAATAATGTCATAGATATGACTCCAATTTTAAATACTATTGCTGGTGTATTTATGCATAGCGGTACATTATCTACAAACAGAATTACAATTCGAGGTATAGGCTCTAGAAGTCCTTACAATACAAGTAAAATTAGAGCTTATTATCAAGACATTCCTCTCACCAATGGGTCTGGAATTTCCACTATAGAAGACATAGACATGACCACATTAGGAAAGCTTGAAATTTTAAAAGGTCCTTCTTCTAGTATTTATGGCGCAGGTTTGGGAGGAACGCTTCAATTAATACCAATAAAAACTGAATTTAATAAATCTGTAATTGAAAGTGATTATACAGTTGGCTCATTTGGTTTACAAAAGTATACATTAAAAACAGCTGTTACAAACACTAAAAACAGTGTAAATTTAACTTACACAAACTTACATTTAGATGGTTATAGAGCTAATAACAAAACAGATAGGGAGATTATAACTATAACGACTAATCATGATATTGGATCTAAAGATAAGATTTCTTTCATTGGAAACTTATCTAGGGTAAAAGCATTCATCCCTAGTTCTTTGAATGAAGATGATTATTTTGAAAATCCTTCAGCAGCAGCCTATACATGGGCGCAATCAAAAGGTTTTGAAGAGTATACAAAAGGCTTACTTGGCGTGTCTTGGCAACATGAATACAACTCAAATACTACACAAAAAACTAGTGTATTTTCTTCTTTTTTAAATTCATACGAACCAAGGCCTTTTAATATTTTAAAAGAAGAAACTAACGGTATTGGCATAAGAACCAGACTTATTCAAAATACTACCTTATTTAAAAATGAATTAAATTGGACCATAGGGATTGAACTATTTAATGATGCTAACTCATATCAAACATATAAAAATTTATATAATACTGTCCCTTCAGGATCTGAACTTATACAAGGAGAATTATTATCTAACTTTAAAGAAAGACGTACTTATTTTAATCTTTTTTTTGATTCAAAATACACTTTTTCAAAAAAAATACATTATACCTTAGGGTTAAATCTAAACAAAACTTCCTATCATTTAAAAGATAATCTTATAAATAATATCCCCAATTTTTCTGGTAATTACTCATTTAAGACAATGATATCCCCTAAAATAGGTGTTGTTTATAAAAATTCTCTCTCTACAATGTTATATGGTTCTATTAGCCATGGTTTCTCTCCTCCTACCTTAGAAGAAACTTTATTGCCAGATGGTTTAATTAATTCTACTATAGAACCTGAAAGTGGTTGGAATTATGAGATAGGCAGCAGAGGTCAATTATTTAAAAATACTGTATATTTTGATATTGCAATATACAGAATGGACGTTAAAAACTTATTGGTAGCAAGAAGAACAAGTAATGATGAATATATGGGTGTTAACGCTGGAAAAACACAATACAATGGATTAGAGTTTACCCTCAAGAATACATTCATAAAAACAAAAAATATTACATTATTTGGTTTTCACTCTTTTGCCTACAATGATTTCAAATTCAAAAAATTTATTGATGATTCAAATGATTACTCAAACAACCTATTAACAGGTGTACCAAAACTTACCTACAACGCTACCATTGGTCTAGAAAGTTTAAACGGTTTTTATACTTCTGTAAACTACAGCTTTGTTGGAGAAATACCTTTAAGAGATAATAATTCTGTCTATTCTGATGAATATCAAATTATAAATACCCAGTTTGGATATCAATCAAATACAAATAATAATTTTCAATACAACTTTCTTGTAGGTATTAATAACCTCACAAATAGTAAATATGCATCAATGCTATTAATAAATGCAGGAAGTTTTGGCGGAAATAAGCCAAGATATTATTATCCTGGGAATCCTATTAACTATTATACTTCTTTAAAACTAAAATACCTCTTCTAAAAAATTCATACTTTTACTATATATTAATAGATTTCTTAATTTTATTTTCATGAAAACTCTAAGTACCATCCTATTTTTTCTATTGATATTATCTTCCTGTAAAAAAGAATCAAAAAACATAGACAAAATAACATCTCAAAAAGAAATTGTTACAAAACCAATAAAACAGCTAACCGTTAAACCAGACTCAGATAACGGGGGCTTATTTTTACCAGATGGATTTGGTGCATTAGTAATTGCAGATAGCGTTGGTAGATCTAGACATTTAGCAGTAAACAATAATGGTGATGTATATGTGAAGTTAAGAATAGAAACAGGCAAACTAGGAAACATTGCATTAAGAGACTCTAATAATGATGGAAAAATTGATGTCTTCAAACGTTTTGGAAACTATCCAAACGATGGGAGTTTTGCTACTGAAATGAGAATCCATAACGGATATTTATATTTTAGTTCTGAACTTGTAGTTTATAGACAAAAATTAAGCCCTAATAAATTAATTCCAGAAGGTAATCCTGAAGTTATTCTTGTTGATCGCTACCCAATAAGATGGCACAATGCAAAATCATTAGCTTTTGATAAAAAAGGAAGTATGTATGTGACTTTTAGTGCGCCAACAAATGCTTGTGAAGACCAGAATTCAAAAACGAATAACTCAAACTCAATTGTAAGAGGAGAATACCCGTGTTCTCAATTAACTATTTTAGGTGGAATTTGGAAGTTTGATGAAAATAAATTGAACCAAACACAAAAAGATGGTGAACTATTTGCTACTGGTTTAAGAAGTGTTGTGGGACTTAGTTGGAATGATAAAGATGATAATTTATATGCAATGAATCATGGAAGAGATTATCTTCATAACCATGCTCCAAACTATTTCAGTAAATGGGAAAATTCTGTCTTACCCGCAGAAGAATTTATGATCATTAAACAAGATGATGATTTTGGCTGGCCTTACACCTACTTTGATCATTTTAAAAATAAAAGAATGCTTGCTCCAGAATATGGAGGTAATGGAAAATTAGAAGCTAGTGGGTATACAGATCCTATCATGGGCTTACCTGCTCATTGGGCACCAAATGATTTATTATTCTATAAAGGAAATCAATTTCCAGAACGATATAAAGATGGTGCTTTTATTGCATTTCATGGCTCAACTAATAGAAGTCCTTATCCACAGGCAGGATATATTGTAGCTTTTATTCCTTTCAAAAACGGAAAACCATTAAATACATGGGAGGTTTTTGCAGATGGTTTTACTGGTACAGATACAGTCAAAATAATGAGTGATGCTCAATACAGACCAATGGGCTTGGCAGAAGGCCCAGACGGTTCTTTATATATTTCAGAATCTAAAAAAGGAAAAATATGGAGAATTCTATTTCAAGGAGATAAATTAAAATTTAGTGAGAAAGAACTAGCTAGTATGGAGAAAAGAAAATCAAAAAGTTATCTAAGAAAACCTCAAGAGACACTAGATATTCTAAACTAATCAGTTGATATATTTCTTAATTAGACAGAGTCTAACTGATGTTTACTACTTTAGACCACTATGAAAATAGGTTTTGATATATATTTTAAAATATCATCTGTTTTGAATAAAGTTTTGTGGAAAAAAAACTAAAATCTTTTTATTATAGTTAAAAAAAATTCTCACAACAAAAACTTAATTTAAAACATAAAAAAAGCGTACATGAAATCAATTTTTTATCTGATATGTATCTGTATTTTAATATCATGTAGTAATTCTAAAAACACGTCTGAATTTATAAAAACTGTTGAAGGAAGGTATCTATTCAATTCTAATGAAACTCTAGAAGTATACTTTTTTGAAGATGTTTTAAAAATAAACTGGAGAGATAAAAACATGACTCCAGTAAAGGCTAATGATAGCTCATTTTATTTAAAAGAAATGAATGAGAAATTAATTTTTATTTCAACTCCAGAAGCACACATAGAACTAGCAGAAAAAAGAGAGCACGAGGGAGAAAAATTTTATTTCACAAAACTAACAGCAGGAGAAAAAACAGCCTTAGAGTATTTTAAAAATAAAGAATATACCAAGTCACTAAATGCATATAAAGCTTTACAGAAAAAAGATTCTTTAGATCCAACAATTCAAGAATGGGGTTTAAATAGAACAGGATATAAATACCTGAAAGCTAATGAATTTGAGAAAGCTAAAGCAATCTTTAAAATAAATATTGCTTTATATCCAGAAAAGTCAAATGTTTACGATAGTATGGGTGATGCTTTTAAAAAAGAAAATGACACCCTTAAAGCTATTGAGTATTATGAGAAATCAATTGCTATTAATCCAGAAAATAGAAATTCGGTGAAAAATTTAAAAAAACTGAAAAAGGGTATTGAAAAATAAATACTCCACTGAATCTAGATAGATCAAATTTTGCAAAGTGAAAATAGCTAAAAAAAATCACTATATTTATTTCATATAATTTACACGATGAAAACTGCACAACAATGGTTTGATGAATACGCTATAAGTCATCAGAATTCAACAAATCAATTTATTCATTACCTATGTGTTCCTGCTATTTTTTTTAGCGTTATAGGTCTTTTAATGAGTATTCCAACTTCATTTCTAGAGAACACCTTTGGGTTGTATAACCCGTTATTAGAAAATTGGGCTGCAGTTGTTTCAATTTTTATTTTATTATTTTATGTACGCCTTGGCTTTTGGTATTTTGTTCAAATGTTGTTCTTTATTTGCTTGGCAATTATTGGAAACTTTTGGTTGGGTTCTGTTGTAAACTTATTATATGGATCATTAATCATATTTGTTGTAGCTTGGATTGGGCAATTTTATGGCCACCATATTGAAGGCAAAAAACCGTCGTTTGCAAAAGACTTACAATTTTTGTTAATTGGGCCTCTTTGGGTAGTAAAAAAAATCTCTTTAAAAAATAAATAAGTGTCAGAAGAAACATCATTTGAAGACTTTCTAAAAGTTGATCTTAGAATAGGAACTATTATTGAAGTACATGAGTTCCCAAAAGCACGTAAACCTGCTTATCAATTAGTTATTGACTTTGGTGCTATTGGCATTAAAAAATCGAGTGCACAAATTACAGACCTATACACCAAAGAAGAATTATTACATAAACAAGTAAGTGCTGTTGTTAATTTTAAACCTAGGCAGATTGCAAATTTCATGAGTGAATGTTTAATCTTAGGTGTATACAACAACCATGGTAATGTTGTTCTTTTACAAGCTTCCAATTCAATTAAAAACGGAGAACAGATTCGATAAAAATCTTATTTATTTTTAGGGTTATTTAAAATAACCAACGCTCCTATAACTCCTGGTATCCATCCACAAAGTGTTAACAAAAAAATGATGAAGAATGAACCACATCCTTTGTCTATGACTGACAGAGGTGGGAAAAGAATTGCGAATAAAACACGTAAAAAACTCATAAGTATAGTATAATTAGTATCCTTTATATGACGTATATCTTTACTTTTTGTTACAATATTTTAGAATAAGAAAAAAAAGTCGTGAGAATTAGAAATTAAAACTCACAACTTTTTATATCTTTTGTTTTTAATTATTACATTTTATCTCCAAAAAATACAGCATTCATCAACAACTTATTGGTTCCGTACCAAAAAGCTCTAAAGTTCGTATTATCTGTAAAAACTAGTACTCTTCCGCGTCCCATTCTTTGAACTTTAAAGGGAACTGTGTTTTTAATCACCTTTGCGTTTTCTTTTGAAATATAACCACTTAACAATGGGTTATTCGAATACTGTATTGGATTGTTATAGCTTTTCTTATCTGCTTTCATAAAAAGAGTTGTATTTCTAAATAAAGCTATTTTATTATTCTTGTATCCAAAATTAATAGGGTGAGAACGGTCTATCGTTGCTTCAAAAATAGCACCACCAATAACTTGTGCTCCATTTTTTAAAGATTTTGCTTCAAAAGAAACTTCTTTTACGGTATCTAACTTAGCACTTTCAAATTCTATGTTTATAAATTTATGATCACTTAACCATTTGGCAGCACTTCTGTAACCAATTAAAGTTCCACCATCACGAACCCATTTTTGTAACTTTTCAATAGCTTTTTTATCTAGGCCTCTGCTATTAGGTGCAATTAAGACAGTGTATTTACTTATATCTATTCTATTGAAATAAATCAGATCTAACTTGGTCACGTGCATATCATAACGTTGATCAAATAAATGCCAAATCTCACCAGAATCACTACTATTTACTCCATTTCCAACCAACATTGCTACTTTTGGTAATGATACATTTCTAAAATTATTACTTCCTAAATCTATCCCATCATTTAAACCAGTGGTAACTCCATGTATTTGTAAATGACTCTCTTTAGCTACTTCGCTTAAAAAGTTGTACAATTCTATACTGTTTAACTTTTGGTTTTGAACAGGAATATGAATGGCTCCATAATCATAAGAAACTCCACCATTTTTAAAGTTTTTCATAGATACTTTTGCACGCAAGCCTTTTTGTAGTATTGCATTTAAAGCTTTAGGTGTATAGTATTCATTCCAAGGCATCAAATATCCAACAGTACTACTTTTGCTTACACTTCCCTCTTGGATACGTAAGGTTTCAATTTTAGGCCCAGCGTTGCTCAAAGAAACATTTTCTGCGTAATCTACACCAAATGAATGATTAAAGGTCCATGCAGATACATCATAAAACAAACTGTCTTTAAAGCTTTTTCTAACATCAAACATTGCTTTTACCAATCGTTGATTTTTTTGATTCATAGGAACTATATAACTATATCCCTTTTTAAATTGTTTTCCATTTGCTCTAAAATCTGACTTTACTTCATGAATAGCTACTTGATGTCTTTTTAAAACCTCTGCTAGATGAAAACTTTTTGCGGCGTCTTTATGGTCACCAAAAACAATCGCCTTGGCTTTAGATGATTCATTTCTTGCTTTTTTGTAAAAATCTTGTTGATATTTTAAGATTTTTACACGCATATTTTTTGCAGCTTCTAAAGTAGACATTGCTGCAGTGTATTGATTTCTAATAGTAAAAGGAAAGGTTAAAATACCGTTAGACGTCTCTTGTGCGTGCCCTCTAGAACTACCTTGTTCAAACAAAATTCCAATACCACCATTAATATCTGGAAATGTAGATCCTTTTCCGTAATAAAAATCATCATAACTTTCTTCAGAGTAGTATTGTGACCCAATTTTATCCATCGCTTTTGCATGATATGCACCAATTTCTCTAGTTAAATCTTGATTGAGTTGCGGTGTTAAAGGATGAGTTCTACTAGGAATACCTGGTTGAAAAAAGAAAGTAGAATTAGAACCCATTTCATGATGATCTGTTAAGACATTCGGTAACCATTTATGAAATGATGCAATTCTTGCTCTAGATTCTGGTAATTGTACTGGTAACCAATCTCTATTCATATCAAACCAATAATGATTGGTTCGTCCTCTTGGCCAAACCTCAAAATACTCACGATCATTTGGATCTGGATTAATATTTTTACTTTTATTAGTATTTGCCCAATAAGCAAAACGTTGTAAACCATCTGGGTTAAAAGATGGGTCAAATAAAATCACAGTATTTTCTAATAAATTTTCTGTAGCAGAACTAACTGAAGCAGCTAAATAATAGGCAACAGCTAAAGAAGCATTAGAACCACTTGGTTCGTTTCCATGAATTGAAAAACCTTGATATACAATAATAGGATCCTCAGAGACATCAAGAGATGGGTTGTTAGTTCCATCTATATGTCGTTCTCTAATGTCATCTATTCGAAGATGATTATTTGGTGAAGTAATGGTTAATAACAAAAGAGGTCTTCCTTCAAATGTTTTACCTCTATCTTCTAGTGTAATTCTATCTGAGGCTTTAGCTAAGGCTTTCATATATTCTACTAGTTTGTCATGAGTTACATGCCACTCTCCTACTTCATGACCTATAACCTCCTTTGGTGTTGGAATTTGACTGTCGTATTTTTCATCAGATGGAACATAATAGTTTAGGTCTACCTTCTGTGCAGTGATTGAAAAAGAAAGTGATAAAAACAAAAAGCTTAGAATTATTTTTTTCATCGGTATTTAGATTTGATTTTAACAAAGATATTAAAAACAAATCTTACATTTCTTTGGTACAAAACTCTTATTTTTGATTTCTAATAATCTACCATGCTTACCAAAAAAAGATATTCAGTAAAAGACATGTTCCTCTGGTCTATTGGAGAAACTCTTGTTTTTTTAACTTATGCCAGTCTTATAACATATCTATATGAGATTCTTGACTTTACTTTTTTAGATGTACCATGGACACCGGTAGCTTTAATTGGTACCGCTGTAGCTTTTATGGTTGGTTTTCAAAATAATGCTGCCTATGATAGAATCTGGGAAGCTAGAAAGATATGGGGTGGTATTGTAAATACGTCTAGAACTTGGGGAATGAAAGTTCAAGAAATGGTAAATAATCAATACGCTAGCTCTCCTCTAGAATTAGAAGATATTAAAGAAGAAAAAAAAGTATTAATATATAGACATATTGCCTGGATGACAGCATTGCGTTATGCTATGAGACAACGTAAATCTTGGGAAACCTCTCATTTGTCTAGAAGTAATAGAAAATGGGCAGACCTATTACATATCCCGGAAAAAATATCTAGTTTAGAAGACAATCTAATGTTATATTTATCAGCGGAAGAAGAACAATATGTACTGAGTAAAAGCAACAAGCAAACCGCAATTCTATATCTACAATCAAAGCACATTGGTAAATTAAAAGAGAAAGGAATTATTTGGGAATTTTCTTTTTTAGAATTAGAAAATGTTTTAGGAGAATTATTTATTCATCAAGGAAAATCTGAAAGAATTAAAAACTTCCCTTATCCAAGACAATATGCAAGTTTAGCCTACTATCTTGTGAAATTATTTGTTGTATTACTCCCTTTTGGTATTGTTTCTGAATTTGCAGACATTGCTAAATACATCAGTATAGACCATAGTGCAGTAGGAAGTTATTTTATATGGCTGTCTGTTCCTTTTTGTGCTTGTGTTTCTTGGGCATTTCATATTATGGAGCGCATGGCAAGAATTGGAGAAAATCCTTTTGAAGGTGGTCCAAATGATGTTCCTATCTCCACCATTTCAAGAGGTATTGAAATAGATTTACGTGAAATGCTAGACGAAAATAAGAACGATATTCCAGGTCAATTTCCGGAAGATCAAAATGTTCAAATGTAGAATATGATTAATGATAAAAAATTGCAAGAACTTCAAGGCAGATTAAATGGATCTCTTGTTTATGACGATTTACACAAAGCTCTATATGCTACTGATGCATCTGTATACAGAAAAATACCCTTAGCTGTTGCCTTTCCTAAAGATGAAAAGGATCTTCAGCTTTTAATTGAATTTGCAACACAAAATAAAGTTACATTAATTCCTAGAACAGCAGGAACCTCATTAGCAGGGCAGTGTGTTGGGGATGGAATTGTTGTTGATGTCTCTAAACATTTCACAAACATCATCGCTTTTGATGAACTCAATAAAACCATTACTGTAGAACCCGGAGTTGTTAGAGATGAATTGAATTTATTTTTAAAACCTTTCGAACTCTTTTTTGGTCCAAACACCTCTACATCAAATCGATGTATGATTGGAGGGATGGTAGGTAATAATTCTTCTGGAAGCACCTCTATTAGATACGGAGTAACTAGAGATAAAGTTTTACAAATTGATGGAGTATTAAGTGATGGGTCCTTGGTTTGTTTTAAGGAACTAACTTCTAAAGAATTTAAATTAAAAACTCATGAGCAGTCTTTAGAGGGAAAAATTTATGCTTCTATTTACAATGAACTTTCACAAGAACAAGTTCAACAAGAAATAAAAAGCCAATTTCCAAAACCTAGTATCCACAGAAGAAATACTGGATATGCAGTAGACGAATTACTTGCTTCAGATTTATTTGGCGGTCTAGAGGCTACTATAAACATTGCTAAACTATTATCAGGTAGTGAAGGCACCTTGGTGTTTTCAACAGCCATTACTTTGCAATTAGATATTGTTCAACCTAAAGAAAGTGTAATTGTTGCGTCTCATTTTAAAAGCATCAAGGAAAGTTTAAAAGCAACGGTTTTAGCAATGAATCATGAGTTATTTGCTTGTGAATTAATGGACAAAGTTATCTTAGATTGTACTAAAAATAATCGTGAGCATTCAAAGAATCGTTTCTTTATTCAAGGAGATCCTGAGGCTATTTTAATGTTTGAAGTTTCTGCGAACTCTATAGAAGAAGCTCAGAACAAAGCAGATAAATTAATTGCTGATTTAGACAATAATAACTTTGGATATCACCACCCTAAAATAATAGGAGAAGATATCAAACGTATGTTTGATTTACGAAAAGCTGGACTAGGATTGTTAGGAAATATTATAGGTGATAAAAAAGCAGTAGCTTGTATAGAAGATACAGCAGTAGATTTAAACGATCTTCCAAACTATATAGAAGAGTTTACTAAAATTATGGACAAGTATCAGCAAAAAGCCGTGTATTACGCACACGCAGGGGCTGGTGAATTACATTTACGTCCAATTTTAAATTTAAAAAAATCTGAGGATGTTTCTTTATTTAGAAAAATAACTACTGAAACTGCGCAATTGGTTAAAAAATATGGAGGATCTTTTAGTGGTGAACATGGAGATGGAATTGTACGGGCAGAATTTATTCCATTAATGATTGGAGAAACTAACTATCAATTATTGAGGCGTATCAAAAAAACATTTGATCCAAACAATATTTTTAACCAAGGAAAAATCACAGATGCTTTTCCAATGGATAAAAGTTTGCGATATGACATTGATAGAAATGAGCCTGAAATAAAAACAATTCAAGATTTTTCAGACAATCAAGGAATTCTAAAATTAGCAGAAAAATGCAATGGTTCTGGAGATTGCAGAAAACCTGCTTCTGCAGGTGGGGCTATGTGCCCAAGTTACAGAGCTACAAAAGATGAAAAAGACACTACTAGAGCCAGAGCCAATACGCTACGTGAATTTTTAACCAATTCTGAACAAGCAAATAAATTTAACCATCAAGAACTAAAAGAGGTTTTTGATCTCTGCCTAAGTTGTAAGGCCTGTGCATCAGAATGCCCAAGTAATGTAGATGTTGCTGCACTAAAGAGTGAGTTCCTATATCAATATCAAGAAGAAAATGGCTATTCTTTTAGAAATACAATGTTTGCAAATAATGTTAAATACAATAAAATTGGAAGTTTGGTTCCTGGTCTTACCAACTTAGTGTTAAATACTTATTTAACAAAGTCTATTATGGGGATTTCATTAAAACGCAGCATTCCAAAATTAACACCAAAAACCTTAAAGGCTTGGTATAAAAAACAAACCCATTCTAGCAGTCAAAAAATTGTATATATTTTCTGTGATGAATTTACCAATTTCTATGATACAGAGATTGGAAAAGATACCATTAGCGTACTAAAAAGATTGGGCTACAACCCAACCTTTATAAACCATCCAGAAAGTGGACGAAGTTTTATCTCTAAAGGGTTTTTAAAAGAAGCAAAAGCTTTAGCAAATGAAAATGTGTCTATTTTTAAAGAATTAATAACAGAAGAAACACCTCTTGTTGGCATAGAACCCTCTGCTATTTTAACTTTTAGAGATGAGTATATTCGACTGGCTGATGATGTGAACTCAGCTACTGTTATTTCTAAAAACACCTTTACAATAGAAGAATTTATACTAAAAGAATTCGAAAGTGGAACTATTAGAACCAATCAATTTTCTACCGAAAAAAAGCTTATTAAAATACATGGGCATTGCCATCAAAAAGCCTTGTCTAGCACCCATGCTACTTTTTCAATTTTAAATATTCCTAAAAACTACAAACCTACTATTATGAATACTGGCTGCTGTGGAATGGCAGGTTCTTTTGGTTATGAAAAAGAACACTACAAAGTAAGTATGCAGGTAGGTGAAGACACGCTATTTCCTAAGATAAGAAATACCTCAAAAGAAATAGAAATTGTAGCTGCTGGAACAAGTTGCCGTCATCAGATTTATGATGGAACTAAACGAATTGCTAAGCACCCTATTACCGTTTTACGCGAAGCACTCGTTTAATTCTTAAACATTTAGAAAGAATACTCACATTTAAAAAAATATGAGTATATATTGTGTGTTTAAGAAACATTAAAAATTCTGAATATGCTTCTACTGAAATGACTTTAGCAAATTTATTAACTTGCTTCAACTAACAGGTTAGATACTTCTAATGACTGCTTTAAATCAGTAATAAAATCTAGATACGCTTCTTTTCTTTTTGCTTCAAAAAAAGCACGATCATTACATATTTCATCTTTAATTCTCAACTGAGATTCATCTAAAACAGACTCATCTATAGATTGAATAGAAAATAAATATAATTCAATAATGATAGGTAATGAAGAAATTCCTTTGTCTGTAGCTATATAACGAGTACTCTTTTTAGTTCCTAAAGGATCTAATTTTTTTATAAAGCCTTCTGCTTGTAAATGTTTTAATCGGTTGGTAAGAACATTGGTAGCAATTTTTTCTTTTGAGCTTCTAAATTCTTTAAATCTTGTTTTTTTGTGCACGATCATATCTCTCAACAATAAAAGTGACCATTTGTCACCTAAATGTTGAACAGAAAGAGCAATAGCGCAAGTGTGTTTTTGGGAGGTTTTCACGTTTGTCTGTTTTAAATTAAATTTTAAATAAAATTACAAAAAAATTAGATACAATCAACAAAACTATTTCAGAATACTTAATAAAAAAAATCTATAAACATAGTACTAGTATACGGTAAACTAAAAAAGTCTAAAAAAAGCAGCTCAATAATAAATTTTTAGAATGTTTTATTACCCTATAACTTTAAACTATCTAGACTAGATAGTATTGTCTGTATTTTGGCTACAGTATCAGATTCCTTTTTTCGTTCTAATATAATTACTTGCTCGGGTGCGTTTTTTACAAAACGCTCGTTAGATAATTTCTTTTGAATTCCAAAAAGAAAAGCCTTTGCTCTCTTTAATTCAGCCTCTAACTTCGTAATTTCTGCTTGTACATCAATATTTTCTATGGAAATAGGAACAAAGTATTCATTAGACTTTACTCTAAACGAAGCACCTTCAACTTTTTCTGACACCTCTGTTATTTTAGATGTGTTGGTTAGTTTCTGAATTAGCGTATTAAATTGATGGTTGGTTTTTTCTCTGTTTATAACAAACAACTCAATAGAATCTCTAAATGAAATGTTTTTATCTTTTCTAATGGTTCTAATTCCAGAAATAATTGCTGTGGCTATATCAAATTTTGAAATAATTTCTGCATCAAACTCACTTTGAACTGGATATTTTCCAATAATTAATGCATCTTCTGGGGTTCTATTTGCTATGTATTGCCATATTTCTTCGGTTAAGAAAGGCATAAATGGATGCAATACTTTTAAATTATTTTCTAAAATTCTAAGAACCTCATAAAAGGTAGTTGCATCAATTGGTTGCTGATATGCTGGTTTTACGATCTCTAATAGCCAAGAAGAAAAATCATCGGTAATTAATTTATAAATTGTCATTAAGGCATCAGATAAACGATACTTAGAGAAATGATCTTCTATTTCTACCAAAGTTTTTTGAAATTTAGCTTCATACCAAGCCAAACCAATACTAGCTGTTGCTGGTTGCGGTAAACTTTTGTCTATCTCCCAACCTTTAATTAGACGGAATGCATTCCAAATTTTATTGGCAAACTGTTTTCCTTGCTGACATAAATCTTCATCAAACATTAAATCGTTTCCTGCAGCAGAACTTAACAACAAACCTACTCTAACCCCATCTGCACCATAGGTGTCAATCAATTTTAACGCATCTGGAGAATTCCCTAAAGATTTAGACATTTTACGACGTTGTTTATCACGAACCAATCCTGTTAAATAAACATTCTGAAATGGTTTTTTATCTTTGTATTCATACCCAGCAATAATCATTCTAGCTACCCAGAAAAATAAAATATCTGGCCCGGTTACTAAATCGTTTGTTGGATAATAGTAATTAATTTCTTTATTTTCTGGATTTCTGATGCCATCAAAAACCGACATTGGCCACAACCAAGAAGAAAACCATGTGTCTAAAGCATCTTCATCTTGACGTAAGTCATCAATTGAAAATGACTTCTCTGCCTCGTTTGAAGAAACCGCTAGTTTCTTTTTAGCCAATTCAAAGGCTTCTTCTTTGCTTTCTGCAACTACAAAATCATTTTTGCCGTCTCCATAGAAATAGGCAGGAATTTGTTGACCCCACCATAACTGTCGAGAAATATTCCAATCGCGAATATTTTCCATCCAATGTCTATAGGTGTTTTCAAATTTTTTAGGATACAAATTAATGGCAGTATCATCTCCTAAAACCGCATTAATTGCTGGTTTTACCAAATCTTCCATCTTTAAAAACCATTGATCAGACAATCTTGGCTCTATAACTGCTTTGGTTCTTTCTGAGGTTCCAACTTTATTGGTATGAATTTCTGTTTTTAACAAAAATCCTTTTTCTTCTAATTCTTTTGTAACTTCTTTACGAACAACAAATCTGTCTTTTCCTTCATAATGCAAACCAAATGAATTTAAGGAGGCATCATCATTAAAGATGTCAATTACTTCTAGTGCGTGTTTGTCTCCTAAAACTTTGTCATTTTCATCGTGTGCTGGTGTAACTTTTAAGCAACCTGTTCCAAATTCGATATCTACATATTCATCTTCAATAATTGGAATGACACGATTACACAAAGGAACAATTGCTTTTTTACCTTTTAAATGTGTGAAACGCTCATCTGTTGGGTTTATACATATAGCTGTATCACCAAAAATAGTTTCTGGACGTGTTGTTGCAATAGTTAATACATCTTCACTTCCTTCAATTTTATAATTTAAGTAATATAAATTTCCCTGTCTTTCTTCGTGAATTACCTCCTCATCAGACAAGGTTGTTTTGGCTTCTGGATCCCAATTCACCATTCTAAAACCTCTGTAAATTAATCCTTTATTAAACAGATCAACAAAAACTTTTATAACAGATTCTGACATTTCTGGATCCATAGTAAAAGTAGTTCTTTCCCAATCACATGAAGCTCCTAGCTTCTTAAGTTGATCTAAAATAATACCCCCATATTCATGTTTCCATTCCCAAGCATGTGCTAAAAACTCTTCACGTGTAAGGTCATTTTTATCGATTCCTTGTTCTTTTAATTTCGCAACCACTTTGGCTTCAGTAGCTATAGAAGCATGATCTGTACCAGGAACCCAGCAAGCATTTTTACCCAATAACCGAGCATGCCTTATTAGTACATCCTGTATAGTATTGTTTAGCATATGTCCCATATGCAATACTCCGGTTACGTTTGGTGGAGGAATTACAATGGTATAAGGCTCTCTGTCATCTACTTCTGAATGAAAATAATTGTGTTTCATCCAGTAGTCATACCACTTACTTTCTACTAAACTTGCATCATATTTTGATGGAATACTCATACCTCTTTTGCTTTTGCCTATAGCAAACAAAAGTACAATTATCTATAGTATTTGAAAGTCTGTTGAACTTTTTTTGATTAAATTTGTTTTAATATTTTACATTAACAGTAAATCTTATGAAAAACCTACACACATTTATCATTGTTTTATTCTTCAGTAGCGTTTCTTTTGCACAAGAAGTTGATGATTTAAAACCAGCATTTAAATTTATTACCGAAACAATTAATTACGGTAAAATTACTTTAGGAGCAAATGGTGTTAGAGTATTTGAATTTATCAATATAGGAAAGTCTCCTTTAATTATTACCAGAGTTCAAGCCTCTTGCGGTTGTACTGTTCCCAAAAAACCTGACCAACCTATAATGCCAGGTGAAAAAGGTGAGATTGAAGTTGCTTACGATACAAAAAGACCTGGTGGGTTTTCTAAAGCCATCACTATTTTTTCCAATGCAAAGAACGAACGTAAGATGGTCAAAATTAAAGGCTATATTGAAAAAGAAACATCTTTTGAAAAGAAAAAAAGTATCCTGTCAGAAGATCATTAAATAATTTTTTTTAAGCTTTAAATTAATAGTGAGTATAATCATACCGCGTAAAACTATTAGGTGGATTATTTTACGATCTTCTTCTTAAAATTTTCAGAAATGATTTTCGTTTTCAGATAATTCATGTGTTTTTGTTTTCAATAATCCACATACTTTTATGCTAATTGATTACATAAAGTATTAATATGTTTTTTTTATATAAATCAACTTTTTTTATGACATAATAAAACTAGTCGTTTATAAAATATATTTTGCAAATTTGCACAAGAAATTCAATTTAACTAAAAATGCCATCAATATCAAAAAAAGGAGGACTAATGCCTCAATCTCCTATTAGAAAATTAGTTCCTTATGCTGAAGCTGCTAAAAAAAAGGGAACAAAGGTGTACCATTTAAATATTGGTCAACCAGATATTAAAACACCTAAAGTTGCCTTAGACGCTGTAAAAAACAACACCATAGAAGTACTTTCTTATGCTAGATCTGAGGGATCTGAACAATACAGAGAAAAGCTAGCTAACTATTACAAAAAAAACAACATACATATACAAGCACAAGATATTATTGCTACCACAGGTGGTTCTGAAGCACTGTTGTTTACCATGGGTAGTATTACAGATCCAGGTGATGAAATTATTATTCCAGAACCATTCTATGCAAATTATAATGGATTTTCAACTGCATCTGGAGTCACCGTAGTTCCTGTAATTTCAAAAATTGAAGATAATTTTGCATTGCCAAATATTGATGATTTTGAAAAATTAATAACGCCAAGAACAAAAGCAATTTTAATTTGTAACCCAGGAAACCCAACCGGATATCTTTACAGCAAAGAAGAGATTGGAAAATTAAAACAACTTGTATTAAAACACGATTTATTTTTAATTGCAGATGAGGTATATAGAGAGTTTGCCTATGATGGCCAAACACATCTTTCTGTAATGTCTGAGGTTGGTTTAGAAGAACATGCTATTATGATAGATTCTGTCTCTAAACGCTATAGTATGTGTGGAGCAAGAATTGGTTGTATTGTTTCTAAAAATAAGAATTTTATGAACACAGCTATTAAATTTGCACAGGCAAGACTGAGTCCACCAACCTATGCTCTTTTAGCTAGTGAGGCCGCTTTAGACACTCCACAAAGTTATTTTGATGAGGTGATAGAAGAATATGTTGCTAGAAGAAATACACTAATTACTGAATTAGAAAAAATAAGTGGTGTAAAAGTTGCCAATCCAAAGGGTGCTTTTTATTGTGTTGCAGAATTACCCGTTGAGGATACTGATCATTTTGCTCGTTGGATGTTAGAAGAATTTCACCACAATAATGAAACGTTAATGGTGGCTCCAGCTAGTGGTTTTTATTCTACTGAAGGTGAAGGAAAAAATCAAGTTAGGTTGGCCTATGTTTTAAACAAAGAAGATTTAATCAGGTGTGTAGAAATTTTAAAAATAGCACTGGATACCTATCACAAATAAAAAATGTAAGTTTGATCTGAATCGAAGACAATAATATTACAATTCAAAACAAGTGTACTCATAAAAAATAAAGATTTGAATATACAACAAAACATATCTCTTAAACCTTATAATACCTTTGGAATAGATGTAACAGCTAGTAGATTTGTTTCTGTTGATAGTTTTTACAGCTTACAAGAAATTTTAACGCAAGAAAAAGATGTTTTTTTATTGAGTGGGGGTAGCAATATGTTGCTTACTAAGAATATTAACAAGCTCGTTGTACACATCAACAGTAAAGGAATTTCTATAGATCGTGAAAATGAAAATGATGTTCATATTACAGTAAATGCTGGTGAAGATTGGCATGATTTTGTGTTGTGGTGTATTTCTCAAAATTATGGTGGTCTGGAAAATCTTTCTTTAATTCCTGGCCATGTAGGAACCTCACCAATTCAAAATATTGGTGCTTATGGTGTAGAAATAAAAGATGTGATTACCAAGGTTGAGGGAATAGATATAAGCACAACAAAAAGAGTTGAGTTCTCCAATGCAGACTGTGCGTTTGGATATAGAAATTCTATTTTTAAAAATGAATTAAAAGGAAAGGTTGTTATTACTTCTGTTAGCTTTAAACTTAGCAAAAAACAACATCAGTTAAACACCAGTTATGGTGCTATTGAGCAAGAACTGGCTGCTAAAAATATTATCAATCCAACAATCAAAGAAGTATCTGATGCAGTAATTTTTATTAGACAATCTAAGTTGCCTGATCCAAAAAAGATTGGAAATAGTGGTAGTTTTTTTAAAAATCCAGTCATTTCATCAAAGCAATTTAAAAAACTACAAGATAAATATCCCAATATTCCGTTTTATAAAATAGCAGCAGCAAATAAAAAAGATACTCCTTTTTCTTATAAAATACCTGCAGGATGGTTAATAGAAACGGCTGGTTTTAAAGGAAAACGTTTTGGAGACTGTGGAGTCCACGAAAAACAAGCGCTGGTCTTAGTTAATTATAATAATGCTAGTGGTGCAGATGTTTATAAACTTGCTAAAAAAATTCAAGAAACTATTTTAGCTACTTTTGAGATTACTTTAGACATTGAAGTAAATGTCATTGAATGAGTTAAGTAATGAATGAATGAATGGATTAATAAGTTACTGTTTTTTATGCAAAGGTGGTCTTTCTAAACCAACGCCTCTTCTTGGTGGCCTTTGTCCTCTTTTCTGAACAGCTCTTTTAATAATTGTTTCAAATTTAACAAGCTGCTCTTCATCGCATAACTTTCTAACTTCACCAAAAAAAGCAAACAACTCTTGTTGTTTAAGTGCTTCTAACTTACCTATCTGCTGGGTAATAGAATCTGACGAAAAATGATCTAAACTAAAAGAGGTGTATAATTTATTTCTCAATTCGTGTAATTTGTGATCAAAATCATGCATTTGAAATCTATGAGTTTTATCTAAAGAAAAAAAGTGCTTTTTTTGTTGCGCTGAAAATTTTAATTCTTTTGCAATAAACTTTTCTTTAGGTGGACTAAAATTTCTGGGGCCTTTACTAAAGGTAAGAAAAAGCAATACAAGGTTTACTACTACTAAAAAAATTAAAAATGTATAAATGATGGTTTTTTTCATCTCTATTGAATTGAAATATAATTTATTGTTTCCAAGTTATATTCTTCTACAAAAGAATCAAACTCAGAGAACTTCTCTTTAGCCGAAGTTTCTGTTGAAGAAATAGTTAAAGAGATGGCTCCTATATTCAAGCATAGTAGAACAACAAATGTTGCCAATTGAAATTTTGGATTCACCCAAACAAAAGAAGATTCTTTCAAGTCTTTTTCTTGTAGAAGTTGTTTCAAAACTCGCTGCTTAAAAAAAGAATTTACAGGTGTTTCTTTAATTAAATCTAGGGTATCTAAGATACTTTCTTGTGTGTTATTAAAATTATTTCTTGTTTTCATATCTATAACATTAGATGCTGTATTTGTTAAAAACTTGCGCTTATTCTTTATTTTTATAAAAATTAGCTAATTTTTTTTGTAAATTTTTCTTGGCTCTAAACATAATAGACTCTACAGAAGACATACTTTTACCAGTAATTTCAACAATTTCTTGATACGTCTTGCCGTCTAGCTTTGCCAGAGTAAAAACAATCTTCTGACTTTCTGGTAATGTATTTATTGCCAAATAAATAGTTTCAGATCGCTCTTTATGCTCCAGTAAAATTCCTGGATGATTAAATTCTGTAAAGAAATTAGTCTTGTCTAATGGAATTTCATTTCCTAAAATACGCTGTATAAAAACAAGTCTTTTTTTTGCATTTTTTTTTCGAATAAATTCCAAGCATTTATTTGTGCAAATTTTATAGATCCAAGTAGAAAGTTTTGAATTTCCTTTAAACTTTCCAATAGATTTATATACTTCTAAAAAAACTTCTTGAGCAATATCTTCAGCATCTTCTTTATTAGGCACAAATGAAATACAGGTATGAAAAACCTTTTGCTGATAATCATCTATAAGTAGACTAAAAGCTGCTTGGTTGCCTGATCTTAAATTTTCTATAAATTCTTCTTGATTGATCAAAAAAATAATGTGATTCGCATTCGGTTAAAGTATGAAAAACTTGCAATAACACAAGCTAATTCGGCTGTTTTTCTAGAAGAATGAGTATCTTTGTAACCTATAATAAAAGAATCAAATGAAACTTATTTTATTAACCATAGGACTGTTAGCATTAGGTGTAGCAGGAATCGCTATAAAAATTTGGGCAAAAAAAGATGGTGAATTTGCTGGAACTTGCGCTAGTCAAAACCCACTATTAAATAAAAATGGTGAAGCCTGTGGTTTTTGTGGCAAGACAGCAGATCAGTTTGAGGATTGTGCAGAACCAACTCATAATTAACTCCTAATGATCATTACTGTTTTATTCTACATTTTTGTAGCTGTTACAGTTATTCAACTTTGTTATTACATCTCTTTTATTCCATTTCTACTTCATAAAACTACTAAAAAACCTCTTAATGAGTGTCTTCCAATATCTGTTATTGTTTGTGCAAAAAATGAAGTTATTAATTTAAATAAACTCGTCCCATTACTTCTGGAGCAAGATTATAGCCGCTATGAATTGGTCTTAATTAATGATGCTTCAAATGATGAAACATTAGAGGTAATGAAAAAATTTAAAGAAAATGATTCTAGAATTACAGTTGTAAATGTGCAAAATAACGAAGCTTTTTGGGGAAATAAAAAATATGCATTAACGCTTGGAATTAAGGCTGCCAGTCACGAGCAGTTGCTTTTTACAGATGCTGATTGTATTCCTGCTTCAAAAAATTGGATTCAAGAGATGAGTGTTCTTTTTTCTGAATCTAAATCTATTGTAATAGGCTATGGAGCCTATTTATCTAAAAAACATTCTTTTGTAAATCTATTAGTACGGTTTGAAACATTGCTTTCTGCTATTCAGTATTTTTCATATGCCAAATTAAATAGACCATATATGGCTGTTGGAAGAAATTTAGCCTATACAAAAAGTGAGTTTTTTAGAGTTAATGGTTTTATAAATCACATGCAAATTAGGTCTGGAGATGATGATTTATTTATTAGAGACGCAGCAACTTCATCAAATACAATAATTGCTTTAGCTCCTAATAGCTTTACGTTTTCTGAAGCTCCAACTAGTCTAAAAAAATGGTTTCGTCAAAAAAGAAGACATGTAACTACGGCTTCTCATTATACATATAAACATCAATTTTTCTTGGGCTTATTTTATAGTTCTAAACTTCTTTTTTTTCTATTAGCTCCCTTTGTATTGGTATGTAAGCCAGATGTTATAACAATTAGTACTGCAGTAAGTTATGTGGTTTTCACCTATTTAATTGTTGGTTTTTCTGCTAAAAAATTAAAAGAAACTAGCCTTCTTTATTTTTTGCCATTTTTAGAACTATTTTTAGTTCTATTTCAATTTGTTATATTTATAACCAACTCTATTTCAAAACCTACGCATTGGAAATAACAAAAGAAATATTGGCTACTTACATTCAGAAAGCAAAAGAGGGAAACCAAGGTTCTTTTAACTTTCTATTGCATCACTTTTGGTCTAATGTCTACAACTATCAGCTAAAGAGAACTCACAATGAAAATGACGCTGAAGATATTACCATTCAAACCTTTTCGAAAGCCTTTGACAAGATTAACACTTTTGATGAAAAATACCTGTTTAAGACCTGGTTAATTACCATTTCAAAAAACATACACATAGATCTTATTAGAAGAAATAAAAAATCTATCAATACAGCTACTAGTGAAGAACAAGAAGCTGAAGCGTACAAGATTGTTGACGACAATCCTACACCTGAAGACAAAATTATTACCGAACAAAACTTAGCCAAACTGTTGCTAGATATTAAACAACTGAAACCAAAATACCAAGAGGTGATTCATTTGCGTTTTTTTAAAGAATTGAGTTATAAAGAAATTTCTCAAGAAATTAATGAACCGATGAACAATGTAAAAGTAAAATTATTACGTGCTAAAAAGCTATTGGCAGAGATTATAAAGAAATCTGAATGAAAAAAAACATCTTTAAATCTTTAGGTCCTGGATTACTTTTTGCAGGTGCAGCGGTTGGTGTTTCTCATTTGGTACAATCTACGAGAGCTGGTGCAGATTTTGGCTTTGGATTACTATGGGTATTACTTTTAGCTACTATTTTTAAATATCCTTTTTTTCAATTTGGCCCCAGATATGCAGCTGCTACAGGAGAAACATTATTAGATGGATATAAAAAATTAGGAAAAGTAGTTTTAGCTATTAGTTATGCTATTAGCTTTTTAACCATGTTTATCATTCAAGCTGCAGTGACAATAGTCACAGCTGGTTTGGCTATCAATATTTTTGGAACTTTTGATTTATTTACTTGGTCTGTACTTATTACAATTAGCAGTATGATTATCTTGCTAGTAGGAAAATACAAATTGCTAGATGGTTTAATGAAATATGTAATTTTATTACTAACCATATGCACATTATTTGCCGTAACTGCTGCGCTATTAAAAAACAATCAAGCTTTTAGTTTTGAGCAAGTGATTCCAAAAGGAACTATTGAAATTACCTTTTTAATTGCCTTTTTAGGTTGGATGCCAACATCTTTAGATATTTCTATTTGGCAATCTATTTGGTCTGTAGAAAAAGAGAAAATATCACATCAAAAAATAACGCCTAAACAAGCTATATTCGATTTTAACGTTGGCTATATTGGCACCATATTCTTAGCAGCCTGTTTTTTAATATTAGGAGCTTTGGTTATGCACAATTCTGAACAAAGTTTTTCTAATAAAGGAGGTATTTTTGCTGGACAATTGATAGAGCTATATACCAAGAATTTAGGAAATTTTGCTTATGTATTTATTGCAATTGCAGCTTTAACCACCATGTTTAGCACCACTATTACTGCTTTAGATGCATCACCAAGAGCTATGTCTAAAGCCAATGAATTGTTGTTTCCTACAAAAATAAAATTGAACTACTGGTTTTGGATAGTAGTACTGAGTTTAGGAACCTTTATAATTCTAAAATACTTTAGTGATAATATGGGCTTGATGGTTAAAATAGGAACCATACTTTCTTTTTTAACAGCACCATTCTATGCTATTTTAAACTACATTTTAATTACTGGAAAACACACACCTAAAGAACATAGGCCTTCTATATATTTGAAAATCTTAAGTATCTGTGGAATTATTTTTTTAGTAGGATTTAGTGCTTGGTTCTTATTGAATTTATAATAGTTTTCTTCGTAACTTTGCATTATAAATTATCACAAAAAATGGCAAACGATACTGCTGTACTTCCTAAGCGAGTAAAAAAACCAGACTGGTTGCGTGTAAAATTACCTGTGGGTAAAAAATACACAGAACTAAGAGGCTTGGTAGATAAGTATAAATTAAATACTATTTGCACTAGCGGTAGCTGCCCTAACATGGGAGAGTGCTGGGGTGAAGGAACTGCTACCTTTATGATTTTAGGAAACATCTGTACCAGATCCTGTGGTTTTTGTGGTGTAAAAACCGGAAGACCCGAAACAGTAGAATGGGATGAGCCAGAAAAAGTAGCAAGATCAATAAAAATTATGGGCATTAAACATGCCGTAGTTACTTCCGTAGATAGAGATGATTTAAAAGATGGAGGGTCTATTATCTGGGCAGAAACTGTAGATGCCATTAGAAGAGCAAACCCTAATACAACTCTAGAAACATTGATTCCTGATTTTCAAGGAAAAACTTCACAAATAGATAGAATTATAGCAGTACACCCTGAGGTAGTTTCTCACAATATGGAAACAGTTCGTAGACTTACCCGAGAAGTTCGTATTCAAGCAAAATATGACAGAAGTTTAGGGGTTTTACAATACCTTAAAGAAAAAGGAATGAGAACTAAAACTGGCTTAATGTTAGGTCTTGGTGAAACAGAAGAAGAAGTGATTCAAACTATGAAAGATCTTCAAGGAGTAGGCTTGGATGTTTTAACAATTGGACAATATTTACAACCAACAAAAAAACACTTACCTGTAAAAGAGTTTATTACGCCAGATCAGTTTAAAAAATACGAAACCTTAGGCCTAGAAATGGGCTTTATGTATGTAGAAAGTGGTGCCTTGGTTCGTTCTTCTTATAAAGCGCATAAGCACGCTAAATAAGTGAGTAAAACACTTTCAGAAATTTCTTTTTTTCTGAGAACAATAAATTGAAATTTTTTAAAATTTCTAGAATTACGTTAAAAAAATGTGAAAATGATATTTTTTTAAGTGTAATAATACCATTTACTATTTTTTGGCACAATACTTGAAAAGTAATTAACCAAGCATTATTATTTGATTTTTTAAAAAATAATTTGATTAGTTTTAGTTTAAAAAAACCATCTCCTTTGGAGATGGTTTTTGAATTTTAAACTGTATTCTATTATTTTTTTACACCTTGTCTGCTGCTTGTAATTCTTTTGCTATAGCTGCAACATCGTCTAACACTCTAAGTAAATTACCACTCCATAATTGAGCAATTTGAGCTTCTGTATAGCCTCTTTTTACTAATTCTGCAGTAACATTTAAAGTTTCAGAAGCATCGTTCCATCCGTAGATTCCTCCTCCTCCATCAAAATCTGAACTTATTCCTACATGGTCTAAGCCCATTTTTTTTACTAAATAATCTATATGATCTACATAATCTGCAACATCTACTGGTTTAGGATCTTCATCAGACATCATAGAAGCTGCTTCTTCAGACATAGCTCTGTATGTTTTCATATAACGATCTCTTTCTGTGGCTTCTAGTTTTCTAATTTCATCCCAAGATTTCATTTCAAGACCTCTTTCTTTAGCTAAGGCTGTAACTTTTTCACTAAGTGCAGCTGCATGTGCTGAATGCTTTTCTGTACTCACATACGAACTAAATGCAACTGTTTGCACAACACCTCCGTTAGATTTCATCCATTCTAACTGCTCGTCATCTAAATTTCTACTATGGTTACACAGAGCTCTTGCAGATGAATGTGAAGCTATGATAGGAGCCTTAGACAAGTTAATCATGTCTTTTATAGATTGTTTAGACGGATGAGAAACATCTATCATAATACCCCATTTGTTCATTTCTTTAATCACTAGCTTACCTAGATCACTTACTCCTTTATCTACCCACAAACTATCTTTCTCTCCCGTATTAGAATCGCAAAACTGACTGTGGCCATTGTGAGATAAAGACATGTATCTAGCACCTCTATCATAAAATTCTTTTACTCTAGAGATATCTGTTCCTAAAGGATAGGCGTTTTCTACTCCAATCATGGCAATCTTCTTTCCAGAAGCGTGTAATTCTTTTGCCTCTGCAGAACTCACTGCTAAACCTATTCTTTCTGGTGCAATTTCTTTGGTTAACCTATGAATTGCATCAAATTTACTAACGGCATTTTCATAGGCTTTGTCGTATCCTTCTGGTGTTAATGCTCCTTGTCCTGTATACACAATAAACCAAGCAACATCTAAACCACCAGCTTCCATTGTAGGCAGGTTTACTTGATTTCCTAGGTCTTCTGTATAATTTTTATCGGCAGTAAAATTAGTTACGCTAATATCTACATGAGTATCTAAGACCAATACTCGATCGTGAATTGCCTGAGCTTTTTCCAAAATTTCATCTGAATAATTCATAAGATTGTTTGTTGGTTCTTGTTTGTTATTGCAAGATGCAATCAACAATGCAAAAACGATGACTTTAAAAATTTTCATATTTTGTGATTTGATTATGATTATAAAGATAGTAATCTTACTTGATTCTTTGTTATTTCTTTATTTTTTTGATCTTCGACTGTTAATGTAAGTTAGATAAACCCTTGTTCTCGCATCCAATCATCATTAAACATTTTACCAACATACCTGCTTCCATGATCATGAAATAACACCACCACTACATCATCTTTTGTGAAATGTTCTTTTAATTGCAAGAGCCCTTTAATAGCAGCACCTGCAGAATTCCCTAAAAACATTCCCTCTTCTTTGGCGAGCCTTTGAGTGTATATGGCCGCATCTTTATCGGTTACTTTGGTAAAACCGTCTATTAAAGAAAAGTTTACATTAAGTGGTAAAATATCTTCTCCAATTCCTTCGGTAATGTATGGATAAATCTCTTTTTCATCAAAAATTCCTGTTTCATGGTATTTTTTAAATACAGATCCGTAGGTATCTATTCCCCATATTTTAATAGCAGGATTCATCATTTTTAAATAGCTTCCAACTCCTGAAATGGTACCTCCTGTTCCTACTCCAACAACAAAATGGGTTATTTTACCTGCTGTTTGTTCCCATATTTCTGGACCTGTACTTTTAAAATGTGCTTTACAATTACTTGGATTGTCATACTGGTTTACATACCAAGAATTAGGCGTCTCTTTTCCTAATCTTTTAGATACCGAATAATAAGATGAAGGATCGTCTGGCTCTACATCTGTTGGACAAACTACCACCTCTGCTCCTACAGCTCTTAAAATATCTACTTTTTCTTTAGACTGCTTGTCTGCCATCACAAAAATACATTTATAGCCTTTTACTATGGCTGCCAATGCTAGTCCCATTCCTGTATTTCCAGAGGTTCCCTCAATAATAGTTCCACCGGGTTTTAAACGGCCGTCTGCCTCTGCATCTTCAATCATTTGCAAAGCCATTCTATCTTTTACAGAATTTCCAGGATTAAACGTTTCATATTTGGATAACACCAAACACGGCAACTCTTTTGTTAACTGATTTATCTTTATTAAAGGAGTATTCCCTATGGTTTCTAAAATATTATTAGCGTATTGCATTCTGTTCTAAATTATGCTGTAAAGGAACAAAATATTTAAGAGATAACCTTCAAGAGACTGGTGTTTTCACAAGAACATCATTAAGCAAATCGAATAGATTTGGAAGGTTGAATTTTTGTGATAATAACAGAAGGGATAATGAGCATTAAAAAACACAAAACCAAAGTACCTATGTTTACGAATACTATGGTTAAAAAATCAATACTTATAGGAACTTCAGAAACATAATATGTGGCAGGATCTAAGGTAATAAATCCTCCATATTTCTGTAAAAAAAGCAGTAGTAAGCCAATTAAATTTCCCCAAAACAACCCAACAAAAATTAAGTAGGAAGCGTTGTATAAAAAGATCTTTCGTATGCTCCAGTTAGAACTTCCCATGGCCTTCAAAATACCTACCATAGGAATACGTTCTAAAATAAGAACTAACAAGGCTGTGATCATATTAATTCCAGCGACTAAAATCATGATAATAATGATAAACCAGGTATTGTTGTCAAAAAGCTCTATCCATTCAAATAATCCAGGGTAATTAGAAGCAATTGTCGTAGCATCTAAAGTTGCGTCAATTTCTTTATAAATTTCAGTGCCTTTCTGTTGCAGTTCATCAAAATTTTCTAAAATAACTTCAAAACCACCAACCTCATTTTCACTCCAACGATTCAATCGTTGAACCTGCCTAATATCACCAATCATTATATTTTTATCAAACTCTAAAAAACCAGTATTGTAAATGCCAGTAATCACTAATTTTCTATTTGATGGTAATTTAGAAGCCTTGCTTTTAAAGAAGGTTACATTTATGGTGTCATTTAATTGCAATTGCAGTCTATTGACAATTGTTTTAGATAACAAAACATCTCTAGTTCGTTTTTGATTAAAATCTGGAATTCTTCCTGCAATTAAATACTCTTTAAAAAATGTCCAGTCATAATCTGTAGAAACCCCTTTAAAAACAATGCCCTCAAAATCGGTTTTTGTTCTAATCAAACCAACCTGATTGGCATAAACTTGAACGTTTTTAATTCCTTTGATGTTAGAAAATGTAGGGTAAAATTTCTGGTTTTTGCTAATAGGCATCACAGAAACATCAGAATTGTTAGCGTCGTATTTTGTGATTTGTATATGTCCTTTAAAACCAGACATTTTACTCCTAATTTTTTCGCGCAAACCCTCTCCAGTAGCAATAGCAATTAACATAATAATGACTCCTAATGAAATTGCTGCAATTGCAATTTTTATTATTGGAGACGATATACTACTTTTATGCTCTTTACCAGAGATAATACGTTTCGCTACAAATAATTCGTAATTCAATGCTATGATTTTAACTGCACGTAAAAGTACATATTTATTTATTCTTTTTGTGATTTGTACCGCAATCGTTTCCTGTGCTCAAGAAACTAAATCTTCCTATAAAATCCTTACTGGTGCAGACCAAACAAACTTATACGTCTCAAAATTAAAAGGGAAAAGAATTGCTATTGTCGCAAACCAAACATCTATTATTTCTAACGGATCCAACTATACTCACTTAGTAGATAGCTTGGTTTCTTTAAAATTAAATATTCAAAAGGTCTTTGCTCCAGAGCATGGTTTTAGAGGAAAAGCAGATGCTGGAGAATCTATAACTGACGGAATGGACGCAAAAACAGGACTTCCTCTGATATCGCTTTATGGAAAAAACAAAAAACCTACAAAAGCTCAATTAAAAGATATTGATCTGGTGGTTTTTGATATTCAAGATGTTGGTGCTAGATTTTACACCTATATTTCTACTTTACACTACGTCATGGAGGCTTGTGCAGAACTTAAAATTCCTTTATTATTACTAGACAGACCAAACCCAAACGGACATTATATAGATGGGCCAATTTTAGAACCAGCACATAAAAGTTTTGTAGGAATGCATCCTGTTCCTGTTGTTTATGGAATGACCATAGGTGAATACGGACTCATGATTAATGGAGAGAAATGGTTGGATAATGGGCTAAAAGCTTCTTTAACTGTTATTAAACTAAAAAATTATACGCATAGTTCTACCTATAACTTACCCATAAAACCTTCACCAAACTTACCTAATAAAAAGGCCATCAACCTCTACCCTAGTTTGTGCTTTTTTGAGGGCACAAATGTAAATGCTGGACGTGGAACCAACATGCAATTTCAAATTTATGGCTCTCCTTTTTTAAATACTAAAAGTAAATTCTCGTTTACACCAACTCCTAATGAAGGAGCAAAATACCCAAAACATGCTCATATGATTTCTTATGGAGAAGATTTAAGAGACGCTGAAAAATTAACTTCCTTAAACCTTTCTTGGCTAATTAAGGCAACAAAACAAAATAGAACTAAGAATTTTTTTAATACTTTTTTTACCAAATTAGCAGGAACTACAAAACTTCAAGCACAGCTAGAAGAAAAGGTTTCTGAAGCAGATATTAAAGCTTCATGGCAAGAGGGCTTAGAAAAATTTAAGATTGTTAGAAAAAAATATATAATCTACCAATAGGCTTTTTACAATTCGTTCAAATTTGTAGGTTTTTGATACCTCTGAAAAGGTTGTTTTAACAATTCTTTCAAAGAAGAATTTGTTTTTTCATCTGGAAAAGTATCTACACCATACACAATTTTTTCTCTGTCTAAATGCATATAAGTTCCCAACAAACGATCCCAAATAGAAAATATATTGCCATAATTGGCATCTGTATAAGGTAATAAATTATGATGGTGTACTTTGTGCATATCGGGAGATACGATGACATAGCTTAATAGTTTATCTACAGATCTTGGAATCTTAATATTGGCATGATTAAATTGTGTAAAAACCAAAGACATTGATTGATATATCATAACAATAGCAATAGGAGCACCAACTACCAATACACCAAACAATGTAAACCCAAAACGAATCACACTCTCTAGAGGATGATGTCTATTAGCGGTTGTAGTATCTACTTTATGATCTGAATGATGGACCAAATGAATCATCCACAAAGGTTTAATCTTATGTTCTGTATAATGAGCTAAATAAGCTCCAAAAAAATCTAATAAAACTACCCCCAATAAAATATACAACCATAGTGGCATTTCTGGCATCCAATTAATAATTCCAAAATTATTGACCTGTACCCAATCTGCTGTAAATAACAGCAAAAAAGCTAATGAAAAATTAATGATCACTGTGGTTGCTGTAAAAAATAAATTAGGAATGGCATGCTTCCATTTTTTGTAGTTAAAAAGAAACAAAGGCAATGCACCTTCTAAAAGCCAAAAAAAAGTAATACCGCCAACCAGTATCAAACTTCTATGTGAAGAAGGTATGGTTTCAAAATAATTGAATAAAGTTTCCAAAGTAGCTAAAAGTTTGCACTAAAATACAGAAAGTTTTTAACTTATACAGAGAGTGTCTTTAAAGCCAATAAAACTAATAACTTAACTTCGTTTTACTTTTTTATTATAGTGCAACGGAATTCGTTTTTTTAAGTTTTCTATAATAGTATGAGCTGCTGGGCAAACTTCTGTATTGGTAAGTGTTAAATCTGTAATCTGAATAAACTTCTTTCTATTAGTATGAGGGTATTCTGAACAAGCCTTTGGTCTAACATCATAGATAAAACAAGAATTATCAGTAGCATCAAAGAAAGAACATGGTGCTGTGCGTAAAACCATAAAATCATCTTGATCTCTTTCTAAATACTGATCTATAAAATTGTGTTCTTTCATCTTTAAATGCTTAGAAATACGCTGAATATCTTTTTCTATAAATATAGGACTGGTTGTTTTGCAACAATTTCCACAAGACAAGCAATCTGTTTTTTTAAACTCATCTTCATGCAGCTCTTTCATCACAACATCTAAATTCTTAGGCGTTCTCTTCTTTAACATTTTAAAGTACTTTCTAGTCTCAGGCAAGGTTTCCTTAGATAATTTCGGTAATTGTTCTAAACGTTTTTCCATGCTAATAAAGTGAGTTTTTGACCTAGCTATAGCAAACACAATTGTCTACTAGAATTAGTATCTAGTGTTAAAGCTAAAGCATTGCAAAAGTACCAATAAAATCTGCGTAAACATCTATCAAAAAAACAAATAAAATATGTAATTTTGCACTTCAATTTAAGATACTCAATGAATATTCAAACCCTTTTAGAAGCTAAAGTAAAAGAAGGTTTTTTAACACTTTTTGAAACCATATTGCCTACGGTTGAATTTCAAGCAACTCGCAAAGATTTTGAAGGTGATATTACCATTGTTGTTTTTCCTATGTTGCGATATAAGAAAGGAAATCCCGCTCAAATTGGAGAAAGTTTAGGGGGGTATTTGGTTGAAAACATTCAAGAAGTTATTGCATATAATGTTGTAAAAGGTTTTTTAAACTTGGTGATAGCCGATGAAGTGTATCTTCAATCTTTTAATGCTATACATGCACAAGATCATTTTGGTTTTTCATCAAACTCAAAAGATGTTGTGATGGTAGAATATTCTTCTCCAAACACCAACAAGCCACTACATCTGGGGCATGTTAGAAACAACTTACTAGGATATTCTGTAGCAGAAATCTTAAAAGCTTCTGGAAATAAAGTATATAAAACACAAATCATTAATGATCGTGGAATTCATATTTGTAAGTCTATGTTGGCTTGGAAAAAATTTGGTAACTCAGAAACTCCTGTCTTAACAGGTATGAAAGGTGATAGCTTTGTTGGAAAATATTATGTAAAATTTAATGATGAGTATAAGAAAGAAATTAGCACTTTAATTGCTGATGGAAAGTCTGAAGAAGATGCAAAAAAACAGGCACCTATTCTAATTGAAGCTCAGCAAATGTTGTTAAGGTGGGAAGCTGGAGAGTCTGAAACTGTTGCTCTTTGGAAAATGATGAATGACTGGGTGTATGAAGGTTTTAAAATTACCTATAAAAATTTAGGAGTAGATTTTGATACGTTGTATTACGAAAGCAATACTTATTTGTTGGGTAAAGATGTTATTGAAGACGGAATTACCCGCGGAGTATTCTTTAAAAAAGAAGATGGATCTGTATGGTGTGATTTAACAGATGAGGGGCTAGATGAAAAACTAGTATTACGTTCAGACGGAACTGCCGTGTATATGACCCAAGATATTGGAACAGCTATTCAGCGCGTAAAAGACCATTCAGACATTAATGGAATGGTGTATACAGTTGGAAATGAACAAGATTATCATTTTAAAGTCTTATTTTTAATTTTAAAAAAATTAGGCTTTTCATGGGCAGCACAATTGTATCATTTAAGTTATGGAATGGTGGATTTACCTTCCGGAAAAATGAAGTCTAGAGAAGGTACTGTAGTAGATGCAGATGAGTTAATGGTTGAAATGACAGATACTGCCAAGAATATTTCTCAAGAATTAGGAAAACTAGAAGGGTATTCTGAAGAAGAGAAATCTGACTTATACCGTATCATTGGTTTAGGTGCATTAAAATATTTTATTTTAAAAGTAGACCCTAAAAAGCGAATTTTATTTGATCCAAAAGCCTCCGTAGATTTTCAAGGAAATACAGGACCTTTTATACAATATACCTACGCTAGAATACAATCAATCTTACGAAAAGCTACCTTTGATTACAGTCAGCAAGTAAGTACCTCTAGTGTGTCTTTACATATCAAAGAAAAAGAATTGATTAAACAGTTAGAATTGTATCCAGATATAATTCAACAAGCTGCAGATAATTACTCTCCTGCGCTTATTGCAAATTACACCTATGATTTGGTGAAGGAATTTAATTCATTCTATCAAAATGTTTCTATTTTAGGTGAGTCTAATGAAATTAAAAAAAGATTACGAGTTCAATTGGCAGATAAAGTGGCCAATGTTATAAAATCTGCATTCAGTTTGTTAGGAATTCAGGTTCCTAATAGAATGTAAATAATGGTGCTTGAGCGGAGTCAATAACACCAAGTGAAAATTACAAAAAAGTGATTTAGGCTCTGCTCAATCACCAAATAAACAAAAGATTATGAAATACGATATTATCATTGTTGGTAGTGGTCCTGGAGGATATGTTACTGCCATTAGAGCTTCTCAATTAGGTTTTAAAACTGCTATAGTAGAAAAAGAAAGTCTAGGAGGTGTTTGTTTAAACTGGGGATGTATTCCAACAAAAGCCTTGTTAAAAAGTGCACAAGTATATGACTATTTAAAACATGTAGATCAATATGGTTTAAAAGCTGAATCTATAGATAAAGATTTTACCGCTGTAGTTACTAGAAGTAGAAATATAGCCAATGGAATGAGCAAAGGTGTTCAGTTCTTAATGAAAAAAAACAAGATAGATATTATTGATGGTTTTGGAAAAGTTAACACTGGAAAAAAAGTTGCAGTTACTAGTAATGATGGAACTATAACAGACTATAGTGCTGATCATATTATTATAGCCACTGGTGCTAGATCTAGAGAGTTGCCAAATTTACCACAAGACGGAGAAAAAGTAATTGGATACAGAAAAGCGATGACGCTAGCTTCACAACCCTCCTCTATGATTGTTGTAGGTTCTGGTGCTATTGGTGTAGAATTTGCCCACTTTTATAACGCCATGGGAACGAAGGTTACCATCGTAGAATATTTACCAAATTTAGTTCCTTTAGAAGATAAAGATGTTTCAAAACAATTTGAGCGTTCTTTCAAAAAGGCAGGAATTAAAGTAATGACAAATGCTTCTGTAGAATCTGTAGATACTTCAGGAAAGGGTGTAAAAGCAACTGTAAAAACTAAAAAAGGAGAAGAAATATTAGAAGCAGATATTGTGCTTTCTGCGGTTGGTATTAAAACAAATATTGAAAACATTGGATTGGAAGATGTTGGAATTATTACAGACAGAGACAAAATATTAGTAAATGATTGGTATCAAACCAATATTCCTGGGTATTATGCTATTGGTGATGTAGTACCGGGGCCTGCATTAGCGCATGTTGCCTCAGCTGAAGGAATTACCTGTGTTGAAAAAATAGCAGGCTTACATTCTGAAGCAATAGACTATGGAAACATACCGGGTTGTACCTATGCTAGTCCAGAAATTGCCTCTGTTGGACTTACAGAAGACCAAGCAAAAGAAAAAGGCTATGAGTTAAAAGTTGGAAAATTTCCTTTCTCTGCCTCAGGAAAAGCAACAGCCGCTGGAACACCAGATGGTTTTGTAAAAGTGATTTTTGATGCAAAATATGGAGAATGGTTGGGTTGCCATATGATTGGTGCTGGAGTAACAGATATGATTGCAGAAGCAGTATTAGGAAGAAAACTAGAAACTACTGGGCATGAAGTTTTAAAAACTATTCACCCTCACCCTACTATGAGTGAGGCAGTAATGGAAGCTGTTGCTGATGCCTATGATGAAGTAATCCATTTATAAAAAAAAATTAAATTAAAAAAAACCGAAGAGATTTCTTCGGTTTTTTTGTGGCATAGTTTTTGCAGTTAAAATATTAACAAATGTAAATTCAAAATACTTTTATTTAAACTGTATTTTGTGGGAACTGTTGTAAAGAAAAAGAGAATAACCCCTAAACCAAAGTTGCTAGCTTTGGTTTTTGTAATTTACAAACCTTACTACTTAAAGTATCTATTAAAATCCTAAATTTGTCTTCAACTTCAATTAGAATGGTATTTTTGTTTGCTAATATTTACATATGATTCAAATAACTAACTATAGAGGATTTCTTTTAGAAATTCTAAAAGCCATTATCAAACTTTGTATTGCTGGGTTCCTCATTGGATTCTTAAAATCTTATGATGCAATCATAGCAATTATTTTGTTTTTAAAAATTCTTCATGTTATTTACAAAAATATTATCATCGCTGAAACTAAAAACTGGATATTACTCATTGGAATGATAGTAACTGGTTTTGGCGGAATGGTTGGTGAAAACTGGGGTGTTGGCAATAATTATTGGGAATATCATGAAGTTTCAAAAGAACTTCCGTTATGGCTTCCTTTTGCGTGGATGCTGGCTTTTTATTTCCTGTATAGTATAGAATCTAGATTGATTGCTTTTTTAACAAACAAAACCATCAGTAACAAACTTATTATAGCATTTTGGCTGTCATTACTTGTTCCTGCTTTTGGTGAAGTAATTACCATAAATCTGGGGGTTTGGACTTACTATTGGCCCTATCAAATATTTGGTGTTCCTCTTTATGCATTTATCTGCTTAGTTTTTGTGCACATGTTAGTATACGGAATCTTATCTTTTATTTGTAAAAAATGGAAGATTAAAGACATTGTTTTTACGTAGATCAAAAAAAATCAGCAGCTGTTCACTTAGAGAGCCTCAATGAACCAATAGAAGTTGACTGAGGCTCTAGTTAGTATCTAATAACAATAATTGAATCTAAAACTGCCAAGCAACAATTCTAGTAATCTTATTTCCCTGATGCATGGGTATTATTTTCATAGTTTTTACCTTCAATTTCTCTCCAGATTTTTGCAGACTTTCTATGGTTTCTTTTTTAGATACTAAACTGGTAAACCAAACACTAGTATCTTTATAAAGAGAACTCTGATATAAATAATTATGTAAAAAAGCTTTTTCACCTCCAGGGTACCACAATTCATTGTTATTTCCTGCAAAATTACGAACCGCATTATTTCCTAAGTTTCTAGATTTTCTTGCATTGGCTCCTTTTGCTTCCAGTTCTGATTTATAAAAAGGTGGATTACAAATAACCGCTGAAAAAGAATCTCCTTTTTCAATAATTCCTTTTAAGATATTAGCCTCATTAAACTGTTGCCTAAGTGTAATTTTAGAATTAAGATTATTATCGGATATGATATCATGTGCTGTGTCTAATGAATCTAATTCTATGTCTGTTGCTACAAAATTCCAGTCATACTCCTTAACACCTAGTAATGGATAAATGCAAGTTGCACCAGTACCTATATCTAAAATAGTAATCTTTTCTGCACAATTAGAATCTGATAATAAATCTGATATATAATGCATATAATCTACTCGTCCAGGAATTGGTGGACATAAATTCTCATCTGGGAAAACCCATTTTTTGATTCCGTAATGAACTTCTAATAAAGTACTATTTAATTCTTTCACCGCTTTTGGATCAGAAAAATCTATGGTAAGAGTTCCATGGCTGTTTTTTGTAACAAACGAAGCTAAGTTTTTATTGTGTTTGGTTAAAACTTCAAAGTTATAACCATTTTTATGCTTATTTCTAGGATGCAATCCCGGCTTTAAGTTCATTTAGAGTTCTAAGATAGTAAATGCTTGTTCTAGTGGTTTTAATGATTCTTTTAATGCGATAATTAAGTCGTGTCCGTGTGCTAAATAATACTCAGAAAAATTTCGCTGACGCTCTTCTAAGCTTTTATTGGGTAATAATTGATCTTGTAATACAATAATTCTATTGGTTCTATCAACTTGTTTTCTTTTCTCTGCTCGCAACAATCGTTTTTCTAAATTCTCTAAGCCTTTTAGTTGTTTTCTTTGCTGTGCATCTACTGCTCCAATAAAAGAAACATCTGTGTCATTGGCAATTCTTCTTAGGGCTAAAAATTGTTGGGTTAACAATTCTGTAGCATCTGCAAAACTAAATTGAATATCTGAGTTCTCTTGAACTTTTTTAGCAATTAAAAGATGCTGTTTCATAAACATTTCTTCAAAAGAAATATCTAAATTATGTAATTTTTTAACCTGTTTTTTAGAAACAATCTGTACTGAATTTCTCAACAATAATATTGGAAAAGGAATCTCTACGGCTTCAAAGTAGGCTTTCAATTGCAACCAGTAAGCTAGTTCACCACCTCCTCCAATATAACAAAGATTAGGCAAAATTACTTCTTGATATAGAGGCCTCATAATTACATTTGGACTAAATCTATCACTGTGGTTCTCTAGCTCGTTAAGTATTTCAGCTTCCGAAAAAACAAGGTCTGTGTTGTGAATTGTATACTGTCCTTCGTTTTCTATAATTCGTTCTCGAGAGTCTTCAGTTAAATAAAATAAATTAATTTCTCTTGGGTTTACCTGTATTTTATATTCCTTCTCTAAGTTTGTTATGGTATTAGAAACTGCTTTCCAAGAAGTTTTATGAAGCAATTCATCCTTCATAATAGGAGCAAATATATTTTTCAGTCGTTGGTCATCGGCATCTAAAATAACCAAGCCATACATTTTAAATAACTCATTGGCAATATATCTAGTAGCCTCAGCAAGAGAGGCATGAGACACATATGCTCTTTCAAAAAGTTCTGATAGAAATACTGCATTTTTAGAATCTCCTAATTGTTTTGAAAAACTAGTAAAAACTTCCTGTATGCCTTCTAGCGAAAATCTTCCAACGGCACCACCGTCTGGTCTATCCCAGGTTACTTTTTTACCTTTAAAATTAAAATAATTAATTTCTTCAAAATCATGATCTTCTGTAGCCATCCAATACACAGGAACAAACCGTTGCAAAGGAAATTGCTCTGCCAAAGTTTCTGACAAATTAATGGTAGAGAGTATCTTATACAAAAAATACAACGGTCCTGTAAATAGGTTTAATTGGTGGCCTGTTGTAATAGTAAAAGTATCTTTATTTTCTAATAATTTTATATTTTCTAATGTGGCATCTGAGATAGACACATTACTGTATTGGTCTTGTAAAACAGTTACCAATTCTTTTCTAGTTGCTAGTGGAAAAGATGTTGCTTTCTCCTGAATTTGTGCGGCAAACCCCTCCATATCTGGAAAATTATTATAGAACGGCTGGATCGATTCTTTCTGATCTAAATAATCAGTCATTGTCTTAGAAAAGAATCCTGTTTTCTGAAATGGAATCTGCGTAAACTTCATAAAATTATACCATAACGCTATTAAAAAAACACTTTATTGCAATGGTTGAAAGCAATAAAATTAAAAATTTATCAAAAATACTAAATTTGTGGTCAGCTTTTAATAAATGTACGGACTAACAGCTTTTTAAAGCCTCTTTTTCTCTAAATAAATCCTTACTTTTGATTTTCATCAATTAGATACCTTATGAAGTTTAGAGTTTTACTATTGGCAATTATATGTTCATCTTCTCTTTTTTCTCAAAATATTCAATCTCCTAAAGAATTTTTAGGCTACGAACTAGGAAAGCAGTTTACACGCCATCACAGAGTTGTAGATTATTTTACCTATGTAAGTACTCAACTAGACAACGTTTTATTAGAAAAATACGGTGAAACTAATGAGCGTAGACCTTTGTATGTAAGTTATATTTCTTCTAAAAAGAATATAGAAAACATAGAACAAATAAGACATAACAATCTAGGTCAAACAGGCTTAAAACCAGCTAGTATTAATGATATTGCTATTGTATGGTTGAGTTATAATGTACACGGTAATGAAGCATCTAGCACAGAGGCTTCCATGCAAACCTTGTATGAATTGGTGACAACAAAAAAAGATCAGTTAGAAAACACCTTGGTAATTATAGATCCGTGTATTAATCCAGATGGACGAGATAGATATGCCAATTGGTACAATCAGGTAAAAAGCGAACCCTATAATACAGATCAAAATGCAAAAGAACACAGAGAACCATGGCCAGGTGGAAGAGCAAATCATTATTTATTTGATTTAAATAGAGACTGGGCATGGGCTACACAAATAGAGTCTACGCAACGCTTAAAGATTTACAACAAATGGATGCCACATGTTCATGTAGATTTTCACGAACAATCTATGAACAACCCGTATTACTTTGCTCCTGCTGCTGAGCCTTTTCATGAAATTATTACAGATTGGCAACGTAATTTCCAAACTCAGATAGGAAAAAATCACGCACGATATTTTGATAAAAATGGATGGTTGTATTTTACCAAAGAAAGTTTTGATTTACTCTACCCTAGTTATGGAGATACATATCCAACGTATATGGGTGCTATAGGAATGACCTATGAACAAGCTGGTGGTGGCATGGGTGGTTTAGGAGTAGATACAGATCATGGGTATGAACTTACGTTGGTAGACAGAGTAGCGCATCATAAAACTACTGGCCTGTCTACTGTAGAAATAGCCTCCAAAAACGCTGTTACATTAAATACTGAATTTAAAAAATTCTTTGATACAGAAAGCTTCAAGTATAAAAGTTATGTTTTAAAAAATGAAAACAAAGATAAAACTACTCGTTTACTTGCCTTACTAGACAAGCATCAAATTGATTATGAATTCACTAATAAAGGACTTGTAAAAGGATATAATTATCTCACTCAGCAAGAATCTCGCATGTCTGTAAATACAAAAGATTTGGTTATTCATACCCAACAACCAAAAGGGAAAATGGTAAAAGTTTTGTTTGAACCCAATGCAAAACTAACCGATTCTTTAACCTATGATATTACTGCTTGGTCTCTACCCTATGCGCATGGTTTTAAAGCAATAGCTTCAACTACCAAGGTTTCTTCTAGAAAAGATGTCATGGTAGATACTGCAAATAATGAAATAGATCAAAATGCCTATGCATATGTATCAAAATGGAACAGTTTAGAAGATGCTTCTTTCTTAGCAGCCTTACTTCAGGCAGATGTTCGTGTTCGTTTTTCTGAAAAAGATTTTACCATAGAAGGAAATTCATATGCTAAAGGGACCTTAATTATTTTACGTGGCGACAACAAAACAAATAAGGAGTTTGACAAACACATAACTTCTATCGCTCAGAATAAAAATAGAAAATTAACTCCAGTGCAAACAGGCTTTGTAAGTTCTGGAAAAGACTTTGGATCATCTAGTGTAAACCCTATTAACAAACAAAAAGTAGCCGTTATTTCTGGTAAAGGAACTTCTTCTTTAAGTTTTGGTGAGATTTGGCATTTCTTTGAGACTCAGTTACATTATCCTTTAACTGCACTTGATACAGACTACATCAACAGGGTAGATTTAGATGAATATGATGTGTTAATCATACCCAATGGGTATTATAGTTCTATCTTAAATAAAAGTGGTTTAGAGAAAATAAACAACTTTGCACAAGCTGGCGGAACTGTTATTGCTATTGGTACAGCTTTACGAAGTTTTGTCAACAAAGAAGGTTTTGCGTTAAAAAGCAAAAAACCAACTGAGGGCAAAGAAAATAAAACACCAAATCTAACTACTTATGAAGATACTAGAAGAAACAGAGCCAATACTTTAATTACAGGAGCTATTTTTAAAAGTAAGGTAGACAATAGCCATCCTTTGGCCTTTGGATACGATGATGTGTACTTTTCCCTAAAATTAAATAACGCTAGCTATGCCTATCTGCAAAATGGCAGTAACGTAGCTTACTTTAATAAAAGCGCTACTAATTTAGCTGGTTTTGCAGGAAAAAAAGCATTAAAAAATATTCCAGAATCATTATTATTTGGAGAAGAGAGAAAAGGAAGTGGTAGTATTATTTACATGGTAGATAATCCATTATTTCGTTCTTTTTGGGACAACGGAAAACTATTTTTTGTGAATGCTATTTTCTTTAGAAATTCTAGCATCATTAAATAATATAGAGCTTTGCTACCAAGATAATAGGGTAGAAAATTGATAAGTAATTCATATTTGTATTGATTATAAAAAGCGATACCAACAGAAAGTAATTAAAACAGTTTTTAAGTCTATAAAACTCCTAAACTTGAATACTTTAGAAAATTCCGAATATAGTTTCTGTTTAAGTTCCCTAATTGTCTTAACAATCTAGATTTGTGTTCCATCCCAAAAACAGAACTCATGGAAAGAATTTCTCTTAATTCATTAATCAATAATTGTGTCTTGTCTAGTTCGTTTGAAATAATGGCCTGCGAAAAAGGATATTGAAAAGGTGCTTTGTAGATATTTGAAGAATCCTGAACTAACCTTTTCTTAGACATAGTTCTGAGGTCCAGTTTAATTTGATGAGAAAAATTCATAATCTTAAGAATATTATCTTCTTTGTTTAAATCTAGATCTATTTTCTTAAAGGGACATTTATAACTTAATAAGAAAGCTTCTAATAAAGCTGAGAATTCTATATATGTTTGATAAAATTCTACAGTATTGTTTTGATTGTCTTGATGAAATTTAGATATCTTGTCTAAAATAAAATTAGCTCCACTGTCTAACTCATTAGGAATGCTTTTTATGAAATTATCTTCTATCATAATACCTGTTTTAAATGGTGTTTTAATGATGTATCTCAACTAATTTTAGGGGTAGATTTTTAGAGGGTAGATATTATTATTACAATTGTAAAAGTATGAATAGAAAGTACTCTTGTCAATCCCCATAAATGATGAAATTTTTAACTCCCCATTTATAGGGAGGTAGAATACTTATCAGTATTTTGAATATCTAAATATTAATTATATTTAGTGTTTTTTGACTATATAAAAATTCATCATAGCTAGTAAAGAAGTAGTACTTAATATAGTTCTATTAAAATTTTTAAGTAAATACTCCTACCGCAATTTCTATCCAAATAAGTAGCATCAGTATTAGAAAAGCTATAGAGGTAACGATAAAATACTTGGTATTTTTTATTTTTCTGAAGATAAAGTGAATTGTAAAAATTGTTATAACTAGCAAAATTCCCGCTATTGTAAAGTCTAATAGAGACCATCTTATACGATCTGTTAACAACATCATTGTGAACGGTATCAGCAGTGAAAAAAGAACAAACAGTACTACTACTATATTTTTTTTAAGTTGCTTCATTTAAAATTACTAATAAAACTCAAACACTATGAAGCCAATTCTTGCAATGCTTTCACAAATACATCTAATTCTTGAGTAGTAGTAAAAACATTTGGACTAATTCTACAACCTTGCACATTGGCATAATCTATAGCAACTGTAAAAATTTGATAACGGTCCATCAATTGCTTTGCTAATTCTTGAGGTTTTAAATTTTTAAGACCAACATTGGCAATTCCACAAGCTCTAAACGATTCTTTTGGTGTATTTACAATGATGTTTGGATGCGTTCTCACCCTAGATGACCAATACTCTTGTAAATATCGTAAACGAGCTTCTTTTCTTTCTGCTCCTAACATTGTGTAGTACTCTATGGCATTCTCAATACTTAAATCATGATAAACAGGATGTGTACCTACATGATTTAATCTAGCAATATCTCCTGGCTCTCTGTGATGTTCTGCAAATACAGGCCAAAGATTATCTATGTGCTTATCACGCACATACAACATCCCTGTTCCTAGAGGAACTGCCAACCATTTATGTAAGCTAGAACCGTAATAATCACATTCTAGATCGTCTATTTTAAATTGAAAATGGCCAACACAATGAGCGCCATCTACCATTACTTGAACCCCTTTTTTATGTGCCATCTGGCAAATCTTTTTAATAGGTAAGATTTGACCAGTAATATTCACCATATGACACACCATCAATAACTTGGTTCTAGAAGTAATAGCATTCTGGTAAATCCTTACAATTTCTTCATCAGAAGTGGGATGATTAGGAACAGAAACAATTATATTTTTTGTTCCATAACGTCTAGACACCTGCTCAAACATCATTTTCATGGCCCCATAATCTTGTTTGGCATACACAGCTTCATCTCCTTTTTTCCATTTCATTCCCTTAATTACCATGTCTAATGATTCTGTGGTATTTCTAGTAATGATTAAGTTCTTAGCACTAGTACCTACCACCTTAGCTAATTTAGCTGCCATTGCATTCTTTTGATCCCATTGTACAGTTCTCATATAATAAGAACCTTCATAGTTCACCATTCTAGCATGGTCTATCATATGGTTTAATGTAGGATTTGGTATGATATTATAATAGCCACTTTCTAAGTTTATATAGTCTGGCTTTAACGAATAATCTTTACGTACCTGTAACCAAAAATTTTCTTCAGTGGCAATTTGGTTAGGCGAAAGATGTTTTAATGTATTTAAACTTGTTGAAAAGGAGGTCCTTATAAAAGGTAGTCCAACAGCTGCAAGAGATACATTTTTTAAAAATTCTCTTTTATTCATTCTGCTAAGTTTTCCTTAAAGATACAGAAATAACTAAAACAGACAAAAACCTGATTATCAAGTATGTTGAAAAATGAAAGTAAGAAAAGCTAAGCTGTAGAGTTTATTTTACTGGTGTACCATACAAATCAAAGTCACCGGCTTCATGAATTTTAATCGCCACAAACTCTCCTATTTTTAGATAGTGTTCTCTGGCATCTACCAGAACATCGTTGTCTACATCTGGAGAATCAAACTCTGTTCTACCATAAAAATAATTTCCTTCTTTTCTATCAAACAAACAGGTGAAAGTTTTTCCTATTTTTTCTTGATTAATTTCCCAAGAAATTTGTGATTGAATTTCCATAATTTCATTTACGCGTCTAAACTTTACATCTGCTGGAACATCATCTTCTAAAACAAAAGCACCTGTATTTTCTTCATGCGAATATTCAAAAGCACCCAAGCGCTCAAAACGCATCTCCTCTACCCAATCTTTTAATTCTTGAAATTGTGCTTCTGTTTCTCCTGGATAGCCAACAATTAAAGTTGTTCTAATTCCCATAGTAGGAACTGCTTCACGAAATTTATGAATTAAGGCGGTTGTTTTTTCGTGGGTAGTACCACGTTTCATAGATTTTAAAATCTCTGTATTAATATGTTGCAAAGGAATGTCTAGATAGTTACACACTTTTGGTTCATTTTTCATGACCTCCAATACATCCATCGGAAAACCTGTTGGAAAAGCATAATGCATACGAATCCATTCTATACCGTCTACTTTAGCCAGAGCTTCTAAAAGTGAAGCCAGAGCTCTTTTTTTATAAATATCTAAACCATAATAGGTTAAATCTTGTGCTATTAGCATGATTTCTTTGATCCCTTTTTGAGCCAATTTTTCTGCTTCAATTACAATTTCTTCTATTGGAGTAGATTTGTGTTTACCACGCATTAATGGAATGGCACAAAAAGAACAAGGTCTGTCACAACCTTCGGCAATTTTTAAATATGCATAATGTTTTGGAGTAGTGGTTAAGCGTTCACCTATAAGCTCATGTTTGTAATCTGCTCCTAAAACTTTTAAAAGATTTGGCAAATCGTGTGTTCCAAAATACTGATCTACATTGGTAATTTCTTTTTCTAAATCTGGCTTATAGCGTTCGCTTAAGCAACCCGTTACAAAAACCTTATCTACATCTCCAGCTTCTTTTTTCTCTACGTAATGTAAAATAGTATCTATAGACTCTTCTTTTGCTTTCCCTATAAAACCACAAGTGTTGATTACTACAATATTACCTTCATCGTTTTTATCTTCATGTACAACATCTTTTCCGTTGGCTTTCAACTGCCCCATTAAAACTTCAGAATCGTAAATGTTTTTAGAACATCCTAATGTAACAACATTGATCTTATTTTTCTTTACCGACTTCGTTCTCATTCTCTATTTTTAGGACGACAAAAATACGTTTTCTAAGGTGAAATTTACTTGAAATTTTTTGGCATTTTTCTATGGCTAGTTAATTGTTCAAAAGTATGGCCTAAAAGTAATAATTTACCTTCTTCATTTGGTTTGCCAATGAAGGTTAAACTTATAGGTTCTCCAGATTTCTTATAGCCCATTGGTATTGTTAAATTGGGGTATTCAGCCACTGCAGAATAGGCAGAATGAGAGTTATTTATAGATAAAATAGCGTCTAAATTCTGAGTTTCTAAAGCTTTAAAAAAAGTTCTTGCAATAGTCTTAAGGTTTTTTTTAATAACTTCTAATTCGTTTAGTGTTATGGTGTCTTTACCAATGTTTATAAATCTAAGCTGGCCATAGGGAGCTCTTAAAGTTGGGTCTAATCGGTTAAATGCAATGACATCATCTACACTTGTAATCTCCACCTTTTTATCTGCATGATTTTTTAAATATTTTGGTAACTCATGTTTCATTTCAATATTTAAGATAGATAAGAAGCCTGGAAGACCAACTTTTCTTGGAGCAATTAGAACTATTTCTCCTCCAGCTTCTTTTATTTTATCCATAGTAAACTTAAAAATAGAATCTCTAAAAATATCTTTGAATACTCCAAATCGTTTTCCCTTGAAAGAATCTTCTAAATCACCAAAATCTTTCTCAACAACTTCAAATGATTTTGAATCTGCAGCATCGTAACCTTGCATTGCTGTTAATAGAATATAATTATCTATAACATTTTTAGTCATGGGGCCTGGAGTATCTAAAGTAGTTGAAATAGGAACAATCCCTGTTCTACTTAACAAACCTATAGTAGGTTTTAAACCTACAACAGAATTCTGACTAGATGGAGATGTAATAGAACCAGATGTTTCTGTACCTACTGCAGCTACTGCATAATTTGCCGCCACACTTGCCCCACTTCCAGAACTAGATCCTCCAGATTCAAATATGGCTCTTCCGTATGGATTTAGAGTTTGCCCACCTGTTGCACTATAACCAACTGGGCAGGTACCACAAAAATAATAAGCCCATTCACTTAAATTTGATTTCCCTAAAATAAGTGCTCCAGCTTCTTTTAATTTCTTTACAATAAACGCATCTTCTGTATTCTCATTTTCTAGCAAAGCTATAGCACCAGCAGTTGTTGGCATTCCAGATGTGTTTATATTGTCTTTTATTAAAACTGGCATTCCATACATAGACACATTTATCAAAAAATTAGTAGTATCTCTGTTATTATCTCTGGCTCTAGCCTCTTCTAGAACAGTAGAATTTAACGCAATTATAGCATGTAATGATGTACTGCTATCACTTTCAAGCTTTCTAATTCTGTACAAATAAAATAAGGTTAGTTTTTCATAAGAAAGAATACCCTTTGAGATACTTTCTTGTATGGATGGAATATTTTGTTCTAAGATTAATGGTTTTAAATTGTTATATTCTTCTTCAGAAAAATTAGTCGCTAACTCATCATTAAATGGTTTAAAAATGGTATTCATGTTTAATACCTTAGATTGAAGCAGCTTAAATTTCATTCTAGGAATTAGATGCTCTTGTTGTTTTTGTAAGAGCTCAGACTCATCATAGGTCTTGAAAAATTCTAGTTCTTTTTTGTCTTCACAAGAAATTAGAACTAAGAAAGCGAAAAGAATCATTATTTTTTTCATGTATGTGTTTTTTTAAAAAAAATTAAAAAATAAGATCTTGTTAATCACCTGAAAGTTTATCAACAAAGAAATAACGAAACTATTTTTTTAGATAATTCAAAGTTACTTTATAATAAGTAAAAAATAAAAATGAACATAGTCACTAAATACAGTACTTTTTTATGCTATTAAAAAGTAAAGTAATACTTTTACATATGTATAGTAAAAAGTTTAATGCTTTTTCATCCCCAAAATATGTATTGCAAGTATTCTTATAAACTTACAAATTCTATTTTTAAAAAAGATGAAAAAATTAAGCCTAGTTATCCTTTTATGTTTTGGTATTCAACTCATTAGTGCTCAAAACTTCAGAAAACCTTATAGAGAAGCAAAAAGAGCTTTAAATAAAAAAGATTATGTGACAGCAACACTAAAATCTATAGAATCTCTAAAAGCGAAAAAGAATTTTAAAAAATCTAATGATATTTTTGAAAAAGCGCTATCTCAAATAAACACTTGGGCAGCCAGCTATATCAAAGAGTTAGAAGCCAATGCAATTCCTTATAAAGACTACCAATCTGTAGCTTCAATGAAAGAAATTTTCATCACCTATGCTAATTTAGACAATGTTCAAAAAAAATTACTAGAAGTATCTAATAGCTTGTCTTCAAAACAACAAAAGTTCATTTTACTTCATACTGTTGATTATGAAAAAAATAGAAATGAAGCCGAGAATTTGCTGAATGCTTACAACAATAATGCAGCTGATGAATTTTACACTGAAGGAATTAAAGTATTTAACAATGCCAAAAACAAATACGAGTATAGAGAGGCCTACAAAATATTTAAAAATTCTAAAAACTATGTTGAAGAATACAAAGACATTAATGCATATTTAGATAAATCTCTGAATTTATCCATCTTAAATATTGGTTATTTCCCTGTAAGAAACTTAAGTAACAATAGAAGTAATAAAAAAGCGATGGAGGACTTGGTTAGCAATACAACTGGGTTTTTTAATAATTACACTTTTGCTAATTATTCAGAAATTAGTAACAAAATTCAATTAAGAAATTTAGGGATGCTTAATGATAAAGGAAAAGCTCAACTTAAAAATATTGATGAATTAGTAAAGTTTAAGTTTTCTAGATATTATGCTGGGCCAACCGTTATTAAAAGCAAGGAGTTTTACTCAAATACGAAAGAAAAAAAGAAAAAAGATGGTACCGTTAAAAAATGGTATTGTGAAGGGTATAAATATGAATTAACCGCTTCTGGCTATGTAGAACTTATAGTTGAAATTATAGATAATAATGGAGATATATTAGATACCAAAAAAATAAATATTTCTAAAGAACATAATGATAGTTTTTTTTTAGCAACAAAAGATTCTGACAGAAGAGCTTATCCTCTTCTAAAAAAATACAGAACAAGCATGCCTCAAGAATTTAATATGCCCAATGCTTTAAGAAATATATTTAACTCTTATATGAGCGATGTTTTTAAAAGATATAAATAAATTTTAAAAGTGAAAAAAACTACTTTAATCTTGATATCCGTAATGTTTTTATTTTCCAATGAATTTTTGGGTCAAAACACCAATAAAGACAATAACTACACATTTAAAAGAGGAGATTATAACGGAATTGGAAAATGGTATATGGGTAGAGAAATTGCTTATGTAATGGGTTTCGAAGGAATTGATTGGTTAGAAAGATCCGAACGAGAGGAAGAGGAAAATGTTTCTAAATTAATTAAAAACATGAGAATTAAATCCAATGATGTTATTGCAGATATAGGTGCTGGATCTGGATATCATACATTTAAAATAGCTTCTTTAACTAAGAATGGCCTTGTGTATGCCATAGACATTCAACCAGAAATGTTAATGGTGATAGAAAAAACAAAAGAGTCTGGTAAAATTAAAAATATTGAAACTATTCTTGGAAGTGAAAAAAGTATTCATTTACCATCTAATTCTATTGATAAAATTTTAATGGTGGATGTATATCATGAATTCAATTTTCCAGCAGAAATAATTATTTCAATAAAAAAAGCCTTAAAACCAAATGGAGAGTTATTCTTAATCGAATACAGAAGTGAGGACTCTAGTGTTCCTATTAAAGAAATACACAAGATGTCTGAAAAACAAGCTGTCAAAGAAATGGAAGCAGCTGGCTTTAAACTCAAAAAAAATATAAATAATCTTCCTTGGCAACATTGTATGGTTTTTGTTAAAAAAAATTAATAGCTTTTGTAATTGGGTAATGAAACTAAAAAACTACAAATCACTGATTTACAAAGGTTATTTCGGATAAAGAGGGGTTCGCTTCGTGCATCCCAACAGTAAATCCTGAGCAAGTATAAAAACTCAAACACACTTTGTGTGTTTAGTTTTTTTTGTTTTAAGTTATTTACGAAAATAAATTTTCGACATTTCTGAAAACAAAAAACTCACAACCTTCGTTGTGAGTTTCTTTTTGCGGAGAAAGAGGGATTCACTACGTGCGTCCCAACAGGAAATCCCGAGCAAGCATAGAAACTCAAACACACTTTGTGTGTTTAGTTTTTTGTTTTCAGTGAATTACGAAAATAAATTTTCGACATTTCTGAAAACAAAAAAACTCACAACCTTAGTTGTGAGTTTCCTTTTGCGGAGAAAGAGGGATTCGAACCCCCGGACCTGTAACAGTCAACAGTTTTCAAGACTGCCGCATTCGACCACTCTGCCATTTCTCCGGTCTTGCTATCAAATAACTGATAGCGGGTGCAAATATAGAAAAGCTTTTCATTTTGTAAAAGCATTTATGCTTTTTTTAATGGATTATTTTTAGGGGGTATTTCTTCTTTATTTATAATACTTTTATAAAATAAATATGACAAAATGGTAGACTATATATTGTTGGTACTTGTAGGGTTTATTGCAGGAGTGATTAACGTCGTTGCAGGTGGTGGTTCATTACTTACCCTACCCATGTTAATCTTCTTAGGCTTGCCACCAAACATAGCCAACGGAACCAATAGAATAGCAATTATAATTCAAAATATATTTGCCGTAAAAGGCTTTCAAAGCAAAGGAATAAATACCTACCCTTTTAGTGTTTACATAGCCATACCGGCTACTATTGGTGCTATAATAGGTGCTTTTGCAGGAGTAAAAATAGAAGGAGAACTATTTAATAAAATACTGGGTATTATTATGCTTGTTATTGTAGCTTACATGGTTTTTAAACCTAAAGCTAGCACAAAAGATACCTTAGAAAGAATTACAGGAAAACATTTTTGGTTAAGTATGGTGGCCTTTTTTTTTGTGGGCTTGTATGGTGGTTTTATACAAGCCGGAGTAGGCTTTGTTATCTTGGTATTATTGTCTAGTATTAATCAATTTTCTTTGGTAAAAAGTAATGCTGTTAAGGTAACTGTAGTCCTTATCTATTCTTTAGCGGCCGTTGCTGTTTTTGCTTATAACGATAGTATTAATTGGAAATATGGCTTAATCCTTTCTGTAGGAAATGCGGCTGGAGGCTGGGTTATGAGTAGGTGGTCTGTAGATAAGGGTGATAAATTCGTAAAAAAAGTGCTTATTATTATGGTATTAGCAATGGCAATAAAACTATGGTTTCCTGATTTTTATAGTATCTTAGCTTCTCAAATTTTAGATCTTTTTTAATGGCTTTTAATTCATTTGGCAATTTATTAAAACTAACTACCTACGGAGAGTCTCATGGCACTGCTATAGGGGGTGTTATAGATGGTTTTCCTGCGGGTCTTGTGGTAGATTTTGATGCCATTCAAGAAGAATTAAACAGAAGAAAACCTGGCCAATCTGCTATTGTTACCCAACGTAAAGAACCAGACACTGTAGAATTTCTTTCAGGGATTTTTGAAGGGATAACAACTGGTACTTCTATTGGTTTTATCATTAAAAACACCAATCAAAAATCTCACGATTATTCTCATAACACAGATGTGTACAGACCTTCTCATGCAGATTTTACCTACGATAAAAAATTTGGTATTAGAGATTACCGAGGTGGAGGAAGATCTTCTGCCAGAGAAACTGCCAACTGGGTAGTAGCTGGTGCTTTAGCCAAACAGTTAATTTCTAACATTTCTATTAATGCATATACCTCTTCTGTTGGTGATTTAGAAATGAGTAAAGAATACCACCAATTAGATTTTACAAAAACAGAAGCTAATATTGTTCGTTGCCCAGATGAAATAATGGCTGCGAAAATGATTAAAAAAATAAAAGAAATACGCAAACAGGGAGACACCATTGGTGGAACAATTTCTTGTGTTGCCAAAAACATTCCTGTAGGCTTAGGCGAGCCTATTTTTAATAAACTTCATGCAGCTCTAGGAAATGCAATGCTTACCTTAAATGCCGTAAAAGGCTTCGAATTTGGTAGTGGCTTTGAAGGAACCAAGATGAAAGGTAGCCATCATAATGATATCTTTAACGAAGATGGGTCTACCAAAAGTAATCTTTCTGGGGGTATACAAGGAGGGATTAGCAACGGTATGGATATTTATTTTAGAGTAGCCTTTAAGCCAGTTGCTACTATTATGCAAGAACAACAAACCATTAACTCTAAAGGTGATGAAACTGCCATTATGGGTAAAGGACGTCATGATCCTTGTGTGGTTCCAAGAGCAGTTCCAATTATTGAAGCTTTAACTGCTTTGGTATTGGCAGATTTTTGGTTGCTTAACAAAACCAGAAAAATATAATATTTCTAAAAATATAATACTACATCATAAAAAAACCCAAAACAAATGTTTTGGGTTTTTAGTAGTTATACTTCGCCTATAGGTCCAAAATTCATTGGAATTGTTGGTTGAAATGTGGAACATTTCGAGCAACCCAAGTTTCATCATATCGTTTAAAATTTACACTTTATGCTTCACCTGTAGGTCCAAAATTCATTGGAATTGGTGGTTGAAATGTGAAACATTTCGAGCAACCCAAGTTTCATCATATCGTGTAAAATTTACACTTTATGCTTCGCCTGTTGGTCCAAAATTCATTGGAATTGGTGGTTGCTCGTAATCTTTGATTTCACCATGGGCTTTCTCAAATTTCAAAATATTATCAGCGAGGGCTTTTGTAAGCCTTTTAGCATGTTGTGGCGTTAAGATAATTCTAGACTTCACTTTTGCTTTGGGCACCCCTGGCATTATTCTAATAAAATCTACAATAAACTCAGAGACTGAGTGATTGATGATTGCTAGATTAGAATAGGTTCCTTCCGCAACAGATTCGTCTAACTCAATATTAATTTGCCCTTTTTTATGTTGATCTTCGGCCATGACTATTATTAGTTAAAGCTTTTTTCGATTTCTTCTTTAGGACCAACTATTAAATGATCATAAGTTCTCATACCAGTACCTGCTGGAATTTTCTTACCTACAATAACATTTTCTTTTAATCCTTCTAAATAATCTACTTTACCATTTACAGCAGCTTCATTCAATACTTTTGTTGTTTCCTGGAACGAGGCCGCAGAAATAAACGATTTTGTTTGAAGAGAAGCTCTTGTAATTCCTTGTAATACTTGTTCTGCTGTTGCTGGTTGTGCATCACGTGCAACAACTAACGCCTGATCATTTCTGCGCAATAAAGAATTTTCATCTCTTAATTGACGAGCAGTAATAATTTGTCCTGCTTTTACATTTTCAGATTCTCCAGCATCTTCAATTACTTTCATACCATAGATTGCATCATTTTCTAGAATAAAGTCATTCTTATGAATCAATTGATTTTCTAAGAATAAAGTGTCTCCAGAATCTATGATTCTTACTTTACGCATCATCTGACGAACAACTACCTCAAAGTGTTTATCATTAATTTTTACACCTTGTAAACGATATACATCTTGAATTTCATTCACCAAGTACTGTTGCACAGCAGAAGGACCTTGTATTCTTAGAATATCTATAGGAGTAACTGCTCCGTCTGATAAAGGCATTCCTGCTTTTATAAAGTCATTCTCTTGAACTAAGATTTGGTTAGAAAGTTTAATTAAATACTTTCTAATATCTCCTATTTTAGATTCAACAATAATTTCTCTATTACCTCTTTTAATTTTACCAAAAGAAACAACACCATCTACTTCAGACACCACTGCTGGGTTAGAAGGGTTACGTGCTTCAAATAATTCTGTTACTCTTGGAAGACCTCCAGTAATATCACCAGCTTTTCCAGATTTTCTTGGAATCTTTACCAATGTTTTACCACTTTCTACAGCTTCTCCGTTGTCTATCATTAAATGAGCTCCAACTGGTAGCGTGTATGAACGTAGTGCATTACCATCTTTATCTTCTATAATTAAAGAAGCAATAATTTTCTTATTCTTAGAATCTGTAATTACTTTTTCTTGGAAACCTGTTTGTTCATCTACCTCTACTTGGTAATTAATTCCTTGTTCTAGGTTGTCAAACTTCACGGTACCTCCAAATTCAGAAACAATAACACCGTTAAATGGATCCCATTGACAAATAGCTTCTCCTTTTTTAATAGACTTAATCTTCTTATTAAAGATTACAGACCCGTAAGGAATAATATTTGTACTAAGTGTAATATCTGTCTTTTTATCAATTACTTTCATTTCAGCAGTTCTAGATATTACAATATCTATCACTTTTCCGTCTGCATCTTTTCCTTCAACTGTTCTAAGATCTTCTATGACTACCTTACCATCAAACTTCGCTGTTAATTTATTTTCTTCTGAAATATTTCCGGCAACTCCACCAACGTGGAAAGTTCTTAGTGTTAACTGCGTACCTGGTTCTCCAATAGATTGAGCTGCAATAACTCCTACAGCTTCACCAATTTGAACATTGTTGAGAGTAGATAAACTCTGCCCATAACATTTTGCACAAATTCCTCTTTGAGACTCACATGTTAATGCAGATCTAACCTGAACTACATCTAATCCTGAAGCTTCTATAGCAGTAGCAAATTTAGAGGTAATCACCTCACCTGCTCCAACTAATAACTCTTCATTTAATGGATGATATACATCTTGTAAGGCAACTCTTCCTTCAATTCTATCACTTAAAGATTCTACAATCTCATCGTTTTTCTTTAATGGAATTACATCCAATCCTCTTAAGGTACCACAATCATGCTCATTAATAATTACATCTTGTGAAACATCTACTAAACGACGTGTTAAGTATCCTGCATCGGCAGTTTTTAATGCTGTATCGGCAAGACCTTTACGAGCACCGTGCGTAGAGATAAAATATTCTAGAATAGATAATCCTTCCTTAAAATTAGAAAGAATTGGATTCTCAATAATTTCTCCACCTCCTGCAGTAGATTTTTTAGGTTTTGCCATTAATCCACGCATACCTGTTAACTGACGAATCTGTTCTTTAGATCCCCTAGCTCCAGAATCTAACATCATATATACTGAGTTAAATCCTTGTTGGTCTTCACGTAAACGCTTCATAGACAATTCTGTTAATTGATTATTGGTTCTTCCCCAAATATCAATTACCTGATTGTAACGCTCTTTTTGCGTTAACATACCCATATTATAATTCATTACAATTCCGTCTACCTCTTTATTGGCTTCTGCAATCATAGCTCCTTTTTCTTCTGGAATAATAATATCTCCTAAACTGAAAGATAAACCACCTTGGAAGGCAAATTTATATCCCATGTTTTTAATTTCATCCAAGAAATCACCTGTTGTTGGAATGTCTGTTACTTTTAAAATACCACCAATAATTCCACGAAGAGATTTCTTAGTTAATACTTCATTAATATATCCAGCAGCTTCCGGTACAACTTCATTAAATAAGACTCTACCAACAGTAGTTTCAATGATTTTCTTCACTGAATTTCCTTCTTCGTCTATATCGTATGTTCTTACTTTAATTCCAGCATTTAATTCAACCATTTCTTCGTTAAAAGCAATAGTTACCTCTTCTGGAGAATAAAAAGTTAAACCTTCCCCTTTTACAGGTACATCTTTGGTTGATTTTCTTTCTTTGGTCATATAGTACAGACCCAATACCATATCTTGAGAAGGTACAGTAACTGGTGCACCATTTGCAGGATTTAAGATATTATGAGAAGCTAACATTAATAATTGCGCTTCTAAAATAGCTTCTGGTCCTAATGGTAAGTGAACAGCCATTTGATCTCCATCAAAATCGGCATTAAAAGCAGTACATACTAGTGGATGTAACTGAATTGCTTTTCCTTCGATTAATTTTGGCTGAAATGCTTGAATACCTAAACGGTGTAATGTAGGCGCACGGTTTAATAAAACTGGGTGTCCTTTAATTACATTTTCTAGAATATCCCAAACAACTGGTTCTTTTCTATCTATAATTTTCTTTGCAGATTTTACTGTTTTTACAATTCCTCTTTCAATTAATTTACGAATTACAAAAGGCTTGTAAAGTTCGGCTGCCATTTCTTTTGGTATACCACATTCAGACAACTTTAATTCTGGTCCAACAACAATTACAGAACGTGCAGAATAATCAACACGTTTTCCTAATAAGTTCTGACGAAAACGTCCTTGCTTACCTTTTAAGGAATCTGATAATGACTTTAATGGTCTGTTAGATTCTGTTTTTACTGCTGAAGATTTACGTGTGTTATCAAACAATGAATCTACAGATTCTTGTAACATACGCTTTTCATTACGCAAAATTACTTCTGGAGCTTTAATCTCCATCAGTCTTTTTAAACGATTGTTTCTGATGATTACTCTACGATATAAATCATTTAAATCTGAAGTAGCAAATCTACCACCATCTAATGGAACTAATGGACGTAATTCTGGTGGTATTACCGGAACTACTTTCATAATCATCCATTCTGGTTTGTTTTCTCTATTCTTTTGAGAATCTCTAAATGCTTCAACAACATTTAATCTTTTTAAAGCTTCAGCTTTACGTTGCTTAGATGTTTCAGTATTTGCTTTGTGTCTTAATTCATATGATAATTCATCTAAATCTATACGAGCTAATAAATCTATTAAACATTCTGCCCCCATTTTAGCAATAAACTTGCTTGGGTCAGTGTCATCTAAATACGTGTTTTCTTTCGGAAGTGTTTCTAGAATATCTAAATACTCTTCTTCCGTTAGGAAATCCATTTTATGCAATGGTTCTCCTTCAATATTTTTTGCAATACCTGGTTGAATTACCACATATCTTTCGTAGTAGATAATCATATCTAACTTCTTAGATGGTAATCCTAATAAGTATCCCATTTTGTTTGGTAACGATCTAAAATACCAGATATGAGCTACAGGCACAACCAAATTGATGTGTCCTACTCTATCTCTACGTACTTTCTTTTCAGTTACTTCTACACCACATCGATCACAAACAATTCCTTTGTATCGAATTCTCTTGTATTTACCACAAGCACATTCAAAGTCTTTTACAGGACCAAAAATACGCTCACAGAAAAGACCGTCTCGTTCGGGCTTGTGTGTACGATAGTTAATAGTTTCTGGCTTTAACACCTCTCCTTTAGACGTTCCTAAAATAGATTCTGGTGATGCTAAACCAATTGAGATTTTGTTAAACTTTTTTACGGTGTACTTCTCGTTTTTTCTTGCCATGGTAATGGTATCGAATTAAAATTGGGTCTAAGACCCTTATTAGATAAGTATATCTCTGGGTATATGTAACATACACCCAGAAATATGCTATAAATTTATTCTTCTAGTTTTAGGTCTAAACCTAAACCTTTCAACTCATGCATTAATACATTGAAAGATTCTGGTAATCCTGGTTCTGGCATGGTTTCACCTTTTACAATACTTTCGTATGTTTTAGCTCTACCCATAACATCATCAGATTTTACTGTTAGAATTTCTCTCAAAATACTTGAAGCTCCATAAGCCTCTAATGCCCAAACTTCCATCTCTCCAAAACGCTGACCTCCAAATTGTGCCTTACCACCCAGTGGTTGTTGAGTAATCAACGAGTAAGGTCCAATAGAACGAGCATGCATTTTGTCTTCAATCATGTGGCCTAGTTTAATCATGTAAATAACACCTACAGTTGCTGGTTGATCGAAACGTTTTCCTGTTCCTCCATCATATAAGTAGGTATGACCAAATCTTGGCACAGCTGCTTCATCTGTAAATTCATTTATCTGATCTAAAGAAGCTCCATCAAAAATTGGAGTAGCGTATTTTCTGTCTAATTTCTGACCAGCCCAACCAAGAACTGTTTCATAAATCTGACCAATATTCATACGTGATGGTACACCTAATGGATTTAATACAATATCTACTGGTGTTCCGTCTTCTAAAAATGGCATATCTTCTTGACGAACGATACGGGCAACAATACCTTTGTTTCCATGACGTCCAGCCATTTTATCTCCTACTTTTAACTTACGTTTCTTAGCAACATAAATCTTTGCAAGTTTTAAAATTCCTGCTGGCAATTCATCTCCTACAGAAATGGTAAACTTCTCACGACGCAATACACCTTGTAGATCGTTTACCTTAATTTTGTAGTTGTGAATTAACTCACTAACATGAGAATTAATTTTTGCATCTGTAGTCCAAGTTCCTGAAGTTAAGTGAATATAATCATCTACAGCATTTAACATCTTAAGAGTGTATTTTTTACCTTTTGGTAACACTTCTTCACCTAAATCATTAAATACTCCTTGCGATGTTTTTCCACTAACTAATTGAAATAGTTTATCTACTAAGTCTTCTTTTAAAACTTCAAATTTAGATACAAAAGAAGATTCTAAAGAGGCTACTGCTTCTTTATCTTTAATTCTCTTGGTCTTATCTTTTACCGCTCTTCTGAATAACTTTTTATCTATAACTACACCTCTTAGAGATGGAGACGCTTTTAAAGATGCATCTTTTACATCTCCAGCTTTGTCTCCAAAAATGGCTCTTAATAGTTTTTCTTCTGGTGTTGGATCAGATTCTCCTTTTGGTGTAATCTTACCAATTAGAATATCTCCTGGATTTACTTCTGCTCCAATTCTAATCATTCCGTTCTCATCTAGGTCTTTTGTAGCCTCTTCAGAAACGTTAGGAATGTCATTGGTTAATTCTTCTGTACCTAATTTTGTATCACGTACATCTAAAGAATATTCATCTATGTGAATAGAAGTAAAGATATCTTCACGAACAACTTTTTCAGAAATTACAATTGCATCCTCAAAGTTATACCCTTTCCAAGGCATAAAGGCTACTTTCATATTTCTTCCTAGTGCTAATTCACCTTTTTGTGTTGCATATCCTTCACAAAGAACCTGACCTTCTTCAACTCTATCTCCTGAACTTACTATAGGTTTTAGGTTGATACATGTTCCTTGATTGGTTTTTCTAAACTTAATTAAGTTATAAGATTTTTCATCAGATTCAAAACTTACCAGCTTCTCTTGGTCTGTTCTGTCATACTTAATGGTAATCTTATTTGCATCTACATATTCAACAACTCCTGCTCCTTCTGCATTAATTAAGATTCTAGAGTCTTTTGCAACTCTTCTTTCTAACCCAGTTCCAACAATTGGAGATTCTGGACGTAATAATGGTACCGCTTGACGCATCATGTTAGATCCCATCAAGGCACGGTTGGCATCATCATGCTCTAAGAAAGGAATTAAAGAGGCAGAAATTGATGCAATTTGATTTGGAGCAACGTCCATATAATCAATTGTATCTGGGGTAACTACTGGGAAATCTCCTTCCGCACGTGCAATTACTTTTTCTCCTGCAATAACTCCATTTTTATCTAGTTCTAAATTAGATTGGGCAATTTTCTTCCCTTCTTCTTCTTCAGCACTTAAATAAATTGGTTCCTTTTTTACATCAACAGATCCTTTAATTACTTCTCTATAAGGAGTTTCTATAAACCCTAAGTTATTTACTTTCGCAAATACAGATAAAGATGAAATTAAACCAATGTTTGGTCCTTCTGGTGTTTCAATTGGACATAAACGACCGTAATGTGTATAGTGTACATCACGAACCTCAAATCCTGCTCTTTCTCTAGACAAACCTCCTGGCCCAAGTGCAGACAATCTACGCTTGTGAGTAATCTCTGCTAATGGATTTGTTTGATCCATAAATTGAGATAACTGATTGGTACCAAAGAATGAATTAATTACAGAAGATAATGTCTTCGCATTAATTAAATCGATTGGAGTAAATACCTCGTTATCACGTACATTCATTCTCTCACGAATGGTACGAGCCATACGAGCTAAACCTACACCAAACTGGCTAGCTAATTGCTCTCCTACTGTTCTAACACGACGGTTAGATAGGTGATCAATATCATCTACTTCTGCTTTAGAATTGATTAATTCAATTAGATACTTTATAATGGTAATAATATCTAATTTTGTTAATACTTTTTGATTGATATCAATATCTAAACCAAGTTTTGTATTCATTCTAAAACGTCCTACCTCACCTAGATTATAACGTTGCTCAGAGAAAAATAATTTATCAATAATTCCTCTTGCAGTTTCCTCATCTGGCGGCTCAGCGTTTCTTAATTGTCTATAGATATGTTCAACAGCCTCTTTTTCTGAGTTTGTTGGATCTTTTTGTAACGTATTATGAATAATTGCGTAATCTGCTTGTTGATTATCTTCTTTATGAAGTAATACAGTTTTCGCTCCTGCTTCAATAATTTCGTCTATATGTTCTTTTTCGATGATTGTATCACGATCAAAAATAATTTCATTACGTTCTATTGATACAACTTCTCCAGTATCTTCATCTACGAAATCTTCGAACCAAGTTTTTAATACTCTTGCAGCTAATTTTCTACCTAGAACTTTTTTCAATCCAGCTTTAGAAACTTTCACTTCTTCTGCTAAATCAAAAATTTCTAAAATGTCCTTATCTCTTTCAAAACCAATAGCTCTAAATAGAGTAGTAACAGGTAATTTTTTCTTTCTATCAATATAAGCATACATCACTTGATTGATATCGGTCGCAAATTCTATCCAAGAACCTTTAAAAGGAATTACTCTTGCAGAATATAATTTTGTACCGTTTGCATGGTAAGATTGTCCAAAGAATACACCCGGAGATCTATGTAGTTGAGATACAACAACTCTTTCTGCACCATTGATAACAAAAGTACCAGAGTTTGTCATGTAAGGAATAGTCCCTAAATATACATCTTGTACTATTGTTTCAAAATCTTCGTGCTCAGGATCTGTACAATATAGTTTTAGACGTGCTTTTAATGGCACACTGTGTGTCAAACCTCTTTCAATACATTCTTGAATGCTGTATCTTGGTGGATCTACAAAGTAGTCTAAAAATTCTAATACAAAGTTGTTACGAGTATCCGTAATTGGAAAGTTATCCATGAAGGTTTTGTATAAACCTTCTTCACCTCGCTCTTCAGCTTTTGTTTGTAATTGGAAAAAATCTTGAAAAGATTTTACTTGAATATCCAAAAAATCAGGATAATCTGTTCCAAGCTTTGAAGATGCGAAATTGATTCTTTCAGTAGTGTTTTTCGTTGCCAAAAGAGAATGTTTTTTTGATTAAAAATCTGTATTTAATAAAGAACGAATATATACACAAAATGGTTTAGGTCTAAGAATCTATATTCTTAGTACCTAAACCTTAGTTTGTTAGATATGTTAAAGCTTATTTAAGCTCAACCTCAGCTCCTGCTTCTTCCAAAGATTTTTGAAGACCTTCTGCCTCATCTTTAGAAACACCTTCTTTAATTGGTGCAGGCGCGCTATCAACGATACCTTTAGCTTCTTTTAATCCTAAACCAGTTAATTCCTTAACTAACTTTACAACTGCTAGTTTAGAAGCACCTGCTGCTTTTAAGATTACATCAAATTCTGTTTGCTCTTCAGCTGCATCATCACCTCCTGCTGCTGGACCAGCAACTGCTACAGCTGCTGCTGCAGGTTCGATACCGTACTCATCTTTTAAAATACCAGCTAATTCGTTAACCTCTTTTACAGTTAAGTTAACTAATTGTTCTGCGAAATCTTTTAAATCTGCCATTTCAATTGTTTTAAAAATTTTTATTATTTAGTTTATTAATGCGCTAATTTATTTTTCTGATAATGTTTGTAAAATACCAGATAATTTACCTCCACTTGACTGCAATGCTGAAATAACATTTTTAGCAGGTGATTGTAATAATGTAATAATATCTCCAATAAGTTCTTCTTTAGACTTCACATTTACAAGAGATTCTAATTGGTCGTCTCCAACATAAATAGCTTCTTCAATGTAAGCACCTTTTAACAAGGGCTTGTCTGATTTTTTTCTGAACTCTTTGATCACTTTAGCAGGTGCATTACTTGCCTCAGAAATCATTAAAGAGGTATTACCTTTTAATACATCTTGTAATTCTCCAAACTCCTTATCAGAAGCTTCCATTGCTTTTGAAAGCAATGTGTTTTTAACAACAGCTAGTTGAACGTTAGCTTTAAAACAAGCTCTACGTAAGTTTGATGTAGCTAATGCATCTAAACCAGATATATCTGCTAAATAGATGGTATTAGTTCTTGCTAACGTAACTGTTAAATCTTGTATTACTTGTGATTTTTCTTCTCTAGTCATAATGATACATTTTTAACTGCTTACGAAACAGATTTTACATCAACTTCAACACTAGGGCTCATAGTAGAACTCATAAAAACGCTCTTAATGTAAGCTCCTTTTGATGCTGTTGGTTTCAATTTAATAATTGTTTGTAATAATTCATTTGCATTTTCAGCAATTTTATCAGCATCAAAAGATGCTTTAGCAACTGCAGCATGAATGATTCCTGTTTTATCAACTTTAAAATCTATCTTACCTGCTTTTACTTCTTTTACTGCTTTTGCAACATCCATAGTTACCGTACCTGTCTTTGGGTTAGGCATTAAACCTCTAGGACCTAAAACTCTTCCTAAAGGACCTAATTTACCCATAACACTAGGCATTGTGATAATCACGTCTACGTCTGTCCATCCTCCTTTAATTTTTTGAAGGTATTCATCTAAACCAACATAATCTGCACCCGCTTCCAGAGCTTCGGCTTCTTTATCTGGTGTTACTAATGCAAGCACTTTTACATCTTTCCCTGTTCCGTGTGGTAATGTCACTACGCCTCTAACCATTTGGTTAGCTTTACGTGGATCTACTCCTAAACGAACAGCGATATCTACAGATGCATCAAACTTTACATTAGTAATTTCTTTGATTAAAGCAGAAGCAGCATTTATATCTAATGCTTTCGTATTATCTAATTTAGCGTGCGCTTCTTTTTGCTTTTTTGTTAATCTTGCCATTTTACTAGTTTTTATAAAGTTTATGCTGGTGCATTACCTTTAACTGTTAATCCCATAGAACGGGCTGTACCAGCGATCATCTTCATTGCTGATTCAATTGTAAATGCATTTAAATCTACCATTTTGTCTTCTGCAATCACTTTAATTTGATCCCAAGAAACAGACGCTACTTTTTTTCTGTTAGGTTCTCCTGAACCTTTCTTGATTTTTGCCGCTTCCATTAATTGTACTGCAGCGGGTGGAGTTTTTACTACAAAATCAAATGATTTGTCTTTAAAAACACTAATAACAACAGGTAAAATTTTACCTTGTTTGTCTTGAGTTCTAGCATTGAATTGCTTACAGAACTCCATGATGTTAACACCTGCAGCACCTAGAGCGGGTCCAACCGGTGGCGATGGATTCGCGGCACCTCCCCTAACTTGTAATTTAACTACTTTACTTAACTCTTTTGCCATTTTAATAACTATTTAGTGACCTGTTTTTTAATTGGAAGCAAAAAACACATCGGTATATATTTGTGTAACAATTATATTTTCTCTACTTGCATGTAACTAAGTTCTAATGGAGTTTTACGTCCAAAAATCTTAACCATGACTTCTAATTTTCTCTTCTCTTCATTCACTTTTTCTATAGTTCCGTCAAAACCATTAAATGGTCCATCTATAACTTTCACCGTTTCTCCTGGTGTAAAAGGAATGGCAATATTTTCGTCTTGGATGGCTAATTCATCAACCTTACCAAGCATTCTGTTCACTTCTGATCTACGCATTGGAACAGGCTCTCCTCCTTTTTTTTCTCCTAAAAAACCAATAACACCTGTAATTGATTTAATAACGTGAGGTACTTCTCCTGCTAGATTAGCCTCCACCATAATATACCCTGGAAAATAAACTTTTTCTTTGTGTACTTTCTTTCCATCACGAATTTGAATTACTTTTTCTTTAGGAACCAATACCTGACTCACAAAGTCAGAAAGTCCTAAACGAGAAATTTCAGTCTCTATATAAGACTTCACTTTGTTTTCTTGACCTCCGATTGCTCTCACAACATACCATTTCATTACTGAGTCAGTCATTATTAGTTGGATTTAAACATTCCGAAAAAATTATCTAACCCTGTCTGAAAAACATAATCAACTCCAGCAACAGCAAGTGCAAAAACAATTGTAAAAATTGCAACTGTGACCGTTGTTTTTTGAGCATCTTTACTAGACGACCAAGTCATGTGATTATTTAATTCTTCAAAAGAGTCTTTAATATATTGTATAAACTTCATGTGTTCATTATTTGCACGGATTGAGGGACTCGAACCCCCGACACCTGGTTTTGGAGACCAGTGCTCTACCAGCTGAGCTAAACCCGTCTCTATTCATTCGTAAAGGCATCCTGATAAATCAGGACACCTTCAACGATTAAAACTTATAATTATTGACTAAAAATTAGTCTAAAATTTCAGTTACTTGACCAGCTCCAACTGTTCTTCCTCCTTCACGGATTGCAAAACGTAAACCTAAGTTTAATGCAATTGGCTGAAGTAAATCAACTGTTATAGTTAAGTTATCTCCTGGCATTACCATTTCTATACCATCTGGTAAATTAATAGTACCTGTTACGTCTGTTGTTCTTACATAGAACTGAGGACGATAGTTATTGTGAAATGGTGTGTGACGACCACCTTCTTCTTTTTTAAGAACGTATACCTCAGCTTTAAACTTTGCATGTGGTGTTACTGATCCAGGCTTGGTAATTACCATACCTCTTTTAATATCAGACTTCTCTATACCTCTTAATAAGATACCTGCATTATCTCCTGCTTCTCCTCTATCTAAGATTTGACGGAACATTTCAATACCAGTAATTGTAGAAGTTAATTTCTCAGCTCCCATACCAATAATTTCTACTGGATCTCCAGTATTTGCAATACCTGTTTCAATTCTACCAGTAGCAACAGTACCACGACCAGTAATAGAGAATACATCTTCAATAGGCATTAAGAAATCTTTATCAACCTCTCTTAATGGCTCTTCAATCCATGTATCAACAGCTTCCATTAATTCCATAACGGTATCAACCCATTTTTGCTCACCATTTAATGCTCCTAGAGCAGAACCTGCTATTACAGGACCATTATCTCCATCGTACTCATAGAAAGAAAGTAATTCTCTTACTTCCATATCTACCAATTCAATTAGTTCTTCATCATCAACCATATCTACTTTATTCATAAATACAACCATACGAGGAATACCTACCTGACGTCCTAAAAGGATGTGCTCACGAGTTTGTGGCATTGGTCCGTCTGTAGCAGCAACAACTAAAATTGCACCATCCATTTGAGCAGCACCAGTTACCATGTTCTTCACGTAATCCGCGTGACCTGGACAATCTACGTGTGCGTAGTGACGATTTGCTGTTTGATACTCAACGTGAGATGTATTAATTGTAATACCTCTTTCTTTTTCTTCTGGTGCATTATCAATCTGATCGAAAGATAGTGCTGAAGAGAATCCTGCATCAGCTAATACTTTAGTAATAGCCGCAGTTAGTGTAGTCTTACCGTGATCTACATGTCCGATTGTACCAATGTTTAAGTGTGGTTTCGAACGGTCAAAATTTGCTTTTGCCATGATTATTAATTTTTAATTCTAAGTTAAATATATTTAGTGTCTAATAAATTCTTCTTTTGAGCCAGCGACGGGAGTTGAACCCGTGACCTCATCCCTACCAAGGATGCGCTCTACCATCTGAGCTACACCGGCTTGGAAAAATTTGAGTGTGAGACTAACTTTTCACAGACTAACACTCAGGACAAACTTCTTATCTTATTTCTAAAACAATACTTTATCCTTTTGAGCGAGAGACCAGGTTCGAACTGGCGACATTCAGCTTGGAAGGCTGACGCTCTACCAACTGAGCTACTCTCGCATTTTAATTGAAATTTTTGTGGGGAGAGCAGGATTCGAACCTGCGAAGACGTAGTCAACGGAGTTACAGTCCGTCCTCGTTGGCCGCTTGAGTATCTCCCCAAAATTTCACTATTTAAATGAACGTACTGTTGTTTTTGAGCCGATGGAGGGACTCGAACCCACGACCTGCTGATTACAAATCAGCTGCTCTAGCCAGCTGAGCTACATCGGCTGTTTTTTAAACAAAAACAATCCGTTATTTCTAACGGACTGCAAATGTAATAAGTTTTTTTAATTTCTAAAACTTTTTTATGCTTTTTTATGCATTTTATATAGCTATTGAATCTCTTAATTTTTCTTTTGATTTCTTTAGCCTTCTCTTTAATGATTCAACCCCTGTGCTTACGCCTTCTTCAAAGCTTTTGAATTGTTTTTTTACAACCAATTCATTTCCTGGAATATTTATTTTTATCTCTGTAATTTTATTCTCTTTGTCGCTTGAGTTTTCTAATTTAAGAAAAACTTCTGCATTCACAATCTTATCGTGAAACTTTGCCAACGATGCGACTTTCTTTTCTATGAAATCTAATAAGTCTACTGAGGCATTAAAATTTACTGACTGGGTGGTTACTTTCATAAATTTTGTTTTTTGTTGCTCCTAGGGTGAGCTTGTTTATATACTTTTTTTAGTTGCTCCAAGCTATTGTGTGTATAGACTTGGGTAGAGGCTAAGCTTGAATGTCCTAGTAATTCTTTAACCGAATTTAAATCTGCTCCTTCATTTAATAGGTGCGTAGCAAAAGAATGCCTTAATATGTGTGGGCTTTTCTTTAGTTTGGAAGAGACTTTACTAAAGTAATTATTTATAACTCTATATACAAGTGTTTCATAAATTTTGTTTCCTTTTTGAGTTAGAAACAAATAGTCTTCTGTACTCTTTATTGTTTCTCTTAATTTAATATAAGAGGCCAAACTTTCAACAATACTTGGAAGCATGGGAAGTAATCGTTCTTTATTTCGCTTTCCTACTACTTTTAACTGTTTTTCTGAAAAATTAATAGAGCTCATTTTTAGATGAATTAGCTCAGCTCTTCTCATACCGGTTGAATAAAACAATTCTACTATTAATTTATCTCTGATAGCTTCAAAAGAATTATTGGTGCTAATATCTAATAATACAGCAGTAACTTCTTTAACTGAAAAAGGTACTTGAATTTTTTTAGGCGTTTTTAAAGCTCTATGACTTGAAAGCGGATTTTTCTCAATAACTTTAATTTTCTGCAAATATTTGTAGAAAGATTTTAAGGAACTTGTTTTTCTGTTGATACTTCGGTTAGATACCTTTGCTTCTACCAGCATTACAATCCAAGATCTTATTTGAGTGTAATGAATGTCTGAGATGGTTTCTTGTTGGTAGGTTTCTTTACAAAAGCTCTGTAAGGAAACTAAATCATTTCTATAGGCTGTAATTGTATGAATAGAATATTTTTTTTCTAATAACAAATATTCTAGAAAGGAATCAATTAAATTCATCTAATTTAAATAGGTCTTTCAAATGTACTAAATAGGAAGCAATAAAAAACCCATATCAAATGATATGGGTTTTTAATATTCTTAGAAAAAGTTTAACCAACTTCTTCTTTTGTTCTTAGTCCTTGTACATAAGATGCTTTGATTCTTTGAGCTCTTTTTGCTACAGATGGCTTTGTGAAATGCTTTCTTTCGCGCAAGTTTCTCATAGTCTTTGTACGATCAAATTTTCTTTTGAAACGTTTTAAAGCTCTATCGATATTCTCTCCTTCTTTTACTGGAATGATTAACATGTGTTGGCACCTCCTTTCAATGTTCTCTTTTTAAAATTGGACTGCAAAGATAGTATGATTTTTTAATTATTAATACGCAATTATAAATTATTTTATTTGGCGCATTAACGATTGAGGTTTTGTTGAAGCTCCTCAAAGAGAGCGACTACCGAAAGCGTGACCTGAAAGGGAATGCCATCATCTATTTAAATTTAAGTAACCGGCTTATACTCTTTTCCATCAATAACAATTTTTGCGAATTGGAAAAACAATTTTCGAAAAAAATAAACTCTAAAAACTAAGTAACTGGCTTATACTCCTTTTTATCTATTATAATTTTTGCGAATTGGAAAAACAATTTTCGCAAAAAAA
>KB911091.1:0-110823 GCA_000383355.1 Flavobacterium sp. SCGC AAA160-P02 | reverse complement strand
AAAAAAAGAAACTCTAAAAACTAAGTAACTGGCTTATACTCTTTTCCATCAATAACAATTTTTGCGATAATCTCTTTCAAGATTTCAGAGGTGCCACCTCCTATTGGGCCCAGTCTACTGTCTCTTAACAATCTAGCCATTGGATACTCTTCCATATAACCATAACCTCCAAGTAACTGTAGTGCATCGTAAATAACTTCATCTGCCATTTTGGTAGATAGCAATTTAGACATGCTTGCTTCTTTTACAACGTATCCTCCGTCATTTAATCTCTTGGCTATTGAATAATTAAACTCTTTGCACATTTCTACCCTACTAGCCATTTCAGCAACTTTATGTCGTAATGCTTGAAAGCTATCTAAAGTTTTCCCAAAGGCTTGTCTTTCTGAGGTGTATTTAATAGCATAATCTAAAGCATATTCTGCTCTTGCATGCGCATTAATACCCATAATTAATCTTTCTAGAGCAAAATGCTGCATAATATATGGGAAGCCTTTTCCTTCTTCACCCATTAAATTTTCTAGAGGAACTTTTACATTATCAAAAGCAATTTCACCAGTATCTGATGCTTTCCAGCCTAGCTTATCTAGTTTAGTTGCAGAGATTCCTGGGGTTTCTCTGTCTATTATAAAAATAGACATACCAGCGTGTTTAGATGATGCATCTGTTTTTGCTGCAACAATTAAATAGTCTGAATAAACTCCGTTGGTAATAAATGTTTTTGAACCATTTATTGTATAAAAATCTCCTTCTTTAACGGCTGTTGTTTTCATTCCAGCCACGTCAGAACCTCCAAAGGGTTCTGTTACACATAGGCATCCTATCTTTTCTCCTGAAATACTTGCACTTAAGTATTTTCTTTTAATTCTTTCGTCTCCTTCTTTGTTTAGATGCGTCATAGCCAAATAAACATGTGCCCAAATAGCAGCAGCAAAACCACCTGAATTAATTTTTTGCAATTCTTCTAAAAAGATTACCATGTAAAATAGATCCAGATTCAAGCCTCCGTATTCTTCGGGGTAGCTCAATCCAAAATAGCCCATATCTCCAAACTTTGTCCAGATAAAACGTTCTATATCTCCAGTTTTTTCCCATTTTTCTATGTGGGGAACTACTTCTTTTTGTAAAAAATCTTTGAAACTTTCTCTGAAAACCTCATGTTCTTCGGTAAAATACATGTGCAACAATTAAGTAATTTTTTTTATTTCCTATTTCGCTTGTAAATATAATACTATTCTATCGTATTTTTCTATCGGAAAACCCTCAATGTTTTTGATTTCTGAAATAGATTGTAGTTCTGCAACCTCATCTTTATACCCAAAAATTTGAACACATAGATCATAGTCTATATAAGGATTAGACAAGACTTCTTTAAAGGATGCGGTATTAACATTGATCTTTGTAATTTTAGGTTTTTTTTGAATAGAAAATACTTGAAGTATGTTATCAGCTACTTCTTTCTCTAAGCCCCAAACCTCAAAAAGTTGTTCTGAAAAAGAAAATCCTTGTAGTTTAGAACGATACTTAATAATTCTTTCTGAAAGATACTCATCTACACCTTTAACAAGCGTAAGATCATAAGGTGTTGCTTCATTAATATCTGAAGAAGTTATGTCTGAAATATTTTTTTTTGTTTTAGTAGTAACGGTAAATCGTTCTTCCTTTTCTCTATTCTTTTTTTGAACCCATTCAGGAAATTTAAAATACGGTGATATAGCTTGAAATAGGCTATCTGAAATCTTTGTGACCTCTTGAAATTCCTTTGCTGAGTTTACAAATAATCTTTTGTTTCTATGAGCCAACAAACGATCTATTTCTTTTGTTTTCATTCCTAATTGATACCCTTTGTGATCTGATATATAATTAGGATTAAAAGGGTAAATTGTATACTTCTTATCTTCTAAAGATATTTTCTTTAAGCTGTCTAGTTGATGCTGATAAAAACTCATTTTAGCTTGATTAGGAGTAACCAACCCATTGTCTCCAAAATTAATGAAATGAAATAATAATTGAAGCCCTATAATACTTGCTAGTAAAAATAAAATCCCATTTCGTTGGCTTTTTGTGTACCAGAAATGGGATTTCAGTTTTTTCATTTTTTATTTTTTCTTAGCGATCCGATAAATAGTGCCAAATTCTAAATAGAGTTAAGCATGGCTCTCCTTAATAGCATCTGTATATCTTTTTAATTGTTTCTTAACAACCGGGAACAAGAAGTATAATCCTACCATATTAGGGAATACCATAGCAAAAATCATTGCGTCTGAAAATGCCCAAATTGAATTCATACTAGCTGAAGCTCCAATAATTACAAACAATAAGAATAATAACTTGTATGCCATATCTGCAGCTTTACCTCTACCGAATAAAAACTTCCACGATTGTAGACCATAATAAGACCAAGAAATCATTGTAGAAACTGCAAATAAAACAACTGCTACAGTTAAGAATACATTAGAATAAGGTATGTATTCTGCAAATGCTTTTGAGGTAATTCCAGCTCCTTCATAAGAAACTCCATCAATTAACACAGCTCCTGCTCCATCTCCTCCGTATTGAAAAATTGTTGCTCCAGAGGCATCTCCACCAAAATTAAATATAATAATTACCAAGGCAGTCATGGTACAAATTACAACTGTATCTATAAATGGTTCTAATAATGCAACCAAACCTTCAGAAGCTGAATATTTAGTTTTCACAGCTGAATGTGCAATAGATGCAGAACCCGCACCTGCCTCATTAGAAAATGCAGCTCTTTTAAACCCTACTAGTAACACCCCAATAACCCCTCCAACTCCAATAGCTGTTGGATTAAAAGCTTCTCTAAAAATTAAAGAAAATGCATCATCTATTAATGAAAAATTAGCTCCTAAAATATAAAGGCATGCTAGTAAATATAATACCGCCATAAATGGCACTACCTTTTCTGTTACTGAAGCTATTCTTTTAATTCCTCCAATAATAATAACACCCACTACAACTGCCATAACTACACCTATCCAGAATCCTGCTCCAGAACTCTCTAAGCCCATTAGCTCTTTTAAAACTACGGTTGCTTGGTTAGATTGAGCAGCGTTACCACCACCAAAAGATCCTCCAATACAGAAAATAGCAAAAATTATTGCTACTATTTTTCCAAATGTTTTAAACCCTCTTTCTTTTAGTCCTTTACTGATATAATACATTGGACCACCATAAACAGTTCCATCTTCTCCAACATCTCTATATTGAACTCCCAATGTACACTCAACAAATTTTGTTGACATTCCTAAAAACCCACAAACTACCATCCAAAATGTTGCTCCAGGACCACCAAGAGCAATAGCTAATGCTACCCCTGCAATATTTCCATTACCAACTGTTCCAGAAACTGCTGTAGCTAATGCTTGGAAGTGAGTTACTTCACCTTCCGTGCTTTCGTCTTTAATGGTTCCTTTAATGTCACCACCAATAGCTAATGCTGGATCTCCAGCTTCGTGTTGATCTAATTCGTCATATTTTCCTCTAACTACATTGATAGCAGTTTTAAAGTGAAAAATATTTGGAAATTTAAAATAAATGGTAAAAAACAAGGCACTACCAACTAATAAAAGTAACACAAAAGGCACGTCTATTCCTGCAATTGGTATAGTAAAGAATATTAAATTACTAAAGAAATCAGACACGGGTTTAAATGCCGCATCAATTTTCTGATCTAATCCTTTTTCTTGTGCGAATGTTAACATTGGGACTACCATAAGTAGTAGTACTAGAAGTTTTTTCTTCATGAGAAATTGTTGTTTTTGTTTTTTGTAATCCGCAATATCATAAAAAAATGAGCTCCGAACAACTTTTGAAGGTTAAAAGTATTTTTTAGTTTCAGTTTCTTTACATCTTTATAAATATTCTTTAAAGAGTTAAGAAGAAAACCATTGTTGATGATTATTTTAAAAGAGGGCTCTTAACTTAGAGATTTGTTCTGGCCTTCCTAAAACTATTAGATGCGAATCTTTTTGTAATACAATGGAAGCTTCAGGATTTATAAGATAGCTATTGTCTGGCGCTTTAAAACCAATAACTGTACAGCCAGTTTTTCTTCTTAAATCTAAATCTAAGATTGTTTTGTCTAAATATTCTGTAGGCAAGTCATTCACTGAAATTTCTTCCAAATTAGCGGTGGTTTCTCCTTCTATGGTTAACCTTCCAACAAACTCAATTACATCTGGAGTTACTACCAATGAGGCCATATGATCTCCTCCCAATTTATCTGGCATAATAACATTGTTAGCTCCGGCAATTTTTAATTTACTGTAAGAGCTTTCATTAGAGGCCCTGCTTATAATTCTACAATTAGTGTTTAACTGTCTGGCCGAAAGCACCACAAAAAGATTGTCTGCATCTGAAGGCAAAGCAGTAATTAAATTATCTGCCGTTTCTATGCCTGCCTTTAGTAAAGCTTCATCTGTAGTGGCATCTCCTTTAACATTCAGAAAGCCATCTAAATCAATTTCATTAATTACTTCATCTGACTTTTCAATAATCACAAAATCTTTCTTATAATTTTGCAACTTTATCATAGATTGCTTTCCATTTCTTCCAAAACCACAAATAATGGTATGTCCGTTTAATTTTTCGATCTTTTTTTGCACTTTTTTCAATTTTAATTGTTGAAATAATTGACCGCTTATAATGTATTCTGTGAATGCAGAGACTGTATACCCAAAACTAATAATACTGGTGGTAATCAAAAATATAGTAAATAATTTTTCTTGATCGTTTAAAGGTTCAACTTCAGCAAAACCAACTGTAGAAACTGTAATAACAGTCATATACAAAGCGTTTACAAATGAATAGCCAGAAAGATACATATACCCAATAACTCCTGTAGTTACCACAAAAAACAAGAGCAATAAAGCTTTCTGAAATTTAGATTTAAACATAGTTTTAATGTATAATTCTTTATTTTTTTACTTGTCAGTAACCAAAGATAAACGCTAGTTTATAAATCAAAAACAGAGCTTCTTTTGGTGTAAACAATGTCTTTTAACTTCAATAAAAAAGCAATGGTTAGATAAAAACCAAAAGACAAGCCAACGGTCACAAAAGATATATAAATAAAAAACAATCGAACATTCTGAGCTCTCATTCCCAAACGGTCTGCTAAACGGGAAGAAACATGATACCCATGTCTTTCAAAATAATGTCTCACAGAATGCACCAAATTCATCTATAAAATTTTGATGCAAGATACTTTTTTAGTTGAAGCAAAAAAAGAGGATTTAATGAAACTTAAACACTACGCTTAAATATGCCACTACTTTGCCAACAAGTTTCGCATAAAAACAAATTTGGATTCTGTAACTTTGCAACTTTCTGAATTTTACCAATATTGAAAGATCAAGAATATATAGAAGTTTATGGCGCTAGTGTTCACAATTTAAAGAACATAAATGTGAAGATTCCGCGCGAAAAATTAGTGGTTATTACCGGTTTAAGTGGTAGTGGAAAATCTTCTCTAGCATTTGATACAATTTATGCAGAAGGGCAACGAAGATATATAGAAACATTCTCTGCCTACGCCCGTCAATTTTTAGGAGGTTTAGAGCGCCCAGATGTAGATAAAATAGACGGATTATCTCCTGTTATTTCTATTGAACAAAAAACAACGAACAAAAGTCCGCGTTCTACTGTAGGAACCATCACCGAAATTTACGATTTTTTACGATTACTGTTTTCTAGAGCAGCAGATGCCTACTCTTTTAACACTGGAGAAAAGATGGTGAGTTACAGCGATGAGCAAATTAGAAACTTAATTTTACAAGACTTTAAAGACAAAAGAATTGCTATTCTAGCACCAATTGTTAAATCTAGAAAAGGACATTATAGAGAACTATTTGAACAAATTTCTAAACAAGGCTTTGTAAAGGTTCGGGTAGATGGTGAAATAAAAGAAATTGAAAAAGGCATGCGTTTAGACAGGTATAAAACGCATGATATTGAGGTGGTAATTGATAGATTAATTGTGAATGACTCCTCAGAAAAACGTTTAGAAGAGACCATTAAAACTGCCCTATATACTGGAGATAATATTTTAATGGTAATTGATGTTGATGATGAAAACCCACGTTATTTCAGTAGAGAACTCATGTGCCCAACGTCTGGTATTGCTTACCCAAACCCAGAACCAAACACATTTTCATTTAATTCACCAAAAGGCGCTTGTTCTAAGTGCAACGGACTAGGAATTACCAATGAAATAAATTTTGAAAAAGTAATACCAAATCATAGCATTTCTATAAAAAGTGGTGGAATTATTCCTTTGGGTGAAGAAAAAAATAGTTGGATTTTTAAGCAACTACAATTAATTGCAGACAGATATCATTTTAAATTAAGTGATTCTATTAAATCTATTCCAGAAGAAGCATTACAAATTATACTTAATGGAGGTAATGAAAAATTCTCTATTGCTTCAAAAACCATTGGAATTACCCGTAATTACGAAATAGATTTTGAAGGAATTACCGCTTTTATAGAAAACCAATACAAGCTGAGTGAAAGCACCTCTATTAAACGATGGGCAAAAGGTTTTATGAACGAAGTTACCTGCAGTACTTGTGAAGGAAACCGATTAAAAAAAGAAAGTCTACACTTTAAGATAGATAATAAAAATATTAGTGATCTTGCCAAATTAGATATTAATGAACTAGCCGAATGGTTTCAAAATTTAGATCCTAAGTTATCAGAAAGGCAGGTAATTATTGCCACTGAAATTCTAAAAGAAATTAAAACCAGAATTCAATTTTTATTAGATGTAGGTCTAGATTATTTAGCCTTAGACAGAACCTCAAAATCGCTTTCAGGTGGTGAGGCACAACGTATTAGACTGGCAACTCAAATTGGATCTCAACTGGTTGGTGTGTTGTATATTTTAGACGAACCTAGTATTGGACTACATCAGCGAGACAACCAGAAACTCATAGATTCTTTAGTTAAATTAAGAGATATTGGAAATTCTGTTTTGGTGGTTGAGCATGATAAAGACATGATAGAGCACGCAGATTTTGTTTTTGACATTGGGCCAGGCGCTGGTATTCATGGCGGTGAAATTGTAAGTGAAGGAACCTTTCAAGAAATAAAAGACCACAGTACTTTAACTGCAGATTACTTAGCCGGAAGAAGGCAAATTGAAGTGCCAAAGAATCGAAGAAAAGGAAATGGAAAGTCTATAAAAATTACTGGTGCTACCGGAAATAATTTAAAAAATGTTACAGCAGAATTTCCATTGGGAAAAATGATTTGCGTAACCGGAGTTTCTGGAAGTGGAAAATCTACTTTAATTAATGAAACTCTCTATCCTATTTTAAACAAGCACATATACAGAGGTGTAAAAGAGCCAATGCCCTATAAAAAAATTACGGGCCTAGAACATGTAGACAAAGTAATAGACATAGATCAATCTCCTATTGGTAGAACTACACGCTCTAACCCCGCCACCTATACAGGAGTTTTTAGTGAGATAAGAAATTTATTTGCCAAAACACCTGAAGCAGCAATACGCGGTTATAAGCCAGGACGTTTTTCTTTTAATGTAAAAAATGGACGATGCGAAACTTGCCAAGGAGGTGGTGTAAGAATCATTGAAATGAATTTCTTACCCGATGTGCATGTAGAATGTGAGACCTGCCAAGGAAAACGTTTTAACAGAGAAACGCTAGAAATTAGATACAAAGGAAAATCTATTGCAGATGTGTTAGAAATGACTATTGATCATGCTGTAGAATTCTTTAAACTCATTCCAAAAATACACAGCAAACTAAAAACCATCAAAGATGTTGGTTTGGGCTATATTACCTTAGGCCAAAGATCTACTACGCTGTCTGGTGGTGAAGCACAACGTATAAAACTAGCTTCAGAATTGTCTAAGCGCGATACCGGAAACACCTTTTACATTTTAGATGAGCCAACCACAGGCCTTCATTTTGAAGATATTAGAGTTTTAATGGGCGTTCTTAATACCTTGGCTAACAAAGGCAATACCGTCTTAATTATTGAACACAATATGGATGTTATTAAATTAGCAGATTATATTATAGATATTGGCATGGAGGGTGGTAAAAAAGGTGGTGAAATCTTATGTAAAGGAACACCAGAACAAATTGTGAAAGACAAAAAAAGTTATACGGCTCAGTTTTTGAAGCAGGAATTAGGTTAATATGTCTTTTAATTTTAAATAATACAATCAAAAAATCTTATTGAATCATTTACAACTTTCCTAGATTATAAGTTATTGAAAAATAAGGTACAATAAAAGCTTTGTCAGGAGAAAAGTAGCCAGAAAATGAAGTTGTGAAAACACCTAGCATTAGGCTAACTCTTTTATTTTTGTATCCAAGAGCAAAATTCCAAGCAGAATGAGATGGCGTTACACTAATCCCTTGTAAAGAAGCAAAATAATTTCCATTTTGATCAAAAACTGGATCACTATATGCATATTGAGCTCCGTTATTTCTAAGAGATTTACCAAATCTAATAAACAATTCTCCTTTTTTGAATTTTATGAGGTGATAATCAAGGTAAATATGTATATCAAAGATTAAATCATTATTAACTTTGGTAAAACCAGCTATATCAGTGATTTCGTCAAAATTTGAAGAAACCATATCATAACGAAGCGTATTTCCCAAACCCAATGAAAGATTTTTAGATAAAAAATAATCAAAATTAAAATTAAACCCTAAACCAGAATTTTGCAAATCTACGCTAACTGGCAAATCTATATTCGAAAAACCTTTATAAATTGGTGTAATTCTATAATCAACTCCCGCAGAAAAGAATAAATTACCTTTCCGTTGGTTTATATCAGAAGAATGTTGAGAATATGAAATTGTAGAAATAAAAAAGAGAAGGAAGACAAGGAGAATTTTATACATAATTATTGAGAGTTTTATTAAGGGTTGTCAGTTATATAACTGACAACCCGAAGTTAATATTTATTTTATTTCAAAATTATATTCGATATCACTATTATTAATATTATTGTACGAAGCATCCATAATACCATATTGTAAAATAGTAGAATTATTAGTAGCAGTCATTCGTTTATCATAATATGATTGATTAGATCTAAAGCTAATTCTAGGGGTAATGCCTGGAATATCTTCAAAATTTGTTGTTTGTTTAAGTGCAGGCCATGGATCTGCTTCAAAAATTACATAAAAAGTAATATCATTGGAATATGGAGAATTACCCTCATCTTTCATTAACCAATCAACATAAAATTGTTTATTCTTATCACTTCTTTTTAATCTCATATATCTTCTTCCTTCTAAATTATCACAATCATCAGAAGCATGAACAAAATCTCCACAAAGGTCTAGAAGACCAGCAGGAGGAGTTAATACACCTGATGGCAATTTATAAATTTTTAAACTAATTTCAGACCTTCCGGGCCAAAGTTCTTTTAAATCTTTTATTCTTATTTTTTCTAATACCATGTTTAGTGATGATCCGCCACCAGGACCTCCTCCGCCACCAGAACAGCGTTGAATCTGATCAATACCTCCATCACCACAAGGCAGGCCTAATTCGACAACCATTAAACTATTAGAACCTACATACTCTGGAGTTAGCCCATCATTAAGAAGAAAAAGTTCTTCCTCACCTGAATCATTATCAAGTAATTCATAAGGAGAAAAATATTCGCCATTTTCATTTAAATCTTCTATGGCTACAAAAGTTCTATCAACCATACTATTAGTTTTTGATTCAGAAGAAAATTCATTTCTAAAGAAAATTTTTGGATACCAGTTTTCACCATCCAAATCTTTAAATGCATTTAAAGATTTTTCTATAACTTTAAGTTTTTCATCAGTTATTTTAATGTGTTCAAAACTTAGCATCTCATTTACCAAGTTTTCGATAAAAAATTCTTGATGCTCATCAGATATTGGAATATTCTTGGATTTAATTATCTCATTTACTAATTTTTTTTCTTTAGTTATAAAGGTAGCTAATACTTTTAAATGATACCTCTTGTAGTTAGATTTATCAGTTAATGAAGCAGTCTCAATCTCATCTTTACTTAGAATAGATAAATCTAAAGAATCTACAGGGAGTTCATTTAGGGAGTCTTCGTTAGAACAAGATATCATTAAAGACATTAGTAATACCAATGATAGTTTTATTAATTTTTTCATAATATAAAAAATTATAATAACAATCTTACTTTATTCTTTATTTTTAAAAATAAGAAGGTTATTAAATTAAAAAAACATGATTTTTTTATAGTCACTCATAGCGTTATGACTACAATTGCAATTGATATCGTAAATGTAAAAAGCATTCAAAAAACATACAATAGCCTTAGGCTATATTTAATTACTTTTTTAATTGCCTAAAAAAAGGGATGCGAATACCTAAAAATGGTTAGTCTTATAAGCTATTTTTTATTTGATGCAAAAAAAGTATTTTTGAGAAAAAAAATTGAAATATGTTAACAAACCCGCATCGTGAGACAATTACTACTATTTTAAAAAAAATTAAAGCACTTCGAATAGAAAAAGGAATTTCACAATATGAGTTATCTGAAAGATTAAGTATTTGCCAAAACTCATATTATAAAATAGAATCAGGAAAAACAAAACTAGACATATACCGCTTGTTACAAATTTCGACTATTCTGGAATTTAACTTTTCTTAATATTTATACTTAAACTTTGACCATGTAGCATCATAATTTTAACTGTCTTTTTGCTTATCTTTAAATTTACCATCTATCTTTGTATTCATTAAACAGTTTAGACATGACAAATGACGACAGAAAAATACGTGAAAAATTACAGCAAAAAACCTGGAACGAAATAAAAACCAACGACTCTTGGGCCATTTTTAAAATTATGGCAGAATTTGTTGAAGGATATGAAAAATTGAGTAAAATTGGTCCTTGCGTTTCTATTTTTGGATCTGCCAGAACCAAACCAGGAGAAGAATACTATGAACTATCTGAAGAGGTTGCTTATAAATTAACGCAGAATGGATATGGAGTTATTACTGGTGGTGGCCCAGGTATAATGGAAGCCGGTAATAAAGGAGCACATAGAGGAAAAGGAACCTCTGTTGGTTTAAATATAGAATTGCCTTTTGAACAGCACGACAATCCGTGGATAGACAAAGACAAAAATGTAGAATTCGATTATTTCTTTGTAAGAAAAGTGATGTTTGTAAAATACTCACAAGGTTTTATAGTCATGCCAGGTGGTTTTGGAACCTTAGATGAATTGTTTGAAGCCATTACGTTAATTCAAACCAAAAAAATTGGAAGATTTCCAATAGTTTTGGTAGGGTCTTCTTTTTGGGGAGGATTATTAGACTGGATTAAAAACACCCTACTTGCTGAAGGAAATATTAGCGAATCTGATCTTAAATTGTTTAGAGTGGTAGATACTGCAGATGAAGCTATAGAACATCTAAATAAATTCTATAGTAAGTATAGTTTAAAACCTAACTTTTAAAGCATCGTTTTTCACAAAAAACACATTCAATAATTCAATACTTATGAATGATAAAAATCTTTCAAAGAGGATTTACTATCTTTCGTGCCAAAACTTAAAAAGCCCATTAAAATTTATTGAAACTTAATTGAAAAAATTCGCATTCATACTATTCATTATTATGTTCCCATTTACTCAAATAAATGGGCAAGAGCACGCTATTTCTTTAGAAGCTCAATTAGATGACAAAAAAGATATCTTACGAATAAATCAACGCATTGTTTATTACAATAATTCAGACTCAACACTTACTAATATCTTTCTTCACAACTGGGCAAATGGCTACAAAGACAACAAAGCTCCACTAGCCAACAGACTTATTGAAAATTATGACAAATCTTTATACTTTGCCAATCAGAAAGACAGAGGTTTTACAAGGATAAATAATTTAACCGTAGATTTTGAGGCTACACCATTTTTAGAAGTAGAAAACGGTAAAATAGATATCATTNAAATAATCTTAAATGCTCCTTTAGTATCAAAAAAATCTATCACAATAAATATTGCCTATGATGTTAAAATACCAAATGCAAAATTTACTAGCTATGGAAAAACAAAAACAGGCTATCATTTAAGATATTGGTATTTAGTTCCTGCAGTTTTTCAAGATAATTGGAAAATAATGAGCAACCTAAATATGGATGATTTATTAACCAATAGCACTAATTACACTATAAAAATTACACTTCCAAAATACTACTATGTAAGTTCAAATTTAAATGAATATAAAACTCCCAAAGGAGCTACAAATGAATTTTTATTACTAGGACAACAAAAAACAGAAGTTCTTTTAAATATTGATACTAAAGATCACTACAAATCATTTAAAACAACTAAAGTTGAAATTAAAACAGACCTCTATAATACTGTTATCAACAAGAAACTGAGTGCAGATATTTTAAATAGACAATTAGAATTTATTCAGCGTTTTTTAGGAACTTATCCTCATAAAAAAATATTTATTGATGAAGCTAGTCAAGCAAAAAATCCAATTTATGGATTAAATCAATTGCCAAAATTTATAAGGCCTTTTCCAGATGTTTTTGAATGGGATCTTACCATGCTAAAAGCCATGTCTAAAAAATACATAGACAACACCTTGCTTTTAGACAAACGAAATGATTATTGGCTTACAGACGGCTTGCAGACCTATTTAATGATGAATTATGTCTCAGAATATTATCCAGAGATTAAACTGGCTGGAAATATTTCAAAGATTTGGGGATTTAAAAATTTTAATTTCTCAAAACTAAATTTTAATGACAAGTATCCTTTTGTATACCAATATACTGCTCGTCAATTTATAGATCAAGCATTAAATACAAGATCTGATTCTTTGTCAAATTTTAACCGAAAAATTGCTGGTAAATATAAAGCAGGATTGGGCTTAAGATATCTTGCAGATTATATAGGTGATTCTATTATTAGTGCATCTTTTCAAGAATTTTATCTGAAAAACAATCTCAAGTATGCTAAAAGTGATGATTTTAAAAAAATAGTTTCATCTAAAACAACCAAAGATATTAGCTGGTTTTTTGAAGATTATTTGAAAACAACTAAAAAAATAGACTACACCATTAAAAAAGCCATCATTAAAGATGATTCTGTTTATGTAACCATAAAGAACAAAAGAAATATGACGGCACCTGTTGCTTTATATGGCTTAAAAAACAAGCAAGTAAAATTTAAAAAATGGCTAACAAATATAGATAGCACAAAAACTATTGCAATTCCCAAAAACGGTTTTAATAGAGTTTCATTAAATTTTGAAAACTCCTATCCAGAGTTTAACTCCATGGATAATTGGAAAAAAGTAGGAAAAAATATTTTAAACAAACCAATACAGTTTAAGCTCTATAAAGATATTAACGATCCTTACTACCATCAGATCTATTTACAGCCTAATATAAAATATAATTTTTATGACGGAGCTTTATTAGGACTAAGAATTCATAATAGACCACTTTTATCTAGAAATTTTCAGTTTTCTATCACACCACAATACGGAACAAAAAGTAATGCTTTAAACGGAACATTTAATACTCGTTACACTCAATATTTTGAAAACTCTACAATAAATAGAATTTATTACTCGTTGTCTGGCAGTAATTTACATTATGCAGAAAATCTATCATACAACACATTTAATCAAAGCATTACAGTACAATTTAGAAGAAAAAATTTGCGAGATGTTGGTGGTAGCTTTTTATCTGCAAGATTGTTAAATATTAATAGAGAATTAGCGCCAAATGATACTCAAACAGACTCAGATAAGTATCGAGTATTTAAATTAAAATACTATTATAACAAACCAGATATTATTAAAGGACTAAAATATTCAATCGGTACAGAAATAGCCAGTAACTACTCTAAAGCTACGGGTGAAATTCGTTTTAGGAAATTAACTGCAAAAAACACACAATTAGATTTTAGATTGTACGCAGGTTCATTTATAAAAAATAATACAGATTCAGATTTCTTTAGTTTTGGTTTAGACAGAGCTAATGATTATTTATTTGAATTAAATTATATAGGGCGTTCAGAAAGCACGGGGTTTCTTAGTCAACAATTTATTATGGCTGAAGGAGGTTTTAAATCTGTGCTAGACCAACGTTTTGCCAATCAATTTTTAGTCTCTTTTAACTCTAGTGTTGGAATCTGGCGATGGCTGGAAATATATAACGATGCTGCTTTTCTGAAAAATAGAGGCAACGATGTCTTTTTTGGGTATGAAAGTGGAATTAGATTTAACTTTATTCATAATATTCTAGAACTGTACCTTCCAATCTACTCAAATAACGGCTGGGAAGTAACTAAAAATGCATATTCTAAAAACGTTAGATTTGTATTAGTTGCAAAGACAAGAGCAATTTTTAATTTTTTTAGACGTGGTTTTATGTAGAATTCGTAATAAATAACTCATTTAACTTCGTTTTATTGAATTATTCTTAGTTAATAGATAAATTATTAACTTTCATCTAAAAAAGCTATCTTTGCAAAACCTAAATAATTTTTTGATATATGCCGACATTAGCTACTGAAAGTAAGACTACCGACATTTCTTTTAATGACTTTAAAAATGAAGTCTTAAATGATTATAAAATCGCTAGAATTAGTAGAGAATGTAGTTTGTTAGGCAGGCGTGAAGTGTTAACTGGAAAAGCAAAATTTGGCATCTTTGGAGATGGAAAAGAAGTGCCACAATTAGCCATGGCAAAAGCTTTTAAAAATGGTGACTTTCGTTCAGGATACTATAGAGATCAAACATTTATGATGGCTATTGGCCAATTATCTGCTCAACAATTTTTTGCAGGTTTATATGCCCATACAGATATTAAGATAGAACCTATGTCTGCAGGCAGACAAATGGGTGGCCACTTTGCTACTCATAGTATTCATGAAGATGGTAGCTGGAAAAATTTAGCTGCTCAAAAAAATTCAAGTGCAGACATCTCTCCTACTGCAGCTCAAATGCCTAGACTAGTTGGTTTGGCTCAGGCCTCTAAGGTGTATAGAAATATAAAAGGTTTACAACATCAAACAAATTTTTCCAATAATGGAAATGAGGTTGCCTGGGGAACCATTGGAAATGCAAGCACAAGTGAAGGTGTTTTTTTTGAAAGCATAAATGCTGCAGGTGTTCTAGAAATTCCTATGGTAATGAGTGTTTGGGATGATGAATATGGTATCTCTGTTCATGCTAAACATCAAACAACTAAAGAGAGTATTTCAGAAATTTTAAAAGGCTTTCAAAAAGAAAAAGACACCAACGGATATGAAATATTTGTTGTTAATGGTTGGGACTATGTTCAGTTAATAGACGTTTACACCAAGGCTTCCAAAATAGCTAGAGAACAACATGTACCTGTTTTAATTCATGTAAAAGAAGTTACACAACCTCAGGGCCATTCTACCTCTGGTTCTCATGAAAGATATAAAAATATTGAGCGCCTAAAATGGGAAAAAGAATTTGACTGTATTGAAAAGATGCGTACATGGATTTTAAATTTTGAATTAGAGGACGAAAACGGTAATTCTTTAAAGTTTGTGACTTCAGAAGAAGAATTAATTTCTTTAGAAAAAGAAGCTAAAAAAGAAGTAAGTGCCGCTAAAAGGAATGCTTGGAATGCTTTCATAAATGAAATAAAGTTAGAAGTAGCTTCTGCCGCAAGTTTGTTAGAAAGAATAGCTCTACAGAGTAGCAATGGAAACTTTATCACCAAACTAAAAAACGATTTAACTAGTATTGTAGAACCCATCAGAAAAGATATCCTTTCTACTGCTAGAAAAGCATTACGCTATATAAAAGATGAAAATTTTACTGAAAAAAATGAACTTCAGAAATTTATCACCAACTCTTTTAAAGATGCTGCGTATAAATACTCTTCTCATTTAACAAGTGAAACTGATACTGCTGCCGTTAATATTTCTGAAATTACTCCTGTTTACAGTTCAGAAAACAAGACTGTTGATGCGAGAATTGTGATGAGAGAAAACTTTGATGCAATTCTAAACAAGTATCCAGAAGTATTAATTTTTGGAGAAGATGCGGGCCGTATAGGTGATGTAAACCAGGGCTTAGAAGGACTGCAAGAAAAATATGGAAACCTAAGAGTTTCCGATACAGGTATTAGAGAAGCAACCATTATAGGGCAAGGAATAGGAATGGCAATGAGGGGTTTGCGCCCAATTGCTGAAATTCAATACTTAGATTACTTGTTGTATGCTTTGCAAATTATGAGTGATGATTTAGCAACCTTACGATACAGAACATTTGGAAAACAGAAAGCTCCATTAATTATAAGAACCAGAGGACACCGTTTAGAAGGGATTTGGCACTCAGGGTCTCCTATGGGAGGCATCATACACAATATTAGAGGTATACATGTATTAGTTCCTAGAAATATGACTAAAGCCGCTGGCTTCTATAACACGTTACTTAAAGGAGATGATCCTGCATTGGTTATTGAATGTTTAAATGGTTATCGACTAAAAGAACAATTACCTACCAATTTTGGTGAATTTACCACTCCAATTGGAGTTGTAGAAACCATCAAAAAAGGAAAAGACATGACTGTTGTTTCTTACGGATCTACCCTAAGAATTGTAGAAGAAGCAGCCAGAGAATTAACGCAAGTTGGAATAGATATTGAAATCATAGACATACAAAGTTTGTTACCATTTGATCTCAATCATGATACTGTAAAATCTGTTGCAAAAACAAATAGATTATTAGTGGTAGATGAAGATGTTCCTGGAGGTGCTTCTGCTTATTTACTTCAAGAAATCATAGAGAATCAGGATGGGTATCAATACCTAGACAGCAAACCAGCAACGTTAACTGCAAAAGCACACAGACCTGCCTATGGATCTGATGGAGACTACTTCTCTAAACCTTCTGCAGAAGATATCTTTGAAAAAGTTTACGGGATGATGCATGAAGCGTATCCAGCTAAATTTAAAAGTCTCTATTAGGCCATTAAATAGGAATATCTTGTATTACTTAAAATAGGACAAGATTTCACATACTTTCAAAATATAGTCCTTTTTATTACTTACAGGGGTTACATTTCAAGATATTTAATATCTTGGTAAAATAAAACAACTAAGATATTTTATTATGAAGAAATTATTTATCATCGTAATGATTGCATGCATTTCAATTCCTTTAAATATTTCTGCACAGAGCGGACGAATTAAAAAAAGAAAAAATACTAAAAAGAACATCACAAGCGCTACAGTCAAAAAGCCAAAAAAGAAAGCTCCAAAATATGCTGATTTCGTAAACAAGAACACCACAACAGATACAGGCTTGTTTTCTGTTCATGAAACAAAAGATAAATTTTATTATGAAGTCCCAAACAATCTTTTGGGTACCGAATTATTATTAGTAACAAGACTAAAAGCCATTCCGGCTGGCCTAGGTGGCGGCTATGTAAATGCTGGAACTAAAATAAATACCCAAGTAGTTGTTTGGGAAAAATTCAGAAATAAAATACTTTTAAAAGTTCGCTCTTACAAAGCCATAGCCGAAGATAGCTTGCCTATTTATAAATCTGTAAGATCTAATAATTTAGAGCCCATTCTTTTTGCTTTTGATGCTACAATTCAAAATCTAGATTCTACAGCTACACTTATAGATGTTACCAAATTTTTATCTTCAGATGTAAAAGCAATTACTGGGTTGCCTAGCTATCTAAGAAAAAGATACAAAGTAAAAAGATTAGATGCTTCCAGAAGTTTTATTAATTCTATTAAAAGTTATCCTAAAAACATAGAAGTTGTGCAAGATTTTACTTTTGATGCAGATGCACCTCCTAGCAATAAAAGTAGCAATACCATTAGCATTAGAGNTAATCAATCTATGATTATGCTTCCTAAAGAACCAATGATGCCAAGATTATTTGACAAACGGGTTGGCTATTTTACAGTCAATAATATTGACTATAATTCTGAAGCTTTAAAAGCAGATGCAAAAAGCTACATCAGACGTTGGAGATTAGAACCAAAAGACCCTGATGCATATGCAAGAGGAGAGTTAGTAGTTCCTGTAAAACCAATTATTTATTATCTAGATCCTGCCACTCCAGAAAAACTAAGAAAGTATATCAAACAAGGAGTAGATGATTGGCAAAAAGTATTTGAAACTGCCGGATTTAAAAATGCTATTATGGCAAAATACCCTCCAACAAAGGAAGAAGATCCAGAGTTTAGTATGGAAGATGTTAGATATTCATCTATAAGGTACGTAGCAAGCACCACCAGAAATGCTGTAGGGCCAAGTGTTTCCGATCCTAGATCTGGAGAAATTATTGAAAGTGATATTGTCTGGTACCATAATCATTTACGTTCTTACAGAAACAGATATTTACTAGAAACAGGCGCTGCAAACCCATTGGCTAGAACATTAGATACACCAGCGGAGGAAATTGGAGAAATGATGCGAATGGTTATATCTCATGAAATTGGTCATGCCCTTGGATTACCTCACAATATGGCAGCAAGTTATGCCTATCCAGTAGATTCATTACGTTCTGGTTCTTTCACACAAAAAAATGGAATCGCAGCTACCATTATGGATTATGCTCGTTACAATTATGTTGCCCAACCTGGCGATGAAAACATTCGTTTTATTCGTCAATTAGGCCCCTATGATCATTATTCAATTAATTGGGGATATCGTGTGCTTCCTAATGTTACAAACCCTGAAGATGAAACAAAGATCTTAGATAAATGGATTGCCGAAAAGGGAAACAATCCAATTTATAAGTTTGGGATTCAAAGACGAGGCGGTTTTGATCCAGAGTCTCAAACAGAAGGAATTGGAAATAACCAGGTAAAAGCAAGTAGCTATGGTGTTAAAAACTTAAAAGTTGTTGCAAAAAACCTACAAGCCTGGACATCTGACCAAACCAATAATTATAATGATTTACTAGAATTACATACTGAATTATTAAGTGTTTTTAGCAGATACTCTGGCCATGTAACAGGAGTTATAGGGGGCGTTTCTGAATACAATAAAAAACCAGAGCAAGAGGGGTCTGTTTATGAAAACTTATCCAAAGCAGCACAAAAAGAAGCGATGAACTGGTTGCAAACCAATGTCTTTAAAAATCAACAATGGCTAATGCCAAACGAGATTCTTAAGAAAATAAACCCAACTGGGTATTCAGAAAGTATTTTAAAACTTCAAAACAGACAGCTTTTTAGCCTTTTAAATTCTGGTAAATTACAGCGGATGATAAATGCAGAAGTCACTGAAAAAGATTTTTATAGTACTACTGACATGGTTGGAGATTTACGTAAAGGGATATTCTCTGAAATAAAAAAAACTACCAATGTGGCTATATTTAGAAGAAACCTTCAAAAGTCATTTATTGAAAGAATGCGAACATTAATGGAAACTCAAGAAATTAAGAATTCTGATTTGTTTTCTATCATTAGGGGGGAATTAACGGTATTAAAAAATCAATTAACTACCGCTAGCAATAGAAATATTAATAAAATAACAAAATACCATTACAAAGATTGCTTGGTTAGAATTAACCATCTGTTAGAGCCAAATAAATAAAATTTATGACTTGTAATTGGTCACCTTATGTGTATGGTGTTAATTACATTAATTTCTTAACAATTGGCTTCCAATAGCGCAATCTAAACAACGTTTAGATTCGCAATAGTTATTTTTTAATTCTAATAAAGCTTGGCTTTCAAAAGCATTTTTTGCTTCAATTTTTAATGCTGAAAACTTTGAAATAATACTATTTTTTTCTGGTTTTAATCCTTTCATTTTTTCAAATAAAAGCTCTTCATTAAGACTATTAATTGATTGTTGATAATAAAATTGAAGCGGAATAATAGTATTTATAAATACTAAATCTAGAAAAGGTTTGGATAATTTTTTCTTAGTAATTTTTGATTCTTTTTCAAAGCTTAGATGTGAATTCCAAAATTCAGGAACTTCGATAGTGAATAATTGATACAAACTATCAATTGTTTTAAGCTCCATTAAAAGAGAAAATAAGTTTTGATATCTATGATACAAGGCAATTAACTGAGCAATTCTAATTGTTGGAAAGTTTAAGGGTCTCATTCTAAAGAATTGAAACTCTTTTTTTAACATAGGACTTAATTTGTATTTATGCTTCAGATAAGTATATTCTTTTTTTAACACTGCATGGTAAGAACCCTCTACAGTTTCAGACAAAAAACCCGCCTGTCCAAAAAATAATGCCGATAATTTTGTAATGTCATGCTGTTCTTTTCGAAGTACTGAAAAAGGAATTGAAACTGCTAATTTTAAAAATGAATCTCCATTAATTTTTAGCCCAAAATTCTTTGCTAAGAGTTGAAACAAAACTACTTCCCAATCATTATTAGATATGTTTAAAAGTAATGCTATATTTTTTGAATTTAACACTAACCTATTTATAAATAACTTTTCTAACCAGTTATTAAAATGGAAAGAGTCTACGGTATGAATCTCTTTTTCACACGGAATCCAATACCTGTTTTTAACCATTAAACTTTCATACTTATCAAGTAAATTTTGAGAAACAAATTGTTGTAATTGAAGTATTGCAATTGGAGTATTATTAGTTACAAAAACAGGGGTATCACAGTCCCAAACTACCACTAAAATTAAAGTATTGTGTTTAAAGTTAGTTTCATGTTGGTACTCATGCCAGTCAGATAATTTTGAATGAATTTTAATATTCCCAAACCATAATTGGTTTGCTATTTCAATTTTAGAATTTAAAAAATCTGGCCCTGAATTATGATTGTAAATTCCTCTTTTTAGAATGGTGATTGCATCACCCTGAACTGTTGTTAACTTAGAAATATCAAACAACTGATAGTTCCACAAATAGTGTAGAAAACCCTCTTTCATTGCTTTTTTTATTTTCAAGATACAAAAAATAAAAAAGTATTTCTCTATGAATATATTGATTTTTGTAATGAGAAAAATAGGAACACATCACAGAAGGGTTGTATTTTTGCAAAAAATAAGAACTTAGAATGAATAGTATAGAGAATTTAGAATGGCGCTATGCGGTTAAAAAATTTGATGATAAAAAATTCTTAGAAGATGCACAAGTTAATACTTTAAAACAAGCTTTTAATTTAACAGCTACATCTTATGGCTTACAGCCAATAAAGTTACTGATCATTAAAAATAAAGAAATCCAGCGGCAATTAGTTGCACACAGTTGGAATCAACAACAAATCATACAAGCCTCTCACCTACTTGTTATATGTGTAGATACAAAACTAGACGAATCTGATGTAGAAAAGTATTTTGATAGAGTAAAAGAAATACGAAATACACCAGATGAAATTATCAACTCATTTAGAGAATATTTAAAAACTGCTATTGCGGGAAAAACAATACAAGATTTACTTTCTTGGGGAAAAAATCAAGCCTATCTGGCATTGGGTAATTTATTAACTGTCTGTGCCAATGAAAAAATAGATTCTTGTCCAATGGAAGGTTTTATTCCCGAAAAATATGATGAAATACTAAAGCTAAAAGAGCAAGATTTAACCTCTGTATTAGTCCTACCTGTTGGCTTTAGAGCTGAAGATGACCTAATGATTCATCAAAAAAAAGTAAGAAAAAAAATGAATGAAATTGTTTTAGAGATTTCTTAATACAACTCGTGTTTTTAGCTACTTTTACAACAAATTAATTACAACAAACAACCTATGATATCTCCAATAAGAAAATTAGAACCTGTAAGTCTTTGGAATCATTTTTCTGACTTAAATGCCGTGCCTCGTCCTTCAAAAAAGGAAGAACGTGTAATCGAATTCATGGTTAATTTTGGAGAAAAACTGCAGTTAAAAACACTTGTTGATGGTGTTGGTAATGTTATCATCACAAAACCAGCAACAAAAGGTTTTGAAAATAAAAAAACCATTGTAATGCAAAGCCATTTAGATATGGTACATCAAAAAAATTCTGAAACAGTTTTTAATTTTGAAACTGAAGGAATTAAAATGCATATAAATGGTGATTGGGTAACAGCAGACGGAACAACATTAGGAGCAGATAATGGTTTAGGAGTTGCTACTATTATGGCAATACTATCTTCTGATGATATTAAGCACCCAGCTATTGAAGCCTTATTTACCATAGATGAAGAAACTGGAATGACTGGTGCTATGGGCTTAGAAGGTGGTATTTTAACTGGAGAAATTCTTTTAAATCTAGATACTGAAGAAGATGATGAAATAGACATGGGATGTGCCGGCGGTATAGATGTTACGGCTACCAGAAGGTATACTGAAGAAACAACTCCAGAAAATACAACTGCTTTTAAAATAGCGATCAAAGGATTACAAGGAGGACATTCTGGAATGGACATTCATAAAGGCTTTGGAAATGCCAATAAAATAATGAATAGATTGTTATATCATGGTTTTGAACATACTAATATAAAGATAGCTGAACTTGAAGGTGGTAGTCTAAGAAATGCAATACCAAGAGAAAGTTTTTCAACCATACTAATTGATAAAACACTTAAAGAAACTTTTCTATCTGAAATGAATCTATTGATTAACTCAATAAAAGACGAATTTAATACTATAGAACCAAACCTAACCATAGATATTGATCCAGTAGAAACTCCTCTTAAAGTAATGAATGTAGAAGTTCAAAAAGGGTTTATTAAATCTGTTTATGCAGCATTAAATGGTGTTTACAAAATGAGTCCAGACATTCCTGACTTAGTAGAAACATCTAATAATATTGCAAGAATAGTTGTTAGAAATGGTAAAATATCTATTGCATGCTTAACACGATCGTCTTCAGAATCTTCAAAAAAAGATCTAACTAATTCACTAAAATCTTGTTTTGAACTGTCTGGCTTTGAGGTTGAATGCTCTGGCTCCTACCCGGGTTGGCAGCCTAACGTAGACTCGGAAATACTACAAATTTTAACGCCATTATATGAGAAATTGTTTGGTGAAAAAGCAAAAGTAGCAGCCTGTCATGCAGGGCTAGAATGTGGTATACTTGGTCAAAACTATCCTTTGATGGACATGATTTCATTTGGCCCCACAATTAAAGGAGCTCACTCACCAGATGAAAGGGTTTCTATTTCTTCAGTTCAAAAATTCTGGAAATTCTTATTAGAAATCTTAAAAAATATTCCAGAAAGAAACTCATAATTAGCTTCGCTTTATTTTAAAAATCCTGTTCCTAAGAACCCTTTAAAAATTGTTTAAAAACTTCAACAAGAGATATCTATATTCCTGAAAATCAATTTTTTATAGTTTAACAGTTTTGTTAACATCTTTGCTTTCTAAAAATAGTATTTAGTTGTAAATTTACTGTTGATACTAGAATCGTTTAATGGGTAAAATTATAGCAATAGCAAATCAAAAAGGTGGCGTAGGAAAAACAACTACTTCAATTAATCTGGCAGCTTCTCTTGGAGTGTTAGAAAAAAAGGTTTTGTTGATAGATGCTGATCCTCAAGCAAATGCTTCTTCTGGTTTAGGAATAGATATAGAATCTGTTAAAGTTGGAAGTTATCAAGTATTAGAACACACATCTTCGGCTAAAGACGCTATTCTAAAAACCAGCTCACCCAATTTAGATATTATTGCTTCTCACATAGATTTAGTGGCTATAGAAATTGAATTAGTAGATAAAGAAAGGAGAGAATACATGCTAAAAGAATCTCTTGAAGAAATAAGAGATGCTTATGACTACATCATTATAGACTGTGCTCCCTCATTGGGTTTAATAACCTTAAACTCTTTGGTTGCCGCTGATTCTGTGATTATCCCCATACAATGTGAATATTTTGCATTAGAGGGGCTTGGTAAATTACTTAACACCATCAAGAGTATTCAAAAAATTCATAATAAAGACTTAGACATTGAAGGATTGTTATTAACAATGTTTGATTCTCGTTTACGGCTATCTAACCAAGTAGTAGATGAAGTACAAAAACACTTCAGTACTATGGTTTTTGATACAATTATTAGAAGAAACACCCGTTTAGGAGAAGCACCAAGTTATGGAGAAAGTATTATAGCCTATGATGCCACAAGTAAAGGTGCTGTAAATTACCTAAATTTGGCTAATGAACTCTTAAAAAAGAACCAACAATATGGCAAAAGCCACTAAGAAACAAGCACTAGGCAGAGGATTATCTGCGCTATTAAAAGACACTTCAGTTAGTGATACTTTCAATGATGCAATAGTTGGTAGTATTATTAAAATAAGCTTGGAAAATATTCAAGTAAACCCCTACCAGCCAAGAACTTATTTTGATGAAGAGTCACTTCGCGAACTTGCCAGTTCTATCAAAGAACTAGGAGTTATTCAACCAATTACTGTAAGGAAAATTGGAGATTCGTTTCAATTAGTTTCAGGTGAACGACGTTTTAGAGCTTCTAAATTAATTGGAAACAATAGCATACCGGCTTATATTAGAACTGCAAACGATCAAGAAATGCTAGAGATGGCATTAGTAGAAAATATTCAGCGTAAAAACCTAGACCCTATTGAGGTTGCTTTATCATATCAAAGACTTATTGATGAAATTCAATTAACTCAAGAAGAGCTTAGTGTTAGAGTAGGTAAAAAAAGATCAACTGTTACTAACTATCTCCGTTTGTTAAAATTAGATCCTATTTTACAAACCGGAATGAGAGATGGATTTATTTCTATGGGACATGGAAGGGCATTAATTAATGTAAAAAGCTCTGAAGATCAGTTGGCTATTTACGAAAAAATACTTCGAGAAAAATTATCAGTTAGACAAACGGAAGAATTGGTTAAAAGTTTAAAAGTTGAGGCAACAGGTCCTAATGAGACAAAAAAATACTTACCTAAATACATTAAAGATAGCTTATTAGAGATCAATTCATATCTTGGTCATAACATCAATATTACAGTAAATTCAAAAGGAAAAGGTAAAATTTCTATTCCGTTTCATTCCCAAGAAGATTTTGAAAGAATTAAAAACTTATTAAAATAAGTGTTTCAAAAAAACGTCATATTAGCAATTTTTCTCCTGTCTTCTCTTTACTGTTTCAGTCAAAAAGATACTACAAATGTTGTAGTAAAGGGACAAAAACTTAGCTCTAACAATATATACAATCCACTTTCTCCTTCAAAAGCTGCTTTTTATTCTGCTGTTTTTCCAGGTGGAGGACAAGCCTACAACAAGAAGTATTGGAAAGTTCCCTTAGCTTGGGCAGCAGTTGGTATTCCTACCTATTTTTATCTAGATAATAATGGTGAATACAAGAGATATAGAAAAGCCTACAAACTAAGAAAAAGAGGCTTAATAGACGAGTTTACCCTAGAAGACGGTACAGAACTTATTTCATTAACTGGATTAGAGAGAGCTCAAAAAACCTTGAGAGGTAACAGAGATTTGTCTTTACTAGTTGTCATAATTGGGTATGTACTTCAAATTGTAGAAGCAAGCGTAAATGCTCATCTATTACAATTTGATGCAAGTGATAATATTACAGTTAATCCAACTATAATGAGTAATCCTATTAAAATAGAAGCACCTTCTGTAGGGTTTAGTTTCAAATATTCTTTTTAAATGAAAGATCATGTTCCTTCTTGGAATCATAAAATATAATACATGAAAATAGCACTCTTTGGATATGGTAAAATGGGAAAAGAAATTGAACAAATTGCTTTACAAAGAGGTCATGAAATAGTTTTAAAAATAAAAGGGACTGAAGAATATGATATTTCTCAGGCAGATATAGCAATAGATTTTAGTATACCAAATGCTGCTCTAAGTAATATTGTTAGTTGCTTTAGAAATAATGTACCTGTAATTTCAGGAACTACAGGATGGTTAGATGACTTTGATAAAGCAATTGATGTATGCAAAGAAAACAATGGAAGTTTTATTTATGCCTCTAACTTTAGTATTGGAGTTAACATCTTTTTTGAACTAAATAAGCAGCTAGCTAAAATCATGAACTCGCAAAAAGAATATTCTATAAATGTAGAAGAAATTCATCATACAAAAAAACTGGATACCCCTAGTGGAACCGCTATTACACTTGCTGAAGGAATTATTAATAATACTTCAAAAAGAGATTGGCAACTAAAAGAAAGACGAACACAAATAAATGCTGGAACAATTCCAATTGAAGCTAAAAGAATTCTAGATGTCCCTGGAACCCATATAATTTCTTATGAATCTCAAATTGATTCTATAGAAATTAAACACACTGCACACAACAGAAAAGGGTTTGCTTTAGGAGCTGTAATTGCTGCAGAATGGTTAAATAATAAAATTGGCATCTACACGATGAAAGATGTGTTAAACATAGGTTAAAAACGGTAACATTTTCTTTTATTTGTAACTAATAGCTAAAGTAAAAAACAGAAAAATTATGACAATTAATGAATGGTTAATTTTCTTTTTAATAGTTCAAGTAATTCATTTTGCTGGAACGTGGAAATTATATATTAGGGCCAATAGAAAAGCGTGGGAAGCTGCAATTCCAATCTACAATGCAGTAATCTTACTAAGTATTATTAAAAGACCAAAATGGTGGGTCTTTTTGCTATTTTTCCCAATTGTTAACCAATTAATGTTTCCTATTCTATGGATAGAAACAGCTAGGAGCTTTGGTTTTAATAAAAGAAAAGATACAGCGTTATTATTATTAACGTTTGGGTTTTACTTATTTTATATAAATTATGCTACAAACTCAACTCACAAACAGGATAGAAGTTTAAAACCAAGAACAGGTTTAGGTGAATGGGTAAGTTCTATTGCTTTTGCTATCATAGCAGCAACATTGGTTCATACCTATGTTATGCAACCCTATACAATTCCTACTTCTTCTTTAGAAAAAACATTGTTAGTTGGAGATTACTTATTTGTTAGCAAATTTCATTACGGTGCAAGAGTTCCATCTACTACTATTGCTACCCCAATGCTTCATGATAGTCTACCAACCTCTATATTTGGGATTAAAAATATTAAATCATATCTAAAGACCCCTCAAATACCATATGTAAGAGTTCCTGGTTTTCAGAAAATAAAGAGAAATGATATTGTAGTTTTTAACTGGCCTGTAGATACCCTAGTTCATTGGACAGACCCAAGTAAAGGGATAGATTACAAACCTTTAGATAAAAAAACAAACTATGTAAAAAGATGTGTTGGAATTGCTGGAGACACCTTAGAGGTTAGAGATGGTTATGTATACATTAATGGAAAACAAAACATCCTTCCAGACAGAGCAAAACTACAATTCTACAACAGGATATATTCTAGTAAAGGGTTCTCTACTGCTAAATTACTTAGATATACCAAGAAAGAATTTGAAAGAAAATTCATTATAAACTTTACCAGTCAAGAACAATTTGAAGACGTAATGAGGTATGCTATTGATAATCCTGAAAAAGTAAAGGATAATCAATTTAAAATCACCACTTCTGAAGGAGGAGTTCCTCAAGGTTTAATAAATAAATTTAGGTTAGATATTAAAGAAATAAGTACCGCTTCAAGAAAAGCAAACATTACTGATGAAATTGCAGAAAAGTTAAGAAAAGATTCTGAAATTGACAGTGTTATTAAAGTAATTGAACCCAAAGGAAGTACAGATAGGAATGTTTTTCCTCAAGTTGTTAGTTTGGGTTGGAATACAGATAATTATGGTCCTATCTATATTCCTAAAGAGGGAACTACTGTTCAATTAGATAAAAATTCATTGCCATTTTATAAAGGGATTATTAGTGATTATGAGCACAATCAATTAGAAGTAATAGGTGAGCATATTTTCATCAATGGAAAAAAGGTAACTTCATACACTTTTAAGCAAGATTATTATTGGATGATGGGAGATAACAGGCAGAACTCTTTAGATGCTAGAAGTTGGGGCTATGTTCCTTTTGATCATGTTGTAGGAAAACCAGTTCTAATTTGGTTTAGTATAGAAGATGGTAAAATACGTTGGGAAAGACTATTTACTACCGTTGGAGGCAGTGGAGAACCCGTTTCTTATTTACTGTATTTTTTAATTGCCTTAGTAGGATATATAGGGTATTCATTGTTGGGAAAAAATAAAAAAGAAGTGTAGCAATGGCCCTTTTTATACCAACATATTTCTCACCTATCTCTCAATATAAGGCAATCTTAAATTCAGAAACATTAATTTTTGAAATAGAAGATAATTTTCAGAAACAAACGTATAGAAATAGGTGTTACATCTATGGTGCAAATGGTAAACTACTATTAAATATTCCTGTTTCACATCCAAAGTCTGTTAAAAAAATAAAAACAAAAGATATATTAGTTGAAAATTCAGATTGGCAAAAACAACACTATAAGTCATTAACATCAGCTTACAATCACTCCCCTTTTTTTGAATTCTACAAAGATGATTTATTGCTTTTTTTTAATAAAAAATACAAATACCTATTAGATATTACTATAGACTCTTTTTGTCTTATTAATGATGCTTTAGAGTTATCTAAAAAATACAGCACTTCACTTAAATATGATGAAACAAATCTAAATGATTATAGGTATCTAGCCAATAGTAAAAAAAAAACTGACTATTATTTTGAACATTACACTCAAATATTTGATGATAAGCATGGTTTTTTAGAAAACCTTTCTATATTAGATTTACTTTTTATGGAGGGTCCAAATTCTTTTAGTTTTCTAGAAAAAGAAAGGTTTAATTATTCTTAACGGTGAAATTATTTCATATAACTATTTGATATTTACATAAATACCATTAATTTTGAAAAAAACCACCTATAATGAAATCTTTGAAAGATATTATAATGCTTTACCACTCAATTTCTGACGAGTCTTATGAGAAACTCGATCAAATAATGGAAGTAAAAGAATACAAAAGAAAAACTGAATTAAATAATTCAAACAAATTTTTTATTCTAAAAAAAGGTTTTGTAAGATCCTCTACTTTTGACGAAAAAGGCAACAGAAAAACTGGGAATATTTTATCCGAATCATCAATTTTTACATCAATTAAGCCATTACCACTCAATAAAAAGAATAGTTCTCTAGAGATTAAATTTTGTTGTATGAGTGATGTAATTCTATACGAGGGCTGTTTTATAAAATTTCTAGAATTAACAAAAACACATCATGATTTGAGTTTGTTTTATAATAGAACTCTTGAGGCTGGTATAAAAATGATCATAGATAAAGTTCACATGCTTGCTCATTTAGATGCTACAGGAAGATACTTACACCTAAAAAGTCAATTTCCAGGTATAGAGAATTTAATCAAATTAAATGAAATTGCTTCATATATTAATATAACCCCCATTCAATTAAGTAGAATTCGAAAAAAACTATATTCTGTTTAATTTATAAAAAATTAATCAAATCACTCCCTAAATACCACCTTATTTAATGAAAGAAATTAAAGAAATTCTCAATAGATTTGAGCAAATATCTGATGAATCTTTTAGTGAAGTTAGTAAAATAATTAAAAAAAAAACATATCAAAAAAAAAGTTTTTTAATTAAGAAACCAAAGGATTTTGAAAAATTCTTCATATTAATTGACGGTCTAGCTAGGTCTGTAACTATTGATCAAAATGGTGATAAAAACACAAGGTCAATCTTAAAACCCCCTGCTTTATTTCTATCTTTAAAAAATAATATTAAAAATAATAATCATATTTTCAATATAGAATTTGATTGCCTAACTGAAGTTACTGTCTATGAGGGTAATTTTAATAAATTCAGAGAAATAGCTGCAGAAAGAACTGATTTATGTAAACTATATATTCGTGGGCTTGAAACAACTTTATTGAATTTGATTGAAAAAGATGCTATGAGATCTCATTTGAATGCCTCAGAGAAATACTTGTGTTTAAAAAATGATATCCCAAATATCGAAAACTTAATTCAACTCAATCAAATTGCAAATTATTTAAATATAACACCAATTCAATTAAGTAGAATTCGAAAAAATACAAATAATTCAAAAAACTAAACATATGTTTATTAATAATATATGAATACGTTATATATTTGATAAAAATTCTACCCTCTAGTATTTTTTATAATAAATAAAAAGGTTAATTATTTAATTAACCTTTTTATCTTTATATTTGTTTATCAAACATCACTATTCCCCTTTAATTTTTTTTGACTTTAATCTTACCCCCTAGCAAATTCGTAAGCTAGACATGAAAAAATTATTAGAACCATATAACCTATCTATAAAGTCTTCAAAAAAAATAATGGAGATTTTTAAAGAAAAAAAATACACTAAGAAAGATAAAGTAAGTTTTTATGGTGAAATTTCGACTAAATTTTATATTTTAAAATCAGGTATTATTAGATCTTTTTATAAAGATGAAAAGGGTAAAGAAAATATACGATTTTTACATAATGGACCAACAGTAGTGGGCTCTTTTTATTCTTTAATCTTAAATAAACCATCAACCATAACTTATGATTGCTTAACAGATTGTACTTTACTAGAATGTGATTTTAAAGTATTTAAACGACTTGCAAAAAATAATGTAGAATTAAGTAATTTATACAATTCTATACTTGAAAAGAATTATCTAGACATGGAAAATAGAATTCATGATCTTACCTCACTTGATGCTACAGAATTATATTTAAAATTAAAATCAGAAAGTCCTGAAATAGAAAAATTAATCCCTTTATATCATATCGCTTCTTATTTAAATGTTACTCCTGTTCAACTAAGTAGAATAAGAAGAGATTTGTATAAAAAAGTTAAGACAACAGACAATATTTAAAGATAAAATAATAGTACTTTTATGTTCTAATTATGATTCTTAAAACTGCAGTTTACTGAGTTAGTTTTATTCAATCACTATAAAAATCTCATACTTGTAGATGTCTTTTAAATTTCTTGTGCATTATGGATTCCATTTTTTAGTTCCATTAGCAATTTCAATACTGTTTTATAAAAAAACCTGGAAACTAGCATATTTAATCTTTATTGGAACGATGCTAATAGATTTAGATCATTTATTAGCCAATCCAATATTTGATGCTAGCAGGTGTAGTATCAACTTTCACCCATTACACTCATTCTATGCGATTGGATGTTATAGTGTGCTAGTATTTCCTAAAAAGACTAGAATTCTAGCAATTGGATTGTTATTACACATCCTTGCCGACTATTTAGACTGTATCTTATAAATCAATTTATTAATTGCCAAATTAATTTGTTCAGAGACCTTTAATTTATATGCTATAAAGACATAGGATACTAAAATTAAAGTACTCTTTAAAATTATATTCAACAAAGGGTGAAGATTAAAGTTCCAGAAATGAAAGGCAAAATAGAATATCAAAATAAGTATGAATGATGCTATTGTTTTATTTGTAAATGGCAATAAATTAAATTTCTTTTTTACATACCATAATTTAATGGTATTAAATATTAAAATCACTAATAAGGTTGATAGTGCAGCGCCATTCATCCCATACAACTCTATAAAATAAATATTTAAGTAAGCTACAGAAAAAGCCATGGCTAAACCATAAGGAAGAAGAACTCTATAGTGCTTTGAATTAGATATAATAGCGCCATTATTTCCTAAAAACATATTATACAATTTAGCAATTGCCACCATTAAAACCACTAAAACACCTTGCGAATACTCTGGTTTATCAATCAGCAGATACAATTGAACCAAATTGCTATTTATCAAGACAAAAAATAATCCACAGATAATCAATAAGTTTATTGAAGTTCTCTTGTATAAAGATTCTATTTCATCGTTATTAGATTCATTAATCGCTTTAGCAGTTAGCGGAGAAACTATTTGTAACATTGCTCTTCCTGGAGCTTCAACTACTGATGCTATAAAAACACCTACTGTATAATATGCAGTAAATTCTAAAGCTTGTTTCGCTGGTAACATTACTTTATCAATATCTAATAAAATTGCACTAGCAGAACCAGCCAAAATAATATACCCAGAATAATGTATGACTTCTTTCATGTTCTCAGGAAAACGAAATGAAAACTTAGGTGTATATAATTTAAATGCATAAAACTGCATTACAAACATTCTTAAGAAATAAGAACCTGTTAAACAAAGTATAAATTGATGTTCATTAAGAACTTCTAGCCAAACAAGTGAGAGTAAAATCATAATCATTACTCTACTAAACAACTCTTTGACAGCGTTACCAAAAACAGATTGCATTTGCACTTTAGACCAGGCATAAAAAACTTCAAAATATGCTGTAGTAATAGCAACCAAATAAATGATATAGGTATAGTCTTTTATCATGGCGTTTTCAGCAGATAAAAATTGACTAATTTTTTCATAAAAAATGACACCAAAAAAACCAGTTGGAATTGCAATGAAAAGAGGCAAAATAAGAGCCATCGTTAAAAATCGATCCTTCTCTTGCTTCGTTTTATAAGATGAGAAAAATTTAACGATGGTATACTGAACACCAAATGCAGTTAAGGGCATTAATACATTTGCCGCAGAAAGTAAAAAAACTACTAAACCATAATTCTCTGCAGTAAGAAAATTAGTATAAAGAAGTAATGTATTGACACCACCAATAGTAAATGCAATTAAAATTATAATTGTATTATAAGATGATTGTTTTAAGATAACGCCCACTTAGGATTGTATTAATTGATCTATAGATTTATAAATTTTCTCTCCAACATTGTTTCCATATAATTCAACAGAAAAATCTTTTTTCATCTCTTTATAGGTATCAAACGTCTGTAGAATCTTTTTGGTATTGCTACCCACAACTTTTGCAAACCCATAAGCTACAAGTTCTACCCATTCTGTTTCTTCTCTAACAACTATACATTGTTTTTTATTAAAAAAAGCTTCTTTTTGTAATCCTCCACTGTCTGTGATTACCATAGAACAGTTTTTTAGTAATTCTAACATATCATAATAGCCTACTGGATCTATAAATTGAATTTTTGGATGTATCTCTAATTTCTTTAAAACTGCACTAGTTCTTGGGTGAATAGGTAAAATTACAGTTTGAGTTTTATGGATCTTCTCCAATGCTTGAAATATAGCTGTTAACTTAGTAATATCGTCTGTGTTTTCTTGACGATGAATTGTTGCTAAAACAAATTTATTTTTTTCTAATTTTTGATCTTTAATAATAGTTGATTTAATTGCTGAAAACTGACTATAATACTCTACAGCATCTTTCATAATATCACCATGCTTCTCAATTAAAACAGGTAGATTATCAAAACCTTCTTTCTTTAGATTATCAATGGCAGTTTCTGTTGGGCAACTTAATAAATCAGAAACTCTATCAGTTACTATTCTATTAATTTCTTCCGGCATTTTCATATTAAAAGAACGAAGACCAGCTTCTATGTGAACAACTCTAATATTCATTTTTTTGGCTGCTAATGCTCCAGCCATAGTAGAGTTTGTATCACCGTAAACAATCAGTGCATCTGGTTGTTCAATTTGTAATACTTTTTCAATTTTTTCCATCATCTGACCAGTCATGGCTCCATGACTCATACTATTAACCTCTAAATTATAAGCGGGTCTTGGAATCATCATTTCTTCAAAAAAAACAGCACTCATGTTAGCATCAAAATGTTGCCCTGTATGAATGATTACCTCTTCTATAGTATTGTACTCTTTAATAATTCTACTTAATACAGCTGCTTTTACAAACTGTGGTCTGGCTCCTATAACAGTAACTACTTTTTTCATGTATTTAAACTATGGCAATATATTATGATGCCTTTAGATTAATTCCTTTCACTAATTATAAACTCTTATCAACTTTCATACCAATTAAGATACTACCTTTTTAATTACTTCTGCAAGTTGACTAGTTATATTTTTTCTGTGATATTGTTCTATATTAATAGATTTCACAAATAACACCCCTTCTTTATAGTCTTTGTAAAGGTTTAAAATAGTGGCTTTTAATGCAGTTTTATTTTTAAATCCTATTATTGTTCCTGCATTTGTATTCTTTAGTATCATCGCTGCATCACCGTCTTCAGGACCAATAGATAAAATTGGTCGTTTTGCTTGTAAATACTCAAAAATTTTCCCTGTAATGATTCCTTTTGCGCTAGGCACCTCATTAATACTTAATAATAATACCTGCGAAGATGCTTGGTACTTACTTACATCTTTATGATCTAAATAGGGTATTGTCTCAATAGTATTATGATCAAATACTTTTAAATCTTGAATGACTGCATCATCTAATTTACCTATCAATTTAATTCTTAGATCATTTTTAAAACCAGGGTTAGTATTACTAATCTCATTTAAAACCTTCCATAAAATTGTAGGGTTTCTGTCAAAATTCATTAACCCAACATGGGTAATTGAAAATTTTTCATCTAATTTTTGAGTTGATAAATCTTCGATTGTATCAAACCCATTTGTTAGTACTTTTATTCTCTTAGTATGTTTTAGAAACTTTTCTTTCATAGTTTCACCAACCACAACAACCATATCAGAATTTATTAAAACTTCTTGCTCTAAATCTTGATGTTTTTTGGTGGCTTTTTTTGTTAATGGTAACTGTTGAAAATAATCAATTTCTGTCCAGGGGTCTCTAAAGTCTGAAATCCATTTAATTCCTAATTTCTTTTTTAGCTCTAAACCAATTAGATGCATACTATGGGGTGGACCTGTTGTAATGATAGCATCTATATGATTATTCTCTAAATAATTGCTTAAAAAATTTACGGAAGGTTGTATCCAAAACTTTCGTGCATCAGGAATAAAATAATTGGCTCTAATGTATTGAATTATGCTACCAAAAAATGTTGGGTTTGGGTTTAAAAAACCAGCACTTTCTTTTTTATTGTTTCGTCCAAAAAAAGACAGCATAGAATTTGGTTCAAAAATAGCTTGCTTTAAGATTTCTAAATCTTTTGGTATTTCACTCTCTGAACTCTTGTCTAAAATTGGATATGATGGATTGTCAATCGTATAAATAACAGGCTCTATCTCAAAATCTCTTAAGTATTTAGAAAACTTCAACCAACGCTGTACTCCAGAGCCACCGGCGGGTGGCCAATAATAAGTGATAATTAAAACTTTCTTTTTATAGCTCATCATATAATTTAACTAAAGCTTGAGAGGTAACTTCCCAAGAGAATTTATTTTCTATAAACTCTTTACCATTATTGCCTAATTCTTCAGCTTTCTCTTTATTTTGATACAATTCTATTACTTTAGAATAAAAATCTTCTTCGTTTTTTTCTTCATGAACCAACCCACTATGAATACTTTCAACTATTTCTTTTTGAGCTATTGCATTACTAACTAAAATAGGTTTACCAAAACTCATGTATTGAAAAATCTTATTCGCATACGCTACATCATGCTGTATGCTTCTATAGAGAGGAGAAATACACACATTACTAGCTATAATATAGGATGGAAATAGAGAGACGTCTTGCCACCCTTCGAAATCTACATATGATTCTAAATGTAATCTTTTTACCTCTTCAATTAAAATATGATCTGTTGTATTTCTTCCAACAATAACTAATTTAAAGTTTACTATCTTTTTAGATAATAATTCAGAAGCCCTTATTGCGGTAAGTAATCCTCTTCTTAAATGAGTATCGCCCAGATAAAGCACAACAAATTTATTAGAATACTTTTTTTTAATTTCTTCAGAATAAATAGCCTCCTTATAAAAAGACTGTCTAACAGTATTTGGCACCAACACCATTTTCTCAGGTTGTAAATTATTAATTTCTATAATCTGTTTTGCAAAATTAGGAGATACAGTTATAATTTTATCAGACTTAAGAATAAACTCCTTCTCTTTCTTTTTCCATTTTTTAGGAGAAATAATATACTTTCCAGGAAATTTTTGTAGATGCGGGTAAAACTTCATGTTCTCTGGAATATTATCATGAAGATCTAATACTATTTTTAATTGATGCTTTTTATTGACTTGAAATACAGCACCGGCTATTCTTATATCGTGAATATGTAATACATCTATATTATTTTCTTTTATAAAATGACTTATTTTGGGTGTCATAATCATTCTATATAGAGAAAGGTCATAAGAAAGAGCAGAAAGTTTATAGATAAATTTAGTAGACTTATACCTTCTTATTTCTATGTTACTGATTGTCTCATGTCTTTTTTGTTGGCCATAAGACAGGCAAAATAAAAAGACCTTATGCCCAGAATTTATAAGTGAAATTGCTTCGTTTTCTACCCTTGGGTCGGGTGGAAAAACATCATCTAAAACCATTCCAATTCTCAAAATATAATTACTTTAAAATTAAAGCTAAATTTAAACTTACTTAGACAAATCTAAAACTAAAAGTATATTTTATATTAAAAAAAGCTAATTAGTTGTAAAAAAATACTTTAAAATTATTTTTGATTAGTTTCAGTTGCTATATTTGTCTCTAACATTTTATATTTTATAGCATTAGCCCCTTCCTTAAATACAAGCCTCAATTAATCTTTTTTCTTCTCTCACTAAATCTATTTGGTCAAAATGGTGATAATAACAAAGAGAGCTTTAAGAAAATTAAATATTATTCTTATACCAATACAGACAGTCTTCTCTATTATGCAGAAAAATTAGAAAAATCTAGTGACAAGTGTATAAGTGATAGTGGTAAAAATAATATTGCTTCAGCATATTATAAGGCTGGTAACTTTAAAAAGTCTGAGGAAATAGCACTAGAGATACTAACAAGCCTAAAAGATGAAAATTCTATATGTAATATAAATAATAAGCTTCATGCATTAACACGCATATTTTGGATTAAAAATAATCAAAGAAAGTTTGATGAAGCTTTTAATTACTTAAATCAAAAAATAAATCTTTTAGACAACTATCCACAAAAAAACGAAAGACATTTTAGAGCGAAATTAAATACCCGAATAAACTTGGCTTTATTAAAAAATAATTTAGGCTTTCATCAAGAAGCAATTGCTTTATTAAAAGAGGTTATGAACACATACCCTTCAATAAAAGATTTCCCTGAAAACACTAATAATAATAATAATAATATCATAGTAGCTAATAAAGCTAGTGCTTATAATATCCTTGGAGAATCTTATTTTGCATTAAATTCAATTAATAACAATGACAAATATTTAGATTCTACTCTCAATAATTATGAGAAAGCATTTCTTGAGGCAGAAAAATTTATTCCAAAACATCAAAATTCTTTAAGCTTTTATCATTTAAGAATAGCAACTGTTTTAATTAAAAGAAAACAATATAAGAAGGCTCTTAAACTTGTTAATACATTTGATTTAGTAAAGAAATCTCAAGATTATTATTTTTTAAAATCTTTAATTTTTAAAAATTTAAAAAGGGGGGATTCTTCACTTTATTATTCTTATAAATTTTTAAATTTCAATAACACAAGTCCAAATACTGAAAAAAATAAAATTGTTGTATATAATATTCTAGCTAATTTATACAATGATAACTCCAAAATAGATAGTGCTTTTAGATACTCAAAATTAGCATTGGGTATGTTAGAAAAATTAAATAAAAGTAAAACAGAAGCGAATAAAACTCATTTTTTATATGATTTTAATCAAATACAAAAACTAAATGATTCAATTTTAAAAAATGAACTAAAGAAAAGAAATAATTTAGTTGTTTTATTTACAACTTTTCTTATTTCATTAATAATTATTGTTGTTTATTTCCTGAAAAAAATAAAAAATAAAAAAATAACTACTGAAAACGTATTACCACCAAAAAAAGATTATTCTATACATATAGAAATAGAAGAAATGGTATTAAAAGAACTTAAAAAGTTTGAACTTTCAAAAGACTATTTAGATAGTACCTTTAGCATTCATCAATTAGCCAAAAATTTAAATACCAATACATCATACCTTTCCTCTGTTATCAATGAAAAAAAAGGAAAAACCTACAAACAATATCTTACTGAGTTAAGAATAAACTATTTAATAACAATACTTCAGAAAGATTCAAAATACAAAAAGTATACGATCCAAGCATTAGGGGAAGAAATTGGTTACACCAATGCTTCTTCGTTTTCAAGATCTTTTAAAAATTATTTAGGAAAAACTCCTTCAGAGTATATTAATTCATTGAAAAAATAATGTTTTTTTTATTTGATATAATATAGTTTTTAACTAAAAAAAAGTTGTACTCCTCTTTCACAAGCAAAAAATAAATTTATAGTTATCTGTGGGATTAAAAAAAGCAACTATGATGCTATTCAAGAAAAGTAACAAGTTATTTTAATTAATTAACCTTATTTATCCCTAAAAAATATTTTAGAAGTAAATGATCTTTAATTATAATTATCTAATCTTCAAATTGGACTAATAAATCATAAAATAATAATTCTGGTATATATAAAACTTACCTTAAAAAAAATAACATAAAAAAACCTCGAACTTTAAAAGTTCGAGGAAATTTAATAAATCTACCCCCTAAAATAAGATTTATTTACTTAGAGTTAACTTGTAATAAAACAAGTATAATTCTAAGACATAATAAAGATAGTTAATTTAATGGAGTTTTAAAATTAACTATCGTGCTATTTAGGAAAAGAATAGTATTGTATACTTAAAATGAGTTTTTATTATTTTATATCATTGAAAAGAGACCACCTTATCGGAAACAGCCACAAAAAAAGATTATAAATAAAAAAACCTCGAGCAGTGAAGCTCGAGGAAATTTAATAAATCTACCCCCTAAAATAAGATTTATTTACTTAGAATATAACTTGTAATAAAACAAGTATAATTCTAAGACATAATAAAGATAGTTAATTTAATGGAGTTTCAAAATTAACTATCGTGCTATTTAGGAAAAGAATAGTATTGTATAGTTACAATATTTATTATTATTTATACTTAAAAAGAGACCACCCTATTGGAATTAACAATAAAAATGCAAAAGAAATGAGAGAAATAGTACTTCCTGTTTGAATTACTTTCGGTTCAAATTTAAATTCTATATTGTGATTTCCTGCTGGAATTTCAATTCCTCTTAAAACATAATTTACACTTACATGGGGCTTTAATTCACCATCTATATAGGCATTCCAACCATCTTTATAATAAATTTCTGAAAATACTGCAAATTCATTTTGATTTGAGAAGGAGTCATAGCTTAGAGCATTCAACGAATATTCTGTGAGTTTAATGGTAGCTAAAGTATCTACATTATATTTTAAAGAATCTTCAAATCCATATGGGTTATAATCTCTAAGTATGGCAACTTCTTTTGTATTTAAGCTATCCAAGGCTATTATTTCTTCATCTGCAGTTTGCACATATCTAATCTCGTTTACAAACCAAGCATTTCCATTTGCATCAGGGTTTTGCTGTGCTTGTTCTTTACCATCATCTCCGGGTAGAATAAAGTACTTAACATTTAGCATATTATATACCTGCATATTTTGTTTTGCTAACTGAAATTCAATTAAATCTTGATATCTACCCAATTTAGCAGCATGATATCCTCCAATAGATTTATGAAAATAAGAAGTTCGTCCGTCTTGAAAAGGGTCTCCTGTAAAATTAACTACTCTATAATGACTTTTATCTTTTAATATTTGTAAATCTGCAGCAGTTGCAGTAAAAGGTTTATCTATTTTTCTAGCCTGTCTAAAGTCATCTTTATTTACATATCTAAGATTCACCTGAACTAAATCAAATAGAATTAGCAATGCAAATCCAATAATTGCGTTGGTTTTATTTAGTTGTTGTTTTATAAATAACCAAAGGATTCCAAAACTTAGACTAATTAACACTAAAGATCTAAAACTATCTGTATATAACATAGATTGTCTATCTGCTTTTACAGCATCTAGCAACCCTTCATATTGGGCATAATTAGCATCTCTTAATCCTTCAAAAGGCGAAAAAGCAACTGCATAAAGCAACCCTAGAATAACCAAGCCACTAGAAAGATAGAGTGCTTTTTTTAAGGCTTCTTGTTTTTTTGCTTTTAATATTCTTGAAGAGAAAAATTCTTTAGCAGCTAGAATTCCTAGAAGAGGAATACATAATTCTGCAATTACCTGAAAAGAAGAAACGGCCCTAAACTTATCATATAAGGGAACATAATCAATAAATAGATTAGTTAAAAAATCAAAGTTTCTACCCCAACTCATTAGTATTGCAAAAACTGTTGATGCAACTAACCAATGCTTAATTTTACCTTTTACTAAGAAAACCCCTAGAAAGAAAAGGAATAAAATAACGGCTCCAATATAAGCAGGTGCTTCAACAATTAATTGATCTCCCCAGTAGGTATAAACTTGTTTGGTAAAACCATCAGCCTGCTTAGGTCCAGCAATAGAAGAAACATGCTCATAAGTATTTGAATTCTTACTTAATTTCTCTACAGTTCCTCCGCCCATGTATCTTGGAACTAATAAGTTAAAAGTTTCTGTGATTCCATAACTAAATTGTGTGATATAATCTTTAGACAAACCAGAAGTAACTTCTTTTTTTGTACCATCTGAATTAATAGTTAATGCTGCGTTTCCTCGTGTGCTTACATCTGAATATTCTTTGGTGGCCATTAATCTTGTAGAATTAACACCTACAGCTAACAACATCGCTATAATAATCATAGCAGTTTGGGTGGTAAACTGTCCTATTTTCTTTTTCTGAAGAGCTTCAATGAATTCAATAATTCCCAAAATTAAAATAGCAAACAGCAAGTAGTAAGTCATTTGAGGGTGATTTGCTTTAATTTCTAAAGCAGTTGCAAACGCTGTAACGGTAAACCCTAGTAGGTAGCGCTTCTTAAAAATCCATATAATACCAGCTAAAACTGTAGGCATATAGGCAATTGCATGTGCTTTTGAGTTATGTCCTGCACCAAAGATGATAATCAGGTAGGTAGAAAAACCAAAAGCTAAAGAACCCACTATGGCTAATTTCCAATCTACCTCAAAAGCTAGTAATAAAATATAGAATCCTAAGAAGTACAGAAATAAATAATCTGCTGGTCTAGGAAGAAAACGAATTAAACGATCTAAATCTGTAAGATAATCGTTGGGGAAATAAGTTCCTATTTGATAAGTAGGCATTCCACTAAAGGCACTTTCCGCCCAATAAGGTTCTTCACCGGTTGCTATTCTGTGATCATTCACCTCTTTTGCCATACCAATATGCTGTGTAATATCTGACTGAGATAATTTCTCTCCTTTTAAAACAGGGTTAAAGTAAAATAGTGCGGCAATTATAAAAACTAATATTGAAGCTAAATGAGGTAAAATTCTTTTTAAATTCATATTAGTCTATTTCTTCAAAATCTACATATTCTCCAACGGAATTATTTCCTTGAGTTTTAGAGTTTGGGTTTTTATCTATAATAGTCTCACCTTCTTTGGTAGATGAATTTTCTGATTGTTGATTTTTTTGTTGATGGTGCTTTTTGGCTTTTGCTTGCATATTTCCAACTACTTTCTTTAGTAAAAGGGGTGCAAATATTCTTGCTAAAAAACGAAAGCTATAGTAAACGATTAATATAATAAGGAGTGTTCTTAAAAAACCCATTAATTCTGCTTGTTGCATGTTAAAATTAAATTAAATATCAAAAGTAACAATTTGATGATAATTGATACGTTAATAGAATACAAAATTTTAACAGTCTTAAAAAAGTATTTATTGCATTTGATGAGTCCTATATTTACAGTATGTTTGTGTAAAACCCAAAAAATTGACAATTTTTAAAAGAAATTACTTCATATCTAAACTTCAAAGATTATGGATTGTGTGTATGATCCTTTTTACTCAAGTTGTTTTAGCTCAGTATACAAATGTCATCAATTCTAATAGGCCAGGTTTTTCAGAAAGCCCTTACAGTGTTGGTACGGGTGTTTACCAATTAGAAACAAGTATTTTTTTTAGAAAAACAAGTATATACCCTACTTTTTCTAGACCAGAATCTTATGGTGCTGATTTTTTGTTTAGAACAAGTTTCTTTCAAGAGAAGTTAGAACTTAATCTTAATTTCGCATACCAAAATGAACAAGTTAGCTTTCAAAATATTTTTAATTCTAGTTATAATAAAACCGGTTTTAGTAAACTTACAGTAGGTGCAAAATATTTAGTTTACGAACAAAAACATACAGACAAATCAAAGGAAATACGAAGTTGGGTAGCTAGGAACAAGTTTGATTGGAAAAGATTAATTCCTTCAGTTGCAGCCTATGCAGGAGTAAACACTGGTATTCCGGAAGATATTTATAAAACAAATAATTTTTCTCCAAAAGCAGGTATATTACTTCAAAATGACCTTACAAATAACTTCAATATTATTACGAATATCTATTACGATAGAATAGGAACTGAACTTCCTGAGTTCTCATACATAATAACAGCTACCTTTAGTTACAACAACAGGTGGTCTATTTTTATAGAAAACCAAACCATGTTAGACAAAATTCAAGCTCAGTCTAATATAGGTTCTGGTATTGCATTTTTATATAATAGAAACATACAAATAAATAGTTCTTTGAGATTATTAACAGATGCAAAATCTTCTGGATTTTACAGCTCAATTGGAGCTTCCTATAGATTTGATAGACACATTGACAAAGTTACCGAACTTGATGAAAATGGAAAACCTGTGAAAAATGATAAAAGTTTTAATGTCAAAGAAAAAAAACTATTTGGTAGATTATTTGGTAAAGTTCGTAATGTTTTTAAAAAGAAAGGTAAAAAACAAGCTTCGGGAACATCTAAGTTAAGAAAGCAAACTGTTGAATCTATTAACAAAAATTCAACTAATAGTAATAATGATGATGAAGTAAAACCCTTGAGAATTAAGCCAAAAAGAACACGAGTAAGACCCTCTAAAATAAAACCTACAAAGGATAAAACTAAAAAAGGGTTTTTAGGTATCTTAAAAGGAAAGAAAAACATTAAAGATGATCTTAAAAAAGATACAGACAAAGGAACAAAACAACTAGAAAAAGAAATTAAAAAACTAGAAAAAGAAGTACGTAAAGAGGAAGCTAAGACAGATAAAAAAACAAAAAAAGATAGTAAAAAACTAGAAAAAGAAAGAAAAAAAGACAAAGCTAGAAAAAAGAAAGACGAAGCTAAAAAAAACAAAGGAAAAAAAGAGAATGATAATGATACCGATACAAACAGAGTCTAAAACAATAAATAGTAACTAATTTAGTGCCATGATTACACTAAAAGAAATGATTACGAAGAAGGACATGAAGCAATTCGTTCTATTTCCTTTTTCAATTTATAAAAATAATCCTTATTGGGTTCCTCCTATTATTAGTGAAGAACTAGAAGTTCTTGACAAAGATAAAAATCCTGCTTTTGAAAATGCTGAAGCACGTTTTTTTGTAGCTATAAAAAACGGTGAGATTGTAGGCCGTATTGCAGCAATTATTAATTGGTATGAAGTAAAAGAGCAGCACATTAAAAAGATGCGTTTTGGTTGGTATGATGTTATTGATGATATTGAGGTTTCAAAAGTACTAATTGAAAAGGTTGTAGAAATTGGAAAAGAAAACAACCTAATTTATATGGAGGGTCCTGTTGGGTTTTCTAATCTAGACAAAGTTGGAGTATTAATTGAAGGTTTTAACCATATTGGAACAATGGTTACTTGGTATTCTCTTCCTCACTATAAAGAGCATTTAGAACAAATAGGCTTTGTAAAAGAGAAAGAATATTTAGAAAATAATTTTAAATTATCAAAAATAGATGCAAACTATTATGAAAGAATATCAAAATTAATCAAACGAAGATTTAAACTTAGCTCTTTAAATTTTTCAAAGACAAAAGATATCATGCCTTATGTTGGTGAAATGTTTGATTTATTTAATAAATCATATGCTACATTATCTTCTTATGTTCCTATTTCGAAAAATCAAATTGAATATTTTAAAAAGAAATATATTAGTTTCATAAATCCAGATTTTATCAAATTTGTAATGAATGAAGATGGCAAACTTATTGCTTTTGGAATTATGATGCCTTCTTTCTCAAAGGCACTTCAAAAAGCAAATGGGAAATTATTCCCTTTTGGATTTTATCACCTCTTAAAAGCAAAAAGAAATGCAAAAACAGTAACATCGTATTTAATTGGTGTAGATCCTGCATATCAAAACAAAGGAATAACAGCCATTATATTTAGTGATTTTACAACTAGTTTTAAAGCCATAGGGGTAGAAACAGTCATTAGAACACCTGAATTAGAAGATAATAGTGCTATTCATCAGTTATGGAAAAATTTTGATCCAAAAACTCATAAAAGAAGAAGAACATACAAGAAAAATTTATGATCTGTAATTTTAATTTTAACTAAATAAAGATATTAAAAATTCTAAAAACCAACATGCAACTATTTTACAATCCAACAATAGATAAAGGTACACAACAAATCACTTTTGATAAAGTTGAAAGTAGACACATTATAAAAGTACTCCGAAAAACAACGGGAGACCAAATAAAAATCACCAACGGAAAAGGAGAATTGTTTAATTGTGTTATTAGCATTGCAAATGATAAAAGGTGTTTAGTTTCTATTGTAAGTAGAGAAGAAAAAAAACAATTTAGAGAATATTACTTACATGTTGTAATTGCTCCAACAAAAAATAATGATAGGTTAGAATGGTTTTTAGAGAAGGCAACCGAAATTGGTATTGATGAAATTACACCTATTATATGTGAAAACTCTGAAAGGAAATTCATTAAAGCTGAAAGACTAGAAAAAATTATCATTGCTGCAACGAAACAATCCTTAAAATTTCATTTACCAAGACTAAATAAAGCCATTTCTTTTGGTGAATTTTTAAAAAAAGAACATCATAATACCGTTTACATAGCGCATTGTGAAAAAGGAGAAAAAAAGCTCCTAAAAAACATCATCAAACCAAAAGAACCTGCCACTATTTTAATAGGACCCGAAGGAGATTTCTCTTCCATAGAAATATCAAAAAGTATCAAATCTGGCTATATTCCAATTACTTTAGGTGATGCTAGATTAAGAACAGAAACGGCAGCGTTGGTTGCGGTTCAGAATATTTCATTTATCAATCAATAAGAAACCTTATCTTGCTTTTAAATTCAATTAATTTGTATCTACAAAAGTTCATTATAATTCTTTTTTTTAGCATTAGTTTTCAAATTTTTGCTCAAGAGATAGCCGTCTTAAAATATAATGGTGGTGGAGATTGGTATGCTAATCCTACTGCAATACCAAATTTAATTGAATTTTCAAACAAGCATACAAACACACTAATTACAGAAAACCCAAGATCAATTGCTGTGGGTAATAGTGATCTTTTTAATTTTCCAATTGTATTTATGACTGGTCATGGAAATGTTTACTTTACAGAGAAAGAAGCCAAAAATTTACGTCAGTATCTAATTTCTGGAGGATTTCTTCATATATCAGATAATTATGGTCTAGATAAATATATTAGGAGAGAACTTAAGAAAGTTTTTCCTACAATAGAGTTACAAGAAATTCCAACAAACCATCCTATTTACAATCAAACATTTCTTTTAAAAAAAGGATTGCCCAAAATACATGAACACAATAAAAAAGCACCACAAGGCTTTGGGCTATTTTTTGAAGGAAGATTGGTTTGTTTTTATGACTACGAATCTGATCTAAGTGATGGTTGGGAAGATGCCTCTATTCATAACAACCCTGAAGAAATTCGTTTAAAAGCATTACAAATGGGGTCTAATATTATAGAATATGCTTTTAAAAACTGATATAAACATTTCAATAGATACCATAAAAATTAATTTTGACACAGAAGCTCTTTGGATTTTAAATATAGCCTTAGCAGTTATTATGTTTGGAGTTGCATTATCTATTAAGCTAACTGACTTTAAACGATTACTACAAAAACCAAAGCTACTATTAGTAGGTGTTTTTTCACAATTTTTCTTACTGCCCGCACTCACATTTGTAGCTATTTTAATAATAAAACCTCATCCAAGTTTTGCTTTAGGTATGATGATGATTGCTGCTTGTCCTGGTGGAAATGTTTCTAACTTTTTTAGTAAAATGGCAAAAGGAAATGCAGCATTATCTGTTAGCTTAACTGCTTTTGCCACAGTTATATGCCTTGTAATGACTCCATTTAATTTACAATTTTATGGCGGGCTGTATGAACCTACAAATGCTATTTTAAAAACAGTTGAATTAAATCCGTTTGAATTATTTAAACTGGTATTGTTAATTTTAGGAATTCCAATTATATTAGGAATGGCATTAAATCATTACTACGAGAAAGTCGCTAAAAAAATTGAAGCTCTACTCAAACCTTTTTCAATGATCGTATTTCTAGCCCTAATTAGCATAGCCTTTTATGAGAATATTGAGATTTTTTTAGAACACATACATTTAGTTGCTGCACTGGTGATTTTTCATAATATTGGAGCTTATATTATTGGTTTTTATACCGCAAAAGGATTTGGATTAGACAAAAGAGATCAAAAAACTATTTCTATGGAAACAGGAATTCAAAATGGAGGCTTAGGATTATTATTAATTTTTCAATTCTTTGATGGTCTGGGAGGAATGGCCTTATTAGCGGCTTTTTGGGGGATATGGGATGTTTTCTCTGGTATGATTCTCGGAGCGTACTGGGGGAAAAAAAATAATTAACTAAAATAGCTACGTGATTTTGAAAACACTCTGGTATAATCTTTTTAAATTTCTTATCAAGTGCTCTTTATTTTTCTACACAAGAAGAATAATCGTGAAAGGCAAAGAAAATATCCCCAAAAAAGGAGCTGTTTTGTTTGTGGTAAATCATCCAAATGGGTTGATAGATCCTCTAATTGTAGCTGTAAATAACCCAAGAGCACAACATTTTCTTGTTCGTGCTGCAAGTTTTAAAAAACCTTTGATCAAAAGATTCCTTGGAACCCTAAACCTAATGCCCATTTACCGAATGAGAGATGGTGTTAAGCAATTAGGGAATAATAAAGATGTATTTGAGAAATGCTTTACGTTGTTAAACAATCAAAATGCTTTAATGATTTTTCCAGAAGGCAGCCATGATAAAAGAAGAACTATAAGAAACTTAAGTAAGGGGTTTTCTAGAATTGTTTTTGGTGCCTTAGAGCGAAATCCATCATTACAAATTCATATCATACCTGTTGGATTAACCTATCAAAATCCTTCTATTTACCCATCAAGTGTTTGCTTACATTACGGAACCCCAATACTGGTAAATGATTTCTATAAACCCCTTATTATTAATTCAGAAATTAAACGATTGAAAGATGTTATTACATCTCAATTAAAAACTCTTTCTGTTCATATTCCTCTAGATGAAAATTATGAAAAAACTTTAGCCAAATTAACTGCAGCAAATGTAGATTTTACTAAAGTTGAGCGGGTAAACTTAATGATTACATCTACTATAATATCTGGTAGAGAAAAGAAGGTTAATTTAGTACGCTTTATAAAACCCTTTATACTATTAAATAGTATTGTTCCTTGGTTCATCTGGAAACATACAGAAAGTAAGATTAATGAATTTGAATTTATAGATACATTTAGATACGGTATTAATACAATTACCGTAAGTGTAAACTTTATGATACAAACATATTTAGTAAGTTATTTTTATAGTTGGTTATCAGGAATCATTTACTTAGCCAGCTCTTTACTATTGATTTTATTATATAGTAAATTTCACCCTAATTCTGCAAAATAGCCTCTTGAATAATCTGCTGTATTTTTGTTCTAATATCTTGATCAACAAGTCCATAATTTTCCATAGTTGGAAAGACTCTGTTAGAAAGAAAAACATATAAAATTCCACTTACTGGATCTGCCCATGTATAGGCTCCAGTAAATCCACTATGACCAAAACTTTCATCAGACACACATCCACAAGTAGCCATAATGGTTGAATCTAACTGAGGCTTATCAAAACCCAAGCCTCTTCGAACTTTTTTATCTGAATAATACCGTTTATTAAATTTATCAAAAGTTGCTGCTTTAAAGTAGCGTTTTCCTCCATAATATCCTTTTTGAAGGTATAATTGCATCATCTTAGCTACATCATTAGAGTTGGCAAACAATCCTGCATGACCTCCTACTCCACCAAGCATGGCAGCACCCATATCATGAACATAACCATGCAATAATTGATGTCTGAAATAGCTGTCTTTTTCTGAAGGAACAATAGATAGTTTATCAAATTTAGCAAGTGGTAAATAAGACATTCTATTGGCTCCTAATGGCTCATAGAATTCATCATCAACTAGAACATTTAAATCCTTTTTATATCTTTTCTCTAGAGCTTCTTTAAAAATGTAATAACCTAAATCACTGTACTTATACCCTGGTTTTTCTCTCTGTTCAGCATCTCTAATATATTTGTAAATAGAATCTTTGTAGGAACTGTTTAGGAATAAGTCTTCAGCAACTTTAATTGTAAATTTTTTTGTTTTTTTAGCCCTATAAAATTTCTTTAAATTTTTATTGGTAATACTATCTTGGGTCAACTTATAAAAAGGAATCCAAGCTTTCAACTGCCCATAATGAGATAAAATTTCTTGAACAGTTACAGTATCTTTATTAGATTTTTTAAATCTTGGGACTATTTTTCTAACACTAGAAGATAATGCTATCTTTTTTTCTTCTTCAGCTTTGATCAACATTGGTAAAGAAGCCAAAATTTTTGTTAAAGAGGCAACATCATATACATCACTGTTTTTTACAGGATTCTTCTTCTTGTCTGTATGATACCCAAAACTTTTTTCATAAACAACAACACCTTTTCTGGCAACTAGTACTTGCAAACCTGGAGACATCTTTTCTTCAAGAACAACGGTTGCTACAGAATCTATTCTTGCTAATTTTTTAGAAGACATTCCTACAGCTTCCGGAATAGAATATTGAAGCCTCTGTAGGCTTTTAGTGATAATACCTGTTCCTACTGGAAATTCATTTTTAATAGAAACTGGAAGTTTTCCAGTAGCTTCAATAGCTCCAAAAATAGTTTGAGCGGTAATTTCTTGAGCTATTTCACTATTCTGATAAGCTACTAAAACTGCTTCTAAATTGGTAAATGATTTTATATTTAATAAACTATAAGGACTGGCAAAAACAGCCAGAATTGTTTTATTCTTCCTTGCAATTTCATGCAACCACACTAATTCTTGATTTGAGAATTCATAGGGCTTCCATGGATGAGCATTTGATTTATGAAAGCCTACAACTACCAAATCAAAATCTTCTAAGGTATCAATAACTTCATTTAAATTATTACTGTCTACTTTATGAATTTTTGAATACTTAGCTAAGGCATCTAAAAATTGGTCACAAGTATCATCTCCTAATGCTACATAAGCTATCTTCTTATGTTTTTTTAGATCTTCAATAGGAAGAATATTTTTCTTGTTCTTTATAATAGTTATTGAGTTTTTTACCAATTCTCTGTGAAGAACCTCATCTTCAATAGTATTTAAATCTTTTACCAAATTTAATGTATCAATTGGCTTATGAAAATGTAATCCTACTTTATACTTGGCTAGTAAAATCTTACGAACAGATTCGTCTATTCTTTCTGGTGATAAAACTCCTGTTTGTATTGAGTTTTTCATCAAACTAATTGTAGCAGGAACATCTTGAGGTATTAATAAAACATCATTTCCTGCAAGAACTGCTGCCAAATCAATTTCAGCAGAACTAGAATAATCTGCAGCACCTTTCATATTTAAACCATCTGTAAAAATTAACCCAAGAAAACCTAATTCTTCCTTCAATAAGTCTGTCACAACACTAGGCGATAATGAGGTGGGTAACTTTGGATTAGATTCTAGTACAGGAATACTTAAATGTGCGGTCATTACACTGGCCATTCCTGCATCAAAAACTCTCTTGTAAGGATATAATTCTACAGAATCTAGGCGTTGTCTATCAAAAGTTAATACAGGTAATTTAAGGTGAGAATCTGTTGCTGTATCTCCATGTCCTGGAAAGTGTTTTGCGTTAGCTAATACGCCTTCGCTTTGCATTCCTTGACTAAATGCAATGGCTTTTTGAGTAACATTTTGTTTATCTTCTCCAAAAGAACGGTTTCCAATAATAGGATTGAGTGGGTTTGTATTAATATCTACAACTGGCGCAAAATTTACATGAATTCCCACACGTTTAGCATGCCTTCCTAAGTGTTCTCCAAATTTACGAATTAAGGTATTGTCTTGAATAGCACCTAAAGTCATATTCCAAGGAAATTTATAGGTATTTTGCAAACGCATGTCTAAACCCCATTCTCCATCAAAACCAATCATTAAAGGAATTTTAGAAAGAGATTGATAGGTATTTGTTAATTGTACTTGTTTAGAGGGTGTTCCCTGCATAAAAATCAAATTTCCAACATGATACTTTTGTATCATTTCTTTGATTTTATTTTCGTGAACAGTATCTAAATTAGAATATGCTTGTATCATAAACAATTGACCCATTTTCTGATCTATTGTCATGGAATTTAAAATGCTATCTACCCATTTTTCTTGTGCATAATAATCATCTGTTCTTAGCGGATCTAAGTTTTGACTATAGGAGTTGAAAAATGTTACTAAAAAAGCAACGAAAAAGAGTTTTTTAAACATAAATAGGTTCTAAGTTTTAGGAAACTAAAAAGCGTTTGTGCCAACTATCTAGTAAAGGAACTTCCCAATGAGTTTCTAATTCTTGTTTATTGGTAATCATATTATTAAAAACGATGGTTTCTGAAGTTATTTTATGAGCAAGAACAAATTCTTTAAAAACAGTCATTTTTACACTATTAATATGTTCACCATCTTTAAATGAAATATTCATTTTATTCATCATATCAACCCCTAATGCCTTCTCAATTTCTTGCACAAAATGCACCGAAGAATCAATAGAGCAGCCAGAAACATTATTAAAACCTTCATCTACTGCTAATATTAAAAACTGATTGTATTTAACAACAAAAGATCCCTGTAAATCTGAGCCATGTTTTGTCCATTGATCTACAAATACTATCGCTTTCTCTGAAATAAGCGCAAGCTCCTGAGTTGTAAATTTTCGATCAGATTGATAGACCCATACTCTAGAATGACTCGGTAAGTTTTCAAATTTCACAAACATAGTTTCTACCTTAAATTAAATTTTTGCTGCAATGCTTGGAGCTTATCTGTATCTGACATCCCTGTTTTTGGAGCAAACATTCTTTGTTTAATAGCTTGTAATACTTTTTTTGTGTACAAGGGGAAATCTGCATTTTGAATCCAGGCATTATACCCAGGGTTCTCTTTTAAAACATCTTCAACAGTTCTACCTTTGTATTTGCCGAATGAAAAAATTTCTTGATCTTCAGCATTAAATAATATAAATCCAGCAAAATCAGCCCTTTTAGAATGAGTAGAATAGTCACTCAAGGCCTCTACAGAGTTTTCTATATCATCATACCTATCTAACTGTGCTTTTAAAATCTCATAGGTTGCATTGGTATCTGCTTCCGCAGAATGCGCATCTTCCAAGATTTTATCACAATAAAATTTATAACCAGCACTTAATGTTCTTTGTTCTTTTTTATGGAAAATTACTTGCACATCTATTGCCTTTCTATCATTCATGTCAAAATCAAGGCCAACTCTTAAAAATTCTTCAGCTAATAATGGAATATCAAAACGATTAGAATTAAAACCAGCTAAATCGGCGTCAGCTATTAAGTCATAAACGGTCTGTGCTAATTCTTTAAAAGTGGGTTCTGTAACTACTCTTTCATTTGTGATTCCGTGAATTGCACTTGTTTCAGCAGGTATTTCTATTTCTGGGTTCACCAACCATGTATTGCTTTCCTTATTTCCATTAGGAAATATCTTTAGCATTGAAATCTCAACAATTCTATCATTTCCAATATTAATTCCAGTAGTTTCTAAATCAAAAAAAACAATAGGTTTGGTTAACTTTAATTCCATAAATAAATAGGTTATTTTTATGTTTTAAAAGTACAGAATTTTATACAAAAATATAGAATAAATAAAAGTCTATTTATAAATAAATATCAGCCATTAATAGAATCATGCAAATTTAGCTGAACAGTCAGAAAATTACATCTAAAATAATCTTTATGCCTAAAAAAGGAAAAGCAAAAAACACTGTCAATAAGGCAAAACATAGCAAACTAATGAATCAAAAGATCACTAAACTTGCCTTACAAAAAAAAAAACACAAGGAGCGTTTAAAAACTATTATCAAAAAAATTAACGATTCTAAAGAAAAAACCTAAGAATAAATTTACAGTTAATTTCAATCATTTTAAACTTCACTTAATAGGCATAAGCTATATCAAAATAAGAAATATAGATAAAGATTATTAAAAGATTGTATGTAAATTTGAAAATGATTAAAAAGAAATAAAATTTATAAAACCATGGAACATAATACTACTGGAGACATCAATAAATGTCCTTTTATGAGTGGCGATCAAAAAAAATCTGCTGGTGAAGGAACTAGCAACAGAGATTGGTGGCCAAATGAATTAAAATTAAATATTTTACGTCAGAATGCTTCAAAATCAAACCCAATGGGTAATGAATTTGAATATGCAAAGGCTTTTAATAGTATTAATTTTAACGAACTAAAAAAAGATGTTATTGATGTAATGACCGATTCTCAAGATTGGTGGCCTGCTGACTATGGCCATTATGGTCCTTTTATGATTCGTATGGCTTGGCACAGCGCTGGAACCTATAGAGTTGGTGATGGACGTGGAGGAGCAGCTACAGGAACACATCGTTTTGCACCTCTAAATAGTTGGCCAGACAATGGTAACCTAGACAAAGCTCGCTTGCTTTTATGGCCGATAAAAAAGAAATATGGCGCCAAGGTTTCCTGGGCAGATTTAATGGTTTTAGCAGGAAATTGTGCTTTAGAATCTATGGGTTTTAAAACATTTGGTTTTGCAGGTGGTAGAGAAGATGTTTGGGAACCAGAACAAGATATTTATTGGGGATCAGAAACAGGATGGTTAGATAATGACAAACGATATGATACTAGTGATGGTGATTTAGAAGGTCATCTTGGAGCCGTACATATGGGACTCATTTATGTTAATCCTGAAGGCCCAAATGGAGAACCAGATGCCTTAAAATCTGCTCATGATATTAGAATTACTTTTGGTAGAATGGCTATGAATGATGAAGAAACTGTTGCATTGGTAGCAGGTGGCCATACTTTTGGAAAAGCTCATGGTGCTGCTGATCCAGATGTGTATGTTGGAACAGAACCTCATGGTGCTTCAATAGAAGAAATGAGTACTGGTTGGAAAAACACCTATAAAAGTGGTGTATTAGACGATACCATTACTAGTGGTTTAGAAGGAGCATGGACTCCAAACCCTACACAATGGGATGATGAATATTTTGAAGTCTTGCTAAATTATGATTGGGAATTAACTAAAAGCCCAGCCGGAGCTCATCAATGGACTCCAACAGCTGCTTCCAACGCAAAAAAAGCCCCAAAAGCAGGAGATGCTAATGGAACTCAGGCTCTAATGATGTCTACGGCAGATATAGCTTTAAAGACTGACCCTGCTTATTTAGAAATTTCTAAACGTTTTCATAAAGATCACAAAGCTTTTGAAGATGCTTTTGCAAGAGCTTGGTATAAATTAACCCACAGAGATATGGGGCCAATACATCGTTATTTAGGACCAGAAGTTCCTAAAGAAGAATTAGTTTGGCAAGATCCAATACCTGCAGCAACCTATACTTTAACAGATACAGATCTATTAGATCTAAAAAATTTAATTACTGATACTGGTTTATCCTCTGCTCAATTAGTGACTACAGCATGGGCTTCTGCTTCAACCTTTAGAGGTTCAGATAAAAGAGGTGGTGCAAATGGAGGTAGAATTCGTTTAGAGCCACAAAAAAGTTGGGCCGTAAACAATCCGTATGAACTAAATAAGGTTTTAGCCGTTTATGAAGCAATTCAACAAAAATTTAGCAAAGAAGTTTCTATCGCCGATCTTATTGTTTTGGGTGGTAATATTGGAGTTGAAATAGCTGCAAAAAATGCTGGTTATGATATTTCTATAGATTTTATGCAAGGAAGAGGAGATGCTTCACAAGACCAAACAGATTTGGAGTCTTTTGGATATTTAGAGCCTTTGGCAGATGGATTTAGAAATTATATTAAATCTGGTTTAAATATTGCGGCTGAAAACTTATTAGTTGATAGAGCTAACCTACTAACACTTTCTATTCCTGAAATGACTGTTCTAATTGGAGGACTAAGAGTTTTAGGAGCTAATTATGATGGTTCTACTCATGGAGTTTTTACAGAAAATATAGGGAACTTAACCAATGATTTCTTCACAAATGTTTTAGACTTATCAAATACATGGAGCGCAACTTCAACAGATGATACGCTATTTGAAGGAAAAAACCGTAAAACAGGTAAGGTTCACTTTGTTGGAACTCGTGCAGATTTAATTTTTGGATCTAACACAGAGCTTAGAGCTGTTTGTGAAGTATATGCTTCAGATGATGGAGAAAAACGTTTTGTACAAGATTTCATTACTGCTTGGACTAAAGTAATGAACTTAGATCGTTTTGATTTAGTTTAAAACAAATTTTAAAGCTCTCTAAAATAAAAATTTTAGAGAGCTTTTTTTATGTTATTACTTTAACTCTAGTTCCACTAAAATTAGCATTACCTGTTAATTTGTCTATTTTATTATCATCAGTTAAATCATTAATGCTTTCACCTGCATTTTCTTCTGCAAGTTTAATTTTTGTTCCATTCCTATTGTGCCCAAAACCGTGAGGAATACTTAAAACCCCCTCCTTCATTTCATCGCTAATTTCAACTGGTAATTCTATACTACCAACATTAGATATTATTTTTATTTTTTGGTGATCTGTAATTGAAAGATTATTAGCATCTTTAGAACTCATTAGAACAGTACATCTATTTTTACCTTTCATTAATAGTTTAGAGTTATGCATCCAAGAATTATTATTTCTTAAATGCCTCCTCCCTATTAAAGCAAAAGGATATTTAGTTTCTTCCTCTTTGGTATCTTTATATAACTCTTTATCTAATCTTTTTAAATCATCAATAAAAATTTGTGGTGAAACATTGATTTTTTTATCTACAGTAAAAATTCTTTTTATTAAAAGTGGCTGCAAAGATCCTAAATCTATTCCATTAGGGTTTTCTTTTAGTTTATTTACAGACAAATTAGCTTCTTTATACGGTGAGTATTGAAACATATTATCTAACATCATTTCTGGTGTTAACGAATTCTTTTTCTCTGTTATTCTTTCCGTTAATTCATTTAATATTTCCCAATCATGTTTTTGATTTTCATCTTTCTCAAATAAAACTTCAGATAGTTTTGCAGTGTTTCTAATAGCTAACTGATGAAAAACTAAATCATAATGTAGCGTTTCTAATCCGTTGGTAGTAGGTAAAATTATATTTGCATATTTACTTGTTTCATTTAAATAAATATCTATGGAAACCATAAAATCTAGTTTCTCTAAAGCTTTTTCCATTTTTTTACCATTTGGTGCAGACAAAACTGGGTTTCCTGCAGTACAAATAAACATTTTTATTTGCCCCTCACCTTCTGTTAAGATTTCGTCTGCTAAAGTAGCTACAGGTAATTCTCCAGAATATTCTGGTAAATTATGAACGCGACTTCGATATCTATCAAAGTTACCAACTTTGCCTTGTATGCCTGTCATATAGACCAAATCAATAGCTGGTTTTGTAAACATTGCGCCACCAACTTTATCCATATTATTGGTAATAATATTTAGCACATTAATTAACCACTGACAAATTCCTCCATATTCTTGGGTAGAAACTCCCATTCTTCCATAACAAACCGCAGTTTTAGAGTTCATAAAATCTTTTGCAATTTTTTGTATCTCTAAACTATCTATGCCTATTAGAAGAGCAGTCTTTTTTGGTGAATACTCTTTAACAATTTCTTTAATTTCCTCTAAACCTTTTAAATAATTTGAAAGGTGTGTTTTTTCTTCTATTCCCTGGTCAAAAATCACATGCAACAAAGACAATAAAAAAAGAGCATCTTTTCCAGGATTTATATATAAATGCTGGCTAGAGATCTTAGAAGTTTCGGTAAACCTTGGATCAATATTTATAACCTTACCTCCTCTTTTTTGAATACTTTTAATTTTTTGAGGAAATCCTGGTGCGGTTAATAAACTTCCGTTTGATGCACCTGGATTAGCACCTAAAATTAATAAATAATCTGTTCTTTCTATATCAGGAATAGGAATTAACATTTGATGACCAAACATTTTTAAAGAAGCAATATGATGGGGTAATTGATCGGCTGAAGTTGCAGAATATTTTTGCTTAGTCTTTAAACTTTTTAAAAATGGTCCTCCATATAACATTGATCCTACATTATGCACATTAGGATTTCCTTGATAAGTGGCAACTGCATTATTGCCATATTTTTCTTGAATTTTCTTTATTTGAATTTCCACTTCATCAAAAGCCTCTGTCCAAGAAATTTCTTGCCAACCATTTTCTGTTCTCTTTATAGGTGTTTTTAATCTATCTGGATCTTCATACAGATCTTTTAATGCTAAAGACTTAGGGCAAATGAAACCTTTACTTAAAGGGTCTTTTTTATCACCAACAATAGAAATTACTTTTTTTTCTTTGTATGTGATTTCTAAACCACACATAGCTTCACATAAATTACAAGTTCTGTAATGTATTTTATTATCTAACATAAAAAGAATTTAATAGATATTACAAGTTAGTGAAAATAATAGAACATACTATATTAAAAAATCATGAGCATACACCCTGAATTATCTTTAAAGCTACTTGCTCGCAAATAAAGTAACATCACCTACAGAAACTTCTTGCTCTCCAAGTATGATGAGCCTTTCAACTACATTTCTTAGCTCCCGTATATTACCAGTCCAGTCATACTCTTGCAATAAGGCAATTGCTTCAGAAGAAAACTCTTTTTTTGCCACACCTTGTTGGCTAGCAATCTTTTGAGAAAAGTGATGAATCAACAATGGGATATCATTCCTGCGGTCATTTAAGGCAGGAACTTTAATTAAAATAACAGCCAATCTGTGGTATAAATCTTCTCTGAATCTTCCTTCTTTTATTTCTTTTTTTAAATCTTTATTAGTGGCAGCAACTATTCTTACATTTACTTTTATATCTCTATCACTTCCAACTCTTTGAATTTTATTCTCTTGTAATGCACGTAATACTTTTGCCTGAGCAGACAAACTCATATCTCCAATTTCATCTAAAAAAATTGTACCATTATTCGCTGCTTCAAATTTTCCTGCCCGATCTTTATTTGCTCCTGTAAAACTTCCTTTAACATGTCCAAAGAGCTCACTTTCTATTAATTCTGATGGAATTGCAGCACAATTTACTTCTATTAACGCAGATGAAGATCTATCTGATTTTTCATGTAACCAATGTGCTACTAGTTCCTTTCCTGTTCCGTTAGGGCCAGTAATTAAAACTCGAGCATCCGTGGCGGCTACCTTTTCTATCATTTCTTTTATATGACTAATTGCATCACTTTCACCAATCATCTCATGATTTTCACTCACCTTCTTTTTTAATCGCTTATTTTCTACAACCAAGACCTTTCTGTCTAGGGCATTTCTAACTGTATTAAGTAGACGATTTAAATCAGGTGGTTTTGAGATATAATCAAAAGCTCCTAGACGCATAGTATTTACAGCGGTATCTAAATCACCATGGCCAGAAATCATCACAAAAGGAATTTCAGGTTTTATTTTTTTTGCTTTCTCTAAAACTTCAACACCATCCATTTTAGGCATTTTTATATCACATAAAACCAAATCATAGTCATTGTCTTTAATTTTTTCAATACCATGTAATCCATCCTCTGCTTCTTCAACCAGATAGGTATCACTTTCTTCCGAGATAATTTTTGTTAATACTCTTCTGATTGCTGCTTCATCTTCTATGATTAAAATCTTACTCATGATATGGCTACATTTTTAATTATGTGTCAAAATACTAATTATATAGATCAGATTAGATAAAAATGATCTATAATAAACTTATCAATAACAATGCCATTGAAATATAAAACCAATAGGTGATATCCAATTCATTACTAAAAATCTAAAGTTAAATAAATCTATGTTCTTTTATTAATTTTTCTTTTCAAACATTAATTAAATATATCACTAATTTACTATGCATGCATAATTAATCACGAAAATACTATGCGCGCATAGTAAGTTTTTATATCTTTGACAATATGGACAAAAATAAATCTATAGACCATCAATTAAGAGCTACTTGGCAGGCAGTTGCAAAACTCTACAACGAGCGAGCAGCAAAACATGACAGCACTATGGCAACAGCTTTTGTACTCTTAAATATTGATTACGAAAATGGGACACCATCAACAGCATTAGGTCCACTAATGGGCATGGAGCCAACAAGTCTTTCTAGAATTTTAAAAACGATGGAAGACAAAGGGGCTATTTCTAGAGAAAAAAATCCTAGTGATGGAAGAAGTGTTATTATTAAACTAACCAACTTTGGAAAAGAAATGAGAGAAATCTCTAGAGAATCTGTCATCATCTTCAATAACATTATTAAAGAACATGTTAGCTATGAAGAATTGGAAGCATTTTTCAAAGTAACCTCAACGATAAACAAACTAATCGCAGATAAATTAATTTATCCAGAAGATACTATTAACAAGGCTGTGTAAACAAATCAAAAACAAATGACTAGAAGAATTAAAAAAATAGCAATTGTAGGTTCCGGAATTATGGGGAGCGGTATTGCTTGTCACTTTGCAAATATTGGTGTAGAAGTACTGTTATTGGACATTGTTCCAAGAGAACTAAATGATAAAGAAAAGGCAAAAGGGCTTACCTTAGAAAACAAAATAGTTAGAAATAGATTGGTTAATGAGGCTTTAATGACTTCTCTAAAATCTAAACCCTCTCCTATTTACTCTCAAAAATTTGCCGATAGAATTACCACAGGAAATATTGAAGATGATTTGCATAAGATTAAAGATGTAGATTGGGTAATGGAAGTTGTAGTTGAACGTTTAGACATCAAGCAACAAGTTTTTGAGAAAATTGAAAAATATAGAACTCCAGGAACTTTAATTACTTCAAATACTTCAGGAATTCCTATTAAATTTATGAACGAAGGAAGAAGCGAAGATTTTCAAAAACACTTTGCGGTAACTCACTTTTTCAATCCACCTAGATATTTAAAATTATTTGAAGTGGTACCTGGTCCAAAATGTACTCAAGAAGTCACAGACTTCTTAATGATGTATGGTGATAAGTTTTTAGGTAAAACAGCTGTTTTAGCTAAAGATACTCCTGCGTTTATTGGAAATAGAATTGGAATTTTTGGAATCATGAGTCTGTTTCATGTTGTAAAAGAAATGGGCTTAACTATTGAAGAAGTTGATAAATTAACAGGACCTGTTATTGGTAGACCTAAATCTGCTACCTTCAGAACCATAGACGTTGTAGGCTTAGACACTCTAGTTCATACTGCTAATGGAGTGAAAGACAACTGTCCTAATGATGAAATGAGAGATCAATTTGTGATTCCAGATTATGTAAATACCATGATGGAAAACAATTGGTTGGGAAGTAAAACCAAACAGGGTTTTTATAAAATGACTAAAAACGCTAGTGGTAAAAGAGAGATCTTATCATTAGACTTAAATACTTTAGAATACAGAGCAAAAAAATCTGCAAAATTTGAAACCTTAGAATTAACAAAGACAATTGATAATGTTGCTGATCGGTTTAAAGTGTTAGTTGCAGGAAAAGATAAAGCTGGTGAATTCTACAGAAAAAGTTTTGCAGCAATGTTTGCCTATGTTCAAAATAGAATTCCAGAAATTTCTGATGAACTCTATAGAATTGATGATGGCCTAAGAGCTGGTTTTGGTTGGGAACATGGTCCTTTTCAAATCTGGGATGCTATTGGTGTTGCCAAAGGAGTTGAAATTATGAAAGCTGAAGGAAAAGAGCCTGCTGCTTGGGTAACAGAAATGTTAGCAAAAGGTGAAACTTCTTTTTATTCTGTAAAAGAAGGTGCAACTTTTTATTATGATATTCCTGCTAAATCACATCTTAAAAAACCAGGACAAGATTCATTTATTATTTTAGATAATATCAGAAAAACCAATGAGGTTTGGAAAAACTCTGGTGCTGTTATTCAAGATATTGGAGATGGTATTTTAAATTTAGAATTTCAGTCTAAAATGAATACTATTGGAGCAGATGTTTTAACAGCAATTAACAAAGCAATAGATTTAGCCGAAACAAATTATCAAGGATTAGTTATTGGAAATCAAGCAGCTAACTTTTCTGTTGGAGCCAATATAGGGATGATTTTTATGATGGCTGTTGAACAAGAATATGATGAATTAAATTATGCCATCAAATATTTTCAAGATACCATGATGCGTATGCGCTATTCCTCAATCCCTACAATAGCTGCTCCACATGGAATGGCTTTGGGTGGTGGATGTGAAATTTCATTACATGCAGATAAAGTAGTTGCAGCTGCTGAGACATACATGGGCTTAGTAGAATTTGGAGTTGGTGTTATTCCTGGTGGTGGTGGTTCTAAAGAGATGGCTCTTAGAGCCTCTGATTTATTCCAAAAAGGAGATGTTCAGTTAAATGTTTTACAAGAACACTTCTTAACTATTGGAATGGCAAAAGTAGCAACTTCTGCCTATGAAGCTTTTGATATTGGATTACTTCAAAAAGGAAAAGATGTTGTTGTTGTTAATAAAGAAAGACAAATTGCTCAAGCAAAACAACACGCTATACTAATGGCTGAAGCAGGCTATACTCAGCCAGCTGCTCGTAAAGATATTTTAGTATTAGGAAAACAAGCCTTAGGGATGTTTTTAGTAGGAACAGATTCTATGGAAGCTAGTCGATATATTTCAGAACACGACAAAAAAATAGCTAATAAACTAGCTTATGTAATGGCTGGAGGAGATTTATCAGAACCTACCAAAGTTACCGAACAGTATCTTTTGGATATAGAACGTGAAGCATTTTTAAGTTTAACAACAGAACGTAAAACTTTAGAACGTATTCAGCACATGTTAAAAACTGGTAAACCATTACGTAATTAGAAACAAGAACCAAGATAATAGAATAGAGATAAAACATCTTATCTCTTGATTCTTAACTCTAAAAATCTTAAAAATATGAAAACAGCATACATAGTAAAAGGATACAGAACGGCCGTAGGAAAAGCTCCTAAAGGTTTGTTTAGATTTAAAAGAACCGATGAATTAGCTGCTGAAACCATTCAGCACATGATGAAAGAAATTCCACAACTAGACGTTAAGCGTATAGATGATGTAATTGTAGGAAATGCTATGCCAGAAGGTTCTCAAGGACTTAATATGGCGCGTCTAATCTCTTTAATGGGATTAAATAGTGTAGATGTTCCTGGTGTTACTGTAAACAGGTTTTGCTCGTCAGGAGTAGAAACTATTGCCATGGCAACTGCCAAAATACAAGCTGGAATGGCAGAATGTATTATTGCAGGTGGTGCAGAGAGCATGAGTGCAGTTCCAATGACAGGTTATAAACCAGAATTAAATTACAATACTGTAAAAGCCGGTCATGAAGATTATTACTGGGGAATGGGAAATACTGCGGAAGCAGTAGCAAACCAATTTAAAGTGTCTAGACAAGACCAAGATGAATTTGCTTATCATTCTCATATGAAAGCTTTAAAAGCGCAAGCTGAAAATCGTTTTCAAGATCAAATTGCACCAATTACTGTAGAACAAACATATTTAGACGCAAACGGAAAGAAAGCTACTAAAAGTTATACAGTTACCAAAGATGAAGGACCAAGAGTAGGAACTAGTAAAGAAGCATTGGCTAAATTACGTGCTGTTTTTGCCGCTGGTGGAAGTGTTACCGCTGGTAATTCTTCTCAGATGAGTGACGGAGCAGCTTTTGTAATGGTGATGAGTGAAGACATGGTAAAAGAATTAAATATTGAGCCTATTGCAAGAATGGTCAACTATGCTGCTGCTGGAGTTGAACCTAGGATTATGGGAATAGGCCCTGTAGCTGCAATTCCAAAAGCTTTAAAACAAGCAGGTTTGCAACAAAAAGACATTGATTTAATAGAATTAAACGAAGCATTTGCTTCTCAATCATTGGCTGTAATTCGTGAATTAGGTTTAAATAAAGAAATCATCAATGTAAATGGTGGAGCCATAGCATTAGGTCATCCTTTAGGCTGTACTGGAGCAAAACTATCTGTTCAGTTATTTGATGAAATGAGAAAAAGAAATATGAAAAATAAATACGGTATGGTAACTATGTGTGTTGGAACAGGACAAGGAGCTGCAGGTATTTTTGAATTTTTAAATTAAAACAATAAGTAATAAACATAGTATGGAAACACTAGAAAAAGAGATTTTAAGAGGAGGGCAATTCTTAGTAAAAGAATCTAAATGCGAAGATGTATTTACCCCTGAAGATTTTTCTGAGGAGCAAATTATGATGAAAGATGCTGTTAAAGAATTTAACGATCGTGAAATTATAGCTCATAGAGAACGTTTTGAAGCAAAAGATTATAAGCTAACCGAAGAGGTAATGAAGAAAGCTGGAGAGCTTGGGTTTTTAGGTGTTGCTGTTCCTGAAGAATACGGAGGTCTAGGAATGGGTTTTGTTTCTACAATGATTACTTGTGAATATATCTCTAGTGGTAACGGCTCATTAAGTACTGCTTTTGGTGCACATACTGGTATTGGTACTATGCCAATAACATTATACGGTACAGAAGAACAAAAACAAAAATATGTTCCAAAATTAGCCAGTGGCGAATGGATGGGTGCTTATTGTTTAACTGAACCTGGTGCTGGCTCTGATGCAAACTCTGGTAAAACGGTAGCTACATTATCTGAAGACGGTATGTCTTACAAAATTAACGGTCAAAAAATGTGGATTTCAAATGCAGGATTTTGTAATTTGATGATTGTTTTTGCTCGTATTGAAGACGATAAAAATATTACAGGATTTATTGTAGAATATGATGCATCAAATTCTAACGGAATAGTATTAGGTGAAGAAGAACGTAAATTAGGAATACGTGCAAGTTCAACCCGTCAAGTGTTTTTTAATGATACAGTTGTTCCAGTACAAAATATGCTTTCTGTAAGAGGTGGTGGGTTTAAAATTGCTGTAAATGCATTAAATGTAGGTAGAATTAAATTAGCTGCAGCTTGTATAGATTCTCAAAGAAGAATTACAGAAATTGCTTTAAAATATGCTACTGAGAGAAAACAATTTAAAACTTCTATCTCAAATTTTGGTGCAATAAAAGCAAAATTAGCTGAGATGGCAACCAACACTTATGCTGGAGAGGCCGCTAGCTATAGAGCTGCAAAAGACATTGAAGATAGAATTAATGCTCGTTTAGCTGATGGTAATTCTCACAGTGAAGCAGAATTAAAAGGTGTTGAAGAATATGCTATTGAATGTTCTATTTTAAAAGTAACAGTTTCTGAAGATGTTCAGGCTTGTGCAGATGAAGGCATTCAAATTTTTGGTGGTATGGGCTTTTCAGAAGAAACTCCTATGGAGGCAGCTTGGAGAGACGCACGTATCTCAAGAATTTATGAGGGAACTAATGAAATTAACAGAATGTTATCTGTTGGAATGCTTATTAAAAAAGCAATGAAAGGTCATGTAGATTTATTAGGACCTGCTACTGCGGTTGGCGAAGAATTGATGGGTATTCCTTCTTTTGACACTCCTGATTATTCTGTCTTGTTTGCAGAAGAAAAAGATATGATTGCCAAATTGAAGAAAGTTTTCTTGATGGTTGCTGGTTCTGCAATTCAAAAATATGGTCCTAATTTAGAAGAACATCAGCAGTTATTAATGGCAGCAGCAAATATCTTAAATGAAGTTTATATGGCAGAATCTACGCTGTTGCGTGCTGAGAAAAATGCTAAGAGATTTGGAGAAGATGCACAAGAAATTCAGATAGCAATGGCAAAACTCTATTTATACAATGCCGTTGAAATTGTTATAAAAAATGGAAAAGAAGGAATCATTTCTTTTGCGGAAGGTGATGAACAACGCATGATGTTAATGGGCTTAAAACGCTTTACAAAGTATACCAATTATCCAAATGTGGTATCCTTGAGAAATAAAATAGCAGAAAAATTGAATTCTGAAAACAAGTATTGTTTCTAACAGTTACTATTTTCAGCCAATAGTTCAAGTATTTAGTTGTTTGTTTAAAAAGACCATCATTAATTGATGGTCTTTTTTTTATGATGCAAGAACCATCAACAAATACAAAAAAAAGAGATTGCTTTCACAATCTCTCCCAAATATATATTTTTAGATAATTTATGAAATAATTCTAATTTTTTAATTCCATTCTTTCAGATCTGTATAAAATATCTGTTTGACCCCAGCCAGGCTTGCTTCCCTTATTTGTGCTTTTAAAGAAGATAGTAGCTTCAAAAACTTCTGTATTGTCTTTAGTAGAAACTTCAACAACTTTAGCTCTGTGATTATCTTTAGGACTTACAAAACCAGAGGTCATTAAGATATTTTTAGTTTTTGGTAAATAGTCTACATCACTAACTATAGTAGAAAATAATTCAACTCCTCTGTTTTTTCCATATTGCCAAACTTGCTTAAAGGTTTTGTCTGCTTCATTCACCTCATACTCTACAGCTCTAGAGTAATTATTTACATTATTATAATTTCTAAATGGTCCATTATCAAATACAATTATATTTCCATTAGGTAACAATGATGGAGCATGTGGTCCCCAAGGAAAATCAAAATCATCTGCACTTTTATGTCCAGTCTGAATATCTTTAGAATACGGAGTACCTTCATTATTAACAGCGGTTAATAAGTATGGTTTGGTTTCATATCCTTTACCTTTTCTTCCAGATTTTCCCCAATTTTGCTTAGGTGACATAATCCATTTTAACTGATCATTCCAAGATACTTTTAATAATCCTTGGTTTCTTCCAGAAACAATAATCGTACTATCTCTAGGATCAAATTCTAATGCATTCATATGTAACCAATCTCCTCCTCTAAAGAAATTTAAATCATCTCTACTAACGTCTAAATGTTTTGCTAAATCCCATTTTTTAACAACTTTAGATTTTTTTCTATCTAGATGAATCATAAAATCACTGTCAGATAAGATAGTTTTACCATCTTTTTCTATATAAGCATCTCTTGTTCCTACACACAATAATAAATCTTCATTTGGCAATTCTAAAACATCATGATGAATTCCGTAGTTATTACTTATGAGTGTTTTATCTATTTGTTTGCCCATCATATCAAATTCATAGATTGTTCTTCTTCCAGCAACTAAAATATTTCCGTTTTTAATTTTCTGAAATGGTCCAACCATAGCTCCATGAAAGCTTAAATCTAAATACCATCTTATATTTCCTTGATCATCAAAAATAATTGGAGCAGATCGAAACTTTCCAAAATTGGCAAAATGAATATCCAAAGCATGCATACCAGGCTCCATATGTTCTTTATCTAATTTATCTACTTTAATTTCTGGAAAAAAAACAGGAACCTGCTGTGTTTGAATTTCAATGATATCTACCTGTTGTCCACCTTCATAATCTAAAGTAACCTCAACTTTATTAAGTTTATTTGGATAAAGACCTAAAACAGAAATCTTTGCGTCAGTATCAAAAACCTCTGAGGATTGCTCTACAGGAATATCTCCAAGAACTTTCACACTAATACTACAAGGCTTGTCTGTCTTAATATGTAACATTGCCGTAAGTGGTGAAATTTTATTTGGATTAACATCAGTTTCAATAGTATAATCTAAACCAGAATTATTACAACCAATTAAAAAAAATGAAAAAGAAATAAGTGTGAAAAGCGTATTTTTTAATAAAGGTATTTTAGTGCACATATTTTAAGGTGTTTAATCGTTTATATCTATTTTTCTCGATGACAATATACATTTATTTCTTATCAAATTGTTGCCGGAAATTGGTAAACAATTGCTAGATAGCATTCTGTGAGGAATTACTATTTCAATTTTTTAGAAAAATTAAAAAAAAAAGATTGTATTTCTACAATCTTTTTTTTAAACTATGTTATTTTTATGCTAAAGCACCTAGATATCTTTCTGCATCTAAAGCCGCCATACAGCCTGTTCCTGCTGCTGTAACCGCCTGTCTATATTCTTTATCCTGAACATCTCCTGCAGCAAAAACCCCTGGTAAGTTAGTTTTTGTTGTTTTTCCTTCAGTTATTAAGTAGCCTGTTTCGTCCATATCTAATACACCTTTAAATAAGTCGGTATTTGGCTTGTGACCAATTGCTATGAATAAGCCCATTACAGATATTTCATTTTTTTTCTCCAGAAATATTATTAACTACTCTGACCCCATCTACTACATTATCTCCTAAAACCTCATCTAATTCGGTATTGTATAATACCTCTATGTTTTCTGTTTTGTTTACCCTGTGTTGCATTGCTTTTGAAGCTCTCATATAGTCTTTACGAACCAATACAGTAACCTTTTTACAAATATTTGCTAAATACGTTGCTTCTTCAGCAGCAGTATCTCCAGCACCAACAACCACTACATCTTGTCCTTTGTAAAAGAATCCATCACAGGTTGCACATGCAGACACACCTCCTCCAATTAATCGTTGTTCGCTTTCTAATCCTAAATATTTTGCAGTAGCTCCAGTAGAAATAATCACAGTATTTGCTTCGATTTTTTTAGAGCCATCTACAGTGATATGATGAATACCTCCTACCTCAGTACTTAAAACTACTTCAGTTACCATTCCAAAACGAACCTCAGTACCAAAACGCTCTGCTTGATGCTTTAAATCTTCCATCATAGCTGGGCCATCTGTACCATTTGCATAGCCTGGAAAATTATCTACCTCGGTTGTTGTTGTTAGCTGCCCCCCCATTTGAAGACCTGTATACATTATAGGTTTCATATCTGCTCTGGCAGCATATATAGCAGCAGTGTAACCAGCAGGACCAGAGCCTATGATTAGACATTTTATTTTTTCAATATTTTCAGACATTATATTTTTATTTTAACAATTACAAATGTAATTTTTTTTGATTTTCTACAAGATTGAAATTAATTATATTTTTAATTAATTATTAACTAAGTTCAATCTCAACAATGATAAAGTTTTCATCAATTAAAAAAAGTTATTTCTGGTTATAATTTTAGAGTGTAGAAATAATACTGTAGATTTGCAAACCGAAATTATTTCGGGGTGTAGCGTAGCCCGGTTATCGCGCCTCGTTTGGGACGAGGAGGTCGCAGGTTCGAATCCTGCCACCCCGACAATAAGAAGAAGCCTTGTATATACAAGGCTTTTTTTTGTGCATGTGTTTGAGCTTACTTAAAAACATGTTTACAAAAAAAAGAGGTAACGACCAAAGGGAGCTGGGCTTCTATTAGCATCAAAACCATTTTCAGGATTATATATCTTTACAATAACTACTAATCTTATCCTCTAAAACCAATTAATTTACTGAAGTTTATTTTATGAATTTTAACAAATCATTTTGTTTAATATATTTCTTCAAACATTAAACATTTCGTATTTTTATACCGTAATTAAACGTCATGGCAAAAAAGAAAAACATCACAGAAAACGACATTATTTCATGGTATATGGATGATGTCCTAAATCACAACAAACAACCTTCATCTGTCTATAGCTTTGCTAAAGAAAATAATTTTGAAGAAGCATTATTTTATAAACACTTTGGTTCTTTTGATGCAATTGAAAAAGGAGTTTTTAAGGCCTTTTTTAACAACACAATTACTCTTCTAGAAAAGAGTGAAGACTACGGAGGTTTTGATGCTCGCAACAAGCTGTTAAGTTTTTACTATACCTTTTTTGAAAACTTAACTGCCAACAGAAGTTATGTTGTTCATGCAATAGCTGGCAATAAGAATCAATTAAAATCAATAGAAGCATTATCTGAGCTAAAAAAATCTTTTTCTGAGTATATAGAAAATTTAGATATACAAACAATTGATTTAAAAGAAGAACGATTAGAAAAGTTGCAGCTAAGATCTTTAAAAGAGTCTGCTTGGTTTCAGCTGTTGGTCACCATGAAATTTTGGTTAGATGACACTTCTTCATCTTTTGAAAAAACAGATATTTTTATTGAAAAATCTGTTAAAGCAAGTTTTGATCTCATAGACACAACTCCATTAAAAAGCATTATTGATTTTGGTAAGTTTTTATTTAAAGAAAAAATTCACAACAAATAAGCTGAATGAAAACCATAGACAATATCCCCACATCTAAAATTCAAAGAGCCACAAGAATGGTTCAAACAGGTGCTAAAGTTGGTGTAAATTACTTAAAATATTATGGTGATAAAATCACTAAAACCGAAGAAGAAGCAAAACAACGTCTTAATGAAAACAATGCAGAAGATATTTATGATGGTTTAAAAAAATTAAAGGGAAGTGCTTTAAAAGTTGCTCAAATGCTGAGTATGGAAAAGAGTATTCTACCTCAAGCTTATGTTGAAAAATTCTCCCTAGCACAATTTTCAGTTCCGCCATTATCTCCTGCATTGGTAATTAAAACATTTAAAAAATATTTTGGGAAACATCCTGACCAAATTTATGATAAATTCAATACTAGATCTGTAAATGCAGCAAGTATTGGTCAGGTTCATGAAGCTGAAAAATATGGAAAAAAATTGGCTGTCAAAATTCAATACCCCGGCGTTGCAGATAGTATCGCTTCAGATTTATCTTTGGTAAAACCAATCGCTGTAAAAATGTTTAATATTAGAGGCAAAGATTCTGATAAATATTTTAAAGAAGTTGAAGACAAGCTAGTAGAAGAAACTAATTATATTCTAGAACTAGATCAGAGTAGAGAAATAGTTGATAAATGTAAGCACATTCCAAACTTAAAATTTCCAAGTTACTATCCTGAAATTTCATCAGATAGAATTATTACCATGGATTGGATGAAAGGTGAACATCTTTCTGAGTTTACCGCTTATAATAATAATAATAAAGAGCTCTCTAACAAACTAGGACAAGCATTGTGGGATTTTTACATGCACCAGCTGCACAACTTAAAAAAAGTTCATGCAGATCCACATCCAGGAAATTTTCTAGTATCTAAAGAAGGTGATTTAATAGCGTTAGATTTTGGTTGTATGAAATCAATTCCAACTGAATTCTATGTTCCTTATTTTGAGTTAGCAATTGAGGAAAACATAGAAAATCCTGAATTTTTCTTAAAAAAGTTATACGAATTAGAAATTTTAAGAGAAGATGATTCACCTGAAGAAATTGATTTTTTTAAAGAATTATTTTATGAATTACTAAGTCTCTTTACAAAACCATTCAATCAAGAAGTCTTTGATTTTTCTGACCCTCTTTTCTTTCAAAAAATTACAGAACTTGGTGAAAGATACAGTAAAAGTACTGAGCTTAGAAAAATGAATGGAAATAGAGGTTCAAAACATTTTATCTATATTAACAGAACCTTCTTTGGTCTTTACAATCTAATGTTTGATTTAAAAGCAAACGAGATTCAAATTAATAATTATAAAAAACTATAAATGCATTTCAACACAGACCAAATAAACGACCTAGAAAAGATTAAAAAAATTAATTTAATCAATTCATGTTCTGGCTACAAGTCTGCGAATCTTATAGGATCTATCTCTAAAGAAGGCATTACTAATGTTGCTGTTTTTAGTTCAGTAACTCATTTAGGGTCTAACCCTCCAACGCTAGGTTTTATAGTAAGACCCACAACCGTTCCAAGAGATACCTACAAAAACATTATGGAATCTGGTATATTTACAATTAATCATGTTTATGAAGATATTTTAGAAGATGCACATCATACCTCAGCTAAATATGAAGAAGAAATATCAGAATTTGATATCACAGAATTAGAGGCTGAATATCACAATGATTGTATAGCCCCTTTTGTAAAAGGATCTCCAGTTCAAATGGAAATGAGGTTTGTAGAGCAATATCATATTAAATCAAACAATGTAATTCACATCATTGCAGAGATCAAAAATCTCTATGTAAAAGATGATATTTTACAAGAAGATGGGTTTTTAGACCTGGCAAAAGGAAAAGTAGCTGCAATTAATGGTTTAGATGCCTATGCTGTTGCAAAGAATAATTCTCGATTTAACTACCAAAGACCTAAGAAATTAAATACAATGAAATAGTATGAAAATTCTCATTACAGGAGCAACAGGGTATATAGGAAAACGTTTAATTCCCATTTTATTAAACGAAGGCCATCATTTAATATGCACTGTAAGAGATATTGCTAGAATTGAGCATTTATATGCAAAGGAAGAGAACATAGAGTTTATTGAAATAGATTTTTTAAAGGCAGATTCGTTAAATTCAATCCCATTAGATTTTGATATTGCTTTTTACCTCATTCACTCTATGTCTAACTCCGCAAAAGAGTTTCATATTTTAGAGGAACGCTGTGCTTTTAATTTTAAACGTGCTTTAGAAAAGACAACTGTAAAGCAAGTCATTTACCTCAGTGGAATTACAAACGACACCAAGCTTTCTAAGCATTTACTCTCTAGAAAAAATGTAGAAAAAACACTTCATTCTAACAAGTATGCATTAACTACATTTAAAGCGGGTGTTATTGTAGGGTCTGGTAGTTCTTCGTTTGAAATAATTAGAGATTTAGTTGAAAAACTACCTTTTATGATTGCTCCAAAATGGCTAAATACCAAAACACAACCAATTGGTGTTCGAGATGTTTTATCATTTTTATCGAATGCCATTGGTAAAAAAGAATTGTATCATAAATCTTATGACATCTTTGGCCCAGAGATACTAACCTACAAAGAAATGTTACTGCAATTTGCAAAAGTTCGCGATCTAAAAAGAACTATTGTTACAGTACCAATAATGACGCCCAAGCTTTCGTCTTATTGGTTATACTTCGTAACTTCTACCTCTTATAAATTAGCTTCTACATTAGTAAATAGTATGGGGATTCAAATTATTGGAGAAAAATCTGCTATCAATTCAATATTAGGGGTGAAACCAATGAATTATAAAAAAGCTGTAGAATTAGCTTTTGTCAAAATAGAACAAAACAGCATCATTTCTAGTTGGAAAGATTCATACATCAGCAGTGGAAATCTGCAAAATTATATCCATAAATATATTAATGTTCCTAGCTATGGGTGCTTTAAAGATTTTAAACAACGGAATGTTCTCGATTCAGAAAAAACCATCAATAAAATTTGGTCTATAGGAGGCGATAATGGTTGGTATTACGGAACTTTCTTATGGAAAATTAGAGGTTATATCGATCAATTTTATGGTGGAACAGGGCTAAGAAGAGGAAGAAGAAGCCCCACCGAACTACTTAACGGTGATGCATTAGATTTCTGGAGAGTGATATATGCAGATAAAGAACAACAAAAATTATTGCTCTATGCAGAAATGAAGCTACCTGGCGAAGCGTGGTTAGAATTTAAAATTGAAGAAGGAATTTTATACCAAACGGCAACATTTAGACCTAAAGGGGTTGCGGGTAGGTTATATTGGTATCTGGTAACACCTCTTCATTGGTTTGTTTTTAAAGGCATGATTAATAAAATCATTGAAATATAGCCTATGAAAAAACAGCACTTACCTGAGAAAATTTGTGTGGTCTGTGAAAAACCATACAGCTGGAGAAAGAAATGGGAGAAAAACTGGGAACAGGTAAAATATTGTAGTGAACGATGCAGAAGAAGTCCTCAAAAAAAAAATACAATTGATTGAAAAAAAAGAAATGACAGGACTGGTTTGGTTTGGGAACGATCTTAGAGTTCTTGACAATGATGTGCTTGCTGCTGCAGTTGAGAAACACTCAAAAATAATTGGGGTATACTTTATAGATCCAAAATTATTTAAAGAAAATAAATTTGGGTTTAAAAAAATGGATGTCTTTAGAGCACAATTTCTACTGGAATCATTAAATGACCTTCAACATCAATTATTAAAAAAAAACATTTCTCTTCTTGTCTATTTAGACAGTCCAGAAAATAGAATTAAAGATGTTTGCAAAAACCATCAAATAGATACTATTTACAAGCAAAAAGAATGGACATATGAAGAGGCTAGTTCTAAAAAAGCAGTTCAAGAAATACTAGAGAAGAATATTGTAATTAAAGAAGTTTACAACCAGTTTTTATACCATCCTGAAGATATACCTTTAAAAATTGAAAATATTCCTCAAGTCTTCTCAAACCTTCGGAAAAAGTTAGAAAAGTATGTCACTATTAGACATGAAACTGAGATTTCAAAATTAACTTCAGAAAACATTTGTTTAGAAAAAACTAATATTCCTTCACTAAAAGAACTAGGTTTTGATACATTACAGCAAGAAAACAAAACAGCTTTTCCTTTTAAAGGTGGTGAAACTGAGGCCCTAAAAAGAGTACATAATTACTTCTTTGAAACAAAGAAACTAGCTTTTTATAAAAATACAAGAAACGGGTTAATAGGTACAGACTATAGTTCAAAATTTTCTCCTTGGTTGGCTAACGGAAGTATTTCTGCAAGAACTATTTATTGGAATGTGAAAAAGTTTGAGGAACAAGAAACTAAGAATCAGTCTACGTATTGGCTCATTTTTGAATTGATTTGGAGAGATTATTTTAAATATATTTCAATAAAACACGGTGACAGCATTTTTAAAATTGGTGGCATATTACATAAAAATTATTCGTGGAGTGAGAATAAAAAAACAATACAAGAATGGATTGATGGTGAAACAAAAGATGATTTTGTAAACGCCAATATGATTGAATTAAAAAAAACAGGCTGGATGAGCAATAGAGGAAGACAAAACGTTGCTTCTTATTTTGCAAAAGAGCTAAAATTAGATTGGAGAATTGGAGCCGCCTACTTTGAAGCCATATTACTAGACTATGATGTTCATAGCAACTATGGAAACTGGATGTATGTTTCTGGAGTTGGTAACGACCCTAGAGACAGAAAGTTTAACACCCAATTACAAGCAGCTCGTTATGACCCATCTCATTTATTCAGAAAACGCTGGCTACAATAAACATTATTTTAAGAATGAAAAAATTACGACTCATATTAGGAGATCAACTTAATACAAACCATTCTTGGTTTCAAGAGAAAGATACTGACACTATTTATTGTCTTTTTGAAATGCGACAAGAAACAGATTATGTACAACATCATATTCAAAAAGTTGTAGGTTTTTTCTCTGCAATGCGAAGCTTTTCATCTGAGTTATCAGCAAAGAATCATAAGGTTATATATTATAAAATAAATGATCAAAGAAATAAACAAGATTTAGTTAAAAACCTTCTTCAGATTATTCAAGAAGAAGAAATAGTGCAATTTGAATACCTATCTCCTGATGAATACAGATTAGACAAACAACTGACCGAATTTTGTAAGACTATATCTATTAAAAATACTGTTTTTGATACGGAACATTTTTATACTGATAGAAGTGAATTAAAAAACTTTTATGAAGGAAAGAAACTATATGTAATGGAAAACTTCTATCGATACATGAGAAAAAAACATCATGTATTAATGGAAGGAAGTAAACCAGAGGGTGGCGAATGGAATTATGATAAAAGCAATCGGAAAAAATGGAAAAAAGAAACCTTAATTCCACCCTATAAAATATTCCTAAAAGATGTCTCTGAATTGGTGAACGAGATTAAAATTGCAGAAATACAAACCATTGGCAATATCAATACAAAAAATTTCGAATATCCTACAACAAGAAATGAAGTACTAGATCAATTAGACTATTTCTGTAGCCACTTATTAATTTATTTTGGAGATTACCAAGATGCTATGCATACATACGAAGTGAATCTCTATCATTCGAGAATTTCCTTTGCAATGAACATCAAGTTAATTTCTCCAAAAGAAGTTATTGAAAAAGTTCTGGAAACTTACAGACATTTTAAAAATGAAATTCACATCTCTCAAGTAGAAGGTTTTATAAGACAAATTATTGGATGGAGAGAATATATGAGGGGTATGTATTGGGCTTTAATGCCCTCTTATAAAGAATTAAATGTCTTGAACAATCAAAACAAGCTTCCCAACTTTTTTTGGACAGGTAAAACAAAAATGAATTGTTTGAAAAACACCATTAATAATTCTTTGGATAACGCCTATGCACATCATATTCAACGATTAATGATTACAGGGAACTTTGCTTTATTAATGCAAATACATCCTGATGAAGTAGACGCTTGGTATTTAGGAATTTATAACGATGCAATTGAATGGGTTCAATTAACAAATACCAGAGGAATGAGTCAGTTTGCTGATGGTGGAAAAATAGCTACGAAACCATATGTTTCCTCTGCAAATTATATCGACAAAATGAGCAATTACTGCGGTAGTTGTTATTACAATAAGAAAGAGAAAATCACAAGTAAAGCCTGTCCATTTAATAGTTTGTACTGGAATTTTTTAGATGACAAAAGAGATCAGTTATCTAAAAATAGAAGAATGGGAATGATGTATTCTCTTTTAAATAAAATACCAGGTCCAGATTTAGCCAATATCAAAGAAAAAGCACAACATATTATAGAAAATGCTGATGAATACTAAAGAAAAAATTAATCTAGTTTGGTTAAAAAGAGACCTACGATTGCATGATAATGAAGCTATAAGTAATGCCATAAAAAATGGAAAACGTTTTTTAATTTTTTATGCTTTTGAGACAATTTTATTAAACGACGTTCACTACAATATTCGTCATTGGAACTTTATTAAGCAATCTATTGTAGACATCAATATTGAATTAAAAGAACATGAATCTAAGATCTTATCCGTGACTTCTGATGTTATAGGTCTTTGCAATCAAATTCAAAATTTTTATACCATAGAAACACTCTTTTCACATCAAGAAACTGGTATTTTAACAACATATACAAGAGATAAAGAATTTAAAAGATACTGTAGAAATAACAATATTAACTGGAAAGAAAACATCAACAACGGTGTACAAAGAGGAATACAACACAGAGGAAATTGGTTTGAAGAGTGGGAATCATATATGAATAAAAGTCAAGAGAGTTTTAATCCTTCTAATCAACAAGTATTAACTACAAATGATATTAAGAAAATTGAAAATATTTCAAATCCAATTTCTTTAAAAACATCACTTAATACAAATTTTCAAAAAGGAGGAAGAACACTAGGATATAAATATCTACGTACTTTTTTTAAAGAAAGACATAAAGACTATATGTTCCATATTTCTAAACCAGCGTTATCCAGAACAAGCTGTAGTAGATTGTCACCTTATTTGGCATGGGGTAACCTTTCGGTAAGAGAAGTATTTCAGATGGGTGAAAAAATGAAAAATAAAAAATATGGAAAGCATATTGGAGCGTTCTTATCTAGACTTCGTTGGCAGGCACATTTCATCCAAAAATTTGAAATGGAACATGTTATGGAAAATGCAAGCGTAAACAAGGGATATCATAAACTAAAAAAATCAATTTCAAAAAAATACCAAGATGCATGGAAAAAAGGACAAACAGGATATCCTTTAGTAGATGCCTGTATGCGATGTCTGCAAGAAACTGGGTATTTAAATTTTAGAATGCGTGCATTAACCGTTTCATTTTTCACTCATATTCTATGGCAACCTTGGCAAGACGCTACTACGCACCTTTCCCAAATGTTTTTAGATTTTGAACCAGGAATACATTTTCCTCAGCTTCAAATGCAAGCAGGTGAAACTGGAATAAACAATCTTAGAATTTACAACCCAATTAAAAATGGCATAGAGCATGATGAAGATGCACATTTTATTAAAAAATGGGTTCCAGAACTCAATAATTTAGATACTATTTTTGCGCATGAGCCATATTTAATGACACCTCTAGAACAACAGATGTATGGTTTTTCGCTTGGAAAGGATTATCCAAAACCAATTGTTGATCTAAAAAAAACAAGAAAAAAAGCCTCAGATATTTTATGGAATTTGAAGAAAAATTCTGAAGTTAGAAAAGAAAGTAATAGAATTCTTCTTAAACACACCTTATCAGATAGAAATATTCTATTAACAGATAAGATAAAAGAGTAGCAAGACTACCAATAAAACAATTTTTAAAATTACTTTTATTTTGTTAAGTACTAGTTAAATTTAAATACTATAATTATTTGTTAATTTTTGTCTAACTATTTGATAAAGTCGTTAAACAAAATTACATTTGATAGAGTAAATATGATTTTATCAACAACACATACCAACAAAGAAGCTAAAGAATTAACAAATGATCTGTTGGGTTTTCCATTTTCATTTTATCAGTCATTAAAAATGGGAGGCATCGGTTCAAAAAGAATGATTGTAGAAGAAACAAGTCAAAATATTGCCAATTACACCAATAAAGTGTCAGATGTTACTTATGCAAATATTGAGCTTAGACCTGAAGGAATTATAGTTCTATTAAACAAAGGTCTCAATAATTACACCTGGGTAATACATTTCAGACAATTAGTAATCTACAAAACAGATAGGCTAAGTATTCACTCACAAGGGAAATATATTTGTTTTAAAAATAATATGCTATATAAAGAAAATAAAAAATTTATTGCAAAAATGTTTGATTTAAAAACTATATATCAAGAAAAGTATTTAAATCCAGCATATGAATAAATTATCAGACATAGCTATAGACAGAATTATTGAAATGGCTTGGGAAGACAGAACTACTTTTGATGCTATAAAGTTTCAATTTGGACTTAGTGAGCAAGAAGTAATAAATTTAATGAGATCAGAAATGAAGTTAAAAAGCTTCAAAATGTGGAGAAAACGAGTTCAAGGAAGAAAAACAAAACACAGCAAACTAAGAGAATTTGAAAGTGGAAGATTTAAATGTACAAGACAAAGACAAATCTCTAACAACTCTATATCAAAAAGATAAAATCAGTGCTTTGTTTTAAGCTTAGAGTACTTAAAAACAGCACTAAAAAAAGATTAAAATTATGAGCATAAATACATTAGTAGAAGAACAAAAAAATAACAATCAATTAGATAACCTTTCATTTAACGATATTGGTGATGATCATCTATTTACAGGTCTAGAAACACCTATGAAGCCAGATGCCTTTTTAATTTCTGATGAAGAGAAAAAAGAAAAAATTGCTGTCTTATTTAAAGAGATTATGGATGTTATAGGATTAGATCTTACAGATGATTCTCTTAAAGGAACTCCTAAAAGAGTGGCAAAAATGTATATTGAAGAAATATTTTCTGGATTAAACCCCAATAATAAGCCAAAAATTGCTTTATTTGACAACAAATACCAATACAATCAGATGTTGGTGGAGAAGAATATAACATTCTATTCTAATTGTGAACATCATTTTGTGCCAATCATAGGAAAAGCACATATTGCATATATATCATCTGGTAAAGTAATAGGTCTTTCTAAATTGAATCGTATTGTTCAATATTATGCAAAGAGACCTCAGGTACAAGAAAGGTTAACAAATCAAATTGCAGAGGATTTAAAAAATGCTTTGCAAACAGATAATGTAGCTGTCATTATTGATGCTAAACATTTATGCGTTTCATCTAGAGGTATTAAAGATGATACTTCTGCAACAGTTACCTCATATTATGGAGGAGAATTTAATACTCCTTCTAAAATTAATGAATTATTGAACTATTTAAAAGATTAAACAATGGATATAATAGACAGAGCTACAGAATTTGAGCATAGGAAACATAAATTCATTACCACAAGTGATCGTATTATAGCTTCAAGAGAAGTAAAAGGATTGATTTTAGAAATTAATGATATCTACAAAGAAAACAAAGATCCAGATTTAATGGATTTAATGAAACGATTAACGGTAATCAAACAAAAAATAGAAAAAAGACTGAAAGGTCGTCCTTTAACATCTAGTTAACTAATGCGTAAAATTTTAATTGTTGGTGGAAGCCGAGGTATCGGTAATTCACTGCTATCTAGGCTAGTAGAAGGAAATAAAATTATTAATATTAGTAGAATACCTCCATCAATCTCACATGTTAATTTAACACATCACACCTGTGATGTATTGACTGATGAACTTCCAACCGTGGAAGAAGTAGATTCTATTATTTATTGTCCAGGAAGCATCAACCTGAAACCAATTTCACGTTTAAAATTAGAAGATTTCAGAAATGATTTCGAAATTAATGTAATTGGTGCTGTAAAAACAATACAACAATACCTGCCGCAACTTAAAAGAGGAAATAAACCTTCAATTCTTCTTTTTAGCACAGTTGCTACAACACTTGGAATGCCTTTTCATGCTAGTGTTGCAGCGGCAAAATCTGCTGTTGAAGGCTTGGTGAAATCATTAGGCGCAGAATTAGCACCTACAATTCGAGTTAATGCTATTGCTCCTACTGTAACTGATACAGAATTAGCATCTAAGATATTACGGAATGAAAAAATGATTGATATGATTACAGAACGTCATCCACTCAAGAAGTTTCTAAATCCAGAAGAGGTAGCTGATATGGCAGAATTTTTAGTATCTCCTAGATCAGCATCAATTTCTGGACAAGTATTCAAGATGGATTGTGGAATTGTAAGTTTTAAAATCTAACATGAACCCATTTAACATTTTCATTAAAACATTATCAACAACTAATAAACCTATAAAAATGTCAGCATCAAAATCGTTGTATGATATCAAAATAGATTCTCTTCAAGGGAAATCAATTGATCTTTCATCTTACAAAGGGAAAAAAGTGTTATTTGTAAATGTAGCTTCAAAGTGTGGCTTTACACCTCAATACAAAGATTTACAGAAATTACATGACGAATATCAAGACTCTTTGGTTGTTATTGGTGTTCCGTGTAATCAATTTGGAAAACAAGAACCAGGTAATTCAACCGAAATTGAAGAATTTTGTGAAGTAAACTATGGTGTTTCTTTTCTTATTACTGAAAAAGTAGATGTAAAAGGAAGTGAACAACACCCTTTGTACAATTGGCTAACCAAAAAGATAGAGAATGGAAGAAAAAATTCTTCTGTAAAGTGGAATTTTCAAAAATACCTAATTGATGAAAATGGTGAATTAATTGATTATTACTTTTCAATAACATCTCCAACTAGTTCTAAAATTAAAAAACACCTATAAGAAGTATGTTTGGAATGTTTAAAAAAAAGTCTGAAGTAGAAAAATTAGAAGATCAGTACAAGAAAAAAATGAAAGAAGGATATGATCTTCAATCTATTGATAGAAGTGCTAGTGATCAAAAATATGTTGAAGCAGATCAGATATTGAAGAAAATTGAATTATTAGAAAAAAAGTGATCAGTAAAAAAATTAAATACTTTATGTTATTTCTATTCATCAATTTTGGTGGATTGGCTATTGGTAGTTGGCTAATGAATAATGGGCCTATGACAGATTGGTATTTAAATTTATCTAAAGCCCCATGGACCCCGCCAGGTTGGGTTTTTGGTGCTGCTTGGACTAGCATCATGATTTGCTTTTCGATTTACTTACTATATTTTTTCACAAAAAAATATACCCGTAAAAAATTATTGTTATTTATAATTCAAGTACTCTTAAATGTAAGTTGGAATTATATTTTCTTTAACCAACAACAAGTTCTTTTTGCACTTATTATCATTACACTATTAACAGCATTAATTTTCTATCTTTTTTTAAGCTATTTAAAAGAGCAGAAAAAAGTAAGTTATTTACTATTACCCTACATGATTTGGCTGTGTATAGCAACTTCATTAAATCTTTATATTTTGATCCATAACTAGTTATGAAAATATATACATTTCAAAGAAAACAAAAATTACCCATCACACTAAACGAGGCTTGGAAATTTTTGTCAAATCCTAAAAACCTATCAACTTTAACTCCAAAAGAAATGAATTTTACCATCATTTCTAAAGATGACAAGCCCATGTATGCTGGTCAAGTGATTCAATATAGTGTAACACCTATAGCGGGCATTAAAGCAACCTGGGTAAGTGAAATTACACACTTAGTAGAAGGTAACTATTTTGTAGACCTTCAGCTGTACGGCCCTTACGCTTTTTGGCACCATAAGCACTTTATTCATGAAATAGATGGTGGTGTAGAAATGGAAGATATTATTGATTATAAAGTTCCATTAGGAATTCTTGGCCAAATCGTTCACCCTTTTTTAGTAAAACCAAAATTAGAAGAAATTTTCAAGTATAGACAAGAAAAATTAATTGAAATCTTTGGAGAATATAAAAAGTAATGGATACAATTTCAATTTTTTGGTTTCGTAGAGATTTAAGATTGCATGACAATGTTGCGTTATATCATGCCCTTCAATCTGAAGAAAAAATACTCCCAATCTTTATTTTTGATAAAGAAATATTAGAAAAAATACCAAAAAACGATGCTCGCATCTCGTTCATTCACAAAGAATTAAATACTATGAATGAGCATTTAAAGTCATTCGAAGCAGGAATAAGCATGTTTCATGGCACTCCTACAGAAATTTTTCAATCACTGATAAAAAAATACCATGTTGTTAAAGTATTTACAAATCATGATTACGAACCTTATGCAATAAAGAGAGATTTAGAAATAAAAGAATTATTAGCTTCTAATACCATTGAATTTCATACCTATAAAGATCAAGTAATTTTTGAAAGAAATGAAATTACTAAAAAAGATGGAACCCCTTATGTAGTTTATACCCCATATTCAAAAAAATGGATGGAGGCATATCATATAAATGCACAAAAAAATTATCCTTCTGAAGATTTATTAAGTGGGTTTTACTCTTCAGTAAAACCAACTGTTTTAACATTAGATGACATAGGCTTTACAGAAACAAGAATTCCAATTAAAAACTATATTTTTAATTCTAGAATTATAAATGAATATGAAGAGACTCGAAATTTTCCTGCCTTAGACAATACATCTAAGCTAGGGCCTCATCTTCGTTTTGGTACTGTAAGTGTTCGTCAAATGGCTTCAAGGGCAGATGCGCAAGAGAATAAAATTTTTCTTAAAGAATTAATATGGAGAGAGTTTTTTATGCAGATATTATGGCATTTTCCACAAACACATAAAGACTCTTTTAAATCTAAATATGATAGGATTAATTGGAGAAATAACGAGGAAGAATTTAAAAAATGGTGCAATGGAACCACTGGTTACCCCATGGTTGATGCAGGAATGAGACAGTTAAATGAAACTGGTTTTATGCACAATAGAGTTCGTATGCTTGTTGGCAGTTTTCTATGCAAGCATTTGCTAATAGACTGGCGTTGGGGAGAAGCTTATTTTGCAGAGAAATTACATGATTATGAAATGTCTAGTAATGTTGGAAATTGGCAATGGGTAGCTGGTACTGGGGTTGATGCTTCACCTTATTTTAGGATTTTTAATCCTACCAGTCAGATTCAAAAATTTGACAAAGAATTGAAGTACATACAAAAATGGGTTCCAGATTTCCAAGAACTAACCTATCCTACTCCTATGGTAGAGCACAAATTTGCTAGAGAGCGTTGTTTAAAGATTTACAAAGAAGCACTCGCATAAAAAAATCTACTTATTTGTTTATTTTGGTATTAAAATAATTGAAATCTAAGGTTACTTTTTTTATTGAAACTTCTAGAAAATTAGTATTTACTTTTATATTTGTAAAAAACCACGGGATGTAGCTTAGTCCGGTTAAAGTGCTGGTCTGGGGGACCAGAGATCGGAGGTTCGAATCCTCTCATCCCGACAAACTAAAGAGGGAAATTTACTTTCTTAAGTAAACTTTTTCTTTTATGTGTTAAAGAACCAACTTAAAACAAACCTTTAGTTGAAAGAATTGTTTTTTCTACTTAATCAACTATATTTTGTTAAATTTGTTTAATAACATCTTAAAATTAACTCATGCTTGTAATTGGAATTGCTGGAGGAACAGGAAGTGGAAAAACGACTGTTGTAAATCAGATTATTAATGAATTACCTGAAGATGAAGTTTGTGTGATATCTCAAGATTCTTATTATAAAGCAACAGATAATCTTTCTTATGAAGAGAGAATAAAAATTAACTTTGATCATCCAAGAGCTATAGATTTTGATTTATTAGAAACACATATATCAGATCTAAAATCTGGTAAGATAATTCAACAGCCTATTTATTCTTTTAAAACACACAATAGAACTAAAGACACTATTAAAACTCATCCTAGAAAAGTTGTAATTATTGAAGGAATCCTCATTTTTAATAGTAAAAAACTTTTAGATTTATTTGATATTAAAATATTTGTTCATGCAGATGCAGATGAGAGATTAATAAGACGTGTAAGGCGTGATATTAAAGAAAGAGGGCGTGATATTGATGAAGTGTTAGATCGTTACAAAGACACGCTAAAGCCTATGCATCAGCAATTTATAGAACCTACTAAAAATTTTGCAGACATCATCATCCCAAACGATCGTTACAATACAGTTGCTATTGATATTGTTAGAACAGTAATAAGTGAACGTCTATAACATGGTTGCAGAAAAAATACGAAAAAATAAGATCATTAAATTTTTAACTAATAAGTACATAATTATATTGGCTGCTTTTTTAGTGTGGATGTTTTTCTTTGATGCTAATGTTCAACTAAATAAAGAATTCAAAAAAGAAATAAAGGAGCTCAACAATACCATTAACTTTTATAAAAAGGAAATTAAGCAAGACAAAAAAATTATTACTGAATTGCAAGACTCTCTTCAACTTGAAAAATTTGCAAGAGAAAAGTATTTGATGAAAAAAGAAAACGAAGATATATATATCATAGAATTTGATACTTTAAAAAAATAAATGGACGATTTTTTATTTAATGAATTTAGCACTGTATCTCCAGCTGCTTGGAAACAAAAAATTCAAGTAGACCTAAAAGGGGCAGATTATAATGATTCTTTAATATGGAAATCAAATGAAGGCATTCATGTAAAACCTTTTTATACTTCAGAAGATAGACATAACAACAATGTCTGTTTGCCAAAAGATGGATATAAAATTTGTCAATCTATTTTTGTAGACGACGTTATTATTGCAAATAAAATAGCAGTAGACAGCCTAGAAAGAGGAGCAACTGCAATTCAGTTCATAGCAAAAAACACGTTTGATTATATTGTTTTATTCGATAAAATAGACACAAAAAAAACACACATATATTTAAATTTCGAATTCCTTGATGCTGCATTTATTTCTGAAATAGAAAAGTATTGTAAGGGTAATTACATCTATTTTCAAATAGACATCATCGGTAATTTAGCAAAAACTGGAAATTGGTTTTCAAATTTAAATGCAGATATATCAGAAAAAGCTAAGTTTATTGATACCGTTACTAATTCTATTTGTGTAGACGCGTCATTATATCAAAACGCTGGTGCAACAATTATTCAAGAGTTAGCGTATGCACTAGCTCATACCAATGAATATCTTGAATTATTTGGAGAATCTATTGCCCTTAAAATCCATTATATATTTTCAATTGGAAGTAATTATTTCTTTGAAATCGCAAAATTAAGAGCTTTCCGTATACTAGTAGAAGTACTATTTAAAGAACGAGGAATTAAACATACAACTATACATGTTTTCACAAAACCAAGCTTGCGAAACAAAACAATCTTTGATTATAACGTAAATATGTTAAGAACCACAAGTGAATGTATGAGCGCAATACTTGGTGGCTCTGATACAATTTCTAATATTTCTTATGACTCAATTTATCATAAATCAAATGAATTCGGAGAGCGAATTGCTAGAAATCAATTGTTAATTTTAAAAGAAGAAGCCTATCTTTCAGAAGCACATAAATTTGCAAATGGAGCTTATTATATTGAAAATACTGAAAAACAATTTGCTGAAAAAGCGCTGCAACTATTTAAGCAAATAGAAAAAAATGGAGGTTTTTTAAAGCAACTAAAAAAGGGAACAATTCAAAATAAAATAAGTGAAAATGCTGGGAAACAACAAGAATTATTTGATCAAAATGAATTGATATTATTAGGAACCAATAAATTACCTAGCCAGAATGATCGCATGAAGAATGAACTTCAAATTTATCCGTTTTTAAAGAAAAAAAACTCTAAAACATTAATTGTACCAATACTACAAAGAAGATTATCTGAGCAACATGAACAAAATAGATTAAAAATGGAATGACAATGGAATGACAATAGGTATTGAAATAAAAATTATAGATATAAATCTATATCATAACCAAACTAGATGATGACTAGAAAAGAGCTTCAAAATTTATCGCTAACTTTTCCTGAAAGAACTGCACCTAAAACCTTCAATCATGAAGGGTTTATAGCAGGAATAGCTCCCAATTTAAGAGGGCCTTATTCTACTATGTATGTAAGAAGACCATGGACTATAAGACAATATGCAGGTTTTTCTACTGCTGAGGATAGTAATGCATTCTACCGAAGAAATTTAAATGCTGGTCAAAAAGGCTTGTCTGTTGCTTTTGATCTTGCTACCCATAGAGGGTATGATTCAGATCATGAACGGGTAGAAGGCGATGTTGGTAAAGCTGGTGTAGCAATTGACTCTATTGAAGATATGAAAATTCTGTTTGACGGTATTCCGTTAGATAAAATGTCTGTATCCATGACTATGAATGGAGCTGTACTGCCAATATTAGCTTTTTATATCGTAGCAGCTGAAGAACAAGGAGTCGATAAAAAAGAACTCTCTGGAACTATTCAAAATGATATTTTAAAGGAGTTTATGGTTAGAAATACCTACATCTACCCTCCTTCTCCATCAATGAAAATAATTGCCGATATTTTTGAGTACACAAGTAAAAATATGTCAAAATTTAATTCTATTTCTATCTCGGGTTATCATATGCAAGAGGCCGGCGCTACCTCAGAAATTGAATTAGCTTATACCTTAGCTAACGGCTTAGAGTATCTAAAAAAAGGCTTAGAAACCGGCATGGATATAGACTCATTTGCGCCAAGATTGTCTTTTTTCTGGGCTATAGGAATGGATCATTTTACAGAAATAGCAAAAATGAGAGCTGCCAGAATGTTATGGGCAAAACTTGTGAAACAATTTAATCCTAAAAATCCAAAATCACTAGCATTGAGAACACATTCTCAAACAAGTGGCTGGAGTTTAACAGAACAGGATCCATTTAATAATGTTGCAAGAACAACCATTGAGGCAATGGCTGCTGCATTTGGAGGAACACAAAGCCTACATACAAATGCACTTGATGAAGCCATTGCATTACCAACAGATTTTTCTGCACGAATAGCAAGAAATACTCAAATATATTTACAAGAAGAAACTCAAATTACCAAAACAGTAGACCCTTGGGCAGGAAGTTATCAGTTAGAGCAACGAACAGAAGACATCGCTAATAAAGCATGGGAACTCATGCAAGAAGTAGAAGAATTAGGAGGAATGACAAAGGCTATCGAAAAAGGAATTCCTAAAATGAGGATTGAAGAAGCTGCTGCAAAAAAACAGGCAAAAATAGATAGTGGACAAGATATTATTGTTGGAGTCAACAAATATCAATTAAAAGAAGAAGATCCATTGCAAATACTAGATGTAGACAACGAAGCTGTTCGAAAATCTCAAATAGAACGATTAACTCAATTAAAAGCAAGTAGAAACTCAAAAAAAGTACAAGAAATACTTGAAGAGATTACTAAAACTGCTAAATTGAGTTTAAATTCTAATAGTTTAGACACTCTTAAAAGGGAAAATTTATTAGATTTAGCAATAAAAGCAGCAAGAGAAAGAGCTACCTTAGGTGAAATTTCTGATGCTTTAGAAGTTGCATTTGGAAGACATAAAGCAGTACATAAAACAATATCTGGTGTGTATAGTAAAGAAATAAAAGATAATAAGTTATTTAAGGAAGCGGCTGAACTTACAGATAAGTTTGCAGAACTTGAGGGAAGACGACCACGTATTATGATTGCCAAGTTAGGACAAGATGGTCATGATAGAGGTGCAAAAGTAGTTGCTACTGGTTATGCAGATTTAGGATTTGATGTAGATATTGGCCCATTGTTTCAAACCCCAAAAGAAGCGGTTAAACAAGCTATAGAAAATGATGTACACATCTTAGGTATTTCTTCACTTGCTGCAGGTCATAAAACACTAGTTCCACAAGTTATTTCTGAATTAAAAAAATATGAGAGACAAGATATTATGGTGATTGTTGGAGGTGTAATTCCTGCACAAGACTATCAATTTCTTTTTGATTGTGGTGCCGTTGGTGTTTTTGGTCCTGGAACTAAAATCGCACAAGCTGCTATAGACATGATTACTATTTTAATTGATTCTGTAGAATAATAATAGTATCTTTTACGTCTTAACTTTCAATAATTTAAAAAAATGAAAAAAATATCACTTTTTGTAATGATACTTTTTGTGTCAATTACATCTTTTGCACAAAAAGGAATGTCAAAAAATAAAAAGGCATTGCTTACATCTGTAGAAAAACACAAAAATGAACTTATTAAAATAAGTGATGAAATTTGGGGATTGGCCGAAACAGCTTTTGAAGAAACCAAGTCTGCTGAAATTTTAGCTAGTTACGCAGAAAAACAAGGTTTTAATGTAGAAAGAGGTGTTGCTGGAATGCCAACTGCTTTTGTTGCTACTTATGGTTCTGGTTCTCCAGTAATTAGTGTCTTAGGAGAATTTGACGCTTTACCAGGTATTTCTCAAAAAGCAACACCTACAAAGTCGCCACTAAAAGAAGGGGCTGCTGGTCATGGCTGTGGTCATAATTTATTTGGAGCAGGAAGCCTAGGCGCCGCTATCGCTATTAAAGAACTAATTCAGGCTGGAAAGATTAAAGGAACCGTAAAGTTTCTTGGAACTCCTTCAGAAGAAAAGTTCTTTGGGAAAATTTGGATGGTCAATGCCGGTCTTTGGGATGATGTTGATGTAAATATTAGTTGGCATCCATCTGCAGAAACAAAAGCAGATGTTCAAAGTTCTCTTGCTCTTGTAGATTTTAAAGTTGAATTTTTTGGGCAAGCTGCTCATGCATCTGCAGATCCATGGAATGGGCGAAGCGCTTCTGATGCTCTAGAGCTATATGCCTCTGGTATTAATTATTATAGAGAGCATGTAAGACCATCTGTTAGAATGCATTATCACATACAAGACGGTGGGCAAGTTGTAAACGTAGTACCAGATTACTCTAGAATATGGGTTCGTGTAAGAGACACCAAACGTTCAGGAATGATGCCTGTTTATGAACGTGTACAAGAAATGGCCAAAGGAGCTGCAATTCTTGCGAACGTAGATTATAAAATTTCTTTAATTTCTGGAATTTATGAGGTATTGGTAAATAGAGAAGGTGGTGAAATTATGCAAAAAAACTTAGAACTTTTGGGTCCTATAGAATATACAGATGATGAAATAGCTTTTGGAAAGAAAATACAAGAAATAACAAAAAAAGAGCAAGTAGGAATGGATAGTGCAATTAATCCACTTCTAGATACTAGAGAAAACCCAGGAGGCGGATCTACAGACGTAGGAGATGTAAGTTGGAATGTAGCTAACATAAACCTTGGTGTAACTACTGCACCAAAAGATACTCCTTGGCATTCATGGGCAGTTGTAGCTTGTGGTGGTATGAGTATTGGGCATAAAGGAATGCTGTATTCATCTAAAGCGATGTCTATGACCATGTTAGATTTATTTGAAAATCCAGCACTTGTAGACAAAGTAAAAGCTGAATATAAAGAACGAAAAGGAGATGAAGTTTACAAAGCTATTATTCCAGAAGGTCCTCCACCAATTCCAACAAAAACAAAATAAAATTACGCCCTTATTAATCGCAAATTAATAAGGGTTTTTTTAGCATTAAAAAGAAAAAAATCAGACACTATTTAAATGTTTAATCCGTAAATTTGTGGTAGTTTTTAAAGCCCTTTCGGATGAAGAAATTTTTTGGCATTTTATATTCTACACGCTTAACAGCAATTCTTTTTATAGCCTTTTCAATAGCTATGGGAGTTGCTACTTTTATTGAAAATGATTATGGTACACAAACTGCAAAAGCACTAGTTTACAATGCATGGTGGTTTGAAGCTATTATGGCGTTTTTTATCGTCAATTTTTTTGGAAACATATTCCGTTATCGATTACTAAGAAAAGAAAAATGGCCTGTATTATTATTTCATGTTTCATTCCTTTTAATTTTAATTGGAGCAGGTGTAACAAGATATGTTGGCTATGAAGGGTTAATGCTTATTAATGAAGGTGAGACTACTCATAAATTTCTATCTGAGACTACTTATGTAAACTTAGTAGTAGATAATAACGAAGAGCAAAAAACATTTCATAAATCTACCTTATTCTCTGCAAAAGGAACTAATACTTGGAGTTTAGAAAATGATTTTAGAGAGCAGGAGTTCTCTGTAAAATTAGCAGAATATATTCCTTGGGCTGAAGAAAAGTTCTTTGAAAATGAAACTGGAGAAGAATTTTTATTTATTGTAGAATCTAGCAGTGGCTCAAGACATGAGCATTATATCAAAAAAGGGGATTTACAAAATATCCATGGTGTATTGGTTGGCTTTGAAGCGCCTAATAATTCTGGTACCATAAATCTTTTTAGAGAAGACGGAATCTTAAAAATACAAACACAGAATGATGGAAGCTGGATGCGAATGGCTGATAGAGCTGAAGGAACAGTTACTAAAGATAGCGTTCAAGAATTTCAACTACGATCTTTGTATAAAGTTGGTGAATTACCATTTGTAATTCCAGAACCTGTTAAAAAAGGAGAATTAAAAACTATCAGAGGTGCTAAAAAAGATGATACCAAATTAGATGCGTTGGTATTAGACATAACGGTAGACGAAGAAACATCACAAATTGAAATATATGGTGGAAAATATGCGCCACAAAGACCTACTCAATTTTCTTTAAATGGCTTAAATTTTAGAATAGATTATGGCCCTCAATTACTAGAAACACCTTTTGAAGTTAAACTAAATGATTTTCAATTAGAAAAATATCCTGGTTCTGAGAGTGCTGCCGCTTTTGCTAGTGAAATTACTTTAATAGATACCGATGAAACATTTGATTATAAAATCTACATGAATCATATATTAGATCATAAAGGCTATAAATTTTTTCAAGCTAGTTATGATCTCTCTGGTGAAGTGGAACAAACACATCTTTCTGTAAACCATGATTTTTGGGGAACGTTAATTACCTATATTGGGTATTCTCTATTATATTTTGGAATGATTTCTATTCTATTTGCTCCAGGAACTCGTTTCGACTCCTTGAAGAAAACATTGAAAAAAATTAAAAGTAAAAAAGCTGCTCTAACTCTTTTTATTGGGCTTTTTATTAGTGTTACTGGAATTACTCAAGCTCAAGAAAGTCATTTATCTAAAATCTCTGATCAACAAATTGATTCTGTATTAAAAGCTAACTTAGTTGATTTGAAACATGCTGATGAATTTAACACGCTCATTATACAAGATGTTGGCGGTAGAATGAAACCAGCGCACACCTTTGCCTCTGAATTGGTAAGAAAGGTTTCTCATGATGAAGATTTTAATGGGATGGAACCTAGTCAGGTTTTTCTTTCCATTATAGAAAACTCAAAACTTTGGTTTAACGTTCCTTTTATTTATTTAGAAAAAGGGAACACAGAAATTCGTGAAATTATAGGTGTTAATGAAAATGCAACACATGCGGCTCTAGCAGATTTTTATGAGGGAACTCAATCAAAAATTAGTGACTACGTTCTAGAGGCACAAAAAAAGAATGTTCAGAACAAATTTGAAAAAGATGTCATTAAAATTGATAGGAGAATCTATCTATTCTCTCAAGCATTGAGTCTAAGTGTTTTAAGAATTTATCCTAAATTAAACGATGAAAATAATAAGTGGGTTTCTTTTCCGGAAGGCTCTAGAGCAAACTATGTTGGAAAAGATTCATTATTTGTAAGACAATCTTTACCTGTTTACATACGGTTATTACAGGATGCAAAAAGAACTAATAATTATACGGAGGCTGATAAGCTATTAGCTGGAATTAAAAAGTTCCAACAAAAATATGGTGCAGAAGTGTATCCAAACAAAGAAAAAATAGATCTAGAAATAACCTACAATAAATTACAAATTTTTAAGAAACTTGCCAAATATTATGGATATGTAAGTGTGTTTTTAATATTTTTTGTGATTCTACAAATTTTTAATGATAAAAAATGGATCGCTTTGGTTGTAAAAGTTCTGATAGGAATAACAATACTTGTCTTTGGTCTTCATATCTTAGGATTGCTAAGCCGATGGTATATAAGTGGTAATGCACCATGGAGTAATGCCTATGAATCTATTATTTATGTTGCTTGGGCAACTATGTTGTTTGGTTTGGCATTTGGAAGAAAATCGTCATTAACCATTGCGGCAACCACCTTCTTAACTGCTGTTATTTTAGCATTTGCCCATCAAAACTGGTTAGATCCAGAAATTGCAAATCTTCAACCAGTATTGAATTCTTGGTGGTTACTAGTTCATGTATCTATTATAGTTGCTAGTTATGGGCCTTTTTCTCTAGGTATGATTTTAGGAATTGTAGCCTTGTTCTTAACTGCTTTCACCACAGAAAAGAATAAGAAAAAAATGGATCTAAATATTAAAGAAATTACCACCATTAATGAAATGTCTATTACTATTGGTTTAATTATGTTAACCATTGGTAATTTCTTAGGAGGAATGTGGGCTAATGAAAGCTGGGGACGTTATTGGGGATGGGATCCAAAAGAAACATGGGCCCTGGTGTCTATAATGGTCTATGCATTTGTATTGCATATGAGATTGATACCTGGATTAAGAAGCAGATACACATTTAATCTTTGGTCTATTATGGCGTATGGAGCCATCATGATGACTTACTTTGGAGTAAATTTCTATTTATCTGGATTGCATTCCTATGCAAGTGGTGATCAAGTAATTACTCCTAATTCGGTATTTTATTCTGTAAGCTTTATAGGTATACTAGGAGTATTTGCATGGTTTAAACATAGAAAGTTTTACAAAAAATAAAAGAATAGTGTACTTTAGTACTCACAAAAAAAGAACATATGTTTCATAAAAATATAAAATTAGCTTTAGCCTTTTTAACGATAGTATGGTCTGTCATAGAATTTTGGCAAGTCCATATTGGCAACGGAATTGCTATTTTATTCCTAACAGGAATGTTTATCTTATTGTATTTCAAAAATGAATTTATTTTACTGTCATTTTTACAATTAAGAAAACAAAATTTCCCAGCTGCGCAAAAGTGGTTGACTTATATAAAGAACCCGAGTACTGCACTCACACAAAAACAAGAAGGATACTACAATTACTTGCATGGAATTATGCTTTCACAAACAAATATGACGCAAGCTGAAAAGTATTTAAGAAAGGCTGTTAGATTAGGTTTGGCTATGGATCATGATTTAGCAATGGCAAAATTGCAGTTAGCGGGCATTGCTATGACTAAAAGAAGAAAACGTGAGGCAACAACATTAATGGCCGAAGCAAAGAAACTTGACAAACACGGCATGTTGAAAGAACAAATGCAAATGATGAAACAACAGATGAAGAAAATTTAATCATTATAAAGCAAAAAAAACTCCTGAAAAATTAGGAGTTTTTTTTTGCTTTATAAATTTTTTAATTGAGTATTACTTTACTCTTGTTAAGGTTAAGTTTGGATTGTACTCTACAATATAAATTCCCTTGTTAGAAGAAGTCTTAAATAAACTTCTAGTATACTCAAACTTACTTTCTAATCTATAAGAAGTTCCTTCTTTAAAAGTATCTTTTAGTGTTTTTCCAGATGCCAATCTCATTACAATATCGAAAAGAATATCAAATCCTTTTGTTGCATAATATGATGGATATGCATGATTCTTTTCTAGATACTGCTTATGAAACAACTGAATTTCTGGTGAATTTTCATCAATAAAAGTATCGCTGGTATATGTAAATCCTAGCTTAGCTAGTTTAATATTATCAATTTTATCAAATTGAGAAGATTTAAAAATTCCAAAAACCTTAATCACAGTATCTTCAGGTAAAATTTGCATTTCTGGCTCATCACTTTCCTTTTTATCCTTTTTATCCTCTTTATCCTCTTTATCTTCTTCGTCTTCTTCTGGATCCTCAACCGGTAAACTAATTAAACTATTAATAACATCAGATGAAATGACTCGGTTATCAGTAGCCAGTAGCACCCAGTTTCCTATGTCGGGTTTTAAAGCATTAATAATATAATCTTTCCTAATATATCCTTGATCTGGATAAATAATTTGCGCTTCGGTAATAGAATCATGCTGTAATAGTACAGATTTTATTGCATCACTGTTGCTAATTGAGGTTGCTGAACTATCTCCAATAATTAAGATATTTTCATTAGTATAATTAGCTAGAACATGGGCTACTAAAGCTTGTTGATGTTCTTCTCTATCTGCAAAACTTTTAATTATTTTTGAGGATGAAAAGCTAGCTTGGTTTTTAGAATATACCGGGAAAATAACTGGCACACCTGCTTTATTGGCAACCTTAGGAACCTCCTCAGAATACAATGGACCAATGATTGCATCTATATTGCTAAAATCTGTAACAGCTAAAATTGAATCTAATTTGGTGTCTTTTCTTCCAGTATCAAAAACAGAAAGTTCTACATCTATTCCCAGTTTTCTTAAAGAATCTATGGCTATTGAGGCTCCCAAATAAATGTCTGTTGTAATATTTGCCAATTTATTTGTTTTAAAAATATCTTTGGCATCTATTGTATCGTATTCTATGGCTCTAAAAGGAAGCATCATTGCTAATTTTAAAATAGTATTTTCTTGAATAGTGTCCCTATATATTGCTAGCGTATCTTCATCTTCTACTGGTTTTATTTTTAACAGCATTTGCAATTGTAAGCCTGTAGTCTGGAGAGAAGGATTTAAATTATTTAATTGATCTTCTGAAACGTTGTATGCCCGTGTTAAATTGTAAAAAGTATCTCCCTTTGCCACTTTATGAAGCACAAAATCATTGATAGGTTCATCTATTGTAGATACTTCATCTAGAACAACAGTAGCCTCATTTTTTTCAACTAAAGTTGTGTTAATTGGTTTTTGTTGATACTGTTTATTTGGAATTATAATGACTGTTTCTGGTGCAGGCTTTCTTCCTATGTCTGGATTTAGCCGTATTAAATCTTTTGTTTTAACTCCAAGGCGTTTAGCAATTACCTTTATAGTTTCACCTTTTTTTACGGTATAAGAAATATATTTTTTTTGTTGACCACAAGAAGTTGCAATCATTACAAAAAACAAGATGATGATGATTTTAAATTCTCTCATAAATTTATTCCCATTCAATAGTTGCAGGTGGTTTTGAACTAATGTCATACACTACTCTATTAACACCTTTTACTTTATTAATAATCTGGTTAGAGGTTTTTTGCAAAAACTCATAAGGTAAATTAACCCAATCAGCTGTCATACCGTCTGTGCTTTCTACAGCCCTTAATGCCACTACTTTTTCATAGGTTCTTTCATCTCCCATGACACCTACAGAATTTACTGGCAGTAATATAGCGCCAGCTTGCCAAACTTTATTGTACAAACCGCTCTCTTTTAATCCGTCAATAAAAATAGCGTCTACCTCTTGTAAAATAGCTACTTTTTCTGGTGTAATATCTCCTAAAATTCTAATCGCTAAACCTGGCCCAGGAAATGGATGTCTTCCTAATAACTCAGGATCTATTCCCATAGAAGCCCCTACTCTTCTTACTTCATCTTTAAAAATCATACGTAAAGGTTCTACAATTTTTAATTTCATAAAATCTGGTAAACCTCCTACATTATGATGACTTTTTATGGTTGCTGAAGGGCCTCCATTTACAGATACTGATTCTATAACATCTGGATAAATAGTTCCTTGTGCCAACCATTTTACATTTTCTATTTTATGAGCTTCATCATCAAAAACTTCTATAAATGCATTTCCTATGGCTTTCCTTTTTTTCTCAGGATCAGACAATCCTTTTAAAGCATTCAAAAAACGTGCCGATGCATCTACACCTTTAACGTTTAATCCCATGCCTTCGTATTGATTGAGTACACTTTCAAACTCATTCTTGCGTAACAATCCGTTATTCACAAAAATACAATACAGATTTTTACCAATGGCTTTATGTAATAAAACAGCTGCCACAGAAGAATCCACACCTCCAGAAAGGCCTAAAACTACTTTATCATTTCCTACAGTTTTTTGTATGTTAGAAACGGTTGTTTCTACAAAAGAATCTGAAGTCCAAGTTTGTGCTATACCTGCAATTTTTACAAGAAAATTTTCCAACAACTGTTTTCCGTCTAAAGAATGATAAACTTCAGGATGAAACTGAATTGCATAGGTATCTTCTCCTTCTATTCTAAAAGCTGCGTTTTCTACATCTGAAGTACTAGCTAAATGCACAGCATTTGTTGGCAGTTCTTTAATGGTATCTGAATGACTCATCCAAACCTGACTTCCTTCAGAAATATCTGAAAAAAAAGTTTCGTTGTCTTTTATGAAAGATAAATTTGCTCTTCCGTATTCTCTTGTATTTGATGGTGCTACTTTTCCTCCAGAAAAATGAGCTAAATATTGAGCTCCATAACAAACAGCTAACATTGGTTTTTTTCCTCTAATTTCTGACAAATCTGGATGCGGGGCATCTTCAGACCTAACAGAAGAGGGGCTTCCAGATAAAATAACTGCTTTAAAGCTACTAGCGTTTGCTGGTTGTTTGTTGTAAGGGTGAATTTCACAATAAATATTCAACTCTCTTACTCTCCTCGCAATTAATTGAGTGTATTGCGATCCAAAATCTAAAATAAGTACCTGGTGTTGTTGCATGCGCAAAAATAGTACTTCAATTTAGAAATAAAAGCTTTGTGTTTATAAAATTTTATAATTTAATATCTATAAACTATAGCATTAATATTCATACCAGCTCCAACAGAAGCTAAAATGATAACATCTCCTCTTTCTATTGATTGATTTTCTATAGTTCCTTTTAATACTAAATCTAGTAATGTAGGCACTGTAGCTACAGAACTGTTACCTAATTTGTGAATACTCATGGGCATCACGCCTTCAGGAACAGGCTTTTTGTAGAGTCTATAAAAACGTTTAATAATTGCTTCATCCATCTTTTCGTTGGCCTGATGAATAAATATTTTTTTTACTTCATCTATGGCAATTCCAGTTTTGTCTAAAGCAGACTTCATTGCGGCAGGAACATTATTTAAAGCAAATTCATAAATTTTTCTTCCATGCATTTTTATGTACCGAACACCTGGATCTTTATTTTTATCAAAAGAATTTCCAAAAAATAAATGATAGGCCTCCTCTTTTGCAAAAGTTTGTGAAGCATGACTTAAAATACCAGCGTCTTGCCCCTCATTCTTTTCAACAATACAAGCTCCTGCTCCATCACTATAGATCATAGAATCTCTATCGTATTTATCTACAACCCTAGACAAGGTTTCTGCTCCAATAACTAATACTTTGCTGGCAATTCCTGCTTTTATAAATGCTTGTGCTTGAATAACTCCTTCTATCCAACCAGGACAACCAAATAAAATATCATACGCTACACAATTAGGGTTTTCTATTCCTAACCTATATTTTACTCTTGTTGCTAAACTTGGTAATAAATCACTTTGAATGGCTGTTGATTTAACATCTCCAAAATTATGAGCCAAAATAATATAATCTAACTCTTCAGGGTTTATAGCAGCATCTTCAATTGCTTTTTGAGCTGCAAAGAAGCCTAAGTCTGAAGTATTGTATTTGGAAGGCGCATACCTTCTTTCTTCAATTCCAGTAATGGCCTTAAACTTTTCAATAATAAGTTCATTGTCACTTGGTATTTCTGTACCATCTGCATTTAAAAAACGATTTTCTAGAAACTTTTTATTTTCTTTTTTAATCTCTGGAATATAAGATCCGGTGCCTGTAATAATTGAAGATATCATGCAGTAATTGTTATTTAAAAATAAATAAACTATTTTTAATTGAATTCAGCTTTTAATTAGTGTTGTTTTTACGATGTTCAAACTACTATAATTTAACTAACTATTTTTTTAGTTACTTTAAAAATTATAGGTAAGAACTATCAAATGAAAAAGGCAATAATGAAGCAATAGAACTTGTTTTTACAACATTGCCAATTTCACCCATAAAGAAAACTTCTACATCTTCTTTTTGATTTATTTCATATTCTAATAGTGTTTGTCTACAAGCACCACAAGGCCCCACTGGTTTGTCTAATTGTTTATTAGAAGAAACAGCTGTAATGGCTATTTTTTTTACTTTTTTGTTTGGAAATGAAGATCCTGCTTTCCAAATAGCCACACGCTCAGCACACATGCCAGAGGGATAGGCCGCGTTTTCTTGGTTGTTTCCTATTATAATAGAGCCGTCTTCCATTAAAAGAGCTGCTCCTACATTAAAACCAGAATACGGTGCATATGCAGTTTTAGTAGCCTCAACAGCTACTTTCATTAAGTTTTTATCTACATCGGATAACTCATTGATATCCTCGTATATAAAAGCAGTACTACCTGTGTTTATTTCTTTCATTAAAGCATGTTCTTTTAAAAGATCGCACTATTAATAATCGTCATAAATTTCGCCTAAATCAAACGATAAAGAAAAACGAAGCGAATTTTCTAATGGATTATTTACATCTGATGAGTTAATTAAATACGATAAATCTACATTCATAGCATTTGTTCTAAATCCAGCACCCATAGTAAAAAATTTCCTATTTCCTTTATTTTCACTCTCATGAAAATATCCAGCACGCAAAGCAAAAGCATCGTTATAAAGATATTCTGCACCTAATGCGTAAGTAACTTCTTCTAATTCTTCACTAAAACCTCCTTCTGCATCACCAAAAGAACTAAAAATACCAGAGATAAATCCTTTGTCTTGGTCAGAACCATCTTCTTGTGGAGAGGGAACCAGAAGTTTTGTAAACTCTGTATTAATACTTACAATGTTATACTCATCTAAAATAAAATCAAAACCACCTCCAAATTTTAAATTGGTAGGTATGAAGTCTTCTTCACCAGGAACATAAGAAACTTTTGGTCCAATATTGGCAATATTAAACCCTATTCTATAACGGCCATTAAATGTTCCATAATTTTCTTCATAGGATTGATAATAACCAGAAACATCTACTGCAAAAGAATTGATGGGTTTTAAAGTTGAATCTGTTCCTGTAAATGCTAAATTAGATCTAAAATAACGACCACTAACTCCCATTGAAAATGTTTCACTTAATTTTAATGCATAGGTTCCGGATAAAGCAAATTCATTTGGATTAATAGTACCTGTTGGGTTTCCAACATTATCTGTTAAATCTACTTGACCCAAAGAAAAGTACCTAAACTCGGCTCCCCAAGCAGCATTTTCACTAAATCTGTTAATATATGAAGCACTTCCTACGAAAATATCATCTGTTAGGTTTCTTAGCCATGGTGAATAATTAACTCCAATCATTACTTGTTGTCCACTAAATGCAATTTTAGATGGGTTGTGAAAAAGAGAGCTGGCGTCGGCTGAAGTGGAAACTCCAACATCTCCCATTGCTCCTGCTCTAGCATCTGGTATTATTAATAGAAATGGTGTTGCTGTTGTAATTCCTCCTGCTTCTCCTGTTGTTTGCGCTGATAAGCCTAAAATGCTAGAAATGCAAATGATAAATAATACCCCTAATTTCTTCATATATGTATTTTACTTCATTACTTAAACGTAAATATCGTGTTTTATTATAGTATAACTAATTTTTCATACTTTTCAGACGATATATTACTTACTGTTGATGTTACTTTTAATTTATAAACATAGACTCCTTTTCCAATTCTACTCCCAAAATCATCTAAACCATTCCATGATATATTTCTAGATAAATTACCTGTTGTTTGTACTAGTTGATTAATCGTTTTGATTAATTTTCCTGAAATAGTGAATATTTGAACTTGAACTTGAAGGGACTCATTTGGTTTGTTATGATTAAACCAAAATTCCGTGTAATTTACGAACGGATTTGGATAATTCAAAACATTATCTAGACTTATATTGGTATCACTAACCACTACAAAGTTTAATATAGTTTCTGAAGAGTTATTATAAGTATCCCACGCTTTTAATTTTAAAGTATGAGGACCAACTGATAAATCTCTAAGGCGAAAAACAACCTTACCACGAGTAAAATCATCTAATTCTGTTTGATAGAAATCATTTAAAATAATTGGATTAGATTCATCTCCATCTAAAATTCCAACAATATCATGATCTACAGCAGTTACTGAAGTATTAATTCCGCTAAGGTCAGCTAATTTTGCTATTAGATTTGGTGATGCATTTGTATTGGCACCATCTAAAAATGATTCATCATTCATAAATAACTGTATTTCAGGACCTATAGTGTCTTCTGGTGCGTTTTCATTAATACCTCCCACAATAACATCACTATTAAAACCAGACTTGTCAAATGTAGCATCTGTAGCATAAAAACTTAACTTCCCTTTACCATAGGCAATTTTTACATCTCTTGGAACTATAAATTCGAAACTAAAATTCCCGTTTTCTACACTCGCCAATCCTCTAAATAATTTACTTTCTTGAGAATCAAAAACTTCTATAATACCAAAATTATCATTGTCTAAGGTAGATTTATCGATGGGTTTATCATATACTGTTGTTGATAAATTACCATTAAAATCTGTAAGAATATTATTTAAATTATCTGTAACTACTCCTTCAAAGCTAACTTTAGACAAAGCCTTAAGAGTATCTAATGATTGTGTAATATCTACTCCATTCATCTTAGTAATTCTAATATTTGGTTTAGGAATAGCTAATTTTTTTACAGGATCTCCAAAATAATAAATAAAGAATTTTTGAAAATTTGAATAGTTGTTTTTTGTTTTAACTAAAGACTCTGCAATGGTTAAATCTTCGTTATTAAATTCTAACAATATAGCCATTAAACGCTTATTAAATGCCTGCCCTACACTAATAAAGACTTCTCTGGTGGTTGTAATCATAGACGCTGCTCCACCCGTTGTATTCCAAAAAGCAAACTCACCTGCAGATATCCTTGTAGGGTTATCAAATCTAGAAAACTCACAAGTAACGGTTATAAAAAGAGGCAATGTGTTCTCATTATCAAAACCTTTTACCTGAGGAATATCTAAAAATCTTTCTTGTGCAAAACCATCTTCACCACCATGCCCAAAATAATCAAAGACTAGAGTTCCTGTTTCTATGGCTGTTGTAATGGCAGCTTTTACTGTTGGGTAGCGTTCACCTCCTGATGAATTTTGCTGAACATAAGCATCTGCATAAATTTTATTGATGTTAAAAACAGGTTTATTTACTTTAATATCATCAGCAATTATTTCAACTCCTGGCTGAATACTAATATCCGAATTAGCATCTATATCATCTGCAAGTAATGTAACAGTGTTTCGCCAATCTCCAAAAGAATCTACATTATAATCTCTTAGAATTTTATCAACCACATCTGTAGCTTGTTGCTGAGTAGATACAGGTATTCTTCCGGTTGCTACATCTATAGAATGAGATGAAGACATGGTACCTTCTGAATCTTCTAGCATACCAAAGAAATCATCCGTTACGTAAGATGACGCTAAATTGTAACTTTCATCAGATAAATAAACCGGTACAATATTATTGTTTGCTAGTATTCTGTCTTTATAATCATAAGATGCATCTCCAAAAAAACAAACATATTTTAATTTAGCATCATCAGTTGAATTTGTTTCATAAACATGTTTGACAAAATCTCTAATACCTGTTATGTCTTTACTTCCAGAGGAGAATTCATTATAAATTTCATCCAAAATGACAACTTTCGCAGTTAATCCAGAATTTTCTATATGATAATTTGCGATTCGCTGAGCTTGTTCTACAAATTCATTAGATGTAATGAGTAAGTAGTTGATGTCTTTTAAGGCATGTAAATTTTGGTTTTCTACACTTGCATTTGATACCGCCTCTGGTAGATAAAAATCATTTTGATGAACAACAATATATTCTTTTAAATCTCCTCCATTGGCCTTAAAAGAAAAAATTGTAGAAGAAGATTCATTTGCAATATTTGACACATTAGTAGGATCAGACACCTCCCATATTTGAAAAATATTTTGTGAATTCTGAATCTGATATTCAACAATACCAGAAGTATTCGCAGCTTCAAAACTTCTGAAAGAAAATTGAAAATCGCCTGCAATTAACTTTTTTTTACCTGAAACTTCAATAAAATCTAAATATGCCCTAGCCGATGGATTTCCTCCGTTGTTAAAATCTAAACTAACATCTACTATAGCTGAAGAGTTTGTAATACTTTCAGAACCAGCTCTGTCTGATGCTAGTGTTGAGCCTGAAGTAATAGCTCCAAAATTAAGATTGAATAAGTCTTGAGAATTAACATTCACCTGCATAGATGAAGTTAATCCTGAAACTGCAACTGCGCTAACTTTAATCTCCAAAGGCTCATTTTGAATGGCATTGGGAAAAGGTATTTGAAATGTTTGTTGATTTTCTACACTAAACTCTTCACCCAGCCATCTTCTACCTGCAGCAAATAAATTAGTAGTTTCTTTTTCATAAAAAATATAATCATTAAAACTAGTTAGCTGGGTGACTGGTGTACCTGTAACAGAAGAAGCAATTTGTATTCTTTTACCATTGTTGTCATTCACTGTAATAAAATAGTATGCTTTGTCTGAATATATGTTTTGTTTATGACTAACATTGTTAGTGTTTATATCTACTTCCCAGCTATGAGGTCCTTTGGCATAAAGTAAAATAAAATCATTCGCATCAAATGAATTGTCTTCTTCGCCTTCTATATAGATGGCATTTTCTTGCAAATCATCATATCTAACATCTCCATTAAATTCTGGCAATAAATTACCGCCGTTCCCATAAATATGAATTTTTTTAGGATTTAAATTATTGGTTGATATACCTATCTGCTGAAGAAGTGTTTTATCTATTTTAAAAACACCTGTGGTATCTACAGAGAATTTAAACCAATTGCCATTAGCCAATACTGAATTGTTTACCTGACTATGAATAATTAGTGAAAAGAAGAAAATTATAACAGTAAAAATATGTTTGTTAATCGCAATCATAGCCCAAAGAACGCAAATAATCTGGATATATTTTATGTTAAAGATTGATATCTAATAATATTCTTAAAAGTAATCCGTTTTATGAGTTATAGATAATATTGCGTATGCTATTAAATTTCACAAATGGTCTTGTGAGAAAACAATTTTATTGTAAATTGCAAACCTCAAACCAAACCCTAATATTTGAAATAAAATATGAAGAATTTATTCAGAATAACACTGTTTTTACTTAGTTTGATTTTATTAGTTAGCTGTAACTCAACAAACAAAAATAAGTCTTCTTTAACAGGTTGGAATTTTAACGACCCAAAATATGGTAGTTATATAAAAGGAACTTCTTTTAAAGGTCAAAAAGTTCCTAATGGCATGGTTGCCATTGAAGGTGGTACGTTTACCATGGGACAAGTTCAGGATGATATTATGTTTGACTGGAATACAACACCACAACAAATGCATGTTCGTTCATTTTACTTAGATGAAGCAGAAGTTACAAATTCAGAATACTTATTGTATTTACAAGTAACCAAAGACATATTCCCACCTAGTGAAGAAAAATATAAAAATATTTATTCATCTGCATTACCTGACACTTTGGTCTGGAGAAGTAGTCTCGGAAATACAGAATTATTATCTGAAAATTATCTCAGACATCCTGCATATTCAGACTATCCTGTAGTAGGTGTTAGTTGGTTGCAAGCTGTTCAATATTGTAAATGGAGAACAAGTGCTGTTAACTTAAAAAATTTAATTGACAAAGGTGTTCTATCAAATGTATTAGGAAACGATACTATAAGAAATTTTTTTGATACAGATTTATATTTAGAAAATCCTTACAGATTATTTAATGGCGACTCTACTGTTTATAAAAGAGGTTTGCCCGACAATAAAGCAAGAAAAAAAGGAGAACCAAGACCTCCCAAAGGGGCGTTTACAGGAAGACAAGTAACTTCTCAAGATGGTATTTTATCTCAAAAATTTAGACTTCCGACTGAAGTAGAATGGGAATATGCAGCAAAAGCTACCAGTGAAAACAGAGAGTATAATAACATCAGAGGAAGAAAAAAATATGCTTGGAGTGGCAAATACACAAGAGATAATTCTAAAAGATATAAAGGAGATCAGCTAGCAAATTTCAAGCAACGAAAAGGAAGCTATAGTGGTTTAGCAGGTTGGTCTGAAGACGGTTCTGATATTCCCATTACAATAAAATCATACCCACCCAACGCCTATGGCTTATATGATATGTCTGGCAATGTTGCCGAATGGGTTGCAGATGTATATAGACCAATCATAGATACCGAGGCAAATGATTTTAATTATTTTAGAGGAAATATCTTTACAAAAAAATTAATTGACGCTTCCGGTAAAGTAGTTGTTATTGGTGAATCTGCAAAAGCAATGGTTAAATATGACACATTGCCTAATGGAAAAATAGTTGCTACTGAGCTTCCAGGAGAAATAAAGTATGTACCAGTAACCAAAGATGACATTTTTATGAGAAGAAATTATAATACTGCTTCTAATCTTGATAAAAATGACGGTGACAAAGTTTCTAATAGGTTGTATGAATTGGATGATGACCAGCTTACTAATAAATCTAGAATGTATAATTCTCCGATCAACACAAAAGATGAAGCAAGTGGGAAACTTAACAAATATGATGTAAAGAAACGCCCAACATTAATTAGCAATAAAACAAGAGTTCACAAAGGTGGTTCTTGGTTAGACAGAGAGTATTGGTTAGATCCTGCTCAAAGAAGATACTTACCAGAGTATATGTCTACAAATTTTATTGGCTTTAGATGTGCAACAGATGTGGTTGGAGTATTACCTTTTAATAAAAAAACTGCTAGAAACCCTTCGAGATAAGAATTGGGTCTAAAAATTCGGTCATTGAACTCATCATAAAAATACAAACCTCATTGAATAGATTTCAATGAGGTTTTTTTATCTTTAGCATTATGAACATTAAAGATTTATATCAGAAATACTCAAAAAATTATTTAGTTGCTACTGATACCAGAAATATAAGAAAAAATGCACTATTTTTTTCTTTAAAAGGAGCGCACTTCAACGGCAATACCTTTGCTCAAAAAGCAATAGGGCTAGGAGCTTCATATGCTATAATTGATGAGAAGGCTTATGAAATAAAAGGAAAAACTATCTTGGTTGACAATGTTTTAAAAACACTACAAGCATTGGCAAATTATCATCGAAAACAATTATCGATCCCTATCATTGGTATTACTGGAAGCAATGGAAAAACAACTACAAAGGAATTATTACAGGCTGTTTTACAAACGCAATTTAACACCAAGGCAACACTAGGAAACCTAAACAATCATATTGGAGTTCCGTTAACAATTCTATCATTTACCAATAAAACTGAAATAGGGATTGTAGAAATGGGTGCAAATCATCAGAAAGAAATTGAATTTCTGTGTACTATTTGCGAACCAGATTTAGGCTATATTACAAATTTTGGAAAAGCTCATCTAGAAGGATTTGGCGGCATTGAAGGAGTCATAAAAGGAAAATCTGAACTTTACACCTATCTCAAAGAAAACAATAAAATTTCTTTTGTGAATGCAAATGATGCTATACAAGTACAACTAACCACTAACTTAAACAGCGTTTTATTAAACAATACAATAGCTACCTCAGCTATTCAACCATTTTTAGCTGTAAAATATAAAGATCAAGTAATACATACACATTTGGTTGGAGCTTATAATGTAGACAATCTTAAAGCTGCTATATCTATTGGAGAGTATTTTACTATTAGTCAAGAAAATATAATATCTGCTATTAAAAATTATATACCAACCAATAACAGGTCTCAGATTATAAAAAAGAAGAACAATACAATTCTAATGGATGCCTACAATGCCAATCCTTCAAGTACTATTGTAGCTTTAGATAATTTAAATAAAACCACTCATCAGAAAAAGACTGTAATCTTGGGCGACATGTTTGAACTGGGAGACTATTCAACAAAAGAACATCAAAATATTGTTGACTATTGTAATACATTACATCTAGACAGGTGCATTTTTGTAGGGGAAGCTTATAGTAAAACTTCTGCCTCAGAAAAATATGAAAATTTTGAATCTTTAAAAGATAAAATCAAACAAAGTCCTTTTAAGAATTGTTATATTTTAATCAAAGGATCTAGAGGGATGTCTTTAGAAAGACTTTCAGAAGTTATTGATTGATGTTTTTTTTATGATATTCTAGTAAATTATCTATAGGTCTTTGAATAACGTCTGTAATTTTAAGTCCATTTTTATCTGCTACATCGTCTAAAATTTCTCTAAAATAGTGTGCAATAGAACCTATAAAATATATGGGTGTTTCAGTAGATAATTGATACGGTAAAATTCTAAATTTAAAGAACTTTTCAAATCCTTTTTTCATCAATTTCCTGACGTATTTCTCATCTTTAAAATCAAACATAAATTTTGCAAAAGAGGCTAAATACATGTTTGGATTGGGTTCTCTATAAATATTTGATTTAATGGTATCTGGATCTAATACATAGTCTTTTTCAAACTTCTTCACCATATACTTGGGCATCATTCCGTAATAGTAGTCTCTAATGAGCCTTTTACCAAAGTAATTGCCGCTTGCCTCATCCATTAATACATAGCCTAAGGAAGGTACTTGCATATGCATTTTTTCTCCATCAAAATAACAGCTATTAGAACCTGTTCCTAAAATACATACCACAGCTGGAGATTTTCCTGAAGCTGCATACACGGCTGCCAACATATCTTCTTCTATAGTGATGGCTGCATTTTTAAAGATGGGCGTCATTACATCTTTTAAAATGGCATTGGCTTTAGGAGTTCCACAGCCAGCTCCATAAAAATAGACCTGAGTTACCTCATCTTTTATATTGATGAGCTGAAACATGTTGATAATTCTGTTGGTTAATTCCTCTGAAGAAATCACAGCAGGATTTAATCCTAATGTTCTTACCCTAAAATGTTCTTTTTTATTACTGTCTAGGGCTATCCAATCAGCTTTTGTAGAACCACCATCTGCAATTAAAATCATGTATTGTATTGTTTGTATTGGTCAAATATATCATAAGAATCTTGGTTACACAATAGCTTAAAAAAACTCAATCGTTTTCGGAGAAAAATAATAGTTTTAAAATACAATTATTACATAAAAAATCTATTATTTACTGATATGGGGTGTAAAAGAATTACTCGTATTATTTCTCGATCAAGTAGTCTATATGTTGTATTTTACTATCTACAACTTTATGATTAAAAGTTTTATTATTTTTTACAATATCAATTATTTCTTTCCGAATTTCTTTCCAAATTTCTTTGTCAATAACTGTAGATTTTTTTATGCGATAACAATCTAAATAATTCGTTTTCTCAATACTTTCATCAGAGTTTAAAAGCTCTTCAGTAATTTTCTCTTTTTTACTTAGATTCGTTATTGTAATGATTGAACTCGACTTTTTTATTCGTTTTATATAATTAGCTAAATCAATTATTTTAATCGGGCTATTCATTTCTAATAAATACAGTGAATTTGAATCGTGAATAGAAATGTTTAGAATGTTTTTAGCAACAACATCGTCATATATAAAATATCTTTCTACAGCTTCATTTCTAATCTCAATAGCTGACCCGTTATAAATAGCATCCAAAAAAATAGGAATAACAGACCCATTAGAATTAATTACATTTCCAAATCGAATAATTTTTGTGTTAATTTTTTTGTTATTAAAATTCGATTTTAAGAATAATTCTGCTAACATTTTTGATACTCCCATATTATTGACAGGGTTTACAGCTTTGTCTGTTGAAATAAAAATAAAATCTGAAACAGCATATTTTAATGACGATGTAAACATATTTATAGTACCCTCTAAATTTGTTCTAATTAATTCATAAGCATCATTCTCTATTAGAGAAACATGTTTATATGCTGCTGCATGGATAACTAGTTTGGGTTTGTAAATTTGAAATAAATATTCAATTTTTCTTTTATCTCTTATATCTGCTATCTCATAATTAAAGCCAGAAGAAAAGTGTTTTTTCTTCAATTTAAAAAGATGAAACTCTGACTGATCTAACAAAACAATATTCTTGAAATTAATTTCTGTAAGTTTTTCAACTATTTTACTTCCAATAGACCCCCCTGCACCAGTAATTAAAATTGTGTCATTTTTATACTTTTTCAAAAAATCATCACTCATAAATGGTGTGCTTTTTTGAAGTGCCTGTTGCGTGAAAAATGATTCAAACATATGTTCCTATTTTTTAAATGAATTAAAAACGTCACCTATTCTATTAAATTCTTCGTTGGTAAGATTAGAGCTTGAAGGTAAGCACAAGCCTTTCTCAAATAAGGTTTCACTAAAGTTATCTCCGTAGTATAAAGATCCTTTTAAATAGTCTTGAAGGTGCAAAGGAAACCATAAAGGCCTTACTTCAATATGGTGTTTGGTAAATTCATCTATAAGAGCAGATTTAGAGATTTTAGGATTGTTTGTAATAATGCAATTAAGCCAAAAATTTGAATAAAAATCACTGCTATTTTCTTGTTGTAATTTAACTCCCTTGAGGTCTGACACCAGAGAGTGATATTTGGTATGATTATCTCTTCTTTGTTCAATCCTTTTATTTAAGACCTTTAGCTGCTCAATACCCAAACTAGCCAGTACATTGCTCATTCTATAATTAAAACCTACTTCACCGTATAAAGAACTAGTTGTTTTAGCCTGAGTAGATAGGTAGATGGCTCTTTCTTTGTCTTGTTCATCTTTACACAATAAAGCACCACCAGAAGAGGTGGTAATAATTTTATTTCCGTTAAAAGATAGTATTGAATAGTTCCCAAAACTCCCACATAAGCGCCCCTTATACTCAGATCCAAAAGCCTCCGCAGAGTCTTCTATAATAGGAATCTCATACCTGTTAGATATTTCTAATAACTCATCCCATTTGGCAGGCATTCCGTAAGAATCTACTACAATAATGGCTTTGGGTTTTTTATTTATTTTCAACCGATCTTTAATGGCTTCCTCCAAGAAAACCGGACACATATTCCAAGTTTCTTGTTCACTTTCAATAAATATGGGGGTTGCACCACAATACAGTATAGGGTTTACGGTTGCACAGAAAGTAAATGTTTGACAAATTACCTCATCACCAGCACCAATATGTAACATTTTTAACGCCAAATGTATGGCTGAGGTTCCAGAATTTAGGGCAACAGCTTTTAAGTTTTTGTTGAAAACATCTTCTATAGACCTTTCAAAACTAGCTATATTTGGGCCCACAGTGCTAATCCAATTAGATTCCATTGTGGTTTTAAAGTAGTCTAGATCATCCGTTTCAAAATGAGGTTTAGAGAGCCATATTTTGGAATACATGTAGGGTAGTTTTATAAATGTAGTTTACATCGTTAAAAATATGGTAATTCTTTATATAATCTTTATTAATAGCATTCTTTTTAGGAGTTAGTATCTGATTAGTATAAGCAATAGGATCTTCTTGTTCCGCTAAAATTGCTTCTTCATTAAAATAATGCAAAGAAGCTGGCCCCGTTAACCCTGGTTTTATAGATAAAATAACCTGGTCTGATTTAGACAAGGTGCTCATTACTTCAAGCACATCTGGTCTAGGGCCTACAAAACTCATCTGACCAAGCAGAATATTAAGTATTTGAGGAATTTCATCTAGCTTGTATTTTCTTATTTTTTTTGAAAATTTTGAAACTTCTCCATTTCTATCATAAGTTCTAATTTTATAAATAGTGAATTCTTTCCCATATTGCCCCACTCTATTTTGAAAAAATAAACCAAAAATTTTGGTATCTATAGTGGCTAAAATAATTAGGATACTAACGGGAAAAAGAAGGGTTGGAATAAGTATCAAAGACAGCAGAACATCCAATAGTCTTTTGAAGACTTTTTGACTGGTTGATAAACCGATGATTTGTTGAGGAATGCTAGGAGACATTTGTTTTATTTAGAGATACTATGAAAAGAACTTAGCTCTAAACATTGAACGCTATATCAAAGGTAAGTGATTTTTTTTAGTTAAAACAATAACAAAAAAAACGCCCTGATTACCAGAGCGTTATATTATACTATACCTATCACTAATTACTTTTTAAGCAACCAACTACTAGACTGTATTTTGTCTCCTAAGCCATCTACCAAAGTAATTCCCATTTGATCACAAATAGGTCTTTCTGGAATGGTATTGTTATTTTGGTCTCCTCCATTGGCAAAACTCAAATCATAGGTTGCACCAAAGTCTAAGGCAATTTTTTCAATGGTTTTGCAAACCGTTCTGTCTTGGTCTATAGACAACACACAATGATCTACAGATTTTATATTAGAAACAATAAAAACACGTTCTTGTTCTTGTTGAAATTCTTTGGATCCTTTTAATACTCTTTGATGATCGTTATTTACAATCACAAATAATTCGTCTGCTAATTCTTTCGCATTGTTAAAATACTCTATATGTCCTTTGTGTATTGGGTTAAAATACCCTGATACTATCATTCCTTTTTTCTTACTCATGTTGTTTACTTTATTTATCTTCCAAAATCATCTTGCACTCTAATAATATCGTCTTCATCTGAAGGATAAGTAGCATCGGTATGTTGCCAAATCTCTGCTACTACCGAAGCTTCATTTAGCCCAATTAAACGATGTCTTTCTCCTTGCTGTAAAACAATCTGATCTCCTTCGTTATAAACTTCCATCTCATTTTCTACATCAGAATTACTTCTAATGATTCCTGCAGCACCTTTGTATACTTGCCAAATTTCTGCACGTCTGTTATGGTACTGCCAAGACAAGCGAGCATTGGGTTTTACAATGAGTATTTTTGGGCTCAATTTCCCTCCAATTTTTAAAGTGTTTACATCTAAGCCTTCAAAGAATTTATTAGAAAAATCTTGTGCTTGTGTTTCATCAATCACTAAAAACCCACCCCAAGGTCTCTCAAAATCATGAGAAACTACCAAGAATCCAAAAGATTCTATCTCTTTTTTTATTTCTTGATACATATTATTTATTGTACATTTTTTTATAATATTCTTGATACTTTCCTGAAGTTACTTTTTCCATCCATTCATTATTTTTAAGATACCAAGTTACCGTTTTTTCAATTCCTTCTTCAAATTGTAAAGAGGGTTCCCAACCCAATTCGTTTTTTAGTTTTGTAGAATCTATTGCGTAACGTAAATCATGACCAGCTCTGTCTGTGACATAGGTGATGAGTTTATCAGAGGCTCCTTCTTCTCTACCAAGCAATCGATCTACTGTTTTAATCATTACTTTGATCAAATCTATGTTTTTCCATTCATTAAAGCCACCAATATTATAGGTGTCTCCTAATTTTCCTTTATGAAATATCACATCAATAGCTCTTGCGTGATCGTTCACAAACAACCAATCTCTCACATTTTCCCCTTTTCCATACACAGGAAGTGATTTGTTATGAACAATATTATTAATAAATAACGGAATGAGTTTTTCTGGAAACTGGTAGGAACCGTAATTATTGGAGCAATTAGATATTACTGTAGGCAGACCATAAGTGTCTGCAAAAGCCCTTACAAAATGATCTGAAGACGCTTTAGAAGCAGAATAGGGCGAATGAGGATCATAAGTTGTTTCTTCTGTAAAAAAGCCATCTTCCCCTAAAGAACCATATACCTCATCGGTAGATACATGATAAAACAACTTATTAGTAAAGTTACCACCCCAATATTCTTTTGCCGCCTGTAATAAACTAAGTGTTCCCATCACATTGGTTTGAGCAAATGAAAATGGGTCTTCAATAGAACGATCTACATGAGATTCTGCCGCTAAGTGAATTACTGAGTCTATAGTATACTCTTGAAAAACCTCTATTACTTTCTTTACATCACAAATATCACACTTAACAAAGGTATAATTGTCTTTAGCTTCTATGTCTTTTAAGTTTTCTAAATTACCAGCATAGGTTAATACATCCATATTTACTATATGATAGTCAGGATATGTATTGACCAATAATCTCACCAAATGCGAGCCTATAAAACCAGCGCCTCCAGTAACTAAGATATTTCTCATGAGTTCGAATTTATTTTTATCATACAATCTTTTAAAGAATCTTTCCAATACGGAATTTCTAGTTTAAAATCTGTTTTTATTTTAGACTTATCCAATACAGAATATTGTGGTCTTTTTGCTAAGGTAGGATAGTCTTTAGTTTCTATTGGGTGTACCTTACAGTGTACTTCTCCTAGTTTCATAATCTCTTTAGCAAAGTCATACCAAGAAGTAACTCCCTCATTAGAGTAATGATACAACTTTCCGTTTTTACTAATATTTTCTGAGCTGTCTCCACATAGAATCTCTAAACAGGTTTTAGCCAAATCTTTAGCATAGGTTGGGGTTCCTGACTGATCAGAAATAACATCTAAGGTTTCTTTCTCTCTTCCCAAACGCAACATGGTTTT
>KB911090.1 GCA_000383355.1 Flavobacterium sp. SCGC AAA160-P02 | reverse complement strand
TGAGAAACAATTTATGTTTTCTGTCATATTAAATTTGTTTGCAATTATTTTTACTCTATTTAACTTCAGCACAAATGTAAATGCAACAATCCCAACACCTTTTAGTAAAAAACCATTTGAATTCACTATTGGATTTAGAAGGACATTCTATATTTTCCCAATAGCATATTTCCTTACTTATATCTCTGTAACAGTTGAAAATTTTAACCTTGGTGTTTTCTCTATACTATTAATTGGAATAACTTGTTTTTCTTATTATTCAAAAATAGAAAACGAATATTTTGTTTGGAATTACAATTTGTCATCAAAAGAATTTTTAATAGAAAAAACGAAAACCTGCTTAATTTATTTTTCACTTTCATGCTTACCAATTATAATTACTTTGGCTGTTTATTTTTTAAACGAAATAGATATTTTAATTCTATTTTTTCTTGTGTGCTGTACTTACCTGACAACAATAATATTTGCTAAATATTCATCCTTTCCGAACGAAATGAATATGTCTCATGTAATTTTAATTACAACAAGTTTTTTGTTTCCTCCAATACTATTAATATTTATTCCTCTTTTTTATTCCCAATCAATTAAAAAATTAAATATTGTTTTAAATGATTAAAATTAAAAAATTATCAAAATTTTATGGTAAAAAACAAGTTCTAAATTCAATAAATTTAGAATTTAAAAAAGGTAAAATATATGGAATTGTTGGAGAAAATGGAGCAGGGAAAACAACTCTATTTCGGTGTATTTCAGGGCTTGAAAACTATAAAGGACATATCTCTTCAGACCATACTAAATTAAAAGACCATTTAGGACTTTTATTAACAGAACCATTTTTTTTCTCTAAAATTACTGGAAAAGAATATATAAGACTACTAACCAACGCAAGACAAACAGAGGTGATTAATATTGAGGACAAAAACATATTTGATTTACCATTAAATCAATATGCTTCAACCTACTCGACTGGAATGAAAAAGAAATTGGCTTTAACAGCCATTCTTTTACAGGAAAACAATGTATTTATTCTAGACGAGCCTTTTAATGGAGTTGACATACAAAGTAATTTAATCATAACTGAAATAATAGAGAGATTTAAAAAATTAGAGAAAACAGTAATTATTTCATCTCATATATTTTCAACTTTAGCGAATACTTGTGATGAAATTTATTTAATGAAAAATGGAGAAATTATAAAGAAAGTAGAACAAGAGGGTTTTAATAATCTCGAAAAAGAAATGAAAGAATTTATAGTCGGAAATAGAATTGATAAACTTGAATTGAAATAAATAACAGTTGCCAACACCGTATATAATTTATTACTAGTTCTAGCCTACTTACTAAAATCCTTACAGATTTTCTATATTGGTTTTGTATTTGCTAAATTAGTTGCTTAAACACGCAACGAAATCAAACACAATTACGTTGGCAATTATTAAGAACTAAACTTCAGGCGATATGAGTATCCTACTAATATTTGAAAATAAAAATGTTGAGCCCTGGGAAAAAGCTCTTAAAGAAAAATTACCAAATACCACAATTGAAGTCTATCCGAATATAAAAGACAAAGACGTAGTAGATTTTGTGATTTGTTGGAAACCAACAAAAAACGTATTTAAGCAATTTCCAAACATAAAAGTTATTCAATCTGTTGGTGCTGCAGTTGATCATATTACAAGCACACAAACCATTAATAATAACAGTACAATAACACGTATTGTTGATGAAAGGTTATCAAACGATATGTGGGAGTTTTTACTCGCAATTGTTTTATCAGAACTAAAAAACACCAGAACGTACTTAAAACAGCAAGCACAGAATGCTTGGAAACAACAAGATTATAGAACTATTAATGATATGACCATTTCTATTTTAGGTTTAGGAAAAATTGGAGGTTATGTTGCTGAAAAATTTGCCCAAATTGGCTTCAAGGTAAAAGGTTGGAGCAACTCTAAAAAACAGATTTCAAAAGTTACAAGTTATCATGGAGAAAATGAGTTTGATTCGTTTTTAAATAATTCCAATTTTTTAATTAATCTATTACCATTAACAGATCAAACCAAAGGAATTTTAAATAAAAAAACTTTCCAAAAATTACCTAAAGATTCCTTTCTTATTAATGTTGGTCGAGGAGAACATTTAGTTGAAGATGATTTAATTAATTCTCTAGATGATTCAAAATTATCTGGAGCATTTTTAGATGTTTTTTTAAACGAACCACTACCTAAACAACATCCGTTTTGGAAACATGCTAAAATTCAAATAACACCACATGTTGCAAGCTTAACTAATGTAGCAACATCCATAGAACAGATTACAGAAAATTACAACCGTTTCTTAAAAAAAGAAAAACTATTAAATGTTGTGTCACTAAAAAAAGGATATTAAAATTATGAACTCAATATTTCATCTTGCATTTAAAGTAACAGACATAGAAAGTACAATTAATTCTATTACAATATCTTAGATTGTGAACTAGGAAGACAGATTATAGACGTTGTGTTTTTATTTCTGATAGTATTTATTACAAAATAGGTGATAATACTATTGTTGAAATTATGGCAATAATTAGAAAACAAGATTTATAAAATAATCTCTGAGTTTAAAAAATTACAGTAGCATAACACCGTAGATAATTTATTGCTAGTACAAGCTACTTTACAAAAAACCTCTGCCTACAACAGAGAGTGATTTTCTGTCCTTTATTTTTTCATTAACTTTAGTTCCCAAACAACATAACATACTATATACAAATAAGTTATGTGAAATATCGCTATAAAAATGACATTAAATAAATTATTGATTGAATTTTATAAAGAAAATGGAATTCCTGAAAATGGGGGAATAGACAAAGATACTTTTGAGATAAAAATATTTGGAATTAAACTAAAGTTTCCAAATCCGAAATTTAGAAAAGATGTTACTCATATTCACGACTTACAACATATTCTTAATGACTGTGATACTTCTTGGAAAGGAGAAGCATTTATTGCTGGTTGGGAAATATCAACTGGGATGTGGAAATATTTTCCTGTCTGCACTTTTAGTTTTTGGGCAATGGGATATAGTTTATGGCTACATCCTAAAGCAGTTTTTAGCGGATTTAAAAAAGGATTAAATGATATTGGAATTATTGACTTAAAAATAAGTAAACCTGACTTAATGAAAATGGATTTTAACAAATTAGTTGAGATTACAGCTAAAGATAAAACTAGTGATATGGGGTTTTTACAATGGATTCAATTTATTTTTTGGATTGCAATTAGTCAGATAATTTTTCTTTTTCCTTTGGTAATTTTAACTATTGGGTTTGGTTGGTTTTTAAAATAAAAACTACTTATAAAAACGTGATGTAAAAGGTATTTTAGTAATTAAAAAAATTGTTGTTTTTTGTTAGCTTAATGATCTTATTCGAAAATTTCTGTCTGCCGCTGTCAATGTTTCGTTTTAAAAAAACCAAAGATTTACTAGAATAAGCACATTATAAATAATAGAGAAGCACATGCATATAGTATCAAATTAGAATTGCTGCATTATTATTTTTAAATTCACATTCCATTCTGAACTACTAAAAATGAAAGAAAAGTATAAATTAACTATTTTAATAATAGTTATGTTATTTTCTAATTTAATAACTCAGGCACAATTTATTTCATTCGAACACGATGGTATTAACCGTCAATATATATATTATGAGCCCTCAAGTTTAAATGAGAATATGCCTTTGGTATTTGTTATGCATGGCTTTACTGGTGATGCAAATAGTATAAGGAGTTATTCTCAAATGAATCAAATTGCAGATCAATACGGTTTTGCGGTTTGTTATCCTAGAGGAACTCTTGATTCTAATGGAGATAGATTCTGGAATGTCGGATATGCGTTTCATCAATCTGAAACAGTAGATGATGTTGGTTTTTTAACTGAACTGGCTGAATACCTTCAAATAACACATAATTTGAATCCTGATTATACCTTCGCTACTGGCTTTTCTAATGGTGGAGAAATGTGTTACATGCTTGCTTGCCAAGCATATAATACGTTTAGGGCTGTAGCACCTGTAGCTGGCATGATTATGCAAGACATCCTAAATGAATGCGATGATAGCCTACCCATACCGTTGTTTGAAATACATGGGTCTGAAGATAGTACAACTCCTTTAACAGGAGACCCAAATAACAATGATGGGTGGGGTGCTTATCCAAGTATCCCATTTACAATAAATTATTTTGTGGAAAAAAATGAATGTACTTCTGTCGATACTCAAACATTACCAGACTTAGATATTACAGACGGAAGTATTGTAAATAGTTCTAAGTATTTAAATGGTATTAATAATAATGAAATATGGTATTATGAAGTTGTAGGTGGCGGACATGATTGGCCCGGAGATTCAGGAAATATGGATATTAATGCAGGTGAAGAAGCCTGGTTGTTTTTTCAAAATCATATAGATAATACACTGTCGGTTATAAATTTTGAAGATCTAAAAAACACCATACGTGTTTTCCCTAATCCTACTAGTAATATAGTTAATATAGAAACCAATGGTTCGTTTGAAATTAAAGAGATGGTTCTTTATAACGTATTAGGAGAAAGAATTCTCTTAAAAACTACTGACAAACTTATAGACCTCACTAATTTAAATACAGGTATTTATTTATTGAGGATTAAAACTTCTAACGAAACAATAACAAAAAAAATTGTAAAAAATTAAACAATTATTAAGAGAAGAGAAAAATTGTATTCAAAAAGTATATAATATGTAAGCTAAGCAATACAACACTAATAATAAGACCCGTAATTTAGGCAAAACAACTACAGCTAAAATATTAATAATCAAACTATTGAATCTTAAACTCTAATAAAAAATCAACTAGAGGTTTCAAAATACAGTCAGAAATTTTTTGGCGTGGTAATCATCATAACTTTATAAATAGTCATAATTTAAATAGGTAAGAACCCACCATCTAATAAAATATATAATTGCTAGCTATTCTTTTTTATTTCGTAAATTACTGACCTAAAAGCAGCATGTTTAAAACCTCTTCTATTGATCAATAAAAATTCAAAAAAGGGGAAAATTATTCTGAGCACTCAAAAAAATAATTACATATTTAGTTAAAGACAGCTAGTAAAATGTCAGATAATCAAGACTACCGAAGTAATAAATTAATTGATAGACTGCCAAAACACTTAAAACAGTTCATCAAGCCTCAAAAGTATGAAGAATACTCTACTATAAACCAAGCAGTTTGGAGGTATGCAATGAAACGTTTATTAAATTATTTAACAAACGTTGCTCATAATTCCTATTTATCAGGTTTAAAAAAAACTGGGGTAAGTATTGAAGAAATTCCAAGCATGTATGGAATGAATCGAATACTCAAAGAGATTGGCTGGGCTGCAGTTGCAGTAGATGGTTTTATTCCACCAAATGCTTTTATGGAGTTTCAAGCCTATAAAGTATTAGTTATTGCCTCAGATATAAGACAGTTAGAAAATATTGAATACACTCCCGCACCAGATATTATTCATGAATCTGCAGGGCATGCTCCAATAATTGCCAATCCTGATTATGCAGAATACTTAAGAAGACTAGGAGCTATTGGCTCAAAAGCTATTCTTTCTAAGTATGATATGGATTTATATGAAGCTGTTAGGAGCTTGTCTATTTTAAAGGAAGCTGATGGAACAAGTAAAGGCAAAATTGATGCAGCTGAAATAGAAATTCAGAAACTTCAAAGCATGAAAGTGCCACTTTCTGAAATGGCACAAATTAGAAACCTTCAATGGTGGACTGTAGAGTATGGGTTAATTGGAGATCTTAGTAACCCAAAAATATATGGAGCAGGTCTTTTGTCTTCTATCGGTGAAAGTATTTCTTGCTTAAAAAACAATGTAAAAAAAATCCCTTATACAGTGGCTGCTGCTCAACAACAATTTGATGTTACCAAGCCCCAACCACAATTATATGTTACTCCAAGCTTTCCTCATTTAATGCAAGTTTTAGAAGAGTTTGCAAATACCTTAAGTTTACGAAAAGGTGGAAGAAAAGGAATAGAAAAACTAATCGCTTCCAAAATGGTTGGAAGTATAGAATTGTCTAGCGGGCTGCAAGTGTCTGGCAAATTTTCAAAAATACTATTAAATGAAAATAACAATGTAATTTTCTTTCAAACTGAAGGCCATACCGCATTATCTTACAGAGAAAAAGAATTAATAGGACACGGAATAAATTATCACAAAGACGGCTTTAGCTCTCCTTTAGGCAAGTTAAAAAACATTAAACTTGCCGTAGAAGATATGGGGCCTAATGACCTAAAGGCTTATAATTTTTGTGATGGAAAATTACTTTTCTTTGAATTTGAAAGCGGTATAAAAGTTGAAGGATTGAATATCACTGGTATAAGAAATGCTCAAGGAAAATTAATGTTAATTCGTTTAAAAGATTGTACAATAACCTATAAAGGAGAGTTTTTGTTTTTACCTGAACACGGCATTTATGACATGGTAGTTGGAAATGAGATCACCTCTGCATTTGCTGGTTCTGCAGATAGCAATTCCTTCCCTAATTTATATAGATCACCTCTGCATTTGCTGGTTCTGCAGATAGCAATTCCTTCCCTAATTTATACGGTGAATCTTTAACAAAAACCATAAAAAAAATAACGTCCGACTCTACAATAACCTTAGAAAAATATTACGGTAGTATACGAAAGTACAGAAACGAAAGTACCGATGATCCTGAATTTCTAGAAGGTTTATTTAAAAAAATAACAATACATTACCCTGCAGAATGGCTGCTACTTCTAGAAATTATGGAAGTAGCAAACAAGCCCTCTTTAATTCAATCAATTCATGACTATTTGGAGAAGTTAATAGTGTTACATCCTAAATTAAACTCCCTTATTTCCGATGGAATTAAAATGATAAAATTCTGATTATAAGTTAATTAAATTATCTCACCAAATAACCAGCTACCAAAAAAAACTTTAGAACTATTAGATTTTTATTTACTAATTTAGTGCGTTTTCAAAACAATATGAAATATAGAAAATACATCACAAAAAATTATACTAAAATAAATGAGTTCGGGAAAAATAATTATAGGAAGTGTTGAATGGTGTAGCTTTCCACAAATAAATATACCAACAATAAAAGCCAGAATAGATTCAGGCGCCAAAACCTCTGCCTTACATGCAATTAATATTGCTACTTTTAAAAAAAACAACGTTTTATGGGCTAGTTTTGATGTTCATCCTATTCAAGATGATGGAAGAACTGTTGTTCATTGTGAAGCACCTGTTTTTGATAAAAGAAGAGTTAAAAGTTCTAGCGGAAATAGTGAACTTAGGTATGTAATTAAAACAATTTTATCTATAGCCGAAAACACTTGGGAGGTTGAGCTTACATTAACTAATAGAGATTCTATGGGGCATAGAATGCTTTTAGGTAGGCAAGCAATGTCTGGAAAAATGCTAGTTGATCCTGAATCTTCATTTTTATTGGGTGAACCAACACATGATTTGCTTAAACAACATTATCATTCAAAAGTAGTGAAGAACTCTGGTTTAAAGATTGGTCTTCTTGCCAGCAACCCAAATTTATATAGTAACAGAAGAATCGTAGAGGCTGGCCAGCAAAAAGGACATAGTATAGAATTTTTAAACATAAAAGATTGCTACATTAAATTAGATGGTAAAAAACCTGAGGTACATTATCGTGGAGGAAGAGTTTTAGATGATTTTGACGCAATTATTCCCAGAATAAAACCAAGTATGACTTTTTATGGATGTGCTTTAACTCGTCATTTTGAAGCCATGGGTGTTTACACTTTAAATACAGCGTCTTCAATTACAAAATCTAGAGACAAGTTGTTTTCATTGCAAATGCTCATTAATAAAGGATTGCCTATTCCAACAACAGGCTTTGCTAACTCTCCTTTAGACACAGATGAGCTAATAGACATGGTTGGAGGAGCCCCTTTAATTGTTAAGCTTTTAGAAGGAACACAAGGAAAAGGTGTTGTATTAGCTGAAACAAAAAAAGCAGCAGAAAGTTTAATTAATGCCTTCAAAAGCCTAAAAGCAAATATCTTGGTTCAAGAGTTTATTAAAGAAGCTAAAGGTGAAGACATTCGTTGTTTTGTTATAAATGGAAAAGTAATTAGCAGCATGATGAGAACTGCTGCTCCAGGAGAATTTAGGGCAAACATCCATTTGGGAGGCACAGGTTCAACCGTAAAAATAACACCAGAAGAAAAAAAGGTTGCCTTACTAGCAACTAAAACATTGGGGCTAAAAGTTGCAGGAGTCGATATCATTAGAGGTATAAAAGGGCCTCTACTTCTTGAAGTTAACTCATCCCCTGGCCTTGAAGGTATTGAAGGAATCTCTAATAAAGATATTGCTGGTAAGATGATAGAAGGCTTAGAAAAAGATTTAAAATTTAGCCATAAGGGTTCTTAAAAAGATTAAGGGCCTCCTATTTATTTGCAAAGCAGAGGAAAGATCCTTACATTGAAAAACACTTTAAAACACTGTTTTTTAACTCAATAAAGTAAAAGCAACCAATAATTATGGAAAATGACGCCTTAAGTAAGTTAATCCCTGTATCTGTTTTGCTTATTCTAGGAATCTTTGAGGCTATTGGTGGCTTGTATTTAGATGATAAAAGATCAAAAAATGACTTTACTATTGAGATACTAAGCCTTATAAGCTTGCCAACTTTAATACAGCCAGGTATTTTTCTTTTTGTTCTTTGGTTTATGGGAGCTAGTTTCCCTGGATTAGAAGATTATTATCTCACCTCTTCACTTTGGTGGCACGTTGTTGCCTTTCTTATACTAGATGATCTAACTCAATACTGGTGGCATAGACTATCGCATGTAAACAAAAAAATGTGGAAGCTTCATAGACCTCATCATGTGGTAGAAGAAATGGGGGTGCTTGTTACCTATAGAAACGCAGTATTATACTATGCATTTATGCCGGGAATTTGGTTTTCAGCTGTTTTAATCTACTTAGGAATGGGCTATGTATACTTGTTTTATCTGCCCATAAAATTAATTGTTATACTATTAGCTCACAGCGAAACTAAATGGGATAGATTTCTTTATCGCTATAAAATACTAAGGCCATTAGCGTGGGTTATTGAGCGAACAATTTCTACGCCAAGTACCCATTTTGCTCATCATGGTTTAACATCAGAAGATGGTGTTTCTAACCCTAATGGAAATTATGCCAACCTTCTCTTTATTTGGGATATAATTTTTGGAACATCTAAAATTACTCGCAAGTATCCCACAAAATTTGGTGCATGGAATCAAATAAAAGAACCTTGGTATGTGCAGCTTCTTTTTCCTTTGATAACCTCCAAAGATCCAAAAAGTGAATTACACTCTATAAAGACCAATAATGACTATGATCCGTCTATAGGTTTTAAAAGCTTTACAAAATAACTATATTGCCGGTTCACTATAAAGACATCTTCTATAATCATTACTATATCTAACAATCAATCATCATGAAAAAAATAATTCTTTTAATTGTCACTGCTGCTGTAATTCTAATTGGTGTTTTAGTTTTTAATACCATCATGCTAAGCTCTAAACAAGTAAGTTCAGAAAAAATTGATAAAATAAGCCTCTCTAATGATGTTTTTGAAAATCTCTCTGAAGGGTTAAAATACAGAACAATTTCTTTTGGAGGTGATGCTGCTCCTGATTCTACGGCATTTTTTGGTTTTCATAGGTTTCTTAAAAAAACATTTCCATTAACACACTCAAAACTACAATTAGAAAAGATTAACACCTATAGCTTACTTTATACATGGAAAGGTATAGATTCATTAAAAAAACCAATTATATTATTGTCTCACCAAGATGTTGTTCCTGTAGATCAACCCACTTTAAACGATTGGGAAGCAGGCCCTTTTGAAGGTAAAATTTCGGATACAGATATTATTGGTCGTGGAACACTAGATGATAAAGGAACTTTAATAGGTCTTCTTGAAGCTGTTGAAAAACTTCTTGAAGAATCTTTTCAGCCTTCACAAACAATCTACCTTGCCTTTGGACATGATGAAGAAGTTGGAGGGCCAAATGGAGCGGCTGAAATAGCAAAATATTTAAAATTAAAAGGTGTACGTGCTTCAATGACACTAGATGAAGGTGGGTTTTTAGCAGAGGGATTGGTTCCTGGGGTTGATAAAACCGTTGCCATGATTAATTTAGCTGAAAAAGGCTTTGCTTCTTTTGAACTAACAGTAGAAACCAAAGGTGGGCATAGCTCTCAACCACCAAAAGAAAATACTATTGGAATGTTAGCTCAAGCTATTGTAGATCTAGAAAATAATCAACTGCCTTATAAGCTTGTAAAGCCTGTAGACTACCAACTTGAGTATATGGGCCCTGAAATGCCTTTTTTTAGTAAACTAGCATTTGCCAATCCTTGGTTATTTAAAAACACCATTTTAGAAGCCTTAAATGCACATACTACAACGGCTCCAACCATTATAGGTGGAGGCGTTAAAAATAATGTGATTCCAACTGTTGCTAAAGCAACTATTAATTTTAGAATTTTGCCTGGCGAAACCATTGAATCTGTTCAAGAGCATGTTCAAAACACCATATCTGAAAAAATTAAAGTAGAGGCCGTTGGGTATTTATCGAACCCATCTCCTGTTTCTGGTATAGACTCTCAATCTTACAAAATACTTGAAAAGACCATACGAGGTATGTTTCCAAAGAGCGTTGTAGTTCCTGGACTTGTTGGTGGAGGTACAGACGCGCGCTACTTTTATGAAATTTCAGACGATGTTTACCGTTTTTACCCCATTCGTTTAGGTCCTAATAGCATGTCTAGATTTCATGGAATAGATGAAAAAATAAGCAAAAATAATTACAAAGAAATTATTGAATTCTCATATCACTTGATAAAGAAATTTAATTAACATGAATGAACCTTATTGAACAATCATAAAAGTATTTGATACAAAATAACCAAATGAAAAAAGAAATTACTGAAGAACTAGGTCTTAATTATGAGCTTCTCTGCGAATTAACATCTACCTTAGACAAGCCCCTACAAATTGGTCAAACACCATTTGGCGAACGAACCATCTACCCAGTAAGTGGTGGCACATTTGAAGGTCCAAAATTAAAAGGAAAAGTACTTGCTAATGGTGGTGATTGGGTGTTGCGTTTAAACTCAACAACAAGCAAACTAGACGTGAGAGTGGTACTTGAGACAGATGATGGCGAACTAATCTATTCTTATTACGAAGGCTTTATTCATATGAATGCAGATGGAAGTTATTATTTTAGAACCAATCCTGTTTTTCAAACAAGTTCCAAAAAATACAACTGGTTAAATCATACAATTGCCGTTGGGGTTGGAAAATTAATTAAAGGAGGTGTTGCCTACAAAATTTATGCAATAAAATAACCTTACTACAGACTAATGAAATACGCACTACTATTTATCACTTTATTAATACCATCTCTAGTGAGTAGCCAAGAGATTCATTTTACATCTAATTCTAGATTGGTGCTTGGGATGGGCACAGATAAATCTGCCTCAGTAAGTGCTGGTGATATAGATAATGATGGTGATATAGATTTAGTGGTTGCTAATGGTAGGCATTGGCCACAAACCAACAAGGTATTCATTAACAATGGGTCTGGGAAATTTACTGTTGCCAAGGCTCTTGACAATATTGAAGAAACAAGTTATGCCACAGAGTTAGCAGATATAGATAATGATGGAGATTTAGATGTAATTGTAGGTAATGATATGGCTCCAAATGCCCTTTATTTAAATGACGGAGCTGGAAATTTTCTGAAATCGGGTAGTTTTGGCAATCCGTATTCTCCTACCAGAAATATAAAAACAGTAGATATTGATTCTGATGGAGATATCGATATACTGATTACCAATAGAGGAAAAGAAAATGAAATATGCTTCAATAATGGAAAGGGGCAATTTCCAAACATTGTAAAATTTGGATCAAAAAAAGACGCAACCATAGATGTAGATGTTGTAGACATTAATAAAGATGGTTACAAAGATTTAATAGTAGCCAATAGAGATGGTCAACAAAATTATATCTATTTAAATAATGGAAAAGGCCAGTTTCTAACAAAGTTTCCTTTTGGAAGTGGATCTGATGAAACAAGGTCTTTAGGTGTTGTTGATATTGATAATGATGGTTTTTTAGACATCATCACTGCTAATATTAAAGAGCCAAACGTAGTCTATTTTGGAAATAGTACTATGGAGTATCATAGAAAAATAGTTTTTGATACTTCCTCTAGTAAATCATATTCATTAGACTTTGGAGATATAGATGGAAACGGAACTACAGATATTGTAATTGCTAATTCTGGAGAACCAAATACTGTTTTTCTAAATTTTGAAAATGGAAGTTTATGGAAAAAAATTGTTCTAAAAAAGAGAAATCTATACACCTATGATATTATTCTTGCTGATCTAAATAATGACCAACGGTTAGACATTATAGAAAGTAATTCTGATGCTATTAATTACTATTACCTTACTGTTTTAAAGAATTAAAAAAACCTTCTTCAATTAGTCATTCGTCTTGTGCTATTTAGAAAAAGCTTAACTTTTGAGCTAAATCATCAAATAACCTTTGTTTTCAATTTGTATTTATTAATTTAGACTTCATTCTTTTCTAATTAAACTTAAGATTTCATGAGATATATTTTAAACAAACAGCTATTACTGGTTTTCTTATTTACCGTAACTATAGCGTGTAAAACTGACAATAAAAATAATAAATCAGTAGGAATAGCATCCAGTTTTGTTGAAAATAATCTATTAAAACACACTGTGTTGTCAAGCAATCATCCAATGGCGGTATGGGAAAAGAAAGCTCCTAGCGCTAAAGGAATTATTTTATTTATACACGGAAGAACTTGGAGTGGTGTCCCTGATTTTGATTTACAGGTAGATGGTGAAGATTTATCGCTAATGGATGGGATGGTAGAACAAGGTTATTCTACCTATGCACTAGATTTGCGTGGCTATGGAGCAACACCTAGAGACGCTTCGGAATGGGCTACACCTAATGTTGCTGCCAAAGATATTTTAACTGTTTTAAATTGGATTTCTTTAGAAAATAATGGTGCAAAAGTTCATTTATTTGGATGGTCTATGGGCTCTACATTATCTCTTCTTGCTACACAGAAGAATAAAAAAGACATCGCTAGTCTAACTTTATTTGGGTATTGGCAAGATTTAGATTCTATAATTCCAGAAAGTCCCAACAACATAAAGCCAAGAAAAAGTACAAATACTGCTGAAAATGCAGCAAGTGATTTCATAGTGCCAGGAAGCATTAGTCAAAAAGCAATAAATACCTATGTAAAAATGGCTCTAAAACACGATCCTATTAGAGTTGATTGGAAAAATGAAAATGAATATAATGAGATAGACCCAGCACAAATAACTACACCTGTATTAATTCTGCAAGGAGAATATGATCCAATTGGACCCACAGAAAAGCAAGCAAAACTATTTACTCGATTAAAAACAGCAGATAAAAACTGGGTGGTAATTTCTGGTGGAGATCATGCAGCCTTTATGGAAAAGCCAAGAGAACAATTTATTTATTCATTTACATCATTTATTAATAGATTCAATAAATAAATACAATTTATAAAAATTTATATTAACCCAATGATAAAATTATTTAGACAATCTCGTCAAAAATTAATTATGGAAAACAATACTTCAAATTATATAAAATACGCCATTGGAGAGGTTGTACTTGTTGTTATTGGAATATTACTTGCCATTCAATTAAACCAATGGCGCATGGAAAGCAATAATAATAATCAAAAGAAAACTGTTTTAAATGCCTTACAGTTAGAATTTGAATCAAATCTTAAACAGTTAGAAAAGGTTATTTATTATATTGAAGAAGTTCCAAAAGCGTATCTAATAGCTAATAAGATGATTAACAACAATGCTATAAAATATTCTGCTAAAGATTATGAGGAACTCATAATGGGCTTAGGGTGGGTCTACACATTTAACCCCAGCAACGGAGCCTTAAGATCTGCAATTTCATCTAGTGAAATTCATTTAATTAAAAACAAAAGACTGATAGAGGTTTTGTTTAGTTGGGAAGACTTAATAAAAGATTCTGATGAAGAAGCTTTAACAATAAGAAAATATCAATACGAATCATTAGCGTTAAAAGGTCAGTATATAAGTCCAGCGGGAGAATGGGAAAATATTTGTGATGAAATGCTTCCACCAAAAAAAACCTATGACTATTTAGGGCTACTTAAAGATGAAGCCTTTGAAAATTATAGCGTGAGGTCATACGCTTATGCAAAAGAATATCTTACGGAATTAGATGATATAAAAAATCAAAATGGAGAAATTTTGCAATTAATTAAACTAGAATTAACTAAATAAAAGCAGCTAAAAAATTGTGAGTAAGAAAATAAACAGATAAGATTCATCTTGTAAAAACTTATTTTGTTAATTCGCCTACTCAAACATACATATCAAAATTATATAAATTTTCTATTTGTATTTTATTTGGTAACTTTAATTTCTAAACCAACGTATTTCTCATTAACAACTATCCAACAATTAATCTTATGAAAATATTTAAACTTCTCTGTATTTGCCTTCTTATATTGCCAATAACCCTTTACTCACAAAAAAGAAAAAAGAAAGCAAAAGAACCTTCTGTAGCAATAACAGACTCCTTGTTTCATGGTTTAAAATGGCGAAATATTGGCCCTTTTAGAGGAGGTAGAAGCGTAAGCTCAACAGGAGTTATAGGAAAACCTCATACCTATTATATGGGTTCTACTGGTGGTGGAGTTTTTAAAACTACTGATGATGGAATTACATGGAAAAATATCTCAGATGGTTTTTTTAAAACAGGTTCTGTTGGTGCTATTGCTGTTTCAGAAAGTGATCCTAATATTGTTGTTGTTGGCATGGGAGAACACGCAGCAAGAGGCGTTATGACTTCAATGGGAGATGGAGTCTATAAATCTATGGATGCCGGAAAAACATGGAAACATATAGGGCTAGATAAAACACGTCATATCTCTGATGTTATCATTCACCCAACCAATTCTAATATCATCTATATTACTGCTCAAGGAGCGCAGTATGCGCCTTCAAAAGAACGAGGCATCTACAAAACAACAGACGGTGGGAAAACATGGAAAAATATCTTATCTGTAAATAATACCACTGGTGCTTCTTCTTTGTCTATGGATATGACCAATCCTCGTATATTATATGCTGCAATGTGGCAACATCAAAGATACCCGTGGATCATGGAATCTGGTGGTGAAGCTTCTGGCTTGTTTAAATCTTCTGATGGAGGAAATAACTGGATAAAAATGACAACAGGCCTGCCAAAGGCTTTTGGAAAATCTGGAATTTCTGTTTCTAGAGCTAATCCAGATCGGGTATTTGCTGTAGTAGAGGCAGCAGATAAAAAAGGAGGTGTATACCGTTCAGATAATGCAGGAAAAACATGGAAACAGGTAAATAGCAATAGAGTTAATATTGCCCGTTCTTGGTATTATATGGAAATTTTTGCAGACCCACAGAATGAAAATACTGTCTATGTTTTAAACGCTCCAGTAATGAAGTCTATAGATGGAGGTAAAAGTTTTTCTAACATTCCTGTACCCCATGGTGATAATCATCATTTGTGGATTAATCCAACAGACAACAAAAACCTTATCAATTCAAATGATGGTGGAGCTAATATCTCTTTTAATGGAGGTAAAAGTTGGAGTACGCAGCAAAATCAAGCAACCTCTCAATTTTATCGAGTAATTACAGACAATTTAGTCCCCTATAATATCTATGGAGGACAGCAAGACAATTCTGCGATTGGTATTGCTAGTAGAACTAATGATGCCGGAATAGATTGGAAAGATTGGTATTCTGTAGCTGGTGGAGAAAGTGCTTTTATTGCTTTTGATCCAGACGCTCCTGAGTTAGTGTACGGAGGTACCTATCAGGGAAATATTAGCACGTGGTCAAGAAAATCTAGAGAACAAAAATCAATTAAGGAATATCCAGAATTAGGCTTAAGTATTGCACCTAAAGATGCGAAGTATCGTTATAATTGGAATGCTCCTATTATTACCTCCCCTCACAATAGAACTACAGTGTATCATGCAGGTAATGTTGTTTTTAAAACAACAGATCAAGGAATTAATTGGTCTGCAATAAGTCCAGATTTAACCAAAAATGAAATTGTCAAACATGGCCCAGGTGGTGGCCCCTATACAAATGAAGCTGCTGGTGGCGAAAATTATAATACACTTACTGCTTTGGTAGAATCGCAGCATGAACAGGGTGTTTTATATGCCGGTAGTGATGATGGTCTTTTACACATTACAAAGAATGGAGGAGAAAGCTGGGAGAATATTACACCTGACGGAATTAAAGACGGTATTATAAATAGTATTGATGTTTCCCAACACAACCCTGCAACTGCCTATGTAGTAATTATGAGATACAAGTCTATGGACTTAAATTCTCATATTTTTAAAACCAATGATTATGGGCAAACTTGGACTAAAATTATAACCGGCTTAAATGATCCTAACGGTTTTGCAAGAGTAGTAAGAGCAGATAAAAAACAACCAGGGTTATTGTATGCAGGAACAGAAACAGGATTATATGTTTCAAACGATGATGGCACATTTTGGCAACGATTAAAACTAAACTTACCGGTAGTTGCTATTAACGATTTAATTATACAAGACAACGACTTAGTGGCTGCAACATCTGGTAGAGGCTTTTGGATTTTAGATGATTTAGGAGCGCTGCAAAACAAGGAACTACAGAACAAAGCTATTGAACTTGTAAAACCTAAAGCTACCTATAGAATTTTTGGCGGCACTTCTAAAGCTGTTGGTCAGGGACAAAACCCAAAAAGCGGTGTTACCTTTGATTATTATCTAGAAAAAAATATAGATTCATTACCCTTAACATTAGAGGTTTTACAGAACTCTCAAGTAATTAGAACCTACACCAATAAAAAGGTTACAAATTTTAAATCGTGGCCTGGTGGCCCTTCTAAACCTCAAATTTTACCTTCAAAAAAAGGCTATAATCGTTTCACTTGGGATTTTCGCAGAGAACCGCTTCCTTCTATACATAAGGTTTTTATATTTGGCGGCTTATCTGGCTCAAGTGTTGCTCCTGGAGATTATACTTTAAGAATGACGTTAGGAGATGTTGTTTCTGAAACTGAAGCAATAATTCTTTCAAACCCAAAAGTTGTTTCAAGCCCTGAAGATTTTATAGAACAGCAAAAGATGCTAGTTTCTATAGAAAATACAGTCAAAGAAATGCATGAATCTGTAAACCAAATGCGCTCTGCAAAAACACAGCTGACCAACTATGCCAAGCTTTTAAAAGATACAAAGAATGCAGATTCTTTAATAGAAAAAGGCAAGGCCTTAACAAAGCGAATTAATAGCTGGGAAGAGAATCTAATACAGGCAAAGCAAAAAACATTTCAGGACGTTATTAATTTTAATAACAAGCTAAACGCACAATTAATTCAGCTAAAAAGTTATTTAGACCAAGCAAATCCTAAAGTTACTTCAGGAGCGAAAGAACGATTTAGAGATTTAATGGAAGATTGGCAAGTGTATAAGACCGAGAGAGATGCTATTATAACAACTGAAATGAGTGCTTATAATGTGCTTTACAAGTCTTTAGATATACCGGCGCTTATTATTAAAGATAAGGAGTAATGAGCTATTATGAAGTTTAAAAAATTTAGTCAACTTAAAATAATTTTTGCTATGTTAACTATCTTGATTTAACAAAAAAACTATTCAACTAAAAAAATAAAAATGGTAAAAGAAAATACAGAATTAATGGCAGAAGCCAGAGAATCACTCTCTGGAAATTGGGGATTGGCAATTGCAACCTTTCTAGTGTACGGAATAATTATTTCTATTTTTCAAGTTATTCCAACAGTGGGTCCTGTTCTCGTTCTTTTTATTGCTGGCCCAATGTTGGTAGGTATTTCTATGTTTTCGTTAAGCCTCTCTAGAGGTGAAAATGCACGATTAGAGCAAATTTTTGAAGGGTTTAAGAATTATAGCACTGTATTAGGAGCCTATCTTTTAATGGTTGTGCTTATCTTACTTTGGATGTTGTTGCTAATAATACCAGGTATAATTGCTGCTATTGCATACTCACAAACCTTTTATATTTTAGCAGAAGATGATGCTATTAGCTCAATGGATGCTTTAAAAAAGAGCAAAGAAATGATGGATGGTTATAAGTGGAAATATTTCTGTCTTGGATTACGTTTTATAGGTTGGGCGTTGCTTTGTATACTAACTTTAGGAATTGGTTTCTTATGGCTTTCTCCGTACATACAAATTAGCTATGCAAAATTTTATGAAGACATAAAAGCAGCATAAGTAACTTTTTTATTAGATTCACTAGCTCTTAAAACTTAATTAATAAAGTGCATTAAAAAATGCACTTTATTAAAAATATTGTTAGCAAGACTTTAAATTTTATTGAATATTCGCTTACATACTAGCCTTAACTGGAGAAGTAGTGGTGCTCATATCTCTCACACAAACATATTTACCATCACGCTTTTGAAAATATGACATGAAATTTCCATTGTCAACTTCTTTGCCAGAAGGATCAAATTCTACCCAAGAACCAACCTCAATTGCAGTATCGCCTTCAGCAAAAACATCAACAACTGTGTATACATTATAATTTCCTTCAGTCCCTTTTGCAATGTTATTTGCAATGTTATCTCTAATAGCCGCCTTACCAGATAGCGGTTCTGTGTTTCTACTGTAACTAATGGCGTCATCACTATAATAAGCGGCTACAGCATCAGCATCTTTTGCTTTCTCCCCTGCAGCATAAGCATCTTCCATTGCTTGTATTTCTAATCGAACCTTATCCATGTCTAGAACTTCTTTTTGTTCAGTCGTTGAACAAGCTGAAAGAATTAAAGCGGTAATTGCAATAAACCCAACTAATTTAATCTGTTTTATCATAATAATTGTTTTTAAAATTGAGGTCTAAGTTACAATATAAGTCTGGGAACAGCCTAATTAATTGTTTTAAGTAAGTAATTATTATAGCCTGTGATGATAAACTAGAGGCGTTATTGCAAAAGATTACGTCTTAAAATTGTTTAAAATTGAGTACTCTAATACTAACCCATTTTCTTTTGCTACATTAGTTGCTTAAAAGTTTATCCTAAAAACAGTCACACAGATGTTTCTCTCTTAATAGAATAAACTGACATTGAAAAAAACCATACAATGAAAAAAAAACACATATTACTGGCATGTATAATGCTTTTAAGTTTTCCTAAACTAAACGCACAATCAAATAATCTTGAAAGAAACTTTAAAGATATTGAGCAGAAAGTTATTGATTGGAGAAGAGACATTCATCAAAATCCTGAATTGGGGAATCGAGAATTTAGAACTGCAACATTGGTAGCAAAACATCTACGATCTCTTGGTATGGAAGTAAAAACTGAGGTTGGCGTTACAGGTGTTATTGGAGTTCTTAAAGGAGGGCTTCCTGGCCCTGTAGTTGCCTTAAGAGCAGATATGGATGCCTTGCCTGTTTTAGAAAGAACTCCTATTTCTTTTGCTTCAAAAGCAACTACCTTTTATGAAGGAAAAGAAACTGCTGTAATGCATGCTTGTGGGCACGATTCTCATGTAGCCATTCTTATGGGTGTTGCCGAAATTTTATCTGGAATACAAAAAGAACTGAAAGGAACCGTTAAGTTTATTTTTCAACCTGCTGAGGAGGGTGCTCCCAAAGGTGAAGAAGGCGGCGCAGAATTAATGGTTAAAGAAGGTGCTTTAAACAACCCAAAAGTAGATGTTATTTTTGGCCTTCACATCAATGCTCAGGTAGAAGTTGGAAAAATCACGTATCGCCCTGGAGGTATGTTTGCGGGTGTTGGCGACATGAAAATTACCGTAAAAGGTAAATCTTCACATGGTGCAGAACCTTGGTCATCTGTAGACCCTATAGTGGTATCTGCTCAAATTATAAATAATCTTCAAACAATTGTGAGTCGTAATGTAAATGTTACCAAAAATGCTGCTGTAGTTACTATTGGAGCCATTCACGGAGGAAATAGATCTAATATCATTCCTGAACAAGTAGAAATGTTAGGTACGGTAAGAACATTAAGTGAAGCTGATGAAAAATTAGTTTTTGAGCGTATTCGTCAAATCGTAACTAAAACAGCTGAAGCAAACGGAACTGAAGCCACTTTAGAGCTTCCTTACTCTTCACATTACCCTGTTACATTTAATAATATTGCCCTTACAGCCAAGATGCTTCCCTCTCTTCAAAAATCTACAGGAGCTAAAAATGTAGTATTAGTTCCAGCAGAAACAGGAGCTGAAGACTTTTCTTTTTTTGCGAATGAAGTACCTGGCTTCTATTTTTATGTAGGTGCCTTACCAAAAGGAAAAGACCCTGAAACTTCTGCACCACATCATACCCCAGAATTTTATCTTGATGAAAGTGGTTTTATTACGGGTGTAAACGCTATGGTAAACTTAGTGGTTGATTATATGGAAATGAAAAAGTAATTCTTTTTTTAGCATGGCCCATATTCTTAAAAACAATCATTTAGAACTACATATAGATGCACCTACAGAAAATTATAGCTGTACACGATTTGACTGGACGGGTAAAATTTCTCAGCTAAAATTTCAAAACATTCCTTTAACCACCATTGAGAATACTGATCTTATAAATACCGCATGTTTTGGGAAAGGCTTTTACAATGAATTTGGAATAGATACTCCTTTAGGCTTTCACGAAACAGCCATTGGCGGGTGGTTTCACAAAATAGGTATCGGATTATTAAAGAAAGAAAATGAGCAATACTTATTTCATAAAAAGTATGCTGTAAAACCTGCTAAATTTTCTGTTTCTACTGAAGCTAATGCCGTAATCATACACTGTACATCAGAAGCTTTTAATGGATATTCCTATAAATTAACAAAAGAAATTAAATTATATTCTTCTAGTTTTACAGTTAAATACACCCTTCACAATACTGGTGAGAAAGAAATTGTTACCGATGAATATGTACATAATTTTATGGCGACAGACAATGCCTTAAAAGGAAAAGAATATGCCTTGGAATTCCCCTTTAAGTTGGAGCCACCACTTTTTGACGAAACTGTAAACACGGAGCAAAAAGTTACTATTGGTAGTAACCGTATAACATTTAAGGAGACGCCCAAAGAACAGTTCTTTTTTAGTAACCTTTCTGGGGGTAAGCTTGAAAATGCTGCTTGGACCTTACTAAATTCAAATACTAAAATAGGAATCCAAGAAACTGGAAATTTTCAAACAAACAAAATGAATGTATGGGGTTGGGGTCATGTAATTAGTCCGGAGTTGTTTTTTAAAATAAATATTAAAGCAGGAAAAGCATTAGAATGGACTAGAACTTTCGAAGTATTTAAAATTAATTCCTAAATTTAGGAATTCAATGATATAAATTATCAGCCACATGAAGTACACAATTTCTTTTATCTGTCTTTTATTAAGTTTTTCTATTTGTAAAAGTCAACGATTAAAAACACCCACATTAAGCCCTTTTAGTGAAATCTCACAAGAAATAGGACTTACTAAAATTAGTTTAGAATATTCTAGGCCCTCTGCTAAGGGAAGAAAAGTATTTGGCAATCTAGTGCCCTATAATACCATTTGGCGAACAGGAGCAAATGCCTCAACTAAAATTACTTTCACAGAATCTGCCAAAATTGGTGGACAGACAATTCTTCCTGGCACTTATGCAATCTATACCATTCCTAGTGAAGATCTTTGGACAATTATTATTCATTCAAACACAACCCTTAGAAGTATTGCTGGAGATGCTTACAAATCAGCTGACGATATATTTAGGTTTGAAGTAAAACCCATAAAAACAACGAACTATGTAGAAAGCTTTACCATGCAATTTGCAACACTCACATCAGACTCTTTAGAACTTCAACTTGTTTGGGAAAACACCTTAATTTCAATTCCTATGAAGCTAGAAGTAGCCAGCCAAATAGAGCAACAAATGACTGAGTTTATGAAAACTCCAGAAAGTATTCCTCATAGAACCTATTTTGAAGCAGCTCAATACTACAGCAATAATGGTAAAGATTTAAATGAAGCACTCGATTTTATTGATAAAGCGCTTGAAAAAAGTCCTGAAAATTTTCGGTACGGCTTACTAAAAGCAAAAATACAAGCCAAAAACAATAATGGTAAAGGGGCTTTAATAACTGTTAAAATTGCAAATCAATGGGCAAAGAGCAAAAAAAATGATAATTATATTGAACAGACAAACTTATTTTGGCAATCTCTATTAACTAAAAAATGACCTTAGACCTTTATCAAATAGACGCGTTTACAAATACTGTTTTTGGTGGAAATCCGGCCTGTGTTGTTCCTTTAACTTCTTGGCTTCCTGATGACATCTTATTAAAAATTACACAAGAAAATGCCGTTGCAGAAACTGCCTTTTTTGTTCCAAAAGGAAATAAGTTTCATTTGCGATGGTTTACGCCAGAAATTGAAATGGATTTATGCGGGCACGCAACCTTAGCAACTGCACATTGCTTAAAAACAATTTTAAAATATCCTTCAAACAACATTGTTTTTGAGACGGTAAGCGGAGATCTAAGTGTTTGTGTAAAAGATGATTTTTATTTTTTAGATTTCCCATCAAGAATGCCTGTTCTTGCAGCACTTCCTAAAATCATAGAAAAATCATTAAATATTGCACCAAAAGAGGTGTATAAGTCAAGAGATTATGTTTTAGTGTATGATACTGAAAAAGAAATAAAAAACATTAAAATTAACAGGCAGCTATTTGACCAAATAAATCTTGATACAGGCGGTGTAATTGTTACCTCAAAAGGGACTACCTGCGATTTTGTATCACGTTTTTTTACCCCACAGGCATCTATTTTAGAAGATCCCGTAACAGGCTCTGCTCATTGTTCTCTAATTCCTTTTTGGGCAAAGAAACTTCATAAAAAAGAACTCACTGCGCTACAACTCTCCAAAAGAAGAGGCACATTAAATTGCTTAGATAAAAACGATAGAGTTATTATAAGTGGTCAGGCAAGAACCTATTCTATAGGGTCTATATGGATTGAATAATATAGATAGCTAATTAGCTATATTTCACCTTTCGAAATGCACGCGTGGCTTCTTTGTATTTTATATACGTGGTTTTGTCTTCTATGTTTTTAATATAGTCTTTTGCTTTTCTGAGTTGCGCTACAGCATCTGAATAACCATGTAAAAAACAGAGTAAACAATTTTTGGGAAGTCTTGGCACATCTTCATATTCTAATACAGAAAGAGGCACTCCTTTTTCAATTTTTGAAATAATAGTAATGGTGTTTTGATAAATATGCTGAATCATGACGTCATCAAACTGAGGTGATTCAAATAAAAACTCTGTAACAATATCATGTTTTCCGTTTTCTTTAAAATTGATGATTGTTTTTTCTAGAGGATAAAACTTTTCTTGAGCATCTAAGCCTAGTAGTATATATTCTGTAATGATAAAAGAGTTTTTATTGTAACTAATTTGCACCTCATCTAGCGATGAAAAAAACAATCTTACCTGTTCATTAATTAATTCAATATCTACCCGAGTAAAAAATTCTTCACCATCAATATGCTTCTTTTCTCCTGCCCAACACAACACAAATTGCTCATTAAAAACCTTGTATTGAGGATTGTATTCTGGCTTGTGATTATTAAAGAAATCAAAAACTCCAGCCAGCGTTAATTCTATATTGTTATTGGCGTTTTTTTCTATGGCTTCAACAATTGTTTTATTGGTGTCTCTTAGCTCAAAATTTTTAGAGGCTGGCATAGAATTACTGCCTCTTCTATAGAAAATAGTTTCTCTTCTATATTTCCATGCGTTTTTAAGTAGTGAGGTAATATGGCTGTTTGGATGAATTGTTACTAGCCCAATAACCTTGTGTCTAGGTAAGCTTGGAAACGGAACGTTTTCATAGGTTATTTTAGGCGGGCTTTCCAAATAAGCATTCACCAGGTTTTGTATTTTACTGTCATCGTAAAAATCAACTCCAACAATCTTATTTTCTTCATCTTCAACCCCTATGATAATATAGGAGTTATTGCCCGGATTAGAATTGGACAGCGCACAAAGGTGTTTTAAAAATTTGGCCTTGCCTTCTTTTCCGTTCAAAGAAAGCTTCATCTTTTTGTCATAAAAACTATTCTCGTCATTATGACTGAGCAAGTTTTTAATTAAAAGACGTTTGTTAATCATTGTTACGGAACTTTATGACCCTGACATTCTACCAATAAAGTAAACCAATCTTCTAAGTCTAACTCAATATCTAATGCTTTTACTGCATTTTGTAGTCGAACTTTTGATGTTGTTCCAACAACAGGTATTACTCCTGAGGGGTGTTTTAAAATCCAAGCTAATAATAATTGATCTTCTGTTGCATTGTATTTTTTTGTGAACGTATCCAATACTTTTTTAATCCTAGTGTTGGTTTTAGTTGCTTCTTTAAAAAAACTTCCTAATGGGCTCCAAGACATTGGTAGTATCTCTTTTTGTAATAACTGATCTAACACTCCATTGTGCATTGCTGAATGTTGTGTTAAAGAAAATTCTATTTGATTTACAGAGACAGCGGTCTTATTGTCTAGTAAACTAAGCTGCGAAGGACTAAAATTAGAGACACCAAAGTCTAAAATTTTTCCACTTTCTTTTAATACAGAAACTGCTGCTGCTATTTCATTTGGATGCATTAATGGGCTAGGCCTGTGCAATAATAAGAGATCTAAATAGTGTGTATGTAAGTCTTTTAGTGATTTTTCTACACTCCAAATAATATATTCTTTAGAATAGTTATAGTGTTTTATACCATTGTCTCTAGTGCCTCCGTCATGTTGAATACCACATTTAGAAATTAGTTGAATGCGTTCTCTTTCTATGCCACTTTTAGCAAAAGCTTTTCCAAATTGGTGTTCTGTGGTATATTCGCCATAAATATCTGCATGATCAAAAGTAGTGATGCCCGCCTCTAAGCTGGTGTTTATTTGAGCAATCATTTCTTGAGTAGAAAATTGTCTTCCCCATGCTCCCCAAGACATACAGCCCGCTATAATTTTAGAATATGTACTCATTTATTTTTTATTAATAATGGTTGCGCTTGCTTGTGCTGATGGGAACACAACCAAATCTTCAATATTTATATGATAAGGTCTGGTAATTACAAAATGAATAATCTCTGCAATATCTTCTGGCTGAAGCGCTTTATAGCCTTGGTATACTTTTCTTGCTCTTTCTGTGTCGCCTTTAAAACGAACATCTGAAAATGCTGTTTCTACCAACCCAGGGTGTATAGCGCTTACCCGAATATTGTATTGATTTAAGTCCATTCTCATTCCTTTATTAATAGCCTCTACAGCAGACTTAGACGCACAATAAACATTGCCTTTCGGATACACTTCTTTTCCTGCAGTAGATCCAATATTAACAATAAAGCCAGTATTTTTTTCAATCATTTTAGGTAAGATTGCTCTAGAGACATATAACAATCCTTTTACATTAATATCTAACATTGCATCCCAGTCATTAATATCTCCATCTTGTATAGAACTCATTCCATGAGCATTCCCCGCATTGTTAATTAACACATCTATGTCTCTAAAATTTTCAGGAAGACTTTCTATTGCAGAAAAAACAGCCTCTTTGTCTCTTACATCAAACTGTAAAGTAGTAATGGCTGTTTGTTTGCCAAGAGTTTGTTTTAATTCTTTTAATCGATCCTGATTTCTTCCACAAAGAATTAACCTATAGTTGTGTTTTGCTAAAAATTCTGCAGTTGCTTTTCCTATTCCTGAGGTAGCTCCTGTAATAAATACAGTTAAATCCATGAATTTGTTTTGGATTAAAGATAACAGATTTTCATGAGATGTACCATTACAATTATTTTAGAAATACTAATTTTTGGGCAGAAAAAAACCGCTCTACCTCTAGAGCGGCATCCTTCTTGTTGGTTATAAAGTACAACCAACCAAGAATCAACTAACCAAAACCTTGTTATGACTTACTTTTTTTCTTTTTTCTTTCTTATTACCTTAGTTCGTTTTCTTCCCTCCTTACTTACAATAGTTTTTGAACTTTTTTCACCTCTTAAAAGTTGAATAAATCCTCTTCCTGTAAATTCATAGGTTGTTTCTGAACTAATATGAAATAACTCTATCTTTTGATCATTCACAACAGTTAATTCAAATTCTTCAATATCTCCGAATTCATAATTAAGTGTGAGTATTTTTAAATTATCAAATCCTACAACATCAAAAACCTCATAATTGCCTGTGAAATCCCACAAAATATTATCAATATTTGTGCCAAACGAATCATGAGAAGAATAAAATGTTGTGTTATTTTCTGGTGTAAATTGTAAATAATGTTCGCTATCAAATGGGTTTGGAGTACCTGCTTCACTAATTGCTGTTCTTTCCCAAGCCGTGTATTCTTGTAAAAAATATTCTATATTATCATAAAACAACATATCATAATCAAATTCATCTGTCTGATAACCAACAAGAACGTAGCTTACATTTTGAACTGTATCAAAGATTCTTATTTCATTTAAAGATAGCTGTACCACCTCAAAATCATGTCTTCCATCTATATCGTGAAATGTTTCTAAGTAGGTTCCAAAAGTATCATAATTTCCTACCTGAATCCCAAGACCGTTTCCTGTAAAACCAACATCTACAATATTATTGTTGGCGTACATATTTCCATTGGCAAAAGACAAAGTAAATGCAATTGATACAAATGGAACATCACCATTACCAGAGGTTCTATGAATATCTACATACCATAAATCATAACTAGACATTAACTCTCCTAAAGAAATAGAGTTGTCTAAGGTGTCATCTGTTACTGTACAAGAGCTAAAAAAAACGCTGCTTATAAACAAAACTAAGAGTAATTTGAAGATTTTCATGAGGTTTGTTTTATTGGTTATATTGTATTGTTTTCAAATTGCGTGCCAAAAATAAAACGAGCACAAAACATTTTAATTTAATTTACAAAAAAAGAGCGCATCTTATAGATGCGCTCTTTTTAATATATACTCTTGTTCTTAGTTTTTTAATGCTTCTGCGCCACCTACAATTTCTAAAATTTCATTGGTAATTGCAGCTTGTCTAGCTTTGTTATACGTTAACTTTAAATCGTCTCGTAATTCAGTAGCATTGTCTGTTGCTTTGTGCATTGCAGTCATACGAGCTCCGTGTTCTGCAGCAAAACTATCTCTTACAGATTTGTATAATTGTGTCTTTAATGATTTAGGAATCAACTCTAAGACAATCTTTTCTTTAGATGGTTCAAAAATATAATCAGCATTTGCATTGGCGTCTCCTTCTACAGGCTTGATAGGCAAAAATTGCTCTACTTGTGGAATTTGAGTTGCTGCATTTTTAAATCTATTGTAAATGATTTCTATTTTATCATAGGTTCCATCTACATATAAATGCATGACTTTTTCTGCAACTTCAGCAACCTTATCAAAGGTTAGGTCATCATAAATATCATTTCTAGTATCTATGACAGGATATGTTTTTGATAAAATATCATTCCCTTTTTTACCAATTGTTAGCAGATCTACATGAACGTCTTGATAGTTTGCTGTAATGTTTTGAACTGTTTCTTTAACTACAGAAGAATTAAATCCACCACACAAGCCTCTATTTGAGGTTACAACCACTAGCAATACCTTTGAGAGATCTCTTTGCTTAGTATACGCTCCTCCAACATCACTATCTAATGTTGCGCTTAAGTTTTGTAATAACTCAGTTAATTTAGAAGAATAAGGACGCATTGCTGTAATAGCGTCTTGTGCCTTCTTTAACTTTGCAGCAGAAACCATTTTCATGGCACTGGTAATCTGCATTGTAGATCCAATGGATGCTATTCTATTACGTATTTCTTTTAAGTTTGCCATATCTCTAAATCTTTAAAGGGTTTAGTGTTTACGCAAATTTTGCTGAGATTTCTTTTGCAGCACTTTCTAGTGTTGCAATTACTTCGTCTGTTAACTTCCCTGATTTTAAAATATCTAAAACATCTCTATGCTTCGCATTTAAATAATCAATATAGTCTCTTTCAAATTCTTTTACTTTTTTTACAGGAACCTCTTTTAACAAGTTCTTAGAACCTGCATAAATAATAGCTACCTGATCTTCTACTGTAAAAGGATCGTTTTGTGCTTGTTTTAAAATTTCAACATTTCGTTGTCCTTTTGAAATTACATTCATTGTGGCTGCATCTAAATCTGATCCAAACTTAGCAAACGCTTCTAATTCACGATACTGTGCTTGATCTAACTTTAAGGTTCCAGATACTTTTTTCATAGATTTAATCTGAGCGTTTCCTCCTACACGAGATACTGAAATACCTACGTTAATAGCTGGTCTAACCCCTGAATTAAATAAATCTCCATCTAAGAAAATTTGCCCATCTGTAATAGAAATTACATTGGTTGGAATGTATGCAGATACATCTCCTGCTTGTGTTTCGATAATTGGCAATGCTGTTAAAGAACCTCCACCTTTTACAATTGGCCTTAAAGGATCTGGCAAATCGTTCATTTCGCTGGCAATCTTATCATCGTTGATTACTTTTGCAGCTCTTTCCAACAATCTTGAGTGAAGATAAAATACATCTCCAGGGTAAGCTTCACGTCCTGGTGGTCTTCTTAATAGTAAAGAAATCTCACGATACGCTACTGCTTGTTTAGATAGATCATCATATATAATTAATGCTGGTCTTCCTGTATCTCTAAAGTATTCTCCAATAGCAGCTCCAGCAAATGGTGCATATACTTGCATTGCTGCAGGATCTGATGCATTTGCAGCAACAATTGTGGTATAAGCCAAGGCTCCTCTTTCTTCTAACATGTTTGCAATTCCTGCAACAGTAGATGCTTTTTGGCCAATAGCTACATAGATACAGTACACTGGTTGCCCTGCATCATAAAACTCTTTTTGGTTTAAGATGGTGTCTAAAGCTACGGTAGATTTACCTGTTTGACGGTCTCCAATAATCAATTCACGCTGACCTCTTCCTACAGGAATCATAGCGTCAATAGATTTAATACCTGTTTGCAAAGGTTCTGTTACAGGCTCACGATAAATAACTCCTGGAGCTCTTCGCTCTAGAGGCATTTCATAGGTTTTACCTTCTATAGGTCCTTTACCATCTATTGGGTTTCCTAGAGTATCTACAACACGTCCAACGATTCCTTCTCCTGCTCTTAAAGATGCAATTCTCTCGGTACGTTTTACAGTAGATCCTTCTTTAATGGTTGTTGAAGCTCCTAGCAAAACAACTCCTACATTGTCTTCTTCTAGGTTTAATACAATTCCTTCTAGTCCGTTATCAAACTCAACTAATTCTCCGTATTGTACATTAGATAATCCGTACACACGAGCAATACCATCTCCTACTTGTAGAACACTTCCTACTTCTGCAAGTGATGCGTTTGCGTCAAAATTTGTTAATTGTTGCTTTAAAATTGCTGAAACTTCAGCTGGTTTAATTGCCGCCATCTTTTATAATTTGATGTATAATTAAATTTTTGGAATATAATGACTGTTGTCAAATTCCTTTCTTAATTCGTTTAAATGATTAGAGATACTTGCATCGTATTGCACATCTCCAACCCGCAATATAAACCCTCCTAAAATAGCCGGGTTTACACTGTTTTCTAAGCTTGCCTTATTGCCTGTTAGTGCAACAATTTTTGCCATTACTTTTGTTTGTAATTCTTCTGTTAAAGGAACTGCAGTAGTAACTTTTGCTACTTGTATTCTCTTTAAAAAATCATATATTATTGAGTATTGTTTTGCAATGGAGAGCAACATACTCATTCGTTTGTTTTCTTGTAATAAATCAAACATTCCTAAAGAAATAACATGTGTTTTTCCAGCAAACAAACTGTTTAATACTTTTTTCTTCTCCGAAGATTTAATCACCGGACTTTTTAGCATAACACCCAAATCTAGATTCTCAGAAATGGTTGCTGCAATTAACTGCATATCTGCATTCACTTCTGTTTCAGCCGATGTTTCTTTGGCTAAATTCAAAATTGCTTTTGCGTATCTTAATGCGGGTCTTGCGTCTTTCATGCTCTTAACTTAACTTAACTTCTTTTAAAATTTCTTCAACCAACTTAAGCTGATCGTCTTTAGAAGCTAATTCTTTTTTAATAACTGTTTCTGCAATACCAATAGATAATTCTGCTACTTGATTTTTTAATTCTGCTAAAGCTGCTTGTTTTTCTTGCTCTATAGATGTTAGTGCATTGTCTATTAATTTGGCAGTAACTTCTTTTGCTTCTTCTTTTGCATCAGAAATCATTTTGTCTTTAATATCACGAGCATCTTTCATCAATGCATCTCTTTCTGCCCTAGCGTCTTTTAACAATTGCTCGTTACTAGCGTTTAAGTTCTGCATTTCTTTCTTCGCTTCTTCAGCAGATGCTAAGGCGTCTTTAATACCTTCTTCTCGTTCATTTACAGAATTTAAGATTGGTTTCCAGGCAAACTTTTTTAATAAAAGAACCAACCCTACAAAAAGGATTAACTGCCAAAAAAATAATCCAACAGAAAAGTCTTCGATTAGTTTTTCCATAATATCTAATATGTACTGTGTTAACTGTTTTTGTTTAATGATAAGTAATAGGTCATAGCCAACCGCCAAGACCTATTACTTTAAAATCTTAGCTTATACTGCAAATAATGCAGCAAATCCAATACCTTCAATTAAAGCTGCTGCAATAAGCATCGCTGTTTGGATCTTTCCTGTCGCTTCTGGCTGACGAGCAATTGCTTCCATTGCTTTTCCACCAATTTGACCGATACCGATACCTGCTCCGATTACTACTAATCCTGCTCCGATAAAATTTAAACCTTCCATAATATATATTTAAAATTAAAAATTCATTTTTAAAATCATCTTAATGATGATCGTGTTCTTCCACTGCCGACCCAAAATAAAGCGCAGACAACATTGTGAAAATATAGGCTTGTAAAGCCGCTACTAATAATTCTAGTATTCCTAATACCATTGCTAATAAAAAAGACAACGATCCTCCTAGCCAATTTTGAGCTATAAAAATCATTCCTAAAATACTCATCAATACAATATGCCCTGCTGTAATGTTTGCATACAAACGTATCATTAAAGAAAACGGCTTAATGAAGGTTCCTAACAACTCTATTGGCATTAAGATAAATTTCATTGGCGTTGGCACTCCTGGCATCCAAAAAATGTGTTTCCAGTAATCTTTTTTTGCGGTAAACGTGGTAATTAAGTAGGTAATTATTGCCAAACAAAATGTGATGGCAATATTATTGGTTACATTAATTCCCAAAGGAGTTAATCCAAATAAATTAATGATCCAAATAAAGAAAAATACAGTAAGTAAATAGCTCATGTATCTTTTGTAATGCTTTTCTCCAATATTTGGTCTGGCAATATCATCCCGAATGTAAATTACTATTGGCTCTAATAAGCGGCCCATTCCTTTTGGCATAGATTCATTTTTCTTGTATGCTTTCGCCATGCTGCTAAACATAAAAAACATGAGCAAACCAACCATCATAACAGTAAATACATTTTTTGTTATTGAAAAATCTATTGGCTTTATGTTTGTTGCATGATGAGCTGCATCATAGCTAATTGTTCCTGCTGCATCTGTTTTATAGATACTGCCATGATCTAATTTATAATAGTTTTCTCCAGATTTTGCAACTGTTTCACCATGGTGAAATTCTGAAGACATAAAAACAGTTAAACCACCATCCCATAAAATGACTGGTAGAGGAAAACCAACATACACGTGCTCTCCTTCATCGCTTGTATATGAAAACAAACTAAAGTCATGGGAATCTAAAAGGTGATGTGGAATATACTCTTCTACTTCTTTTTCTCTTTGCTCCTTCGTCTTTTCAGTCTGGTGAGTCTTTTCTTCTGTCGTTTTTTTATCGTCATTTGCAAAAATTGCAATGGAGAATAAAAAGAAGACTAAGGTTAACGCTTTTACAGTTATTTTTCTATGCATTTCACTCTAGATAATAGTGGCTTAAAAATCGATGCAAATGTAAGTTTTTATCCTAAAAAGAAAAACTATTTTAAACTTTATTTTACTGGGGTTTTTGACTAAAATACAAGCTCTTTGTTCTTAGATTTTGTTTAACCATTTAGAGAGGCTGAAAATCTCTATAGTATGTGTAAAAAAGTACGGCACAAAGAAAGCGAAAAATTCTGTTTTGGAAATAATACCGTCAGCGCTGTAAGGCCTGTAAAACAATAAAAAGAAGAAGCCAAATTTTAGAACACTTCCTATTAAAAAAACAACTCCTAGTTGATTTTTAAATTTCTTTCTTAAAAAAAACAGCATCAAAAAAACAAGCATTGCCAATAGTATATTAGCACTGTATGAAAGCAGTAGTTTATTGATAAAATGCGCAAGATCTAAATAATGTAGTATTAATATGTGAACAGCAAAAGCTGCGCCAGTGATGAAAATTATTCTACGTAAAAAATTTAAAAGCTGCTGGTTCATTAAGAATTAATCCTATTCAATTGTTTTACTGTGAGGTATAAAGAAATTCCAACACCCATTAAGGTAGCAACAATAACATAAGCTCTAGCTCCATTGTTGTAGGTGTTGTCTAACCATTTGCCTAGCATAACAAATAGGTAAATAGTTGCTCCCATCTGAAAAGCAACCCCAGTAAGTACGAGTGCGTTTTTAAGCGGTTTTTTCTGCGAGGGTTTTTGATGCGTCATTATGGTTCAGTTCTTTTATTGCTCCTTTCATAGAACAAGATGCATTAAATGTTGCGCCTGGTTCTACAGACAGTTTCCCAATAATTACATCTCCAGAAATAGTTGCTGTTGCTTTAATTGTTAAGGTTTCTTGAACAAGTAATTCTCCAGAAAACTTTCCTTCTATATCAGAATTTACTGCATCTATTTTCCCTTTTACAGAACCATCAATACCAATAATAACGCGTCCTTTTGTTTTAATATTTCCTTCTAAAGTTCCATCTATTCTGAAATCTCCTTCAGAGATAATATCTCCATTTATAGTGGTGTTTTTTGCGACAACGTTTATTTCCATGACCTTGGTTTTTTGTGTTTTTTCTTTGTTGCTGAACATAGACATTATTTTTTTAGCCTTTTCATAATTTCTAAGGCTTTTTTACCTTGCTCTGTTTGCGAATAATCTACCGCAACTTTCTCTAGAGCAGCAATATACGAATCTTTATTTTGATACTTCCCTATTGCATACGCTTTTAGCAATTCAAATTTAGACATTAGAATAGACCCCTCTTCAAGGGTTGGAATTGTCATGTCTATAAAACAAATCACATCTTCAAAAAAATCGTCTTTATACAAACGATAGGCTATTTCATATACTTCAGAATCTTCATCTACCTCTTTCTCTTTTGAGAGTTCAATTTCTGGATTTAAAATAATTTTCGCAAAAGGAGAGTCTGAATATGAATTTAGAATAAGGTTCTTGTACTCCGCTGCTTTTGTGTTTTCACTCAACAAATAGAGTTGATACAAATGATAATTTGCTGGTAAAATTAATTCTTTATTAGGCTTGGAGGCCAACAACCTTTCTAGGTTTTTAATAGATTTTGGTCTGTTTTTAAACTGTTCTTTATAAATTAGTCCTAATTCAAATAAAGCATTATTTCTATCAAAGACTAGAGAATCTATTTCTTTTTCTGATGAGGGAACTGTTGCTAAATAGTTAGAGATTTCATAGCGTGCTATTTTTTGATTGATAACAATCTCTTCTTCCGTTGTTTCACTAGTAATAATAGATTTATCTGATCTTCTCCAGTTGTCTTCCAGAGGCCTACTGCCCCAAACACGCCTAAATTCTCCTTTTCCAAACCCCAACGATTGTACATTGTAGAAATACCATTTTCCTTTAGTTTCTGTAGATTGTGTTCCTCCACCAAAAGAACTTCCAAAAGAACTTTCGTTTAGTTTTCTTTGCGCCAACTCTTCATCTTCTTTTTTAATTTTTTCTATATAGGCTTCAAAATACTTTTCTAATTGGTCTTTTGGCAAGGCAGCAAGGCTAAGAATACTGTCATTCCTTTGAAGAATTTCTTCATATTTTGTTAAAGACTTTAGGTTCTTAGACCTTCTTTCAATTCTTTTTATTCTTAGCGTTTGTTTGTTTTTTGCTACTTGCAATATACTGTCATAATAAGCACCTGCAGTAACATAATCTAGGTCTTTAAAATAGAGATTTGCCAACTTCTCATAACTATATGTTTTTTGTTTTGCTCCTCCGTTTACGGCTCGTAGTGACTTGTTATAATTAAGAATAGCGTCATTAATACTGTCTCTTTCTTGCTCTAAAACAGCTACCTGATAATAAACACCATCTAAATAAGGCCTATTATCTCTGTTTTTTATTAATTTTCTATACCGTTCTAAAATAGCTGTTGAAGAAGAGTCTGACACAGAGTTTTTAGCCAATTCTATTGCAGCATATATTTTATATTTATACGGCGCTGGTTTAAAATTTATTAATTTTTGAAAAACCATAGAAGCAGTATCTTTAATTTTATCTAAGCCGTATAATTGGCCTAAAACAAATAAGTTTCTAGCTTTTTGAATGGTGTTTTTTGAAGTTTTAGTTGCTTCCCATAAGTATTTTCTTACCCTCTGAACACTGTCCATTTTGGTATATGCCATGGCCAATGTTGTGTTCGCTTCTTCTCTTATAAAATCTGGCAACTCTGGTTTTCTAAGCAATATTTCCATTGTTTCTATGGCCAACTCTTCATTTTCTATTCTAATGTGAGCTTTTGCTCTCCAAATTTTGGTCTCGTTAATTAAACTTGCGTTTGGGTAATTTGAAATGATATAATTATATGCATCTATTGCAGGGATAAAACGCTCTGTGTAATACCTAGATTTCCCTAGCAGCAAATAAGCGTCATCAATTTTTTTATTGCGTTCTTTCCCATAAATATTCATGGAGTGTTTTTGAATTGCTTTTACCGCTTTTTGCTCTGCAATATCAAAAGGTGTTAAAGATTCTTCTTGTTCTGGGCTTTCCTGAAACCCTTTTCCTGGTTTATTTGAGGAGGAGGAGGAGGATAGTTTTGGAAGTCTAAACTTTTTATTTTTAAATGTTAGAGGCTCTATGGGTAGTAATTCAAAAAAATCATCTTCATACGATGCATTAATCTCTTGAAGCCCCTCATTAAAAGCAACTCCTCCATTGTACAAAATGTTATATTGAGTTGTAAGTGCGTTGTAATTTCTATTTAAAAATGCATCTTTCTTTGTACTACAAGAAACAATGAGCAATAGCGCACCTAAAAATCCTATTTTTTGACTGTTTTTCATGAAATATAACGCTGTTTACTACAACAGATTCTGAATGAATATATTGCAATACAGGCTGTAAAAATAGCAATAAAACTGATACTTGCTTTTTTAAACCGCAAAATAGCGTTCTAACTCTTGTAGCGTTTCTGCAGAAGTTACGATATCTTTAACTACAGCACCCTTATCTAAAACCACTATGCGCTCGCAAACTTCGGTCACATGGCTTAAATCATGGCTAGACACTAAAACAGTAATTTCTTTGTTTTCGGTGAGTGTTTTTAAAATTTTCTTTAAGCGTATTTGTGTTGTTGGATCTAGGTTGGCAAAAGGTTCGTCTAACACAACTACTTTTGGGTCTCCCATCATGGCGGCCACAATACCTACTTTTTTCTGATTCCCTTTACTTAAATCTCGTAGGTATTTTTTCTTTCCTAAAACTTCCTCATTAAAAAACTCTTCAAATTGACTTAAAAAATTTGTTACATCAGCTTTATTAATTCCTCTTAAATCTCCTATGAATTGAAAATATTCTTCGGGAGTTAAATAACTAATTAAAAAACTCTCATCAATAAAAGAGCCTGTAAATTTTTTCCATGCTTCACTTTTATGAACAGAGATATCGTTAGTAACAATAGCACCTGTAGTTGGCCTAATTAAATCTAGTAGAATATTAAATAGTGTTGTTTTACCAGCACCATTGTTTCCTACCAATCCAAAACTTTGTCCTGTAGGAATTTCAAGAGCATTAATGTTAAGAACCTCTGCTTTTCCGTATTTTTTTGAAACTGTATCTATTGTAATCATTATTTTTTCTTTTATTTAAAAATTATGCTTCTTTTCCAAAAGCGTTAATCATAGCGTATTTGTCTCTTATATATTTTTTCTCGATAAAATTCATAAGCGTATTTTTAAAAACAAATGCTAAAACACCTACAGAAGCTACCGCTATAAATCCTGAATTATATCCTACAAATGCGTCAAAGCCCCAAAATAAGAGCATCGGGAACAACATTAAAGGAATAATAACAAGAAATTGTGTAGCGCTTGTTCCTTGTGTATTTCCAAAGGCACTCTTTGTTAAATCTATTCTTTTTCTGTTGAAGGAGCCTGCATACAATAAAAAGAGAGAATTAAAACCAATATTAAAAATTGCTCCAGCGGTAATCATTAAAAAAATATCGATTCCAAAATACAAATAGGGAAAACTTAGAAGGTATAATATAGAAGTCATTGAAACCATTAAAACCCATTTTGATTCTAAAAATTTTCGATATCTAAAACTTTGACTCATTAGCATTTTATAATGAGCACTATCCCACGCTGGGATAAACTGCCCATAATTTAACGTAAACCCACCTGTTATAAATAATGAGGCAAACATTAGCAAAGGTTTCATGTCTTTATAAACATCCGATGTGAAAAAAATCAATCCGTATAATAGTAATAAGAAAGACATTAAAAATACCGTCTTAGTTCTTTTATTTCTCCATATTAATCGAATATCATTTTTAATAAAGGGGGCTACATCACCAAGTTTATCTGTCCATGATAAATCTACTGATTTAGCTTCTTCTACTTTTGATGCAATAGCTTCGTCTAAATACACTTGATTTCTTAATTGTTGAAAGTTTAAGCGATATAAGGCTGCAACAAGTAAAACAGTAATTAGAGAATAAAGAGGTGTTGCGTAAATAGCATCAAAGAACTTACCTCCAAGTGATACTACATCTACAATTTCAAAGTTTTGAAGACCAATTAAAATTAGAAGAAACCCTATGATTACTGTTAAAGCAATCATATTTTTATTGATTAAAAAATTTAAAAAATTTGCAGACTGAATAATTAAAATTATGCTTAATAACCAAGCCAAAACTCCCGTTATATCATATCCTTTTACAATTAAAACTATGGAAAAAGGAACATAAAAAAACAATCCTAAAATATTAAAAAAAGAAATAGATGATTTGCCCAAAACATAGTGAACCAAGCTGTCTTTATTAACTGGCAAGGAAAGCATTGGTTTGATATTCATAATTGGTAGTTTTTGCATTAAATATCTAAATATCAAATCTCCAAGAATAGCAAAAATCAAATAAGAATTAACAATCTGTAAAGGGTCTGACTCTGGGAAGGTTTTCTTTAAAATAAAGAAGCTTCCAGCCCCAATGACTGAAAAAGTGAGGATAAAATACAATGCTAAAAAACCTATAATTATCTTTAAAGCAATGCTTTTACCAAAAGTAGCTGAACGAAAAAATTGTTTCCATTCTAGTTTAAGAAAATGTGAGATCATGAAATTGTTAGTTTAGTAATTTATAAGAGTCTTTGTTTGTTGGTTTGTTACAGAAAAATAAAAAAATTATTTAGATCTCCACTTTTAAAACTTCTTGAATTAGTTTTTGCAACTCTTGTTTTGGCAGGGCGCCATTAGACATTTGAGGCTGTTCATTCATAGGAATAAATAGCATAGAAGGAATACTTCTTATAGCAAATGCCGCGGCTAATTCTTGTTCTGCCTCGGTATCTACTTTATAAATGTTTATTTTACCTTCATACTCCTCACTTAACTCTTCTAAAATAGGAGCAATCATTTTACAAGGGCCACACCAATCTGCATAAAAATCTATGATTGCTGGTACCTTCCCCTCAAATACCCATTCTTTGTTTTTTTCATAATTAAAGACTTTTTCTAAAAAGGTCTTCTTTGTTAAATTTTCAGTCATATTAATTTTTTTGTTTCTGCAAATTTAAACGTTTTAAATTCAAAAAAATTATCCTAATTTAGAGGATCAATAATTCTTAAAAAAATGAAAAATTTCCTCATTCCTATTCTTTGCTTTGCCTTAGTGCTTCATGCTTGTAAAGAAGAACCTAACAAAAGAAAAAACATTGTGAACTATCCTGAAACAGCAAAGAAACCTGTCATAGAAACCTATTTTGATACCAAAGTAATAGATAGCTATCGTTGGCTAGAAGACGATAGAAGCCCAGAAACCGAAGAGTGGGTAACAGCAGAAAATGAGGTTACTTTTAACTATTTGTCTACCATCCCGTATAGAAGTCAACTAAAAGATAGGTTGTCTGTATTGTGGAACTATGAAAAAATCTCTGCACCCTTTACTGAAGGAGATTACACCTATTATTACAAAAACAATGGCTTACAAAACCAATATGTGGTGTATAGAAAAAAAGGCACTGCTAATGAAGAGGTTTTCTTAGATCCTAACACCTTTTCTGAAGATGCAACTACCTCGTTGAGTGGCTTAACTTTTTCAAAAGATGGAAAAACAGCCCCTTAATTCCTATAGTAAATAACTTTGAAAGTGATACCTATGTAATAGACAATAAAGGAACTACGCTTTATTTAGTAACCAATTTAGATGCTCCAAATCAAAAAATTGTAACCGTAGAGGCATCAAATCCTACTCCTAAAAACTGGAAAGATTTTATTCCAGAAACAGCATATGTATTAAGTGCTTCTTCTGGTGGTGGGTATTTCTTTACAGAATACATGGTAGATGCTGTTTCTAAAGTATTACAATATGATTTTGATGGAAATAAAATTCGTGAAATAACATTGCCAGGAGTTGGAAATGCTGGTGGTTTTGGAGGTAAAAAAGATGCTGTTATAGATTATTTTTCTTTTACCAACTACAATACACCTTCTAGTATTTATACTTTAAATATAAACACCGGAGAAACTAAATTGTATTGGAGTCCTGAAATTGATTTTAATTCAACTGATTATATAAGCAATCAAGTGTTTTATGAATCTAAAGACGGAACAAAAGTTCCAATGATTATCACTCATAAAAAAGGCTTAGAATTAAATGGTAAAAATCCAACAATCTTATATGGTTACGGAGGGTTTAATATTAGTTTAAATCCTGGTTTTAGTATTGCTAACGCCGTTTGGATGGAGCAAGGAGGTATCTATGCTGTTCCAAACCTACGAGGTGGTGGAGAATATGGTAAAAAATGGCATGATGCAGGAACTCAAATGAAAAAACAAAATGTTTTTGATGATTTTATTGCTGCGGCAGAATACCTTATTGAAAACAACTATACCTCTTCAGAGTATTTAGCAATTAGAGGGGGGTCTAATGGCGGATTACTTGTTGGCGCTACCATGACACAAAGACCCGATTTAATGCGTGTAGCCTTACCTGCAGTAGGTGTTTTAGACATGTTGCGCTACCATACATTTACGGCCGGTGCCGGATGGGCGTATGACTATGGAACCGCCGAGCAAAGTAAGGAAATGTTTGCCTATTTAAAAGGATACTCCCCTGTACACAATGTTAAAGAAGGAACAAGCTATCCTGCAACATTAGTCACCACTGGAGATCATGATGACCGAGTGGTTCCTGCACACAGTTTTAAGTTTGCGGCAGAACTACAAGACAAACAGGCTGGTAACAATCCGGTATTAATTAGAATTGAAACCAATGCAGGCCATGGTGCTGGAACACCAGTAGCAAAAACCATTGAGCAATATGCAGATATTTTTGGCTTTACTTTATACAACATGGGATTTGATAGATTGCCAAATCCTCCAAAAACTAAAATTAAGAGCTAACTGATACTTTTTTCAGTATTTTTACACCGCAAATTACCTCAGCTAATTTGCGGTTTTTTATGCTTAAAGTATCTAACATCTCGTTTCAATACACTCCTAAAAAAGAGATATTATCCAATATTTCTTTCACTTTAAATGCTGGGCAACACCTGTGTATTATGGGTGAAAGTGGCTCAGGAAAATCTACCTTATTAAAAGCTGTTTATGGCTTGCTAGACTTAAAAGACGGAACTGTTTTTTGGAAAGACCAACAGGTCTTAGGGCCTTCTTTTCATCTGGTTCCTGGGATGGATTTCTTTAAATATGTTGCGCAAGATTTTGATTTAATGCCATACACATCTGTTTCGGAAAATATTGGAAAGTTTTTATCTCGGTTTTATCCTGAAGAAAAAGAACGCAGAACTAAAGAACTATTAGAGGTAATTGAAATGTCTGAATTTGCCAATGAAAAAGTAAAAACATTAAGTGGTGGTCAACAACAACGTGTGGCAATTGCAAGAGCCTTGGCAAAAGAACCTGAGCTTATTTTATTAGACGAGCCTTTTGGTCAAATAGATAATTTTAAAAAAAATTCACTCAGAAGAAAGCTCTTTAGTTATCTTAAAGAGAAAAATATTTCTTGTATTGTAGCAACGCACGACGGAGATGATGCTCTTTCTTTTGCAGATAAAATGATGGTGCTTAAAAACAAACAAGTAGTTGCTAACGACTCTCCTAGAAACTTATATGAAAACCCACCTGAACAGTATGTTGCTGCTTTATTTGATGATGTCAATGAAATTTATTTAGAGGGAGAAAAAAGGTTATTATATCCTCACCAAATTAAAATTTCCGAGAACTCTACTCACAAAGCAACAGTAATAAGATCCTACTTTAAAGGGTTTTATTGGTTAATTGAAGCGCGCTTTAATTCTCAAATAATTTTCTTTCAGAATTTTGAAAAGATTGCCTCAAAAAAAGAAGTTTCTCTTTCTTTTATAAAATAATATTCTCTTTATTGAAGACCCAGATACTCTTAGAGTACGTTGTTTATTTTTATCTCTTTTCCGTTCCATTGAAAAATATCTCCAGCTTGCTTTCCTACTAATAACTGCCCTATTGGCGAAGAAGCTGAAATAGCAAAATAGGTAGTTTGGTTGACTGTTAATTTCCCTGCTGAAACACTTAAAAAATAATGTATTGAAGAGGTTTCTATAATAGTTCCTAGACGAACACTTGTTGATGATTTTGCAATAGCAACCCTAGCCAGTGTTTGTTGCATTTGTTGAACTGATGCTAATTGCTGCCCTGCTTTTTCCATTTCTAATTGCAACATGGCCCTGCCTGTTTCGTGCTTATCTCCCGCAGAACTTTTGGTTTCGGAACTTAATGCTTTTTGGTGTGAAGAAATAATAGTTTGTATGGTTTGTAAGCGCGTATTTACATGAGCTACACACTGCTGAAAAAGAGCTTCTTTTAGGTTTGTCATTACTTAAGCTTGTACAAATGAAAATGCTCCGTAATTTCCATGGTGTGAAATTGAACAAGATCTTGTTAACGGTGTTTCATTATGGTAATAATTAGGAGCTCCGTTTTTTGATTTTTTTTGTTCAATTCCAGAAACAGAAAGCGTTGTTAGTTCTTTTAATTTCTTCTTAATCATGTTGTCTATTTCATGAGGAGGCGCCATTTCGGAATATGAACTAATTTCTTTTTCTAAACTGGCCTTGGTAAAAATGTAGTGCTGATTTATAAGTGAGCTCGTGTAAAACTTTTGACCTTTAAAACAAACCACCCCTTCTTTAGCTGATCTTAATTTACATTCAAATTTTTTGGGAGCAAAAAACCGTACTATATGTTGTTGCGTATAAATTTTATACGCAGCTTCTTTCATGCTCCAAAGTCTCCAAACCATCACAAAAGAATTTGGGGCTTCTAAGACAAGCTGCTGTTCATTGGCCGTGAATTGCTTTTCTAAAAAGCCTTTTCGTTGCCAATTACTTGCTGTTTTAGCAAGAGATAAGTCTATAATGTCGTTGCCAATCAAGAGGCTGCTAATTTGGTTTCAATAACATCCATTGCTGCTTTTACTGAAAGCATTTTTTCCATAGAGTCGTTGTCTATCTCAATGTCAAACTCATCTTCTACATCTAAAATAATATCTACCAAATTGGCAGAATTAATTTTTAGGTCATTAATAAAATCGGTCTCTTCAGACAGGTTTTTAAATGCCTCTTGATCTTGAACATAAGGCTTTACAATTTTTTGAAGTGAGGTAATTAGTTCTTCTCTGGTCATGAATACTCTTTTTAATAATGGTTGTTTTTGAGTCTATTAGTAATCGTACTTTTTTAATATTTCTTAAAAATAATACATCCGTTTACATCTCCAAAGCCAAAACTTGCTTTTGCGATGATCTGTAGTTTTTTTGGTGTGTATTTGGTTGGTATTTTTTCTTTTGAAATTAATTGTAAAATGTCTGGATGTACCTCTTCACAGTTAATGTTTGGAAAAACAAATTGGTGTTTTAGCTGCAACACTGTAGCTACATTTTCTATGGCTCCTGCAGCTGCAAGACAGTGCCCAACCATAGATTTTAGTGAATTTATCATTGGAAATTCTTGTCCTCTTCTTCCCAGTGCTTTTGTCCAGTTTTCTATTTCTACAGGATCTTTAATCGTTGCCGTTAAGTGTCCGTTAATAGCATCAATATCTGCGCCTTTTATGTTGGCATCTTTCATTGCATCTGCAATACATTTTTGTACCGCTTCAGAATTTGGTGCCGTCATGGTTCCTCCGTTTCGTTGTCCTCCAGAATTGATGTTCCCTCCCAAAACCTCAGCATAAATAGTTGCTTTTCTTTCCAAAGCACTTTCTAGAGATTCTAAAACCAAGGCTCCTGCACCGCTCCCAGGAACAAAACCTGATGCGTCTGCACTCATGGGTCTCGATCCTTTTTCCGGAGTTTCGTTGTGCTTATATGTCATCACCCTCATTGCATCAAATCCACCCCAAATATAGGCCCCATCATCACTACAGCTCCCCACCAACATTCTTCGTGCCTTTCCTGCCTGTACACGTTCAAAACCCATTAATAATGCTTCTGTACCGGTAGTACAAGCAGAAGAATTTGTAGTCACTTGGTTTCCCATTCCTAGAATGCCGCCTAAATAAGCACTAATGCCACTTGCCATGGTTTGAACCACTACAGTACTTCCCAAGCGCTTTACCTTTTGATCGTCTAATTTATAAATTGCTTCTCTAAATTTTTCTATTCCGGAGGTGCCTGTTCCAAAAACCATTCCCGAATTGTAATCTATTGGTGAGTTTTTATCAATAACAAAACCTGCGTCTTTCCAAGCGTCCATTCCTGCAATACATCCATATAAAATGCCAGCACTATCAAATCCACGCAATTGAAGTGGTGTTAGGTACTTATTTTTGATCTCTTCTGAAACAGGAGGAATTCCTCCAATACAGCAAGAAAATTTTAAGTCTTGTAGTTTTTGATGAAATGTAATTCCAGACCTTCCTTGCTGAATTGCTTCTAAGAAATTGTCTAAGCCAACAGCATTTGGTGCTACAACTCCCATCCCTGTAATAACAACCCTATGTTTCATTCTTCATTGGTTTTAACATTCCTGAAATAGTTCCTCTACAAACCAGTTCATTTTTTTCATTAAACAATTGCACCTTACATTTTAGTTTGTTAAATCTAAAATAAACTTTCTCTGAAATTACCTTTACGCGTTCTTTGGGAAAAACGGGTAAAAAGAAATCTACGTCGCTAGAACTAAGTGCAATTTGTGGTTTTTTTGTTTCAGAGACAGCCTCACTTAGTAAGTATATTCCTAAACAAACAACACCAATTTGTGCCATTACTTCGGTTAAAATAACTCCAGGGGTTATTGGGTTGTCTTTAAAATGACCTTGATAAAAATATTCGTCTTCTTTAAAGGTATAAAATCCTTCTACACCATTTTCTGAGAGAGACGTTAGTTCTTCTACAAACAAAAAAGGTGTTTGATATGGTAAAAGCTGTATGATTTTTTGATTGTTCAATTATTTAACTTATGTGTTCTCCTCCGTCTACAGGAATAATGGTGCCATTAATCCACGCAGCTTCGTCTTTAGATAATAAATACACAACATTGGCAACGTCTTCTGGCAATGTTAATCTGTTAAAAGGATTGCGCAATAAAGAGTGTTTTTTTATTTCGTCACTTCCTGGAATCATTCGTAGAGACGCCGTATCTGTAACTCCTGCTTGAATACAATTTGCTCTAATCCCAAAAGGCGCATACTCTAGTGCAATATTTCTTGTAATGGCTTCTAAGGTTACTTTTGCTGCAGACACAGCTGCATAATTTTTCCATGCTTTTGTATTCCCTTCACTTGTAAAGCTAATAACTCGTGCATCATCCGAAAACAACCTTGCTTCAAAAATAGCGTTGGTCCAATCATACAAACTAATTCCCATTGCTTGTATTGTTAATTGAAAGTCGTCTGTTTGTAAGGTAGGTGTAGATTCAGAAATCATGGGTTTTAAATTTCCTTTGGCAACACTATGTACTAGTGTTTTTATGGTGCCTCCTTCTAGCTCTTCTGCTAAATCTTCTATCAATGCAGCTCTCTTTTCTGAGTGAAACGCATCTGTATTATAGCTAATAAAATGGACTCCTTCTTGAGTAATTTCATTAAATTCTTTCTCAATGTCAGGCAACTGTGATCTAGAGTTTCTATGAACAATACAAATATTCATTCCGTGTTTGGCTAACTTTTTTGCCGTTGCCAAGCCCAATCCACTAGAGCCTCCTAAAATTAATGCCCACTCGTTTTTATCTTCAAATTCTTTTACCATTCTAATAATATTCTTTGGGCAGAAAATCCTGGCCCAAAACTAAGCATTAAGCCTTTTTCTCCTGATTGTCTGTCTCCATCCATAAATCGTTCTAAAACATATAATACGGTAGCGCTAGACATATTGCCATACAATCGTAAAACTTCTTTTGTATCGTCTATATTCTTTCCTAAAGACCCAAATAAATCTTCAACAGTCTGAACTATTTTCTTACCTCCTGGATGAAAAATTAAATGGTTTATATCTTCAATTGTTAGATTATTTCGCTCTAAGAAAGGGTGAACTATCATTGGAAAATGATTTGAAATAGTTTCTGGAACAGATTTATCTAAAATCATTTGCAACCCAGAGTTTACCAATTTAAAACCCATCATATGAGTTGAATCATAAAAATGATACATCGCTTCATCTATAATTTTAGGACCCTTATCTTCTTCATAAGATGATAAAATAACACTTGCGGCTCCATCTCCAAAAATTGCAGCACTCACAATATTTACCATAGAAAAATCTTCTAATTGAAAGGTGGCAGTGGGAGATTCTACTGCTATCACAGCAGCTCTTTTATTTGGATTGGCTTGTAAGAAATTTTTTGCATAAATAATTCCCGAAACTCCTGCTGCACATCCCATTTCTGTCACCGGAAGTCTCACAATATCTTGTCTCATTTGCAAACTATTAATTAAATAGGCATCTACAGAGGGAATCATAATTCCTGTACAACTAACAGTAATAATATAATCTATATCTGTAGGCTGTAAGCTTGCTTTTTCTAACGATTTTTTTAATGACTGTTCTGCCAAGGTTGTAACCTCCCGAACATAAATCTTATTTTTATCTTCAAAAGACGAATTCAAAAAAACTTCTTCTGCATCCATAATAGAGTAACGCCTGTCTACACCAGCTCCTTCAAAAAGCTTTAAAACTTTTCGCTGAAACCTTGTTTCCTGACCCTGCATCCATAGTTTAACAAACGGAATAATGTCTTTAGTTTCTCTAGTATGTTTTGGTAGCTGTTTCGCTACAGATAGTATTTTTACGCTCATAATATTTCCTAAAAAGCAGGAATTCTTTTAATGAATAGGATCTTTTTTTAAAATCCATAAATATCTAAAAGCCCATTTCCATTGAATAGAAAATGGCACTTGTACTTGTGTTAAAATAGCCTCTAACTCTTTTCTTTTAAAAGCTCGCAAAACAGAGGTTAAACCGTCTTCCCTAACCATCTTGTTTTTAATAAAAAGCCCTATCAGTTTAAAAAGATAGTACGCAAGTCTATGCCTATGTAAATCATTCACAACCGCTCCAATTGTTGCTTTTTGAACCGTTGGTTTTAAAAAAGAGATGAGTTCCTCGCTTTTAAAATGGTGCAAAAACAAGGTGCACAAAACAACATCATATGTCTGTTTTTTAAACTCTTCTGAGAAAATGTCAATCGTTTCAAAGCTCAACTCTGGATAATCTATAGACAGTTCTCTTGCATATTCTATAGCTGCATCATTTGCATCTATTCCTATAAGTTTAAACTTATAGTTGTTCTTTCTGCCAAACTTAGCAATATCTCTTAAAATGTCTCCATGTCCACATCCCAAATCTACCATGGTAATTGTCTTGTTTTTTGAAGATGTTTTAAGTAATTTTTTTAAACCTTTAATAGTTACTGAGTTTCCTCCTAGAAACCGATTAATAGTTTCTAGTTTATCTAAGGTGTCTCTAAACATATCTCCTTCAAGAGAAAAATCGTCCATCATTTCTGGTGCTGAAGAACGGCGAGAAGTATCAACTAAAAAACTCATAGTGGGCGCAGTTGTTTTCCGTGGGTAAATTTGATCATTTTAGGCAATAATGAGGGTATTCTTTTTAAAATTGAATACGCTATTTGAGAGATGGTTTGATTTCTAAATAACCATGCGATAAAATGGCCTGCTTTTAATCGTATTTTAAATTCTTTATTCCAATCTCTAAGATACTGTTTTTCTAGACCCTCTCTTGTTTTTATTTCGCCATTTAAAAACTGAAGTATTCGAATGCTTGCCAATTGTGCACTAGAAATAGCCATTCCCATTCCGTTGCCACATAGCGGATGAATCATTCCTGCGGTATCTCCACACATAATGATATGGTCTTCTACCGGGTTTTTAGTTTGAAAAGAAACTTGACTAATGGTTAGTGGTTTTTCAAAAACAGGTGAAGTTTCTTTGAATATTTTTCTTAAATGTTTATTTTTAAAAACAACTTGCTCTTGAAAATCCGTAATGTTTTTATGTTTTTTAAACGAGCGGTATTCTGTAATATAACAGACATTAATAGCATTGTCTTCTACTTTAGAAACGCCACAATAGCCACCTTTAAAATTATGTAGCGCTACCAAGTTTTCTGGAAACACCCCTTTTACATGAATTTTCACTGCCAAATACGGAGATTTTTTTTGAATGAATTTTCGCTTCATTTTTTGGTCTAAAGAAGATCTTTTACCAAAAGCGCCTATGGTAATTTTGCTTTGAAATACTCCAGAACTTTTTGTTGTAATTGTGAAAGAGTCTTTTTTAAAGTGAATAGAATCTACCGTGTCTTTTAAAATTTGAACACCGTTTAATTGTGCTTTTTTTACCAATAAATTATCTAAAAAATAACGACTCATTCCAAAACCTCCTAGGGGTAATTCACCTTTTATTAGATTACTTTTTGTGGTACTTATATGAACTTTTGTGATCTGTTTAGCCCCTTCATTTATTGGGTTAATCCCTAGAGAATTTAAATATGGCAGTACTTCATTAGAAATATATTCTCCACATACTTTGTGCTTAGGGTATTCATTCTTTTCGATTAATAATACCCGTTTCTTACGTGTAGATAAATGAATAGCGCTTGTTAATCCGGCCAATCCTCCGCCCACTATAATTACATCAAATGTTGTTGTTATTTTCAATTGTTATTTTATTGCAGAATATTCTACTTGAATTTTTACATTATTAGACAAAACAAAACTCCGGCCACCTACATTAAAATCTTTACGGTTAAGTGTCATTGAAGCGCTTAATATTAGGGTTGAATTCTTTTCTGAAACATCTATTGGTATTTCTATCTTTTTTGTAATTCCTTTAATGCTTAGCGTCGCAAAAAGAATAAGATCACCATCTGTATTCTCTTCAATTTTTGAAGACTCTAATCTAATTTTTGTATAGTTACTAGCATCAAAATAATCTTGTTCTAATAAATGTTTGTCTCTCCCGTCTATACCTGTAGAAATAGAATTTACCATAACAACTGCGTTGATATAGCTATTAGAAAGGTCTTTATAATTAAAGTTTGTTTTAATAGTTGCCTTGTTAAAAACACCGTCTACTGATATCCCAAAATTTTTAATGATAAATAACACTTTTGTTTGCTCATTGTCTTGTGTCCATTCTTGAGAAGAAAGAGAGCTGGTGATAATTAATAAAAGAAATACAACTGTTTTTTTAAGCATTGTAGTAAAGATACTAAATATAAGGAGTTCTTTAGTCTAGCAAAGCAGCCAATTCCTTACCAACCAATGAACCAATAGCAACACCCATGCCGCCTAAGCGAACCCCGCAAAAAACGTTCTCAGAAAGTTGTTTTACAATGGGGTTTTTTTGATTTCCAACACCCATAATACCACTCCAACGATGTGTTATTTGAAAGTCTGTATTTGGTAAAATGGTAGTTTTTAAAAGTTCTTCTAGTTTGTTCTGAATTCTGTTAGTCTGTCCAAATTCTGTCGTTTCTTCTGTCTTAAAATCTAGATTTCTTCCGCCTCCTAATAAAATTCTATTATTAATATTTCTAAAATAATAATACCCTTCCTCTAAGTGAAAAGTTCCTTTAATGTGAAGATTTTTTATAGGACTTGTTATGAGTACCTGCGCTCTAGCGGGAGCTACGTTTTCTTGAAGCAGTTCTTTGGAGAATCCGTTGGTGGCAAAAAACAATTTAGACGCTGTAAAGACTCCTTGATCTGTTTCAATCTTCACCTTGTTCGTGTCTTCTGAAAACCCTTGAACGGTTGTATTATTTAAAATTATTATTTCTTTTTGTTGTGCTATTTTTAATAATTGAGACACCATTTTTCCAGTATCTATCTGGCCCTCAAATTGATTTACTAAATAGGTAGGCACCGTCTTTTTAAACTTAAACTTATTGTGAACTGAAGAAAAAACAGCGTTTTTAAAAAGTGGAAATAATAACTGATTTAATTCCGCTGTTTTTTGCTCACATTTTTCAAAAAAAGCTTCATCAGAAAATAACTCATACCCATAATGATGTTGGTAATCTATGTTCTTATCTCCTAATAGGTTTCTTAATAGTTGTAGGCCTTCCCATCTCTTTTTTACCAACTGAAAAACCTCTTGCTCTGAATGTGTTTTAAGGTCGCTTAACAATTCTGAAGTGCTTCCAAAACAAGCAAAACCAGCATTTTTTGTGCTAGCTCCTTGCGGAAGGAGGCCTTTTTCTAAAATAATGATTTTTGATGTTGGAAAACGCTCTCTTAAATTAATTGCACAATTTAAACCTACGATTCCACTACCAATAATTACAAAATCATTGCCAGTAAACCATTCTTTATATTCCCAGTAACTGTAATTCATTATACTAATTTTTCAAAGCAATTACTATCTTCCATTTGAGCGTACTGCCCGTAATTTGGAATGCTTCTATATCCAGATTTTTTATAAAATTTAATTGCATCTATCTGACGATTTCCTGTCTCTAAAACACATTTTGTAAACCCTTCTTCTGAAGCCCATTGTTCTAAAGAACTTAAAACGGTATTAGCAACTCCAGAACCTCTATATGTTGCTTTTACATACATCCTTTTAATTTCAACAGTATTTGCATCAAACTTTCTGAAAGCTCCGCAGCCAATAGCTTGTTCATTTTGGAAAGCAACCACCACATGATTTATTTTTTTTAAACTATTAAACTGACTATAGAACTCATGATCTTCGCCATCTGTTATTTTTAAATAGGCGTCTAACTCAGTTATTAAAGCCTGAAAATCTAAATTATTATTGTCTGTTCTAATGATTCTTTTCATTTGAAATACCACTCTTTGTTGAAATTCTATTTCTTTTTAAAAGCCCAAGGTGTTTTTATGCTCAAAACTCAAACATTAACTGAACCCAAACAGGTTCTTTTTTTGCTGTGTCTAAGTTAGAAAAAGAAATACCTAATAAGCGTACAGAATTTTTAAATTTTTCTTGGTATAATAACTCTTTTACAATTTGCATGATTTCATGTTTTTTTTGGACAAAATTTTGTACAGTTTTACTTCTTGTTTGTTGGGTAAAGTCACTGTATTTAATTTTTAAGGTAATTGTTTTTCCTTTTGTTTCTGACGCTATCATTCTTTTCTCTAACTCTTCTGCAATTTTATAAAGTCTTTCTAGCATAAAAACTTCAGAAGAAATATTCTCAGAAAAGGTTCTTTCTGCTGCTATAGATTTTCTAATTCTATTGGGTTTTACTGTACTGTAATGAATTCCTCTTACAATATTATAATAGTAGGTTCCAGACTTTCCAAAGATCTTTGTTAGCTCTTCTAGTGGTTTCTTTTTTAAATCTAATCCATTAAAAATCCCTAGGTTATTCATTTTTGCAGCGGTTACCTTTCCTACACCGTAAAATTTATTAACTGAAAGTTCTTCTAAAAAAAGAAGCACCTCTTCGGGATTAATTGTTTTTTGTCCGTTTGGTTTGTTAATATCTGATGCTACTTTTGCTATAAACTTATTGATAGATATTCCGGCAGAAGCCCTTAAGGCTAATTCACTGTAAATACGATCTCTAATTTCTTGCGCAATTAAACTTGCAGATGGGTTCCCTTTTTTATTTTCTGTAACATCTAAATATGCTTCGTCTAAGGAAAGAGGCTCTACTAAATCTGTATACTCGTAAAAAATTTGTCGAATTTTAGTTGATATTTCTTTATATCGTTCAAAGTCTGTTTTTACAAAAATAAGATGTGGGCATTTTTGTCTGGCTAAAACACCACTCATTGCAGATCTAACTCCATATTTTCTAGCTTCGTAACTCGCAGCGGCAACAACACCTCTTTTTCCGCCACCACCAACAGCAATAGGTTTTCCTTTTAGCTCTGGATTGTCTAATTGTGCAACGGAAGCATAAAAAGCATCCATATCTACATGAATAATTTTTCGATATTGAAACGTGATGTTCACACTATAAATTTACAAAACTTTGATTTTATAATAGAACATCTATTACATTGATTATCACAATCAGTCCAGTAATAATTCCTAGTACTAAATCCAATTGGTTTGCTAAGTGTTCAATTTTATTTTCTATTTTTTTTGCTAAATAAGCATATAATAGAAGAATAGAAAATGTACCTAGGGCAGAGCCTAAAACAAAGAAGATATTATTAATAAGAGTAAATTTATACCAATGCATCATCACTAGAAAGCTAGTAACCCCAAAATAAAAAGGGATTGCAAACATGTTTAAAGAAGATAGTAAAATGCCAGAAATAAACCCTCTCCCTTTTATACTGTTGTTGTTTAATTGTTTCTTTTTTTGCTTCCTTGCATTGCTAAAGAAGAACACCGAAAGCCCAATAAAAGCAATGATTCCTGCATGTTGAAGCACAATTAAATACCTTGGGTTGTCTAGTAATATTTTTGAAAAACTAACAGCAATATAAGCCTGAATTATCACAATTACAGAAACTCCTGCAGAAAAATAAATTGCTTTCTTTTGTGTTTCTTTGATGCTTATTTTAACAGAGGTCATGTTTAACATGCTTGGGAACAGGGTTCCTAAAAAGGACGTAATAAAACCTATTAAAAGGTGGTGTATAATTTCCATAAAAACAATTGTGGTTTTTTTACAAATATGACGTTTTTTAAAAAGAAAAAAGCGCCTTAATGGCGCTTTTTTCTTTTATTAATATCGAAATTAAACAATTCCCTGAGCCAGCATTGCATCTGCTACTTTTACAAAGCCAGCAATATTTGCCCCTTTAATATAATCAATAGTTCCATCATCATTCTTTCCGTAGGCAACACAAGAATCGTGGATGTCTTCCATAATGTCTTTTAAGCGGTCGTTTACTTCTTCTCTAGACCAACTTAAACGAAGTGAATTCTGACTCATTTCTAAACCAGAAGTGGCAACTCCTCCTGCATTTGACGCTTTTCCTGGAGCAAATAAAATTTTTGCTTTTTGAAACTCGTGAATTGCTTCTGGAGTAGAAGGCATATTTGCGCCTTCAGAAACACATGTACATCCGTTAGAAACTAATGTTTTTGCTTCTTCACCGTTTAATTCGTTTTGAGTTGCACATGGTAAAGCAATATCACATTTAACAGACCAAGGTCTTTGGCCTGCAACGTATTTTGCTGTTGGGTAGGTGTCTACATACGCGCTAATTCTTTCTCTTCGTATATTTTTAAGATTCATTAAGAATGTTAACTTTTCTGAATCAATTCCATCTTCATCTACAATATATCCTCCAGAATCAGACATTGTTAATACAGTTGCACCAAGCTCAATTGCTTTTTCGGCGGCATATTGTGCTACATTTCCAGATCCTGAGATAACAACTCTTTTTCCACTAAATGAATCGTTATTTACTTTCAACATATTGTCTGCAAAGTACACTGTTCCGTATCCTGTTGCTTCTGGTCTTATTAAAGAGCCTCCCCAAGAAGCTCCTTTTCCTGTTAAAACACCTGTGAAAGAATTTTTTAATTTTTTATACATTCCAAACATAAAACCAATCTCTCTTCCACCAACCCCAATATCTCCAGCAGGAACATCTGTATTATGGCCAATATGTCTAAATAATTCACTCATAAAGGCATGGCAAAAACGCATAATTTCGTTATCCGATTTTCCTTTAGGATCAAAATCTGCTCCTCCTTTACCGCCACCCATAGGAAGTGTTGTTAGTGAGTTTTTAAAAACTTGTTCAAAAGCTAAAAACTTTAAAATACTCGCATTTACTGTTGGATGAAAACGCAACCCTCCTTTGTAGGGTCCAATAGCTGAGTTCATTTGAATTCTATACCCTCTATTTACTTGAATTTCTCCAGAGTCATCAACCCAACTTACTCTAAATGATATAAGTCTTTCTGGCTCTACCATTCTAAGTAGAATGTTTTTGCCATGGTAAATATCATTCTCAACGATATAAGGGATTACAGTTTCTGCTACTTCTTGAACAGCTTGAATAAATTCTGGCTCATGATGATTTCTCTGTTTCACCAACTCCATAAAAGCATTAATTTTTGCTTCCATATGCTTATTTTGATTTGTTGTTTACTTGTTTAAATAAGCCGCAAAGATATATATTTTAAGACATCTTAATAATACTTTTTTTATTTTGTTTCTCTCTGAAGTATCAGTATTCAATCGTTTTCGTGTAGAATTTCGTTTTACCGAGGAAATTGAATTACTTTCTTTATAAAAAATGTAAATTTGTTCTTTATTTATTTGATTATAAAACATGTTAGACAAGGTTAAAGAACTCATTGAAGAAGTTCGTTTATTTAAAGCAACTTCAAAAGCAGATGTAGAAACTTTTAGGATTAAATACCTAGGAAGTAAAGGGTTGTTAAAGGGGTTGTTTTCTGAATTTAAAAATGTTGATGCTGAATTGCGTAAAGATTTTGGCCAAGCTTTAAATAATTTAAAAAAAGCCGCTGAAGAAAAAGTAACTCTTTTAAATGACGATTTAGAGAGTTCTGAAGGCGAAAAAAGTTTTTATGGTGACTTAACAAGGCCTTCTGAGCCTATACAATTAGGTTCTAGGCATCCTATTTCTTTGGTAAAAAATCAAATAATAGAGGTTTTTAACCGTATTGGTTTTACTGTTTCTGAAGGGCCAGAAATTGAAGATGATTGGCATAATTTTACTGCCTTAAATCTTCCTGAGTATCATCCGGCAAGAGACATGCAGGATACTTTTTTTATTGACAAAAACCCAGATACCCTTCTAAGAACTCATACCTCATCAGTTCAGGTTCGATATATGGAAAACAACAAGCCACCTATAAGAACAATTTCTCCAGGAAGAGTTTTTAGAAATGAAGATATTTCTGCAAGAGCTCATTGTATTTTTCATCAAGTTGAGGGCTTATATATAGATACTGATGTTTCGTTTGCAGACTTAAAACAAACCTTATTGTATTTCACAAAAGAGATGTTTGGAAAATCTAAGATTAGATTACGCCCCTCTTATTTTCCGTTTACAGAGCCAAGTGCAGAGGTAGATATTTACTGGGGTCTAGAAACTGAAACTGATTATAGAATTACCAAAGGTACTGGCTGGCTAGAGATTATGGGTTGTGGTATGGTAGATCCTAACGTCCTAAAAAATTGCAATATAGACCCTACCGTTTATAGCGGTTATGCTTTTGGAATGGGAATAGAAAGAATTGCAATGTTGCTATATCAAATTCCTGATATTAGAATGTTTTATGAAAACGATGTTCGTTTCTTAGAGCAGTTTAAGTCTGTTCTTTAATCTTCCTTTTCTCAAGTACCTTAAAAAATAGTTGTTTACAGAATAACATGTTTCATTTATGAAAAAAGATCTTCAAATTCCTTTAGTTTCTGGTGTTGAAATAGCGATGGTTTATGAATATAATGAACTTTATAAAACAGACGATTGGAATGTATATATCATCAACAATAATAATGTTGATATGGAAATGATTGTTATTGTCTCTCAAGGGTTTTCTAAAACAAAAAAAAGCACATTACTTCGTAAAAAATTAGACAACTTACCTGCAAATTCTTTTGCAAAGGTAGAATTTGTTCAGCCAGAATTATTTGTGCTTAATAATCGTTTTCAAGTTTCTTTTTTTGAAAACAATCAACTAAAAGATAAAACATTTCTCTTCAAACAAAATACCATTAAAGAAAGTAACTTACGAATGATTCCAGAAATTAAGAAAAGAGGAATTTTAGCTAAATAAATTCGTAACTTACTGCTGTCTTTATATATAAATAAAAAAGACAAAACTCAAAAATTGCTAAGTCTTAAAATAAGTTATGAAAACCTTCTCGTTTTTCAATAGAGAAAAAACCATCAAAGAATTACAGTCAGAAGAGTTTGATTTGTTAATTGTTGGTGGCGGAATTACAGGAGCAGGAATTGCTTTAGATGCGGCTTCAAGGGGTATGAAAGTTGCTTTAGTAGAAAAAAATGACTTTGCTTCAGGAACTAGTAGTAAATCAACAAAGCTAATTCATGGAGGCCTAAGATATCTAAAACAGTTAGATTTTTGGCTAGTAAAAGAAGTAGGAACAGAGCGCGCAATTGTGCATAAATTAGCGCCGCATTTAGTAATTCCAGAAAAAATGATTTTACCTTTAATTGATGGCGGAACCTATGGTTCTTGGTTAACATCATTTGGCTTAAAGGTGTATGATGTTTTGGCTGACGTAGAAGGTGACGATAAACGCAAAATGTTAGACAAGGAAGAGGCTTTAGAGAAAGAGCCACTTCTTCCTAAGAGTATTTTAAAAGGTGCTGGTTACTATGCTGAATATAGAACAGATGATGCTCGTTTAACATTAGAGATTATAAAAACAGCATTAAATTATAACTTGAAAACAATTAATTATGCAGAGGTTTTAGGGTTTTTACACACACAAAATCGTGTTGTTGGAGCAACCGTAAAAGATGTTTTTACTGATTCTGAATTTAAAATTAAGGCAAAGTATATTGTAAACGCAACAGGTCCTTGGGTAGATGCTTTGCGTCAAAAAAATAATTCTACAACAGGCAAGAAGCTACGATTAACTAAAGGTGTTCATTTAGTGGTGGAGCATGATAAATTGCCGATAAAACAGTCTGTATATTTTGATGTGCCAGATGGGCGAATGATGTTTGCAATTCCTCGAGGAAAGGTTACGTATTTTGGCACAACAGACACAGATTATCAAGCAGATAAAAACAATATAAAAACAAGTTTAGTAGATGCTACATATCTTATCTCTGCGGTAAATAATATGTTTCCTGACATTACTATTTCATTAGATGATGTAACGTCTTCTTGGGCCGGGTTGCGCCCTTTAATTCATGAAGACGGAGCCTCTGCTTCTGAGTTATCAAGAAAGGACGAAATATTTGTTTCTGATTCAGAATTAATTTCTATTGCAGGAGGAAAACTAACAGGCTATCGTAAAATGGCAGAACGAATTGTAGATTTGGTTACAAAAAAATACAATCGTAGGTTCTTTAAAAATTTTAAAGAAATACAAACAGAAGAAATTATACTTTCTGGTGGTGCATTTGCTAATTTTGGTGAGGTAAAAAGCTACACAGACATCATATACAAGAGAATCGCGGAAAAGCAGTTTGATAAAAAAGACGCAGAGTATTTAGTCTATAATTATGGCAAGCAGACCGATATTATTTTAAAAAAGTTTGATGAATTAACAGGCGAAAATTCACGAGAAAAAATAATAAAAGCCGAAGTTTGGTTTACTATTCAATACGAAATGGCTTGTTCTCCAGTAGATTTTTTTATGCGAAGAACAGGAAGGATTTATTTTAATATAGATAGTGTTAATCTTTATAAGACTCTCATTTTAAATGAATTTTCAAACTATTTTTCTTGGAATAAAGAGACCTTAGAAAAAAACAAAAAAGAGCTATTGAAAGAATTACAACAAGCTACTTCTTTTAAATAGAAAATTACTCTTTTTCGTGTGCTTCTAAATCTTTAGTTAAATCTAATTTTCTTAAAGTAGGATTTGCTATTCCAGTAGCAACAACGGTAACTAAAGTCATTGTTCCGCCAAAAACAACTGCAGTAACTGTTCCCATTAATTTAGCGGTTACTCCGCTTTCAAAAGCACCTAGCTCATTAGAAGAACCAACAAACATTGAGTTTACGGAAGAAACTCTACCGCGCATATGATCTGGTGTTTTTAATTGTAAGATTGTTTGTCTAATTACCATAGAAACACCATCTGTAACGCCACTAAAGAATAAGGCAATAACAGATACCCAGAAAAAGGAAGAGAGTCCGAAAACAATAATGCAAACACCAAAACCAAAAATAGCCACTAAAAGCTTCTTTCCTGCATTTTTGCTAATAGGAATATAAGCAGTAACCAACATGGTTAGAAAAGAGCCAACAGAAGGCGCCGCAACTAAAATACCAAAGCCTTGTGGGCCTACTTTTAAAATATCTTCTGCAAAAACGGCTAACAAGGCTATAGCCCCTCCAAATAAAACAGAAAACATGTCTAAAGTTAGTGCTCCTAAAATTGCTTTTGTTTTAAAGACAAAACGAACGCCTTCTTTTAGACTTTGTAAGACAGGCTCGCCTATTTTAGGATTTAAAACCGGTTTTCTTTTAATTTTAAATAGTACAAAAAACGAAAAAGTAACCAAGAAGAAAATGATGCTTAAAGACCAGTGTACACCAATCCAATTAATAGAAAATCCAGCAAAAGCAACCCCTAAAACTCGTGCCATTTGCCACAAAGAACTATTCCAGGTTGCTGCGTTTGGATATATCTTTTTAGGGACAATTAATGCAACTAAAGAAAAGATAATGGGACCGAAGAAGGCTCTTAAAAAACCACCAAAAAAAACAAAGGCATATATTAAATATAATAGTGTTTGTGTTGAAAGCGCTCTACTAACAGCGTCTGATGTAATCCAAAAAAGGCCAAAACTAATTAAAGAAAAGGCCGCAATACATAAAGCCAATAGGTTTCTTTTTTCTTTTTGATCTACAATATGACCCGCAAATAAAGCCATAGATAGAGCAGGAATAATTTCCATTAAACCAATAAGCCCAAGATATAAAGGATCTCCTGTTAGCTCGTACACCTTCCACTCTATCACAATAAATTGCATAGACCAGCCAAAAATAAGCGCAAAACGAACTAATAGAAAAATGTTAAACTCTCTAATTCTCAAGGCCGCATAAGGGTCTTTTTTTTTCATTTTACTGCTAAAATAGTATAAATCACACAACCCTAAGGTTATAAAAAAATATAAAAATTTATGTTTTACTTAGAAATAATAACTCTTTTTATTGTAATTCTATTTACTTGAGATACTTTTAATAAATAAATTCCACTTGCAAGTTTTCCTGAAGCTATAGGCTCATCAAATAATGATTGACACTCAATTTAGTTGCTTCTAAATTAATAACTTGGTTTGGCAACCGGCTATTTAGTGAGTTAATTATATAAACTTTTAATCTACTAATTGTTAAGTCGTCTGTAATTTCGATAGGCGTGAAGGCTGTTCAACACTTCCCCATCCTAAACGCTCTTCTTCAAAGTCTATAGCGGTATATGTATTTGAATAATCTTCAAAACCAGCTTTTTTTATATGAAGCGCTAACCCTTTTAAAATAGCTACCCTTGATAAAGAACCCATTACATTTGAACCTGTCGAAGAGGTTCCTCTTTAGCTTCTGTTTGCGGTGATCTTATTGATTCTTCTATGTTATTTAACAGCTGTATGTTATCTGCATTCTTAATTTCCTTTATTTGTTGTTTTGTTTGAGGAAAAAAAAGAAAAAAATAAAGGGGTGGTTAACCTTATTAATCTAATTTTTATTATTTAACAGTAGTTAACTATCTTTTCATATCCATCAGAATAGCAAACGTTTGGTTAATGTCTTTCTCTTTTACAACAATCGTCATTTCGTTGGTTGTAGAAATAATTTCTTGTAGCGGAATATCTGCCCATGCTAATTGTTTTAAAATAAAATAATAAAACCCTGATTGCTCTAAATTACCCTCTGGAAGCTTTATGGTTATTGAGGCCAAATTCTCCACATTGTGAATTAATTTCTCATGAATGAAAAATTCATCAATATAAGGCTTTAATGGTTCGCTTATAACAATGTTGGTCTCAAAAATCCCTCTAGATACCGTAATGAAAGAATCGTTTTTATCTGCTGCTATCGTAAGAATTCTAGCACTTTCTTTTAAAAGAGATTTTGTGTTTTTGTAAGTATAATCACTTAAATCTGAGCGCACAATAAAGTCTCCCAAAGAAAGGGTGAATTTTCTAATATTCTTTCGTATTCTTAGTTCACTTGCTGGAGAAAGCCTATTAATTGCCATCATTACAGCCCCTACTTTAACTTGTTTTTTTAACAGTTTATCTACCTCTGGAAGTATAACTCTTGCTAGCGAAGAAACATTTATTAATTTTTCATTTAAGGCCTCCTCTATAAAAGGCGTTTTTCTAATGGTGCTTTCTACTGCTTCTTGAATGGTTTTCATAATTGTTATATTTACAACAATTTGTTGTGTTTTTTACAAAAATATATAATTAGAGCTGATTATAAAACAAACCTCCTCGCTTAGTGAAAGAAAATTTTTAAAAGTTAATAATTCTTTCATCTCGTAACCAAAACTAGGTTGATTTATTATATTTGTTAATCTACATACATAAAAAATGAACGTACAAATAATTAACAAATCAAAACACCTTATTCCTTCTTATGAAACGGTACTTTCTGCTGGAATGGATCTTAGAGCTAATATTGAAGAATCTATCACTTTAAAGCCTTTAGAAAGAGCAATTGTTAAAACGGGTTTATTTATTGCGTTGCCGGCCGGTTTAGAAGCACAAGTTAGACCGCGTAGTGGTCTCGCGGCGAAAAAAGGAATCACTGTTTTAAACAGTCCTGGTACTGTAGACGCTGATTATAGAGGCGAAATTGGCGTGATTTTAGTGAATCTCTCTAATGAAGACTTTGTGATTAATGACGGTGAGCGCATTGCTCAGTTAGTGATTGCAAAACACGAGCGTATTGATTGGAATGAGGTCTCTGTTTTAAATGAAACAGAACGTGGTACTGGTGGTTTTGGAAGCACTGGGGTATAAACACAAAACCCACCTAAAATTAGTGGGTTTTTGATTATCATATAACTTTATTTTCTATTGATTGTCAATCGCTTCTTTAATTTTTCCTTCTAGCTCTTCTGCTAAATCTGGATTATCTTTAATCAATCCTTTTACAGCATCTCTTCCTTGGCCTAATTTAGTTTCTCCATAACTAAACCAAGAACCGCTTTTCTTAACAATCCCTAATTCAACACCAAGATCTAGAACTTCTCCTACTTTAGAAATTCCCTCTCCGTACATAATGTCAAACTCAGCAATTTGAAAAGGTGGTGCAACTTTGTTTTTTACCACTTTTACTTTGGTTTGGTTTCCGATTACTCGATCTCCATCTTTAATCTGAGTTCTTCTTCTAATATCTAAACGTACCGAGGCATAAAATTTTAACGCATTTCCTCCAGTTGTTGTTTCTGGATTCCCAAACATTACTCCAATTTTTTCTCGTAATTGATTGATAAAAATAACCGTACACTTTGTTTTACTAATAGTTCCTGTTAGTTTACGAAGTGCTTGAGACATTAAACGTGCGTGAAGCCCCATTTTAGAATCTCCCATTTCACCTTCAATTTCAGATTTTGGAGTTAAGGCTGCAACAGAATCTATAACCACAATATCAATTGCTCCAGAACGAATTAAATTATCAGCAATTTCTAGAGCTTGCTCTCCATGGTCTGGTTGAGAAATAATTAGATTGTCTATATCTATTCCTAAATTGGCCGCATAAAAACGATCAAAAGCATGTTCTGCATCTATAAAAGCTGCAATTCCTCCTGCTTTTTGCGCTTCTGCAATTGCATGTAAGGTAAGTGTTGTTTTCCCTGAAGATTCTGGACCATAAATTTCTATTACCCTACCTCTTGGGTAACCGCCAACACCTAAAGCTAAATCTAACCCTAAAGAACCAGATGATATTGCTTCTATTTCTTCAACAACACTATCCCCCATTTTCATAACAGCACCTTTTCCGTATGTTTTATCTAGCTTATCCAAGGTTAGTTGAAGTGCTTTTAACTTTGCTTGTTTTTCTTTGTCTGCTGCCATAAATATTGCTTATTTTGTTTTTAAAAAGTACGACAAGGTACAAAATTTGGATAGTAATTATAAATGAAAAAAGATTATTTTTGAACCAAATTAACTCATTTTTTTTATTCTCTTTATGGATCATCACCGTCACTTTATTTTACACAAACCTTTTGGAACAATTTCTCAGTTTGTGAATCCTCATAAAAGGAAAAAAAAACTATTGGGTGAGTTTTTTAAATTTCCTGAAAAAACAATGGCAATAGGAAGATTAGATGTAAATTCTGAAGGGCTTCTTTTATTAACAACAGATGGTAAGGTAAGCGAATATATTAGAGGTAGAAAAGTAGAAAAAGAATACTACGTTCAGGTAGATGGGTGTATTAAACAAGAAGAAATTAATAGATTAATAAAAGGTGTAGAAATAGGCTTTGACGGAAAAAAATACATTACAAAAAATTGTAAATCTTCTCTAATATCAACTCCTTTTTTTAAAGATAGAACTCAGAAAATTAGAGATGATAGACACGGACCAACTAGTTGGATTTCTATAACTTTAACTGAAGGAAAGTTTAGACAAGTAAGAAAAATGACGGCTGCTGTTGGGTTTCCCACATTGCGTTTAATAAGAGTTAGAATAGACACTATTATGTTAGAAAGTTTAAAACTTGGTGAAGTTAAAGAAGTTGTTAGGTTTTTTTAATTTCTTAGCATTTTAATATGGGGTATACCATCTTCTAAGTAACTCTCTCCTACTTGAATAAAACCTAAAGAATTGTAAAACTTGGTAAGGTATGCTTGTGCAGAAATAAGAATCTTTTTTTCTTTGAAATTATTTTCTATAAACTGAATACTATTTAAAACTAATTGATACCCGTATTTGAACTTTCTAAATTCTTTTTTTACAGTAATTCTACCAATACTTGGTTCTAAAAAGTAATCTTCAGAGTCAAATATTCTAGCATATGCAATTATTTTGTCATCTTTTAAACCCAATACATGATATGCTATTTGATCTTTATTATCTAAATCTTGGAATACACAATCTTGTTCTACAACAAACACTTCAGATCTAAGTTGTAAAATAACATACATCTCATTAACTGTTAGTTCACTAAATTTTTTTATACTAAACTTCATTTTTAACAAATAGGTATTTTATTTACTCTATTTTGATGCCTACCTCCTTCAAAATTTGTATTTAAAAATGTTTCTACCATTTTTAACGCTTGTGGGATAGAAGTGTATCTTGCTGGTATGCATAAAATATTTGCATTATTGTGTTGTCTAATTAATTCTACAATTTCATTTGACCAACATAAACCAGCCCTTACTTCTTTGTATTTATTAGCAGTCATTGCAACACCGTTTGCACTACCACATAATAAAATACCATAATCTGCTTTTTTAGAGACGATATCTTTAGCAACAGGATGAACAAAATCTGGATAGTCTACACTCTCGTTTAAATCTGTTCCATAATTTTTTACTAATATTCCTTTTGATTCTAATAATTTAACTATTGCAAATTTATAAGCTGTAGCGGCGTGATCATTTCCTATAGAAATATTCATAATGAGTTGGTTTTTATCATTTTAATTAAAACAAAAATACAAATAGATATGGTTATCAACAGTTTTAAAAATTAAAAAAAAATATTATTTAATAACTACTTATACTTTAGTTAATTAGCTTCTTTTAAGTAATTGTTAAGAAGTAAATGTAAATTTTAAAAACTAGATTTGATTAATTCAATTATAATCACAATACAAAAGTTTTTACTTCATGCGCAATAAAACCTTTCATTATTTAATGATTATTTATAAACATATTTTTTTGCTTTTTCTGGTACTTATTAACTTCTAATTAATGAATAAAAACCTGTTTATAGTTATTTACATATACTGTTAATAAGTATCTATTATAGTTGGTTTTAAAGAGTTTAAATATCTAACAACATGTGAATGTTTTTTAATAACTGATATAAAAAAATAAAAAGGTGTTTTTCTATATTAACTATTCACATACTATTATAATCAATATATTTTTTAAATTTTAAATAAAAAGAAATATAATAATAATATAGATTGTTAATAAAGTTTAAACACAATTAATCAAAAATTGAATAGCATTAGGAATAATGTGTACTTTGAAAGAACCTGTTCCTACAATTTCTCCATCTGCTTCTATAATAGAATTAGTGTTTTCTTCTATTTTAAAATCTTTCACTTTATAAGTAGTTACTTTATTATGATCTACTATTTTTCCATTATATAGTTTATGAATATTAAAAAGTATATTTAAAAAAGAAAAATTTTTAACAATAGTAACATCTAATAATCCATCTTTAGGATTTGGTTCTTTTGTAACTTGTAATCCTCCACCAGAATATTTACAGATACCAAATACAATCATTAAACATTTTTCTTTTATACATTCATTATTAATATACGTTTTATAAGAAGTTTTTTTATAGAATAATAAACTATATAACCCACTAAGTAAAAATGCGATAGAACCTAGTTTTTTTAAATATTTTAAATTTTTAACAACATACCCATCATAACCTGTTCCTGCTAGGTTATTAAAGTATTCTTTTTTACCAGAAGCTAAAGTAATACAACCAATATCTTGAAAAATAACAGTATTATTTACAATAACATTAATAGCTTTTTCTATAGAATTAGGAATTTTATATGTTCTTATCCAATCATTACCAGTACCTAAAGGAATTACACCTAGTTTTATATTAGATGTTTTTGTATATCTTTGCATCATTATTCCGTTTACCACATGATGTAAGGTTCCGTCTCCGCCTACAGAAATAAAATTTCTATATCCTTGTTTAATAGCTTCATCTACAAGTACTAGTTCATGTTTGGTATACTGAGTAAAAGCAAAAGAAAAATAAATTTCTTTGGTTTTTAATAAACTTTGAATACAAATCCATGATTTTCTAAAATTAGTATTTCCCGCAGAAGGATTTACGATTAAAAACCAAGATTTTGTAACATGAAGCTTATTGAAGTGCAACATAAAATTAAATTAATTAAAGAAGCAAAGTACAAAATTGAATTATAACTGTTTATTTCTATTAAATAGACATATAAATTTGTACTTTTCTAAACATATAAAAAGAATAAAAAGTTATGAGTAGAAAGAAAAAAATCTACAAGAAGAAAGGTAATGTGATTAAAGATTTAACAAGAAATATTTTTAAAATACTTAATGAAGATACTGATAAACATTATAATTACAAGCAAATAGCGGGTAAATTAGATATATCTGACACAGATGGAAAAACACAAATACTTCAAAAGTTAGCAGAACTAACAGGAACAAAAAAAATAAAAGAAATAGACAGGGGTAAATATCAAATTAATGAAGATAGAAAATATCATATAGGTACTCTAGATGTAACTTCTAATGGAAATGGATATTTTATATCAGATGATTTTGAAAAAGATATTTTTATTCCTTCCAATAATTTAGGAAAAGGATTACAAAACGATACTGTAAAAGCATATATATATAAAAGAAATAGAAGTAATAAGCTAGAAGCTGATATTGTAGAAATTATAGAAAGAGATAAGACTGCTTTTGTAGGAGTTTTACAAATGAGTAAAAACTTTGGTTTTGTTGTTTGTGATAATCAGAAAATGTATGCAGATATTTTTGTATCAAAAGCAAGAATAAATGGAGCAGAGCATGGAGATAAAGTTCAAGCTACTATAACAGATTGGCCAGAAAACTCAAAAAACCCTTTTGGTAAAATTACACAAGTTTTAGGGAAGCCAGGTGACTATAATACTGAAATTCATTCAATTTTATTAGAATATGGTTTACCATATGAATTTGAAAAAGAGGTTGAAGAAGACGCTAGTAAATTATCATTAGAAATAACAAAGCACGAGATATCAAAAAGAAGAGATATGCGTAAAGACCTAACCTTTACAATAGATCCTAAAGATGCTAAAGATTTTGATGATGCGTTATCTTTTACAAAATTAGAGAATGGTAATTATGAAATAGGAATTCATATTGCTGACGTTTCTCATTATGTTCAACCAAACACTGTATTAGATGATGAGGCTTATAGTAGAGCAACTTCCGTCTATTTAGTTGATAGAGTAGTTCCAATGTTACCAGAAATGTTGTCAAACGGAGCCTGTTCTTTAAGGCCTAATGAAGAAAAGTTAACTTTTTCAGCAGTGTTTGAAATAAATGAAAAAGCACAAGTTATACATGAATGGTTTGGAAGAACCGTTACCTATTCAGATAAACGTTTTGCTTACGAAGAAGCACAAGTTATTATAGAAACAAGGAAAAACTTTATACCTGAGAATGTATCTATAACAGATGAATCTTATAAGGTAAGTGATCATATAGTAGAAGCTACCTTAAAATTAAATGAATTAGCAAAGATTCTTCGTAAAAAAAGGATGCAAGAAGGTGCTATTTCTTTTGATAGAGTTGAGGTAAAGTTTCATTTAGATGAAGAAGCTAACCCTGTAGGGGTCTTTTTTAAAGAAGCAAAAGATGCTAATAAATTAATTGAAGAATTTATGTTGTTAGCTAATAGAAAAGTAGCTGAGTTTATTGGTCAAGAAAAAAATAAACCAACAAATAAAACATTTATATATAGAGTTCATGATGAACCAGATGTAGAAAAGCTAGCTGCTTTACAAAATATTGTTTTTAATTTTGGATATAAGATGGATACCCAAACAAAAGAGAGCACAACAGAAAGTTTGAATAAACTACTAAAAGATGTTCACGGTAAGGCAGAAGCAAACATGATAGAGACTTTAGCAATAAGAACTATGAGTAAGGCGGTATACACCACTCAAAACATCGGTCATTATGGGTTAGCTTTCGACTATTATTCTCATTTTACCTCTCCAATACGTCGTTACCCCGATGTGATGACCCATCGTTTGTTACAACATTATTTAGATGGAGAAAATTCTCCGAAGCAAGATGATTATGAAGCTAAGTGTAAACACGCATCAAAACGAGAAGAGCTTGCCTCTAAAGCCGAAAGACAGTCAATTAAATATATGCAGGTTAAATACATGCAAGATCACCAAGAAGAAGAGTTTTTGGGGGTTATTTCCGGTGTTACAGAATGGGGAATTTATGTAGAAATTACATCTAATAAATGTGAAGGAATGGTGAGAATTAGAGATATAAAAAAAGATTATTATATTTTTGATGAAAAACAATATGCAATTATTGGACAAACCACAAAACATATTTATCAATTAGGAGATCAAGTTACCGTAAAAGTAAAACACACAGATTTAGAAAGAAAACACTTAGATTTTTCTCTTATAGAACAATAGAGTTTTTCTAAAAGGTGTTATACTATTAAAATACTTTTTTTAATTTTATAATTATTAATATATTGCTTAAAAAAAATGAAAAAAAATATTCTTATAATTTTTTTAATAGCAAGCAATGTGTTGTTTTCTCAAACAACAGTTACTAAAAAGTTAGGTGATTTTTATAAAATAAAGGTTTATAATGGAATTAATGTAGAATTAATTAAATCTAATGAACATAAAATAGAAGTTACAGGAGAAAAGTCAGAAAACATAAAAATTAAAAATTCGGATGGTATTTTAAAAATTAGCTTAAAGTTTCCAGACTTATTAGCAGATGGTAAAGTAAATGTAAAACTATATTATAATGAAGAGATTCAAGTAATAGACGGTAATGAGGGCTCAATAATTACTGGAAAAGACATTAATCAAACACATATAGAGGTAAAAGCACAAGAAGGCGCTTTTATAGATTTAGAAATTAAAACAAAACATTTAAAAGTAAAGTCTTCTTCTGGAGGAATTATTAAACTTTCTGGAAGTTCAAAAAACCAAGAAATAGATTTAGACCTATACGGAGTGTATCATGGCTATGATTTAAATGTATCGGACAACACTACGGTAAAAGCAGGAACAGGAGCAAAGGCAGAGGTAAAAGCAGGGGAAATATTACGTGTAAAAGTTAGTTTTGGGGGCTCTGTTTTTTATAAGGGTTCTCCAGAGGTTATTAAAAACAAAAAGGTTGCAGGAGGAATTATAAAACAAATGAATTAATTGATTCATTGGTTTTTGTATCTTTGTTGAATAAACATAAACTAAAATAATGATTTTAAATATATTTCTTTTAGGTATGCCAGGTATTGGATCTTGGGTAATTATAGCTTTAGCTCTTTTATTATTCTTTGGTGGAAAAAAAATACCAGAATTAATGAAAGGCTTAGGAGGCGGAATAAAGGAATTCAAAAAAAGCTTCTAAAGAAGAGGAAAAGGAAGAAGAAAAATTAGAAGAAAAAAAATAATAAAAAAAACCAAAGATAAATTCTTTGGTTTTTTTTATAACTTAATAGCGGTGCCAGAGGCAGCAACCATTAACATTCCTCCTTTAGAACCAACGGTTTCGTAATCTAAGTCAATACCAATAATTGCATCTGCATTCATTCTAACGGCATTTTCAGTCATTTCTTTTAATGCGGTTTCTTTAGCTTCACGAAGTGCTTTTTCATAAGAACCAGATCTCCCTCCAACAACATCTCTTATACTTGCAAAAAAATCTTTAAAAATATTAGCACCTATAATAGTTTCTCCTGTAACAATTCCTAAATAATCTTTTATAGGTCTACCATCAATATTGTTTGTTGTTGATAAGATCATCTACTGTTTGTCTAATTTCTTCTTGTTGTTTTTCATTGCCTCTCCTATTTGATTACTAGCGGTAAAACTGGCCACCATATCGTTTAACATTTGACTTCCAGCCTGTGGAGAGTTTGGGAGTAAAATTAAATTACTATTTGTTTCCTGTCCAATAGACTGCAAGGTGTCATAGTGTTGTGTTACTACGATTAAGGCTGAAGCCTCTTGAGAATTAATACCAACCTTATTTAATACCTCAACTGATTCTTCTAATCCCCGAGCAATTTCTCTTCTTTGATCTGCAATACCCATACCCTGAAGCCTTTTACTTTCTGCTTCTGCTTTTGCTTTTTCAACAATTAAAATACGAGCAGCATCTCCTTCATATTGAGCAGCTGTTTTTTCTCTATCTGCAGCATTAATTCTGTTCATTGCTGCTTTAACCTGAGCATCTGGGTCTATATCTGTAACCAGTGTTTTAATAATATCATATCCGTAGTCCATCATTGCATCATTTAGCTCAGACTTAACAGCAATAGCAACATCGTCTTTTTTTACAAAAACATCGTCTAATTTCATTTTAGGAACTTCTGCACGAACCACATCAAAAACATAGGATGTTATTTGATCATGAGGATAGTCTAACTTATAAAAAGCATCACTTACTTTTTCCTTAATAACTTTAAACTGAACCGAAACCTTTAGCTTCACAAATACATCATCTAGTGTTTTTGTCTCAATAATAACATCTAATTGTTGAATTTTTAGGCTTAATCTCCCAGAAATTCTTTGTACAAAAGGAATTTTTACGTGCAGCCCAGATTGTTTAACACTGCTAAAACGTCCAAAAGTTTCAATAATAGCAGCTGTTTGTTGTTTTACAATAAAAACAGCTCCGTAAAGTAGAAAAATAATAAGTCCTAAAATAATAGGTAAAAATAATGAGCCCATAGTGTTGTTTTAAAAAGTTAAAAATTAATAAAAAAAGTTTCTATTAACAAGACGTAAAATAAAGAAAATGTTACAAACTTTTCTTTTTCTTTAGGTTTGTTTTATATTTCTTCCACTTCTTATATTCTTTAACAGATAATATCTTTTTCAATTTTTCATCTAAATGGTCTTCTTTTTCTTTAACAATTTTTGTTACAGGTTCAAAAGTAGCAGTTACTTCTTTGTAAGTATCTTGAAGAATACTATAGTCTCTTGTGTTAAAACTCTCTTTTTGTGCTGCTTCCATTTTTGACTTTCCTTCTGAAAACAGAAAAGTGTTAATTCTTTTTACCTGATTTAGATCTTTATTAAAATGCTTAAAAATATTGGTAACATCTTGGCGATGATTAGAAGAACCTTTAACACCAATTTTTTTCATCACCTTTTCTATATTGTAAATGTTCATACCAATAGCTTTTTCCACGTTAAAACTTGGTGGTTTTTGTTTTGGCGTGGTCATTGGTTGCCTTTGCTGTGTTCTTCGTCCTCTGTTATATTGAGAGTCAAACTGAGCTACGCTAGTAGCGGAAAATAAAATAATTGAAATAAAAAAGACGTGTTTTATCATGATAGTGTTTTTATTATTTTTTTAATACGAAGAACTGCCTCATCTTTTCCAACCATATCTATAATATCAAATAAATGAGGACCTTTCATTTCGCCAACAATAGCCAAACGAAGAGGTTGCATTATTTTACCAAAACCAATTTCTTTAGAAGAAATCCAGCTCTTTACTGTTTCTTCAATTGTTTTAGAGGAAAAATCATCTATAGAAGCTAGTACTATTATTAATTCGTTCATTAAGACGCTTGTGCCCTCTTTCCATTGTTTTTTAGAGGCTTTTTCATCGTAATCCTCAGGGGTTTTAAAGAAGTAACTACTTAAACTCCAAAAATCTTTTACAAATACAGCTCTTTCCTTTATTAAGGAAACAACTTTTTCTACATAGCTTTCAGAGGAGTTAATTTTTTTGTTTTTTAAAATAACTGAGAACAAAAGTGCTAATTCAGCATCTGTTTTTTTCTGAAGGTATTGTTGGTTAAACCAGTTCGTTTTATCTAAGCTAAATTTAGCACCAGATTTACTTACTCTAGATAAATCAAAAGTAGTAATTAATTCTTCTATTGAAAAAAGCTCTTGTTCTGTACCTGGGTTCCAGCCCAATAAAGAGAGCATATTTATAAAAGCGTCAGAAAAATAACCACTTTCTTTGTAGCCAAGAGAAACATCCCCTGTTTCTTCATTTGTATACGCTAACGGAAATACAGGAAAACCTAATTTGTCTCCATCTCTTTTACTAAGCTTTCCTTTACCTATAGGTTTTAAAATAAGCGGAAGATGAGCAAACTTTGGTGCATCCCACCCAAAAGCATTGTATAATAATACATGTAAGGGCATTGATGGTAACCACTCCTCACCACGAATTACATGACTAATTTTCATTAAATAATCGTCTACAATATTTGCTAAATGATACGTTGGCATTCCATCCGACTTAAATAAAACCTTATCATCTAGTGTGTTTGTATCTATAGTAATAGACCCCCTAATTTCATCCTTTAAAATTAATGTTTCGTCTTGAGGTGTTTTAAAACGAATAACATAGTTATCGCCATTTTCTATTCTTTTTTTAGTAGCCTGCTCAGTTAAAATTAAAGAATTCACTAATCGTCCTTTTTCTCTATTGTGCCAGTTATAAATAAAGGTTTTTCCCGCCTCTTCATGTTGTTTCCTGTGAGCATTTAACTCATCAGAAGTGTCAAAAGCGTAATATGCTTTTCCTTTTTTAATTAAAGTGTTTGCATACTCCTCGTATAATTCTTTTCTTTCGGATTGACGATAAGGCCCAAATTTTTCATTTTTACCGGGGCCTTCATCAAAAGGAATACGGCACCAGTCTAGCGCATCTGTAATATATTTTTCAGCATTAGCAACGTATCTTGTTTGGTCTGTATCTTCTATTCTTAAAATAAAAACACCTTTGTGCTTTTTAGCAAACAAATAATTATATAAAGCAGTTCTTACCCCTCCTATGTGGAGAGGTCCTGTTGGACTAGGAGCAAAACGAACACGAACATTAGACATCATTAACACATAAATTTAAGCAACAAAGATACTTTTCTAATATTAGATAAAAAAAGCAAATTGCAATAGAACTCCAGCAAATAAATCTTTAACAATAAATCTTTCTATAGCTCTTTCAAATACCTTATTTTTATTGGTTGATGAATGCTTTTTTAAACATAGAACAGAAACTATCTTTTTTCTATAAAAAGTATTACACCAATGAGCTTATTAAAGGAAGCCTTTTGTTTAGCCTATTGGGTGTTTTATACTTTATTTTTACGATATACGTGGAATACTTTTTGTGGCTACAACCTACTTACAGAACAATTTTGTTCCTTCTTTTTATTTTTATAGAGTTTTTTTTATTTTTTAAATTCATTATCACTCCCATCACTCAATTAATTAAGCTTAAAAAAGGCATTAATGAGATTGAATCTTCTAAAATTATTGGAAACCACTTTCCTGAGGTTCAAGATAAGTTGTTAAATATTTTACAACTAAAAAATGAACAAAAAGAAACAGATCTTATATTGGCCAGCATTCAACAAAAATCTTTAGAATTGCTACCTGTTCAGTTTGCAAAAGCGGTAGATTTTAAAAAGAATATTCTTTACTTAAAATACTTAATATTTCCAATAACTATATGGCTTATTTCTTCTTTATCAGGAATAGATGTTGAGCTATACAACAGTTTAACAAGGGTTGTAAACCCAAAAGTTGTATTTGTTCCTCCAGCACCCTTTTCTTTTCACTTAGCAACAGAGGATTTACACGTAATTGAGGGAGGCTCGTATACCGTTTCTCTATCAACCAAAGGTACTGTTGTTCCAGAGGAAGTGAAAGTTTTATATAATAAACAGAAGTATTTAATGCAAGAAACGGCAAAAGGTATTTTTTCATTCACTTTTACAAATGTAGTTGCTCCTTTAGGTTTTCAGTTTCAGTCAGGGAACGTAATCTCTGAGCTGTATTCTCTTGAGCTTATAAAAACACCCCTTATTCAAAACCTTGTTATTAATTTAGAGTATCCTGGATACACCAAAAAAATAGATGAAAAGGTTGAAAATACTGGAAACCTTCTCGTTCCTGAAGGAACAAAAATAAAATGGGATGTTGTTGCATATCAGTCTGATAGTATTTCTTTTACAGAAAATAAAAGAAGAGATTACTTTTTTGAAACTATCCAAAACAACTTTACCTATAAGAAGACGGTGCAAAAAAACATGGAGTATACTATTAGTTCTTCCAACAGGCAATTACAAGATTTTGAAAAACTTTCTTACAACCTAAGAGTTATTATAGACGAGTTTCCGATAATAATTGTAAAATCTAATATAGATAGTGTTAACGTTGAAAATGCATTGTTTGTTGGTCAGATTTCAGATGATTATGGAATAAACACATTAAAAGTCATTTATTATAATCAAGACACCCCTACTCAAAAAAAGAGCTTTTTATTAGATATTGCTAAAACCACTACACAAACCTTTTTTTATGAATTCCCCAAAGAAATAATACTTGAAAAAGGAGTTGATTATGAACTATATTTTCAGGTTTCAGACAATGATGCAATTCACGGTAATAAAAAAACCAATAGCAAGAAATTTAAATATAGGAAGCAAACTAACGAGGAGTTTAATCAAGAGCAATTAAAAGATCAAAAAGAGACAATTCAAAATCTTGAAAATGCTATTCTAAATCAAGAACAACAGAAGGAAATACTTCAAAAAATACAGCAAGAACTTCAGAATAAAAAAGACCTTAACTGGAGTGATAAGAAAAAAGTTGATGAGTTTCTGCGCAGACAAAAACAGTATGAACAAATGATGGAGCGGCAAACAGAAAACCTTCAGCAATCTTTGGAGCAAAAAATAGAAGAAACAGAATCATTACAAAACAAGAAACAACAACTTAAGAAACGAATAGAGGAACTTTTAACCTTAAACAAACAAAAGAAATTGCTAGATGAGCTCCAAAAAATGGCGGATAAACTTAATAAAGATGAGTTGGTTAAAAAAGCAAAACAGTTAGCGCAACAAAACAAACAACAAGAAAGAAGTTTAGAAAGAATATTAGAATTAACGAAGCGCTTTTATGTAGAAGAAAAAACACTGCAAATAGCCAAGAAACTAGAAAGCTTATCTAAAAAACAAGATTCCCTAAAAAATAATAACAAAAAAGCATTAGAAGAACAAGAAAAGATTGGGAATGAGTTTGATAAAATTTCAAAAGAATTAGAGGAACTAACCAAGGATAATGAAAAATTAAAAGAACCCATGGATATACCTCAACAGCAAGAGGAATCTGAAGAAATAAAACAGGTGTTATCTAAATCTGAAGAAAACTTACAGAATAAGCAAGAGGAAGCGGCACAGAAGTCACAAAAAAAAGCATCAAAAAAAATGCAACAAATGAGTCAGAAAATGCAACAAGCAATATCTGATATACAAGAAAATTCCATCGATGAAAATATAGAAGATTTAAGAAAGATATTAGAAAACCTTATTACTTTTTCTTTCAAGCAAGAAGATCTACTTGTTAAATTTAATAAGATTTCAGTCAGGCATCCTGATTTTGGAAAAGAATTAAAAAACCAAAATGAATTAAAAACCTATTTTGAACATATCGATGATAGTTTATTTGTTTTATCTATGAGACTTCCTGTATTATCTTCAAAAATTCAAACTGAACTATCTAACACCCATTATAATTTAGATGCTTCACTAGAAAACTTATCAGAAAACAGATTTGACGTTGCCGGCTCTAACCAACAGTATGTAATGACTGCTGTAAATAATTTAGCTGACTTATTAAGTAGCCTTTTAAATGATATGCAAAATAATATGGGTGCTTCTGGGAAAAAAGGAAAAGGAAACTCTTTTAGTTTACCTACCTTAATAGAAAAACAAAAAGGTCTTTCAGAACAGTTAAAAAAAGGATTGAAAAAAAAGAACGGTGAAAAAGACGGCGAAAAAGGAAAAAAAGAAGGAGAGAAGGGTGGTAATAAATTTGGTGAAGAACAATTAAACGGTGAGTTATTTAAAATATACCAACAACAAAACATATTGAGAGGGCAGCTCAAAGAAGCACTAAATCAAGGGAGTGAAAATAATGATAAAATTAAAAAGGTTTTAAAAACCATGGAGCAGTTAGAGGATGATATTCTAGAAAAAGGATTTCATCAAGAAATAATCCAAAGAATGCAACAACTAGAATACGAATTATTAAAATTAGATAAAGCAGCTTTTGAGCAAGGAAAAGATAAAAAAAGAAAATCAAATACGAACTCTGCTGCTTATCAAAATAAACAATTAAAAGAACTTCAATTTAAAAAGCAGTTTTATAATCAAATGGAGATATTAAATAGACAATCATTACCTTTGCAGCAAGATTTTGAAAAGAAGGTGCAAAAGTATTTTTCTAAAAAAATTAAAGAGTGATTACATTTAATTCTGAAACTACATTTAACTTACAGAATGAAGCTAAAACCACCACATGGATTGAGCGTGTTGTTGTTTCAGAAGGCTTTGCTATCGGAGAAATTAATTATATATTTTGTGATGATGCATATCTCAATCACATAAACAAAGAGTTCCTTAAACACGACTCTTTTACGGATATTATAAGTTTTGATTATTCTCTTGGTAAGCAAATTAGCGGAGACATTTATATATCTATTGAACGTGTTTTAGATAATGCAGAAAAGTATAACGTTACATTTGAAAACGAGCTAAGAAGAGTTATGATTCATGGTGTGTTGCATTACATGGGTTATAAAGACAAAACAACAGAAGAAAAAAAGGTAATGAGACTTAAAGAAAACACCACTATTTATTTGTTAAATAACTAGAAATCAAGTCTTTAAGTAATGTTCCACGTGAAACAACAATGAGTTTATTTGACACAACATACGATGTAATTGTAATAGGCGGGGGGCACGCCGGAAGCGAGGCTGCGGCAGCCAGTGCAAATATGGGTGCCTCAACACTGCTTATTACAATGAATCTTCAGAATATTGCACAAATGAGTTGCAATCCTGCCATGGGAGGTATTGCTAAGGGTCAAATTATTAGAGAAATAGATGCTTTAGGAGGCTACAGCGGAATTGTTACAGACAAAACCGCTATTCAGTTTAAGATGCTTAATAAGTCTAAAGGGCCTGCTATGTGGAGCCCAAGAGCTCAATCTGATAGAATGATGTTTGCGGAAACCTGGAGAAACATGTTAGAAAATACAGAAAATCTAGATTTTTATCAAGATTCTGTTAATGGCCTTCTTTTTGATGGTTCAAAAATATCTGGAGTAAAAACCGTTTTAGGACTAGAGATTAAGGCAAAGACAGTTATTGTTACTGCTGGCACATTTCTAAATGGCCTCATTCATATTGGTGAGAAAACCTTTGGAGGAGGAAGGGCAGGTGAAGGTTCTTCAACAGGTATTACAGAAGATTTAGTTTTAAAAGGTTTCGAGTCTGGACGAATGAAAACAGGAACTCCACCAAGGGTAGATGGAAGGTCTTTAGACTACTCCAAAATGGAAGAACAACCAGGAGATGGCAAGACAGAAACATTCTCATATTTAGACACAAAGCCTTTAGTTAAGCAACGTTCTTGTTATCTAACCCACACAAACTCAAAAGTTCATGATATACTTAGAGAGGGTTTTGACAGATCGCCAATGTTTAACGGAAGAATTCAATCTATAGGACCAAGGTATTGCCCTTCTATAGAAGATAAAATTGATAGATTTGCCACCAAAGACAGACATCAGGTTTTTGTAGAGCCCGAGGGCTGGACCACTGTTGAAATTTATGTTAACGGTTTTTCTACTTCTATGCCAGAAGACATACAAGACAAAGCTATAAGACATATACCAGGTTTTGAAAATGTTAAGTTTTTTAGATATGGTTATGCTATAGAGTATGACTATTTTCCACCAACCCAATTAAAACATTCATTAGAAACAAAATTAGTTGAAAACCTTTTCTTTGCTGGTCAGATTAATGGTACCACGGGTTATGAAGAAGCAGCTGCACAAGGTTTAATGGCTGGTGTAAATGCTGCGCACAAAACACAAGGCAAAGAACCTTTTATACTTAAAAGGAGTGAGGCATATATAGGTGTTTTAATTGATGACTTGATTACTAAGGGTACAGATGAACCATACAGGATGTTTACCTCTAGGGCAGAATACCGAACACTTCTAAGGCAAGATAATGCAGACTTAAGATTGACTCCGTTAGGATATGAAATAGGATTGGCATCTGAGGAGCGCTTAAATAAGGTAAACTTAAAAAGGATTAAAACCGCCAAGTTGATTAAGTTCTTAGAGGAAACCAGTGTCACCAAAGAACAGATTAATCCAATATTAGCACGTAAAGACCTGTCACTAATTCATCAATCTGTCAAACTCTATAAGATTGCTGCAAGACCTCAACTTTCTTTATCAGACTTTAAAGAGCTAGAACCGCTTCAAGCTTTTTTTGTTTTAGAGGAAATAGACAAAACAATTTTAGAACAAGTTGAAATACACCTTAAGTATTCTGGATATATTGATAAAGAACGCGCTAATGCAGATAAGTTAAATAGGTTAGAGAATGTTGTTATACCACAAACATTTAATTATAACAAAGTAAACTCTTTATCTCATGAGGCTAAAGAAAAATTAAGCAAAATACAACCAGTAACCATATCTCAAGCCAGCAGAATAAGTGGTGTATCACCAAGTGACATTTCTGTATTATTGGTTTATATGGGTCGTTAACAGAAGAGATTATTAATGTTCCACATGGAACATCACTTAAGAAAGAATGAAAGAAAAAGAACTTCATAATGGGTCTGTTCCTTTTTTAAACTGTAGAGATCACTTAGTTTCAGGGGAAATGTATGAGGTTATGATAAATGATAAGCTAGACATGTTGGTTACATCGCCAATTCCTCCAAGTTTAGATGAATATTATGATTCTAAAGAATATCAATCTCATAACAAATCAAAAAATGCACTATTAGATAAATTATACAATAGTGTTAAGAAAAGATCTTTCAAAACAAAAACATCTTTATTTCATAAAGAAAATATTAAACTAACTATTCTAGACGTTGGTGCTGGTACAGGAGATTTTCTTTTATGTTGTAAAAACTTAGGACATGAAACTTCTGGCACTGAGCCAATGTTAAAAGCAAGAACAAAAGCCCAAGAAAAAGGAGTAATACTATCGGAAGATTTAAATAGTCTTGCAGGCAAAAAGTTTGATGTCATAACATTGTGGCACGTATTAGAGCATGTGCCAAACCTCTATGAAATCATAGATCAGTTAAAAAGTTTGCTTAGTGAAAACGGACAGTTGTTTGTTGCTGTACCAAATTTTAAAAGTTATGACGCCACTTATTATAAAGAGTTTTGGGCCGCTTATGATGTTCCAAGACATCTTTGGCACTTTTCTCAAAAAACAATTCAAACACTATTTGAGGCGGTTAATCTAAAAGTAGTAAAAACGCATCCAATGAAATATGATTCTTTTTATGTGTCACTTTTAAGTGAAAAGAATAAAAAAGGAACATATAATTATGTGAAGGCCTTTTTTGTCGGATTAAGGTCAAATATGAAAGCTTTAAAATCAAAAGAGTACTCTTCTCTTATTTATGAGCTAAAACATACAAAAAAAGCTTTTTAAGCACAGCCAATCATCTTTTTTTTAACAATAAGCGAGTTGGTATAAAAAAACAAACAGCAAGCTTAGAAGCCTTCTTCAGGAGCCAAAAAATCATAAGAAACAGTTATGATATTGTTTTCTTTTATAAGAAATAACTATTATTGATGAAGAGTCATAATTCCTAAGATGGTAACAATGAAGTAGACAGCTAAAGTCATAGCACCTTGATAATCTTTAGCTAGGCGTTGACCAATTAAAAGAAAAATTAAAGTGACAGCAGATAGCTGAAGGCCAAGCAAAGCAAAATAAGAAAACCCTTTCAAGAAAATTTCATACGTACCAATTATCATAAACAAACTTGCGGCAAGTTCTGTGATGACAATAACTCCTAACAGAAAAGGAACCAAATTTTTTAATGGAGAGTCTTTAAAATGACCTTTAATAAAAGAAATATTTCCTTTCCAATCTGTAATTTTATCAATTCCAGATTGTAAAAAAGTAACAATTAAAAAAACTAAAATTAAAAGTTCTGCTGAGTTTTCTGATAGTACTTTCATGTGTTTTGTAATTAGGGTGCAAATTTATAAAAAAGGATCATCTTCTGTCTGCTATTATCTTATTTTATTCTAATATGTTTCGCAATCTTTTGAAAATCAGATAAATAGAGTTTTTATTACTAGCCTATATATAGCCCAAAATTAAATATTTTAAAAGTATAAATTTGTTGCTTGGTAAGCAGGTCTTTATAACTTTCAAGAGCGTTAACTTCTATTGTTTTCTTTGATGATTGTTTATAAAAAGATACGTTAGCTAAATTTCTCTAAGACTTTATCAACAATTGTTTGTGCTAATTTCACATTACTCTCAAGAGTCCAACCCGCAACATGTGGCGATAGTATGGTGTTATCTGATGTAATTAAATAGTCAAACTCTGCCGGAAAATGATGGCTAGTAAATAGGTTTTCGAAAGATGATTTTTCATATTCTAAAACATCTAATGCGGCCCCTAAAATTTTTCCAGATTTTAAAGCCATAACAAGGTCTTTTGTGACGATATTTTTTCCTCTAGCAGTATTAATTAACCAAAACGGTCTATTAAAATTGTTGATAAAAGCACCATCAATCATGCCGTGGGTAAGTTTGGTTTCAGGAACATGTAAACTTAAGATATCTGATTTTTTTTGAAGCTCCTCTAGGCTAACTTGTGTTGCATTTTCATCTCCTATATTAGGTCTAATATCACAACACAAAACAGTTACATCAAAACCACGAAGTTTTTTTGCAAAAGCCTTTCCCATATTTCCATAACCAATTAAACCAAAGGTTTTTCCATCTACTTCTATGCCCCTATTTTCTTCTCTCAACCACAAACCTTTTCTAACCTCTTTGTCTGCTTTATTAAGTTTGTTAAAAAGAGATAGTAACATTCCTAAGGCATGCTCACTAACTGCATTTCTATTTCCCTCAGGAGCTGCAATAAGCTCAACACCTTTAGAGGATGCGTAATCACAATCTATATTTTCTAGCCCAGCTCCAACTCTACCAATAAATTTAAGGTTAGTTGCTTTATCTAAAAAAGATTGATCTATAGAAAACCGACTTCTAATAATGATGCCGTCATAGTTGTGAATCTTCTTTTCAATCTCAGCTTTTGAAGAGGTGTAGTCTTGGTGGTTTTCAAAACCAGCAGCAGAAAGCTGTTTAAGTAAAATAGAATGATTTGTATCTAAATGAATGATTTTCAAAACCTTAATATTGTTCTTTTTCGCTTGGAAAATCTTTACTTTTTACATCAGAAATATAGCTTTCAAAAGCAGTTGTCATTTCTGAGTACAAATCTAAGTACCTTCTTAGAAATCTAGGATGAAATTCATGAGTCATTCCTAACATATCGTGTGTTACTAGCACTTGCCCGTCTACACCACTACCAGCCCCAATTCCTATGACAGGAATAGAAATTGATTTCGCTACTTTTTCAGCTAAAGCAGCTGGAACTTTTTCTAAAACTAAAGCAAAACAACCCAGCCTTTCAAGCATTAAGGCGTCTTCTAGTAATTTTTCGGCTTCTTCTTCTTCTTTAGCCCTCACAGTGTAGGTGCCAAACTTGTAGATAGATTGTGGAGTTAAGCCTAAATGACCCATAACAGGAATACCTGCATTTAAAATACGTTTAATAGATTCTTTAATTTCTTTTCCTCCTTCAACTTTAATAGAATGACCACCACTTTCTTTCATAATTCTAATAGCAGAGCGAAGGGCTTCTTTAGGGTCTGATTGATAGCTCCCAAAAGGTAAATCTACGACAACCAGAGAACGCTCTACTGCTCTTACAACAGAGCTAGCGTGATAAATCATTTCATCTAAAGTAATAGGTAACGTTGTTTCGTGACCAGCCATTACATTAGATGCCGAATCTCCAACAAGGATGACATCAATTCCGGCGCCATCTACAATCTTAGCCATGGTATAGTCATATGCTGTTAACATAGATATTTTTTCACCGTTTGCTTTCATTTCTACCAGAGATTTGGTAGTAATTCTTTTGTATTGCTTTTTAGCTACAGACATAATGTTATTAATTAAGGTTTTGTAAAAGTACTAAATATCAACAGATATGAATCTAGTTTAATTAGTAGATAAAAATACGGTATATTTTGAGGTAAAAATGAAGAGTTTTTGAAAAAAATCATCTTTAACAGGTGAGGCTTATACTAGAAGACGGCAGTTAAAATAATGTATATTTGATATTTAGAAACAATGAGCAATTCTTCACCCATAACGCACACATTAGACCCAACGAAATGGATAGATAATTATTCTGATTATCTATTTAGGTTCACTATTATTAGGGTTAATAATCATGAGGTTTCAAAAGACTTGGTTCAAGAAACCTTTTTTTCGGGGTTAAAATCAGCAAAAAATTTTCAAGGAAAAGCAACCGAAAGAACTTGGTTAATTTCTATTTTAAAAAGAAAAATCATAGATCATTACAGAAAAACAAATTCTAAAAAAGGACAAGCAGAGGTTCGAATGAATTTTTATAATGATGGTGAAAATGAAGGTGATTGGATAGAACAAAGAGTTCCACAATCTTGGGATAATGAAGTAGAAAAAAAACTAGAAAATACAGAGCTACAATACCAGATAGATTTGTGTATAGAGAAATTACCTAAAAAATATGCGATGGTTTTTAGAATGAAAACAATTCAAGAAATAGACACTGAGATAATTTGTAAGGAACTAGACATTAGCTCGTCAAATCTATGGGTGATTATTCATCGAGCAAGAATGCAGCTGAGAAAATGTTTAGAAGAAAATTGGTTTAATAATTAGAGAATGTTTAAAAAATTAAACATAACGTGTAATCAAGCAACGACTATCTGTGATAAAAGTCAGTATGGAAATGCGTCTTTTTTTGATAAAATAAAATTACAAATTCATTTTATTGGTTGCAAAATCTGTGCTATGTACTCAAAACAGAATGTACTATTAACGAAGTTGTACAAGAGCAAAGCAACAAACATTAAAAGAAAACAAGATTCTTTATGCATGACTTATCAAGAAAAAGAAGTTTTAAGAAAAGAGCTTGAAAAACAAAATGTATAACATAGTATGAACTTTCTGCCTGAAAAAATAGATGATTATTCAGTATCTCATTCTCAAAAAGAGCCACAAATCTTACAAGAACTTACCAAAGAAACTTGGCAAAAAGTAGTAAATCCTAGAATGTTAAGTGGTGCTTTCCAAGGGCGAGTGCTCTCTATGATTTCCAAACTAATTCAACCAAAAAATATTTTAGAAATAGGCACGTATACCGGGTATTCTGCTATTTGTATTGCAGAAGGATTGCAAGAACACGCAAGTATAGATACTATCGATAAAAATGAAGAGCTAGCAGATTTACAAAACAAATATTTTGAAAAATCAGGATTCCGAAATAAAATCATTCAACACGTAGGACCAGCATTAGAAATTATTCCTACCATACACAAGAAGTTTGACCTAGTTTTTATTGATGCAGATAAATCTAATTATAGCAATTACTTTCATTTAATTATTGACAAAATGAACAAAGGAGGGGTTATTTTATCTGATAATGTTTTATGGAGTGGTAAGGTTGTAGAGAAATTAGACCCTAAAGATCAAGATACTAAAGCTCTTTTAGAATACAACAAATTATTGAATACAGACAAAAGAATAGAAACGGTCTTGTTGCCAATAAGAGATGGTCTTACCATTAGTAGAGTTTGTTAATAAAGAAAAAATTGATATGGCTTAATTTAGTATTAAAGATCTAACGTGGTTTCTTAGGAAGTAATTCTTGGAATTTTATAGGATGACTTAGTGAAAACTTAATAAAGGTATTTGGTTTAAAAATTTCTTTTAATTGGCCCAGTCATTTTATCTAGGCTCTCTTTTACATCACTAATTTCTTTTTTGATACCTTTTGTTAAATCGGTGTCTAGCCCCTGGCCTTTTGCGCTGTCGTTAATTTCTTTTTTGATATCGTTTGTCGCATCTTTTACTTGACGTATGCCTTTGCCGAGACCTCGTGCAATCTCAGGAATTTTGTCTGCACCAAAAACCATTACCACAATAAGAATGATAATAAAAATCTCTGGACCACCAATAAATAAAAAAGTTCCTAACATAAGACAACAAAGATAACAAAGATTGAATATAAAAAACAGAATAATTATAGAACTGTTATTGCAATTATTTTTTTATCAACATGCGCTTTATTTCATTCAATTTCATCAGGGCTTCAATAGGTGTTAAGGTGTCTAAATTGGTTGACAAAATTTCATCTCGCAAGTCTTCTAGCAAAGGATCATCTAATTGAAAAAAGCTCAGTTGCATATCGTCTTGCTGCGCCTCTTTTAATGTTTCTTTTACCCCTTCACCTGTTTGGTTTTTCTCTAACTGCTTTAGTATTTTTGAAGCTCTATGAATTACTTGATTAGGCATTCCGGCTAACTTTGCTACATGAATTCCAAAACTGTGATTGCTTCCTCCAGCAACTAATTTACGCAAGAAAATAATGGTGTCTTTGAGCTCTTTTACAGAAACATTAAAATTTTTGATGCGCTCAAAAGTGGTGGTCATTTCGTTTAATTCATGATAATGCGTTGCAAATAATGTTTTTGCTTTAGAAGGATGTTCGTGTAAATATTCTGCAATGGCCCAAGCAATAGAAATGCCATCATACGTAGAAGTTCCTCTTCCAATTTCATCTAACAAAACCAAACTTCTTTCAGAAATATTGTTAAGAATTGAGGCCGTTTCATTCATTTCTACCATAAAAGTAGATTCGCCCATAGAAATATTATCGCTTGCTCCTACCCTAGTAAATATTTTATCAACCACACCAATTCTTGCGTTCTGTGCTGGAACATAGCTACCCATTTGCGCTAACAAAACAATGAGCGCTGTTTGTCTAAGAATGGCAGATTTACCAGACATATTTGGCCCAGTAATCATAATAATTTGTTGCTGATTTCTATTTAGTACAAGATCATTTGCAATATATTCTTCACCAATAGGTAATTGCTTTTCTATAACAGGATGACGACCGTTTTTAATTTCTATTTCGGTGCTTTCATCTACCACCGGGCGAACATAATTGTTGGAAATAGCCAATATAGCAAAAGACAACAAACAATCTATCTGTGCAACTGTTTGTGCGTTTTGCTGAACAGGTTGTACAAATTGAATAATATGTTGAACTAACTCTGCAAATAAGCGCTGCTCTAGTTCTTGAATTTTTTCCTCGGCACCTAGAATTTTTGTCTCATATTCTTTGAGTTCTTCTGTAATGTATCTTTCTGCATTTACCAGAGTTTGTTTTCTAATCCACTCTTCGGGAACCTTATCTTTATGCGTGTTTCTAACCTCAATATAATAGCCAAAAACATTGTTAAAAGATATTTTTAAGCTAGGAATTGCCGTTCGTTCACTTTCTCTAGCAAGCATGCTATCTAAGTACTCTTTTCCAGAATTAGAAATAGCTCTTAAATCATCTAATTCTTTAGAAACACCATGTGCGATAGCTCCTCCTTTGTTAATGTTAACAGGAGCATCATTAAATAAAATAGTTTCAATTTTTAAAATAACTTCAGAACAGTCTAAGATGTTATTTCCTAAGGCATTAATGGAGCTGTTTTTACTATCTAATGCCTTTTCTTTAATTGGTAAAATTGCTTGTAAAGAGTTTTTTAATAAGACTGTTTCTCTAGGAGAAACTTTTCCAGTGGCCACCTTTGAAATTAAGCGCTCTATGTCGCTAATTTGCTGTAATTGATATTGAATTGTTTCTAAGAAATCATCATTTTCAATACAGTACTTCACTAACTCATGTCTGTAATGAATTTTTTCAGCACTTTTTAATGGAAGTGCCAACCACCGTTTTAACAAGCGCCCTCCCATAGGAGAAATTGTTTTATCGATAACGTTTAATAGGGTAACTGCATTATGAGATGTAGAATGATATAACTCTAGGTTACGAACCGTAAAACGATCCATCCAAACATACTTATCTTCTGCAATTCTGCTAATATTTTGAATATGCTGTAGTTTGTTGTGCTGTGTTTCTGATAAATAATACAAGACTGCGCCTGCGGCAACAATTCCTTCAGGCATTTCTTGAACTCCAAAACCCTGTAAAGAATTTACACCAAAATGATTGTGCAAGGTTTCAACACCATACTCTTTTTGAAACACCCAATCGTCTAAAAAAAAAGTATAAAATCGATCGTCAAATAGTTCTTTAAATCGCTGTTTGAATTGTTTTTGCACCAATACCTCAGAAGGGCTAAAGTTTTGCAACAACTTATCAATATATTCTTCGTTTCCTTGAGCTAGAAGATATTCACCTGTAGAAACATCCAAAAAAGAAACACCTAATAATCGTTTTCCAAAATGAACAGCAGCTAAAAAATTATTAGATTTAGATTGCAATACTTCGTCATTTAAAGAAACACCGGGAGTTATTAGCTCTGTAACACCACGTTTTACAATGGTTTTTGTCATTTTTGGATTCTCTAGCTGATCACAAATAGCAACTCGCATTCCTGCCTTTACCAATTTTGGCAAGTAGGTGTTTAAAGAATGATATGGAAACCCCGCTAAAGCTGTTTCAGTTTCACTACCAGCGCCTCTTTTGGTGAGAATAATTCCTAGAACACCAGCCGCTTTTTTAGCATCTTCTCCAAAGGTCTCATAGAAGTCACCAACACGGAAAAGCAACATTGCATCCGGATATTTTTCCTTGATAGCATTGTACTGCTTCATTAATGGTGTTATCTTTTTGGTGGTAGATTTTGCCAAATTTTAGAATTTTTCAGTTAGTTTTACTGTTGTTTACTATAAGCGTTTAAAGATAGAACTTTTTATGAGAAAACTAAGAAATAACGAACTAGGACGAATCTCCGTTTCTGCGTTCAAAAAGACTACAAAAACACCAATTATTGTAGTACTTGATAATATTAGAAGTTTAAATAATGTTGGTGCTGTTTTTAGAACAAGTGACGCTTTTTTAATTGAAAAAATTTATTTGTGTGGAATAACAGCAACTCCACCTCACAGAGAAATTCATAAAACAGCTTTGGGTGCAACAGAATCTGTAGATTGGGAATACAAAGAAAATACTTTAGCGCTTGTAAACGAATTAAAGGCACAGGGAGTTGTGGTAGCGGCTATAGAACAAGTAGAAAACAGTGTGATGTTAGATGAATTTTCTTTAGACGCAACTACAAAAATTGCCATTGTGCTCGGAAATGAGGTAAAAGGAGTGCAACAAGAGGTTGTTTCTGCAGCTGATTATTGTGTTGAAATTCCTCAAAAAGGAACCAAACATTCTTTAAACATTTCTGTGAGTTGCGGAGTAGTACTTTGGGATTTGTATCAGAAATTTCAGTAATTATTTAAATGCCCAGAATAAGCTTGGCGATCATAAAGTAAATTAAGATGCCAAAAATATCATTGCTGGTTGTAATAAACGGCCCGGTTGCAATTGCAGGATCTATTCCTCTTTTATTCAAAAACAAGGGCACAAAAGTACCTATTAAGCCGGCAACAATAATAACAGCTACAAGAGAAACAGAAATGGCTAAAGCGGTATTTACTTTCCCTTCATAAAACCAAACAAAACCAAATAAAAAGACAGCCAACACAAGTCCGTTAAGCGCTGCTAACAACATTTCTTTTATTAACCTGCTATTAATACTTCCCTTTACATCATCATTGGCCAATCCTTGCACAATAATTGCCGATGACTGTACCCCTACATTTCCTGCCATTGCGGCAATTAAGGGAGTAAAAAAGAATAAAACAGCATTTTCATCAAAGGTGTTTTCAAATAGTACCATAATCAAAAAAGCACCTACCCCTCCTAAAAGCCCTAAAAATAACCAGGGCAACCGTGCCTTGGTTAATTGTAAAATACTATCATCTGCTTCAACATCCTGGGTTAAACCTGCGGCCAACTGGTAATCTTTATCGGCCTCTTCTTTAATAACATCTACAATATCATCAATGGTAATTCTACCTAGTAAAATACCGTCATTATCAACTACAGGGATGGCCTCTAAATCATATTTTCGCATTTTGTTAGAGACTTCATCTAAGTTGTCATGAACATTTACAAAATCAACTTTAGGAATATAAACTTCTGAAATTGCTGTTTTGGTTGATGTTATTAGTAAATCCTTTAAAGACAATCGCCCTTTTAATTTATCATTATCATCAACAACATAAATAGAATGAACTCTTGTTACCTCTTCTGCTTGGGCGCGCATTTCTCTAACACATTTAAGAACCGTCCAGTTTTCATTAACCTTTACCAGTTCTTTTGCCATTAACCCCCCGGCAGAATCTTCATCATACGCAAGAAGTTCTTCAATTTCTTTTACATGTTCTTCATCTTCAATTTGAGATAGTACCGCATCTTGCCTTTCCTGTGAAAGCTCTCCTATAATATCTGCAGCGTCATCAGAATCTAGCTCTTCAACTTCTTCAGCAATTTCTTTTGCCGAAAGATTTTGAAGTGTTTTTTCACGAATGTCTTCATCTAGTTCCATAAGAACAGCAGATGTTTTTTCGCTATCGAGAAGTTTTATGATATAAACAACATTATCAAAAGAAAGCTCATCTAGAATCTCAGCAATATCTGCGTAGTGCATCTCTTCAAACAAAGCAACAATTGCCTTGTCATTAGAGGCTTCTATAGATGAAGTGATGTTTGCTAAAAGTTCGCTTGTAATTTCAAATGACATCAGTTGCTATTTTATGCGTGAGTTTAATAAACTCGTTTACAGACAATTGTTCTGGTCGCATCGCAAATATAGTATCTTCTTTTAAGGTATCCGAAAGATTGAAAGACTTTAAACTGCTTCTTAACATTTTACGTCGTTGATTAAAAGCTGTTTTTACTACCCTAAAAAAAAGTTTTTCATCTACAGATAATGAAAAGTCTTTTTTTCTAATAAGCCTTATTACTCCAGAATCTACTTTTGGTGGAGGGTTAAAAACCGTTGGAGGAACCGTAAATAAATACTCTACATCAAAAAAAGCTTGTGTTAATACAGATATAATTCCGTAGACCTTACTCCCTTCTTTTTCTGCAATTCTTTTGGCAACTTCTTTTTGAAACATTCCAGAAAGCTCTGGAACAAATTCTCGGTATTCTATTGCTTTAAAAATAATTTGAGAAGAAATATTATATGGATAATTACCAATAATTGCGACTTGTCGATTGTTAAAAAAAGTAGAGAGATCCTGTTTTAGAAAATCACCTTCAATAATTTCAAAGTTGTTAGCAGATGTATCTAAGTTGATGTATTCGTTTCTAAACTCTTCCTTTAAAAATGCAACTGAATCCCTATCAATTTCCATGACAGTGATTTTTGCTTTTTTATCCAAGAGGTACTTTGTTAACATTCCCATTCCTGGGCCAATTTCCAAGATATTGTCGTAACTAACTTCTGTTAAAGTGTTGGCAATATTTTTGGCAGTGTCTTCATCTTTAAGAAAGTGCTGACCTAGATGTTTTTTTGCTCTAACCGTCATTTTAATTCTTAATGCTAGGTGGATAAAACTCTTTAATAACTTTTAATTCTGTTCTAAACGAAATCATTTTATCCGCAAATCTCTGCATGCTTTCATTTCTCAATTTAGGAGCATAAGTGGTATAATATTCATTTAAATCCTCTCTACTATTAGCAGTGTATTGAACAGAATAAGTAACACCACCCATTTCTTCTTCCACTAAAACTTGAGTTAGTTTAGCAGCAACAAAACTTCCCGTAGCCAATACATCTTGTATGTGATCTTGAATCCAAGAAAGCCATTCTTCATGAACGCTTCCGTCTATATTAATTGTAACGTTGTATATGTACATAGGTTGGTTAAGTGATAAGAAAAAGGTTAAAGGAAGTCTTCTAATTGATAATATCTCCTCGGATTTCTCTGTATTTTTTTCTAGCATCAACTAAATAAATACTTGATGGTTTTTCAAAGATAATTTTTTGGTAATACTCTGATGCTTTTTCTGTGTCTTTTATCTTATTTTTATAAACTTCGGCTAATAAATAATAAGAATCATCTACTAAAATACCTTCGGCATCTATAGAAATTATTTTTAAAAGATTGCTAATGGTGTTTTCATACTGGCTTTCTTTAAGATAAAGAGCTGCTTGATTAAATAATACGTCATCTTCAATATTTTGTCCTTGATATTTTTGTGCCAAAGTGCTATATATTGCTATCGCTTCAGTATTTTTATTTTGATAGGCTAATAAGTCTGCTTTCGCAAAATCTATTAACCCAGAAGGAATAGAATCTTTTGGCTCGTTGTCTGAAATAACCAAAAATAAATCAACAGCATCATTGGCAATAAGTTGTGTTGTAGACCCTTTTAAAATTTTTAATTGAGATTTCGCCCATTTAAAATCACCTTTAAAATAAGATGTTTGCGCAACTTTAAAACGCGCTTGTTGTGATAAGGGATGATTTTTTAATTGAGTCTGTACTTGAGAAAAATAAAGGAGCGCTTTATTAAATCTTCCAGTAAAAACTAACACCTCCCCTAATTTTAGTTTTATTCGTGCGTTTTTAAACTTTGAAGTAGAAAGCAACAATGCTTTTTCTAGCACTTCAATTGCTTTTGAGGGATTGTTTTTTTTGAAAGTTAAATAGTCTGCAAATTCTAGTTGAATTTCTAATGAATTTCTATTAACGCCATATTCTTGAAGAGTTTTTTCAAATAAGGAAGTGCTGTTTCTAGTCGTATTTTTTACGGCTATTCTTAGAAGATATAATTCTGCAGTGATTTTTTCTTCAATAAAATTGGTCTTTTCAAGAATAAAGTCAAAGCTTTTTTTTGCAGCAGTAGTATCATTGTTTTCAAAGGCAATCTTTGCCAATCTAAAAACAGTTTCAATATAAGCAGGGTTTCTATTAAAGAGTGCTTTTTCTTGAATAAAAGCTTTTCCATAGTCTTTTTGCTTGGTAAATAACCAGCTTAACAATTCGTTCCAAGCATTTTTTGGATTGCTTATTGATTTTTTTAGTATAGCTTTTTTAAAAGCAATATTATTGCTGTACGTAGCGTCTTCGTTTATATACCTACTGATGTAGCGCTGCACCCCACCTAGATAGTTTTCATCTTTGTCTATGAGCTGTATATAGGAATCAAACATTTTTTCAAACTCACCCTTCTCTCCGTAAATCTGAGCTATCTGAAATTCATAACTAGCATTTTCATGAAGCCTCATTGCTTTAGAGTATGCTTCAATAGCATAGTCTAATAAATTATTTTGCTGAAACATTCTACCCATAATTCCACCCAAACTAGGGTTAGAAGTAATAGCCTCAATAGCAATGTCATACTCTTTTTTTGCTAGTGCTGTTTTTTGCTGACGATCAAAATTATATCCAATTTCTATTCGAAGATAGTGTTGAGAAGGATTATTAAGTAACTTTTTTTGAAGAAGATTTGCTGCCTTTTCATAATTGCTTGTTTCTTGATAACAAGTAATTAATCGTTTTAGATACCTTGTATTAAAAGGATTGTTTTTTTCTAGTGATTCATATATCTGAGAAGCTTTCTCATATTCTCCTTTACGAAAATAACTTTCTGCTAAAGAAGAACTGTTTTGACAAAAGACAAAACTAACTGAAAATAGGGCTATTATGAGGAAAATGTTCTTCATCTGTATCAAAGATACTCAACTAAAATGTTAATTTTTCATTAACTACATCTATTTTAGAAAAGTAACTAGATTCGATTTTGGCACAATAGTTGTATTTCACTAAGTAACGAATAAAAAATAAAGATGAAAGAACTAACCAAACAATATGAAGCCGCAAAACAAAACTCAATAGAGTTTATGAGAACAGGGCAAATAAGTGATTATTTTAAGGCGCTTTTAGAAATGAACAAATATAAAAGATTACTTGTTGCCGTTGTTGCTAATTAATGATTGAAAAACCAGTATAAGGTACTAAGACTTCAGGTATTTGAATACCCTCTTCGGTTTGGCAATTTTCTAAAATCCCTGCTAAAACCCTTGGCAACGCCAAAGAACTTCCGTTTAATGTATGAGCCAACTCATTTTTACCATCGCTATTTTTAAAACGAAGTTTTAATCTGTTTGCTTGAAATGTTTCAAAATTTGAAGCAGAACTAATTTCTAACCATCTATCTTGAGCTGTAGAAAACACTTCAAAATCAAAGGTTAAAGCAGCAGTAAAACCAGTATCGCCACCACACAAACGTAGGATACGATATGGTAGTTTTAATTCGTTTAAGATTCCTTTAATGTGCGCTACCATGCCGTCTAAAGCTTTGTAAGAATTATCTGGGTGCTCTACTCTAACAATTTCAACTTTATCAAACTGGTGTAAACGATTTAAACCTCTTACATGAGAACCATAACTACCTGCTTCACGACGAAAACAAGGTGTATAACCAGTAGCCATAATAGGTAAATCACTCTCATTTACTAAATTTCCACGATACATATTTGTGATGGGAACTTCTCCTGTTGGAATTAAATACAAATCATCTACTCCTACATAGTACATTTGCCCTTCCTTATCTGGAAGCTGGCCAGTTCCTATTCCTGAAGCTTCATTTATAAGATGCGGCACTTGATATTCTGTATAACCAGCAGCGGTGTTTTTATCTAAAAAATAACTAATTAAAGCCCTTTGAAGCCTCGCTCCTTTTCCTTTATATACAGGAAAACCCGCTCCTGTAATTTTTGTTCCTAATTCAAAATCTATAATATCGTATTTTTTCACTAATTCCCAATGTGGTAGTGCCTCACTGTGAAGCTTAGGGATTGCTCCTTCTCTAAAAACCTCTTCATTGTCTTCTTCAGATTGCCCTGAAGGAACAGAGGTATGTGGGATATTAGGAATTTGATATAATAATTCTTGAAGATTTTTTGAAGCAGTATTTAATTGATCGTTTAAATCTTTAGATTGTTCTTTAAGTTTTCCTGTTTTTTCTTTTACAAGCGTTGCTTTTTGTACTTGTCCTGTTTTAAAAAAAAGCCCAATTTCTTTAGAAAGAGCGTTAGACTCTGCCAATGTATTGTCCAATAAAACTTGAATTTTTCTTCTAGTTTCATCTGCTTCTAAAACGCTTTCTATAATTTCTTTAGCATTGGCAAAATTTCTTTTTGCCAATCCTTCTAAAACTAATTTTTGATTGTCTCTAATAAACGGAACCTGTAACATAGTGTGTCTTAATTATAAGAACTCAAAGATAAAGTAAGTGAATCAATATCGCAATGAGTTATAAAGGATTGTTTGAGAGGTAAGAAATAGCATTTTCTTTGTCAATATTTAATTGAACAACCAGCTCTTCAATGGATTTAAATTTATGTTCTTCTCGGAGAAAATAAATAAATTCAATCATTATTTCTTTACCATAAAGATCTTCATTAAAATCAAATAAATGCGCCTCAATGGTTTGATGTTTCCCAAGAACCGTAGGGTTGAAACCAATATTCATTATTCCGGTATATAAAACAGTATTTATATGTGTTTTGATGATATAAACCCCTGTCTTTGGAATTAATTTATAAGGTTCTTTTATCTCTAAATTAGCAGTGGGGAAGCCAATTGTGCCTCCCAGTTTTTTTCCGCTCACAACAGTTCCATTAAGCATATAATGATAGCCTAAGTAGTTATTTGCTGTTTTTAAATTGCCTTCTTTCAGGGCAGTTCTAATCTTAGTTGAGCTTACCGAAACATCATCAATATCTTGGGCAGGAATTTCTTCAACCTTAAAATCATAAAGCAAACTATATTCTTTTAATTGATGAATATTCCCTTCTCTATTTTTTCCAAAATGGTGGTCATAACCAATAATTAACCTAGAAGTATTCAGCTTGTTTACTAAAATATCTCTAACAAAGTCTAGGGCAGTAAGTCTAGAAAACTCTTTGCTGAAGGGGTGTATGATTAAATAATCTAAGCCCATTTTTTCTAGTAAGCCTGATTTTTCTTCTATGGTGTTTAGTAATAGAATTTTGTTGTCTTTTTGTAACACCATCCTTGGATGAGGGAAAAAAGTTAAAAGAACTGATTTTTTTCCTTCTTTTTTAGCCGTTTTGATAAGGTCTTTCAGAATTTTCTGATGACCAATATGAATACCATCAAATGTGCCAATAGTAACAATGGTTTTTTCCGAAGAATTAAAAGCTGTAATAGATCGAATAATTTTCAAAAGGAGAATAATTAAAAGGCAAAGTTACAATTCATTAATTGATTAACTCAACTCTATGATAAAATAAGATTTTCATAAAAATCACCCAAGAGGTCATGCAATAACTCAAAAATATTACAAAAATATTACAAAAATCAAAAAAAATCGTACATTCGTCTTTGTTATTAAACAATTTATATCATGATAAAAAAGACAATTTTCTTTGCATTTGTTATGCTCGCTAGTGCAACAATGCTAGCTCAAACTACCATAACAGGTGTGGTTAAAGAAGCAACAACAGGTGAAACACTTTTAGGAGCCAACGTTAAGGTCTCTGGAAAAGCAATAGGAACAACCACAGACTTTGATGGTAAATTTTCGCTCAAAGTGGCAGATGCTCCGCCTTTTACTATTGAAATTTCTATGCTAGGCTTTAAGGCTGTAAGCGTAGAAATAACAAAAAACAATCAAGAAGTGATGGTTAGTCTTGAAGAAGACGCTACTTCACTAGAAGAAATTGTGTTTTCTGCCTCAAGAAGAAAACAAAAAGTACAAGAAGCACCAGCTTCTGTAAGTATTATAACATCTAAAGACATCTTAAATTCTGCCGCAGCGGTAGATCCTATTATGAATTTAGCAAATATTGTTGGAGTTCAGATGCAACAACAATCTGCAAACACTGTTAATATAGAAATGCGTGCAGGTTCTGGAGTATTTGGAACCTCTACATTTCCAATTTTAGATTATCGTTACTTAGTAACTCCTTCTGCCGGAACTTTTCAAAGTTTTCAAACAGGAATGTCTAATATTGATATTGAGAGAGTAGAAGTTGTAAGAGGTGCTGCATCAGCATTATATGGCCCTGGAGTTACCTCTGGAGTTGTTCACTTCATGTCTAAAAGCCCTATTGATCACCCAGGAACAACAGTAGAATTTTTAGGAGGTACATTAAGTACTACAGGAATGACTGTTCGTCATGCATTTAAAAATGATAATGATAAATTTGGATTTAAAGTTAACGTACGTTACATGAAAGGAAATGATTTTGAATTAGATCCTGTAGCTGATGCTGACTTTATTGCAGCTCAAAGAACTACTATTTCTCAACCAGCAATCGTTAACGGTAGAGTAGATCCTACACAACCAGGAGAGACCTTATTAACGTTAACAGATTTAGATGATAATGGAGACGGAAATCCTTTAGCAACAGAGTACAAAAATTATTCAGCTAACGTACATTTAGAATTTAGACCAACTGATGAGACTACTGCATTTCTTTCTGCAGGATTTGCAAATGGAGGAGGTTTGTTCTTTAATTCACAAGGAGCAGGGTATGCACAAGGTAATGATTACTGGGTTCAAGGTAGAGTTCAGTCTGGAGGATTATTTGCACAAGTATATTACAACTACAATGATGGTGGTAGTGCAGAAAAACCAACTTTTTTATACGCATCTGGTTTAAGACAAGTAGCAGAAAGAAATTCATTAGAAGCTCAGCTACAGTATAACTTTGATGTTCCTAAGTTTTTAAACACAAACTTTACCATAGGTTCTGATTATAGAAATTCTAAATCTATGACAGCAAACACATTGTATGGTATTAATGAAGATAGAGATGATTATATTATTACTGGAGCTTACCTTCAAGGAACTTCTAAAATTAGTGATAAGTTAGATATTACCTATGCAGGAAGATACGACAAGTTTAACTTTATAGACGAAGGAGCTTTTGCACCAAGGGTTGCGATTGTTTACAAAGCAAATGAAAACCACACATTTAGAGCATCTTTTAACAAAGCAAACACTGGACCTTCTGCTTTACAGCAAAATATAGATTTCCCTGTGTCTGTTTTAGCACCTGGTATTGCAGATGTTTGGTTATCTGGTCAGTATGCACCTCAAGAATTTCCAGCAAATCCAACAATAGATTTATCGGTACCTGGATTACCTGACCTTCCTTATGGAACGACACAATTTCCTTTAGCATATGCTTACGGGGCAGTTGCTGCACCTACACTAGGAGCATTATATGGTGCCTTAGCAGGAAACCCTTTATTGCCAGTGGTTCAAAATTTCTTCAACGGGTATGCACCTTCAGGAGGATCAGGACAACTAGTAGGATATAACTTATTTAATGGGGAGCCAATGGATAATTTGGTAGGTACAGGACGTTCTCAAATAGAAACCTTAAATTCTTTTGAACTAGGGTATAAAGGACTAATCGCAAATAAATTGTCTGTATCATTAGATGTATATACCTATGAAAGAAAAGGTTTTACTCAGTTTACAGCTATAGGGCCAACATTTTCTTTACAAGGAGCAAATATTGCTAATGATTTAGGCGCTCAAGTAGGAGCAGATTTTGCTTCTGACCCAGGAGTAATAGGAGCAGTAACAGGAGCCGTACAAGCTCAGTATACTGCATTAGGAATTCCTCAATCTATTTGGGCTACAGGAGCGCCAGCAGGTGCACTGGGTCCTGGATCTCCAGCAATTGCGCCAATAGGACAAGTAATTGGAGGAACAATTGCAGGAGCAGCAGCCTCAGTTGGAGGAGCATTCACTCAAGGAGGCGCTGCTTTTGAAGGCGCTGTATCACCATTATTTCCAATTTTTGGAACCGTAGAAACCACGAGTGTACCTCAAGGAGATGATTTAATGCATATTCCTGCAGGATACCGTCGTTTTGATGGCGCTACTAGAAGTCACGTAGGTGCAGATTTAGCAATGGAATATTTCTTAAGTGATGACATAACCTTATGGTTTAATACTTCTTGGGTGAGTCAGAATGAATGGATTCCTGGAGAATCAAATGATGACGGATTACCATTTTCATCGTATTTAAATTCTCCAAAGATGAAATATAGAGTAGGAGCTCAATATTCAAAAGATAAAGTAAGAGCAGCTGTTGCTTATCAACACGATGATGCTTTTTATGCAAATCAAGGGTTATTCTCTGGAGATGTACAAGAGAAAAACTTGTTTGATGTGAATGTTGGATACAATGTTTCAGACAATCTTAAATTAGACCTTTCGGCAACGAACGTGTTTGATCAAGAATATAGAGCTTTTCCAAACATGCCTGTAATAGGTCGTAGAACAGTTTTAAAATTAACTTTTGATTATTAATTTATAATAAGAAGAATTTAATTAGATAAAAAAGGCAGCCAAATGGCTGCCTTTTTTATTTGACCAAAGCAACTAAATAATGTAGGAAAGGTATTAGTTCTTTTGGCGGATTGTCATCATCAAAGCCAACACTTTTGTATGTTTTATTATCCCAGATTACTTCTATAGTTGTATACATTGCACCATCATATTGGTGCTTTTCAGAAGTTGATTTTAATTGATGAAGCGAAGTAAGATTAAGTTTTTCAAGAAAACCATTTAAGGTGTTTTTGATTTTCTTTGTTATAATTAACGAACGAGTTTCTCTGTTATTTTCAAAATATCGTAAGCTGTCTTTTTGTATAACAATTTGTTTTGAATATCCACGAGTAATTGCCTTGTACTCTATTTTTTGAAAAGTAGCCACTTCTTTTTCAGTAGAGCAGCCAACCAACATTAAAGAGCAAGAACAGACAAAAATAATTAGTTGTTTCATATAATTGTTTTCGTGAAGATAAATAAAAACAATAAATCTAATTTTAAAAAAGAGCTTAGCAGCGTAATTAGCCTAACATCATTATTGTTTTTTGTAAGCCTTTAATAAAAACATCAATTTCTTCTTTAGTGTTGTAAAAAGCAAAAGAAGCTCTTACGGTTCCTGGTATTTTATAAAATTCCATAATAGGCTGAGCACAGTGATGTCCTGTTCTTACAGCAATCCCTAGCTTGTCTAAAATAGAACCGATATCATAGGGGTGAATTTCAGCAACATTAAATGAAATAACAGAAGTTTTGTAAGCAGTACCATAAATTCTAACTCCATCAATTTTTAATAATTCTTGAGTTCCGTAGGCTAACAATTCTTGCTCATAAATACCAATGGCATCAAACCCAATAGTATTCATATAATCTATGGCAACACCAAACGCAATTCCGCCACAAATGTTTGGAGTTCCTGCTTCAAATTTATGAGGCAAGCCTGCATAGGTTGTTTTTTCAAAAGTAACTGTATCAATCATTTCACCACCTCCTTGGTAAGGAGGAAGTTTTTCTAACCACTCTTGCTTACCATATAATAGACCCACACCTGTAGGCCCACATATCTTATGTGCAGATGTTACATAAAAATCTACATCTAAGTCTTGAAAATCTACTTTCATATGAGGCGTAGATTGAGCGCCATCAATTAAAACAGCAGCACCAACTTGATGTGCTTTTTTAATAATTTCTTCTATAGGGTTTATGGTTCCAAGTGCATTTGAAATATGATTGCAAAAAACTAATTTTGTGTTTTCAGATAATAATTTATCATATTCACTCATAACTAATGAACCTTTTTCGTTCATAGGAATAACCTTTAATTCTGCTCCTGTTTTTTCGCAGAGCATTTGCCAAGGAACAATATTAGAGTGATGCTCTAAAGCAGAAACAATAATTTCATCTCCTTTTTTTAGCATAGAGGAGAAGCCTGAAGCAACCACATTAATACTATGTGTTGTTCCAGAAGTAAAAATTATTTCATAGGCATGTTTTGCGTTAAAATGCTTTTGAAGGGTTATTCTAGCTTGTTCATATAAATCTGTTGCTTCCTGACTTAGGGTATGAACACCTCTATGAATGTTTGCATTGTAATTGCTATAATAATTTACAATAGCATCTATCACAACTTTTGGAGTTTGTGAAGTAGCCGCATTGTCAAAATACACCAATGGTTTTCCATTCACCTTTCTTTGTAAAATTGGAAAATCTGCACGGATTTTTTCTACTGGAAACATTCTATTGATTTTGAGATACAAAGGTAGGGCATCAAAGATAAATCTTTTAACAAACCTGCTATTTTATTCTTATGTTTGTAAAGACTGAAACGTTTTTGAAATGAAAATAGTGAAAAGAATTTTACTCCTTACGGTGGCTATACTATTGCTTACCCTGATTATTAATTATCCAAAACTGAATATTTTAGCAGGCTACTCTGCAAAAAACACAGCCTCTTCAGTTTTTCTTGGAGAAAGAAGTTTATCTTTTACAGATACAACAGACAATAATTTTTCTCCTGTAAACTTGGCAACAAATGCTATTGATAAACAAAAGAAGACAGCAAGTTCTTCTGTATTTGGATTACTCACCAGAAAATCAATTATTAGAGAAGGCTTAGGGTCTGTGTTAACCTTAGACAAAAAAGATGAAAAGAGTAATTACAAGACGCCTAAGCGAAGAAAAATAGTAAATGACACAATCCCCTATCCTTACGGAAACGGTTCTCATAAAGACTCAGTTTTTGAAAGTATAGATTATAAAAAATTAAATGAAACAGTAAATTCAATATTTGGGGTAAGAAAGACCAGAGCTGTGTTGGTTCTTTATAAAGATCGAATTATAGCAGAGAAGTATTCTGAGGGGTTTACCAAAAATTCTCGAATTTTAGGGTGGTCTATGACTAAAAGTATTATGAGTACTGTTTTTGGTATATTAGAGCATCAACAAAAAATAAATATACAAGACAAAGCCCCTGTTGAATCTTGGCAAAATGATGCAAGAAAGGAGATTACAATTCACAACTTACTTCAAATGAATTCAGGGTTAGAATGGGATGAAAACTATGATGAAATTTCAGATGCTACCAAAATGCTTTTTTTAGAGCGAGATATGACCAAAGTACAGGAAGAAAAACCATTGATTGGTAAGCCAAATGAAACTTGGAATTATTCTTCAGGAACCTCTAATTTATTATCAGGAATTTTAAGAGATCAGTTTAAAAATCATCAATCATATTTAGATTTTTGGTATGCTTATTTAATTGATAAAATAGGGATGAATTCTATGATTTTAGAGAGTGACCTGGCAGGAAATTATGTAGCCTCTTCTTATGCTTGGGCAACCACCAGAGATTGGGGGAAGTTTGGATTGTTATATTTACACAATGGAGCTTGGAACGGTGAAGAGTTATTTACTAAAGAATGGGTAGACTATGTAACAACACCAACACCAACCTCAAACGGAAGTTATGGAGCCCAGTTTTGGCTAAACACAGAAAAGCAATTGAAAGATGTTTCTCAAAACATGTATTTTGCAGATGGGTATCAAGGACAAAGAGTCTATATTTTACCAGATGAAGATTTAGTCATTGTTCGTTTTGGCTTGTCTTGGTTTGAAGAAAATGAGTTTTTAAAAGGAATAATTCAATCTATACAATAAATATATCGTCAAATGAAAAAAACAATTATTTTAAGTTTATCACTGTTCATCACAGGAATTAGTTTTGGGCAAAAGAATGACAAAAAAATTAAAATGCTGTCTGATCAAGTAGAACAGAAAGTTATTGAATGGAGAAGGCATGTTCATCAAAACCCAGAGTTGTCAAATAGAGAATTTAAGACAGCCAAGTATATAGAAAGTCATCTTAGAGCTCTGGGAATGACCGTTCAAACAGGTGTTGCTAAAACAGGGGTAGTTGGCATATTAAAAGGAGAAAAACCAGGAAAAGTAGTTGCCTTAAGAGCAGATATTGATGCACTGCCTGTTACAGAGAGAAATGAGTTGTTATTTAAATCTAATGTAACCACAACCTATAATGGAAAAGAAACAGGGGTAATGCATGCCTGTGGGCATGATTCTCACGTTGCTATTTTAATGGGTGTTGCAGAAGTATTATCTCAGATGAAAAGTGATATTCATGGAACTATAAAGTTTATTTTTCAACCTGCAGAAGAAGGGGCTCCAAAAGGAGAAGAAGGAGGAGCAGAGTTAATGGTAAAAGAAGGAGTGTTGAAAAACCCAGATGTAGATGCTATTTTTGGATTGCATATTGCAGCAGGTTTAGATGCAGGAAAAATAACCTATAAATCAGGAGGTATTATGGCGGCAGCTCAATCATATCAAATTAATGTTAAAGGAAAGCAAGCTCATGGTTCTAGACCCTGGGCAAGTGTAGACCCTATTCTAGCTTCTGTTCAAATAATTAATGGATTACAAACCATTATTAGTAGAGAGTCTGAGTTAACAAAAGAAGGTGCTGTTATTACTGTTGGAATGATTAACGCTGGAATACGAAGTAATATCATTCCAGAAAACGCAACCATTGTTGGTACCATTAGAACCTTAGATTATGGGATGCAAGACTTTATTAACAAGAGAATGAAAGAAATGGTTCCAGATATTGCGAAAGCATTTAGAGCTGAAGCAACCATAGAAATAGACAAAGGATACCCAATTACCTTCAATCATTTAGAATTGACTAGCCAGATGCTTCCTACATTACAAAGAATAGCATCAAAAGAAAATGTACTAGAAATTGATGCAATAACTGGTGCAGAAGATTTTTCTTTTTTTCAACAAAAAATACCAGGACTGTATTTTTTCTTAGGAGGAAAAGCATTAGATGTAAAACCAGAAGAGGCTGCTGGGCATCATACGCCAGATTTTATGTTAGATGAAAGTGGTTTTGTGCTGGGAGTTAAAACATTATCTGCTTTGGCATTAGATTATCTAGAGCAATAAGGCTTTAGAATTATATCAAAACACAAAAACAGGCATAATTGCCTGTTTTTGTGTTTATTAGTACCCTTGGTTTTAGATATTAAAACCAATATTTACATTTAATTTCATAGCAATTAACTTTGTTATTCTTTCCTTAACCTCAGGAATTTTAACGCTTTCTAGAACGGTATTGGCAAATGCATACATTAACAAAGCTCTTGCTTCTTTTTTTGGAATTCCACGCTGTTGCATATAAAACAAAGCTTGTTCATCTAATTGACCAATGGTACAACCATGAGAACATTTTACATCATCTGCAAAAATTTCTAGTTGTGGTTTGGCGTTAATTGTAGATCTATCACTTACTAAAACATTGTTGTTTTTTTGATATGCATTGGTTTTTTGCGCCTCTTTTTCAACAATAACCTTTCCATTAAAAACACCGGTAGAGCGTTCGTCAAAAATTCCTTTATAATCTTGATGACTTTCACAGTTGGGTTCTATATGATGAACCAAGGTATGATGGTCTACATGTTGTTTTCCTTCAATAATAGTAATTCCTTTTAAAATAGAATCTATATGCTCTCCTTTTTGATAGAAGTTTAAATTGTTTCTTGTAATATTTCCACCAAAGGAAAAGGTATGCACAGATACAATACTGTTAGATTGTTGTTCTATATAGGTATTATCTACCAAGGAAGCTGAGGCATGGTCATTTTGAATTTTGTAAAAATCTACAGTTGAATGTCTGTCTGCGTAAACCTCTGTAACAACGTTTGTTAATACAGCATTTTCGGTTAAACTTTGGTGACGCTCAATAATTTGAACATGTGCATTTTGCCCCACTACAATTAAATTTCTTGGCTGCAACATGGTTGCAGTTTCAGTACCAGTGGTAAAATTGATAATTTGTATAGGTTTTTCAACTTCAGTATTCTTAGGAATATGAATGTAAGCACCTTCTTTAGAGAAGGCAGTATTTAGTGAAGTTAAATTGTCTTGTTTAGCAACTTTATTAAAATAGTTCTCTATGACAGGTTTGTATTTTGCTTTGGTTAAAGCAGAAGACATTAAGCAAACATCTATACTGTCATGGGTTGTTTCTGATAAAAAAGAACTGTATTTTCCATCTATAAAGATTACTTTATAAGTGTCTATATCATGAATAAAATATTGTTTTACATCTGCAAGATTGATGGTTTTTTCTTTATCTGGAAAAATACTGTAATCTTCTTTTAAGATAGTATTTAGAGAGGTATATTTCCACGCCTCTAGCTTTTTTGATGGAAAGCCTAGCTTTTCAAAGTTTTGAAAGGCTTCTGTTCTAATCTCATGAATATCAGAATTGATATTTACGCCGTCTTCAAAAGCGACATAAGAGGAAACTATTTTTTCTTTTAAATCCATACTTAATGGTTTATGATATCATTTCTTCCTTGATCCAATCATACCCTTTAGCTTCTAGTTCTAGCGCTAGAGAGGCATCTCCGGTTTTAACTATTTTACCATCATGTAGTACATGAACAAAATCTGGAACAATATATTCTAACAATCGTTGGTAGTGTGTAATTACTATGACAGCGTTGTCTTTTGATTTTAATTTATTAACTCCATTTGCAACAATGCGCAAAGCATCAATATCTAAACCAGAGTCTGTTTCATCTAAGATGGCTAGTTTAGGTTCTAACATTGCCATTTGAAAAATTTCGTTACGCTTTTTCTCTCCTCCAGAAAAACCTTCGTTTAAAGAACGAGACAAGAATTTACGATCAATCTCTAAGAGCTCAGATTTTTCACGAATCATTTTCAACATATCTTTTGCAGGCATGTCTTCTAGACCTTTTGCCTTACGATTTTCGTTGATGGCTGTTTTAATAAAGTTAGTTACAGAAACTCCAGGAATTTCTACCGGATATTGAAACGATAAAAACACACCGTTGTGAGCTCTTTCCTCAGGAGCCAACTCGCTAATATCTTCACCATTTAACTCAATAGTTCCTTGGTTAACCTCATATTCTTCTTTTCCTGCAATAATATTAGCCAGGGTGCTTTTTCCAGCTCCATTTGGTCCCATAATTGCATGAACTTCACCTGCATTTACTTCTAAATTCAATCCTTTTAAGATTGATTTATTATCTATACTTGCTTGTAAATTTTCTATTTTTAACATGTTCTTTATACTATGTGCTTGTTGCTTTAATTACAAGCGTTAATTTTTTAGTTACCTATCCAACAGAACCTTCTAGGCTAATTTCTAATAATTTTTGTGCTTCAACCGCAAACTCCATAGGCAGTTTGTTTAGCACCTCTTTACTGAAACCATTTACAATTAAAGCGATGGCTTTTTCAGTATCAATACCTCTTTGATTGCAGTAGAATAATTGTTCTTCTCCAATTTTACTTGTAGTTGCTTCGTGTTCTACCTGCGCTGTTTTATTTTTTACTTCTATGTAAGGAAATGTGTGGGCACCACATTCATTACCCATTAATAAACTATCACATTGTGAAAAGTTTCTAGCATTTTCAGCTCTTGAGTTTATTTGCACCAAACCACGATAACTATTTTGTGATTTTCCAGCAGAAATTCCTTTGGAAATAATGGTTGACTTGGTGTTTTTACCTAAGTGAATCATTTTAGTACCAGTATCTGCCTGCTGATAATTATTTGTAACAGCAATAGAGTAAAACTCTCCAACAGAATTATTTCCTTTTAAAATGCAGCTTGGATATTTCCATGTAATTGCAGAACCTGTTTCTACTTGAGTCCAGGATATTTTTGCATTAGTTTCACACAAACCTCTTTTGGTCACAAAATTGAAAACACCCCCTTTTCCTTCGCTGTTTCCAGGATACCAGTTTTGAACAGTAGAATATTTAATCTCAGCATCATCCATTGCAATTAGTTCAACAACTGCTGCATGTAATTGATTTTCATCTCTACTTGGAGCAGTACAGCCTTCTAGGTAGCTAACAAAGCTTCCTTTGTCTGCAACTACAAGTGTTCTTTCAAACTGACCGGTACCTCCTTCATTAATTCTAAAATAGGTAGATAGTTCCATAGGGCAACGAACACCTTTTGGAATATAACAGAATGAACCATCTGAAAAAACAGCAGAATTTAAAGCTGCATAAAAATTATCTGAAGTAGGAACAACAGTTCCAAGATATTTTTTAACCAACTCTGGGTGTTCTTGTATAGCTTCAGAAATAGGCATAAAAATAATGCCTTTTTCGCCAAGTGTCTTTTTAAAAGTAGTGGCAACAGAAACAGAATCTATTACAATATCTACAGCAACATTTGCTAATCTTTTTTGTTCTTCTAAGGAGATGCCTAATTTTTCAAAAGTTGCTAGTAAATCTGGATCAACTTCATCAATACTATTTAGTTTAGGCTTTTGTTTTGGTGCTGAATAATAAGCAATTTCTTGAAATTTAGGTTTTTTATAGTTTACGTTGGCCCACTCGGGTTCTTCCATTTTAGACCAAATTTTAAAGGCATCTAAACGCCATTTAGTCATCCATTCTGGCTCGTTTTTCTTTTTAGAAATTGCACGAACAACATCTTCATTCAATCCTTTAGCAAAGGTTTCACTTTCTATATCGGTATAAAAACCATATTCGTATTCTTTGGTTTTTAACTCTTCTCTTAAATCATCTTCTGTGTACTTACTCATTTCAATTATCAGTTATCAATTATAATGAAAAACTTTCTCCACAGCCACAAGTTCTGTTGGCGTTTGGGTTGTTAAAAACAAATCCTTTTCCGTTCAATCCTCCTGAAAACTCTAAGGTAGTTCCCACCAAATACAAGAAACTTTTTTTATCTACAATAATTTTAACATCATTGTCTTCAAAAACCTTATCGTTTTCTTGCTGTTTATTGTCAAAGTCTAAGTCATAGGAGAGACCAGAACAACCTCCACTTTTTACACCAACTCTCACAAAGTCTGTTGTAGCATCAAAGCCATCATCCGTCATTAATTGGATAACTTTTTGTTTTGCCGTGTTTGAAACCTTTATCATAACTTTAAATAGATTAAATCTAAATTGTGATTGCAAAGATACGATATAAGTCTAAAATGACCAGTGATGCTTTCATTATATTGATCTATGTAAAAATCAATGAAATCTATTAATTACGAAAATCTGGGTTATTAATAAATTCAGGATCTGTTAACGTGAGTAAAAAAGCTTTTAAGTCTAATTTTTCTTGAGGAGTTAGTTGAACACCTCCTTGGCTTACTTTTTTCATTAAGGGGTCTATTGTAGAAGAAAATTGCAACCCTTCACTATAATGATTTATGACTTCTTCTAAAGTTGCAAAACGACCATCATGCATATAAGGAGCAGTAAAATTAAGGTTTCTCAAAGAAGGCGAACGAAACGTACCATTATCATTAGGATCTCCTGTTACAGCCCCTAATCCTAGATCATCAAATGTGCTGTCTAATCCGTTATTGTGAAAACCATTGTCTGTCCATAAAGGGTTGTTATCACTTCCATGACAATGAAAACAGTCTCCTTTCTCTTCATCCATAAAAATAGTAAAGCCATTCAGCTCTTCTAAACTTAATGTAGCGTTTCCAAGAAGGTATTGATCAAATTTTGCATTTCCAGAAATAAGAATTCTTTCAAATTGCGCAATTGCTTTTGTAACCAAGCTAGAATCTATTGTTGTTGTTCCAAAAGCTCTTAAAAACAAGGTAGGGTATTCTGGATCTTGCTGTAGTTTTTCGGCTACATTTGCCCAATTACTATGCATTTCAATTGGGTTTTTAACAGGTTCTAAAGCCTGTCTTTCTAGCCCCAATTCTTTTCCGTCCCAAGCAAATTTATCAGTAAAATTCCAAGCTAAGTTCATTAATGGCATAGAATTACGAGACCCAAATACTCCGTCTATTCCATTGCTAAAACGAGTGTTATCTGTAAATGAATTTTGAGGTTTATGGCAAGAGGCACAGGCTTGTGTATTATTTCCAGAAAGTTTTCTATCAAAAAATAGTTTTTTTCCTAGAGCAACACCTTCTTCGGTTAGAGGATTATTGCTTGGAATTAACGGGTCTATTAATTTTTGTTGAAAAAGCTCAGGAATCTTTAGTGAATAGGGGATGGGTGAATATATATCTTCTGAACCAGCGTTTTGATCTGAACAATACATAAAAACCAAAACAGAACTATAAAGAAGAAGACGTTTTAAATTCATTTTATTGAGTAATGGAAATTAGGCTAAAAACTGAAGAACCGTTTTGATTCATTAAAAGCTGCACGTCATAATTTCCCATTAAATTTACATCATATTCATTTAAATTCCAGGTAGTAGGGTTTTTAAACCACTCTGAAACATCCATTTCTATCTGTATGTTTGTGTTTCCACCAATGGTTGCTGCACCAATATTTAATGAAAATGAAGTATCTAAAGGGTCATTGGTGTTTGTTGGGTCTATTGCGCTAATAACATGATAATTAAAAGGCGCTTCAACAGAGGTAATATCTCTATATTTTCCGTCAAATTGCATAAAATGATAGCCGCCACCTAAGGCATTAGGAACATTAAAGTTAGCCGTATTTAAATCTGGGTAAGCCCCATCAATATTATATTCATTGCTAAAACCAAACCTAAAAGAAACAGAAGTATAGTCACCCGGTAAAATAGCTTCAGATGTTGTAAAAGAGAGGCCTTTGGTGTTGGTAAGGTCTACTAAATTATACTCATCAAGAACTGTAACTACACCACTTTCATGGGTTAATAGAATCTCAGAGATCACGTATCTTAATCCCTCTATACTAAGATCTTGCTCGTTTTCATTGGTAAATTTAAGCTCATTAAAGTCTGCATTTGTAATTTCTGTTCCATTCCAAGAATGACTAAAATTTAGAGTAATAGCAACAGGCTCTAAACTAATATCGTTGTCTTCACTACAGCTACTTAGCACAAAAGTAAGACAGATAATTGCTAATATCTTTGTCTTCATGTTTAATTTATTTTTATAATTAATACATCAGTAAATCCTTTATTCTCTAGAATATCGCCATCAGAACTATTTGTTTCACCTACAGCAATAATGGTTCCATTATTTAATTGAACAGAGTCATAGGCGAAATCTATTTCTGAGCCGCCAACAGTTGTTTCCCAAAGTAACTCACCAAAGGTATTTATTTTTACAATCCAAGCATCATTTTGACCTTGATTTTGCAACACATCTCCATCAAAACTTCTAGAGCTTCCGGCAATTATAAATCCACCATCAAAAGTTAAGTCTATAGACCTCCCAACATCAAAATTAGAACCGCCAATAGAACTATTCCACAATACATCTCCATCATCAGAAATTTTAACAAGCCATAAATCTGCAGCTCCATTATTTAAGGAAACATCTTGCTCATTGCTACGCGTATCCCCAACAATAACATGGTTTCCATCACCAGAAGAAACAATACCTCTTGCCTCATCTATTTCTGAACCACCAAATGATTTTTCCCAGATGATATCTCCATCTTTAGTAGACTTAACAACCCAAAAATCATAAGATCCTTTGTTGTTTGTAATATCTACATCGTTACTATCTGAGCCTCCTACGATTATTAAATTGTTACTAGCAGTCTCAAGAACTCCTGCAGGATTGTCGGTAAAAGACCCACCATAAAAACGCGACCACACAACACCTCCTGTTTGGGTTATTTTAATTGACCAATAATCTCCTCCTGCATGTCTGGTAGAAAGCCTGCCAAAATTTCCTTCACCTCCAGATGCGCTAACATCTAAAACACCAGAGAGGATAAAATGATTGTCTGATGTTTCTATAATAGACATTCCTTCATCTGCACCGGCATAACCAATAGATTTTTGCCAAGTAAGAGCTCCAAAAGCATCAATTTTTACCACCCAAAAATCTCTATTACCATTATTTGTTGTAACATCTCCATCAACACTATCTGTATAGCCTAGTAACGCAAATCCACCATCTGAGGTTTCAATAAGACTGTTTCCTCTATCGTCTCCAGAACCTCCATAGGTTTTATTCCATTCTAACAACGCATCGGAATTGAATTTGAGTACCCAAAAATCATAATTTTCGGTTGTTTTCCCTATAACATCTCCATCCATACTTTGTGTATAACCAAGAACAGCAAAACCCCCGTCTAAGGTAGCAACAACAGATTTTGCGACATCATTTTTTGATCCGCCAAAAGTTTGAACAAGTTCAGGGGCTCCATCAGAATTAGCTACCACTGGATTAAAAGTTAGATCGGATTCTGTGCAACCATAGGCAATTAAAATAGCGAAAAAAAGCAGGTGTTTTTTCATGAAGCTACTCGCTTTTTCTTACGATATAAAAACCACTATTTCTATCACTTATAATAATATTTCCGCTAGAAAAATACGGATATACACTCCAAACCCCATTAAAAGATGCATTGTCATTTGACGGGTAGGTATCAAAATATCCAATTTCAGACATGGTTTCATTGCTAATATTTGTAATGTCTATTATTCGTATTCCAGCAGAATAATTAGCAAGGTAGTAGTCATCTCCAATTACATAGCCGTTATGATCAACAGCTGTTGTAGGGCCGTAGTAATTCATATGAATAGAAGGCGCGTCTAAATCGGTAAAATCAAACACAATATTTCGTGTATTTCCTCCAAAATTACGTTCATCTAATTCATCGCCAAGGATAAAATAGCTTTGATCTTCTGTAAACCACCCTTGGTGAGTATATCCAATGTTAGGGTAGTTGATTGTTGCAATTTGTGTAGGGTTTGTTTTATCTGTTACATCAACAATTACAACCTCATTTTCATTGCTACCTATTAAAATTTCTTTTCCTGTATAATCTGTGTCAGGACCATTATAGGTTACAACTTGTGCATCATGAGAATAGGCATCGTTACCGTATCCGCCCTCAGAAACAGGGTTTAATGGATTTGAAATATTTATAAAATGTGGACCTCCACTATAGGTATTTGTACCAACAGCGTACGCATAGCCTTGTGTTTCATTAATTACAATATTGTGTGCTTTTCCAAAACCATTATAATGAGCATCTTCTGTAAATGTTACTGGAGGCACATCTGAGCCAACACTAGTTAGTCTTGTAAGGTCAAAAACCTGCATTCCATGATTTGAAGCTTCACTTACTATAAAAGCATAATTACCGTAGGTTTTAATATCTCGCCAAGAACTACTAGTTGTATGTGTTGGTAAAAATCCAACAATTCTTGGAAACTCTAGATCAGAAATATCAATAAAAGAAGTTCCTGTATTAAGACCCATCAAGGCATATTCTTTTCCGGTAGCAGGATCTGTCCAACCCCAACAGTCATTTCCAGAATTAGCACCTAAAGTATTTAAATCTATGTGGCCTATTAAATCATAGTTATTACAAGGATACTCTCCCGCAAATCCATTTTCACAAAAATTAAGGACAAAGGCAGGTGTTTCATCTACGTCTATAATTGAAAATGTAACTACTTGAATTTCGCTGATATCTCCTTCAGCATCATTTACAGTTACTTCAAAACTATAACTAGATTTTATTTCAAAATCTGGATTAGCATCCAAGCTTACTGTATTATTATTTAGCGTCAAGAAATCAGCATCTGGGCCGCTTAAAAAATATCCAATTACCTCAACATTTCCTGTAGCTTCAATTATATATACAGTTTGTCCAGCGCCACTGTTTTCAATCAAGTCAATTCCAGTATTTCCAGAAACTATTTGTGGAGGCGTATATTCTAGTGTTACTGATTTTTTGCAAGAGAAAGTAAATAAAAAAATACACGACACTACAATAAATTTTTTCATTCTGAAGGTTTTTCAATATACTATTATTTTATGTTTTAAATCTATTCTTATTAGTAGAAACAAATATAGCAGTTTTAAAGAACAAAAAAAGAGAAGACAGAATAGCAACAAGATGTGGGGTTTATTTTTAAGATGTGTATATCTTTGCAAAATGTTAGAAGATAAAAATCAATCAAGAACGTCGTTATCAGAACTAGGAGAATTTGGTTTAATAAATCATATCACAAAACATTTTAAGACATCTCACAAAACAACCGTAAAAGCAGTTGGGGATGACGCGGCTGTTTTAGAAAGTTCAGAAAAACAGACATTAATTACAACAGACTTACTAATTGAAGGAGTGCATTTTGATTTAAGCTATATGCCCCTGAAACATCTGGGATATAAGGCTGTAGTTGTAAATCTTTCTGATGTTTTTGCTATGAATGCAGTAGCAGAACAAATTACAGTATCTATTGCTGTTTCTAATCGTTTTCCGTTAGAAGCAATAGAAGAGTTATATGCTGGAATTCAGTTAGCTTGTGAAACCTATACTATTGATTTAATAGGTGGAGATACTACTTCATCTACAAAAGGAATGCTAATTTCTGTTACAGCTATTGGCAAGGCAGCCAAGGAAGAAATTGTTTATAGAAGCGGAGCAAAAGAAACAGATTTAATTGTTGTTTCTGGCGATTTGGGTGCTGCATACCTAGGGCTACAAGTCTTGGAAAGAGAGAAACAGGTATTTAAAGTAAACCCAAACAATCAGCCAGATCTAGATAATTACACCTATTTAATTGAACGTCAACTAAAGCCAGAAGCAAGAAAAGATATTTCCTCTCTTTTAAAAGAAATGGACGTGCAACCAACAGCCATGATTGATATTTCTGACGGGTTATCTTCTGAAGTTATGCATATCTGTTCACAAAGTGAGGTGGGGTGTAAAATCTATGAAGACAAAATACCATTAGATCCTCAAGTAATTTCTGCCTGTGAAGAGTTTGATTTAGATAGCACTATGGTAGCTTTAAGTGGCGGAGAAGATTACGAGTTGTTATTTACGGTGCCTATTGGAGATTTTGAAAAGGTGAAAGGAAATCCACATTTGTCTATCATTGGCCATATTACAGACAAAGCAACTGGATTAAACTTAGTGACAAGAGCTGGTCAAGAATTAGAACTGAAAGCACAAGGGTGGAATGCGCTTGCTAAAGAAGAAGAACAATAATACTGCTGTTACTTTAGCACTGCTTTACAAACTTTTGTAAGGCTATCAATAGCTCGTTGGTGTTTTCAATATGGCTCATATGACCTCCTGATAAAACAACGCTTTCGGTTTGTGTTTCTTTAGCCTCCTCTAGAGCTTCCTTTACAGATAAAACAGGATCTTTTTTACCCAGTATATATAATTTTTTAAAACTATTATTTTTTAAAACAGCCATTCTGTTTGGCCGTATTCTCATTCCTTCTTGACACGCCATATAGCCCTGTAAAGATGTTTTTAAAGCATCGTTTAGCGCATTTTCTATCTCAAACGCAAAGACAGCTTTGTTTTCTTCACCAAATAAATTAACAAAAGACATTCTCACCATATTAGTAAAATTACTCTGTACCATTTTATTAGCTCTTTCACGTAATTTTTTTCTTTCTATATCATCTGATAATGACGTAGAATTTAACAAGCATAGCCCTCTTATCATTTCAGGACGTTTATCAGCCAGGGCTAGAGAAACATAACCACCCATAGAATGACCAATAATAGTAATTTTTCTAATTCGCAACAATTTTAGAACAGCTAAAACTTCATCAGCCATTAGCTCCATAGAATGAACATAGCCTAAACAATCTGTTTGCCCATGACCTAATAAGTCTATTGCAAGTACCCTATTGGTGTTGGAAACTTTAGGAACAATCTCTTTCCACATCCTCTTGTTTTCTAGAAATCCATGCAATAAGACCACTACAGGTCCTTTTCCAGAATCTGTGTATGAAATTTTGATGTTTTTAAATGAAAGTGATTTTTCCATCTTACAAAAATATGTATCTTTCCATTGTCTCATAGAATTTAATTCATGTTTTCATCACCTTTTTCAACACTAACTAAAAACCAAGAAATAAGATTGACAAGAGTTCTCTTATTTTTAGTCGTCTTGTGCATTGCTGTGTTGCAATATTTAGATCAGTTTTTAATAAATGACACCTGCTCTGGAGGAATTATTGCTTTTGAATTGGCAGGAGATTTAGAAACCGCAGGATCTTATTTAAATTCTTGGGGAGAAAAAGGAAAAATAGCAGTGTCTTTGGGTTTAGGGATCGATTTTTTATTTCCAATTGCTTATTCATTATTTATGGCCATTTTAATTCATAAATTAAATGTACTTCTTTGGTCTAAAAGGCCGTTTTTTATAGTAGGAAATGTCTTGATTTGGGTAATATTTCTTGCCGGAATCTTTGATTATATAGAAAACATAGGGCTAATTAACTTGGTTTTAGGAAATATGGATCAGTTTTGGGTCTCTGTGGCATTCTATTTTGCAACAATTAAGTTTTTTATCATTTTGGTCGTTTTTTCGTACATTTTGATCAATTTTAGCCTCTTTTTGATTAAAAAATGGACAAAATGAGCAAAAATAGAGAAATTTGGATTACGGGTTTTGCACTCTTTGCGCTCTTTTTTGGGGCAGGAAACCTAATTCTTCCACCTTTTTTAGGTGTAAATTCTGGAAACCAATGGTGGTTGGTTTTTTTTGGGTTTATTATTACAGCTGTTTTTATTCCAATACTAGGTATTTTGGCACATGCAAAAGTTCAAGGAACCATGTATGATTTAGGAAAAAAAGTAGCTCCTTGGTTTAGCTCATTGTACTGTGTTGTTATGTATTTAATTGCTGTTACAATTCCGGCTCCTAGAACTGCTTCTGTTGCTCATGAAATGGCAATCCACCCTTTTTTTGGAACAAGCCCATTACTTACAAGTAGTCTTTATTTTATATTAATTTTTATTTTTGTGATTAATCGGTCAAAACTTATAGAGCTAATTGGAAAATTTTTAACGCCCATTATTGTTGTTATTCTAGTGGCCATTATTGCGTTGGCTTGGGGTAGTTCTACTCAATATATGAACTCAAATACCTTTGACGTTCCTTTTGTAAGCGGTATTCTAGAAGGGTATCAAACTTTTGATGCTATTGGCGGGGTTGTGGTTGGAGCAGTTATTATTATTTCATTAAATCTACGAGGTCATACGTCTTATAAAGACACGAAAACACTTATTACCAAAGCAGGTTTTATTGCAGGAGTAGGACTGCTACTAATTTATGGAGGATTAATTTTTAGTGGAGCATTATTAAGTGCTGAATTTTCTGAAAATGCAACAAGAACTGAAATTTTAACGAGCTTAAGTTCGCAAACATTAGGAGCCACAGGAACTTCTTTTTTAAGTATTTTAGTTGCTTTGGCATGTTTTACCACTGCCGTTGGAATTGTAACAGGAACTTCAGATTATGTAAAAGGAATTTTTAAAAATTCACAAAAAGCATATGTTATAACTGCATTTATAAGTTGTGTTTTAGGAGTTGTTATTGGCCATTTTGAAGTTAGTTTTATTATTAAAGCTGCAATACCAGCATTAATGTTTATTTACCCAATTACCATCGTATTAATCTTACTGAATGTTGTTTCTAGTAAATTAGCATCACCAACCGTATTTAAAGGAGTTGTATTTATTACCTTTCTTTTTAGCATCCCAGATTTTCTAGGTTCTTTACAATTAAGCGATTTTTTAAAACCAATCATCTATTGGATTCCGTTGTCTTCTAAAAGTTTAGGCTGGGTTCTCCCTGCACTAACAATGTTTATTGCACTAAATGTTTATAATCATCATCAAAAAAGGAGTACTAGAGAAGCCCCAACATCCTAGAAATTAAGAGTATATTTGCGCCTTATTATGCTAAACCATTATACTTATTTAAATGAACATACCACAAAGTGGGTTAGCTTTGTTCATGGTGCTGGAGGAAGCAGTTCTATATGGTTCAGGCAAATAAGGGCTTTTAAAAAAGAATTTAATGTATTGATCTTAGATCTTAGAGGTCATGGAAACAGCAAGCCAACTATTAAAGACACCTTTAATAATGAGTATACTTTTAACGCCATTACCCAAGATATTATTGAGGTATTGGCGCATTTAAAGATACAGAAATCACATTTTATAGGCATCTCTTTAGGAACAATTCTAATTAGAAATTTAGCGGAAAAAAAACCAGATTTAGTAGAAAGCATGGTGCTTGGAGGTGCTATTTTAAAATTAAATGTTCGTTCACAAATTTTAATGCGTGTGGGAAACCTATTTAAGTCTGTGGTTCCTTATATGATGTTATATAAATTGTTTGCGTTTATTATAATGCCCAAAAAAAACCACAAAGAATCTAGAATCCTTTTTGTGAATGAAGCTAAAAAATTATATCAGAAAGAGTTTATTAGATGGTTTAAATTAACGGCAGAGATAAACCCATTACTTCGTTTTTTTAGAGCAAAAGATATTAAAATTCCTACCTTGTATGTAATGGGTGCCCAAGATCATTTGTTTTTGCCATCTATTAAAAGAGTGGTAAAAGATCACCTACAATCTTCTTTATATGTTGTTGAAAATTGTGGACATGTTGTAAATGTAGAGCAGCCAGAAGATTTTAACACAAAAACAATTGGCTTTCTAAAAGGGCTTAGTATTTAAAGACATCTTTTTCTTGATTTGAGGTTTTGACTATAAATAAAAAAACCTACCCCTTGTTCATTAAAGCTTCAATCTCATCTGCCTCAATAGGGATATTCCCCATTAAATTAAAAGGTGCTCCAGATTTTTGCACCACTACATCATCTTCTAAACGAACACCAAAACCTTCTTCAGGAATATAAATACCTGGCTCTACAGTAAAGACCATATTTTCCTCTATTGGTAAATGTAGTAGGCCATAATCATGAGTGTCTAAACCGATATGATGAGAAGTGCCGTGCATAAAATATTTTTTATAAGCAGGCCAATCTTTATCTTCATGTTGCACATCAGCCTTGTCTAGAAGACCTAAGCCAAGCAATTCTGAAGTCATAAGCTTACCAACTTCTTCATGATACTGTTCCCAGTAAGCACCTGGAACCAATAATTTTGTTGCCTCCTTTTTTACGGTGTTTACAGCATTATAAACTGCTTTTTGTCTGTCACTAAATTTTCCAGAAACAGGAACTGTTCTGGTTAAATCACTTTTATAGTTTGCATACTCAGCAGCTACATCCAATAAAATTAAATCACCCGCTTTACATTGTTGGTTGTTTTCTATATAATGCAGTACATTGGCATTATTTCCAGCAGCAATAATTGGTGTGTACGCAAATCCTTTAGAACGATTAATAATAAATTCGTGTACCAACTCTGCCTCAATTTCATATTCCCATACAGAGGGTTTTATGAAATTTAAAATTCTACGAAACCCTTTTTCAGTAATATCACAAGCCTGTTGCATTAGATCTAATTCAATAGGGTCTTTTACTGCTCGTAATTCTTGTAAAATTGGATTGCTTTTTGCAACAGAATGTGCAGGGTATTTAGCCAACAACCACTTTGTAAAACGATCTTCTCTGGTTTCTGTTTCAACATTGGCTCTATAGTGCTCATTGGTATTAATGTAAAACGTATTGCATTGGGTAGAGAGCTCAAATAGTATTTTTTCTAAGTCTTGTAGCCAATAAACAGTTTGTATACCAGCTGTTTTAAAAGCAGCTTCTTTGGTTAGTTTTTCACCTTCCCATACAGCTATATGTTCGCTAGTTTCTTTTAAGAATAAGATTTCACGATGTTTTTCTTTTGGGCAGTCAGGAAATAACACTAATACACTCTCTTCTTGATCTACGCCACTTAAATAAAAAATATCTCTGTGTTGGTCAAACGGCATGGTACTATCTGCACTTACTGGATAAATATCATTAGAATTAAAAACAGCCAAACTAGCAGGCTTCATCTTAGCCATAAAGTGTTGTCTATTTTTGATAAAAAGCGCTGAATCTATTTGATGATATTTCATTTTCTACGTATTTAATTCACAAATGTAGCTAATAAAAAGCAAAAAAAAGACGCGTTATCTGCGTCTGTTTCTTGAGTTTCTTTTGCTACGCCCTTCAGAGTTAGATGATCTAGCGTCTCTTGGCGTATGGTTTTTTCGATGTGGTTTTTTTGAAGATGAGCTCTTAAAAGAACCCTTGCTTTGAGTAGCAGCTCTTTTTGGTGGAGCATTGTCGGTTGGTTCGTAGCCTTCTATAATTTCAGTGGCTAATTTTTTACCCAGCAATTTTTCTATTTCTCGTTGATATTCTGTCTCTTCACTACAAACTAAAGAAATAGCTTCACCACTTGCACCAGCTCTTCCTGTTCTTCCTATTCTGTGAACATAGTCTTCAGGAATATTAGGTAATTCAAAATTAACAACATGCGGTAATAATGGAATGTCTAAGCCACGAGCCGCAATATCTGTAGCAACTAATACACGAATATCATTGGTTTTAAAATTTGATAAGGCCTTGGTTCTAGCGCCCTGACTCTTGTTACCATGAATGGCAGCTGCAGAAATTCCAGATTGAAGCAGTTGTTTTGTTAATTTATTAGCCCCGTGCTTGGTTCTCATAAAGATTAATACTTGATTCCAGTTTCCGTCTTTTATGAGGTTGGTAACAATGCTTGTTTTATCTTTTTTATTGACCCTATAAGCTTTTTGACTCACCATCTCGGCCGTTGAGTTTTCTGGCTCAGCCTCTACCATCACTGGGTTTCTTAAAATAGTTTGAGCTAGTTGTTTAATTTCTTTAGAAAAGGTAGCCGAAAATAGTAGGTTTTGCCTTTTTGCAGGCATAAAACTAATAATCTTATTGATATCTCTTACAAACCCCATGTCTAACATTCTGTCTGCTTCATCTAAAATTAAGACATCTATGCGTTTAAATGAAACTGCTTTTTGATTGTGTAAGTCTAATAATCTACCTGGAGTTGCCACCAAAATATCGACCCCTCTTTTTAGGGTAGCAATTTGAGAAGCAGCTTTCACTCCACCAAAAACAACCGCTGAATGAATGTTTAAATAAGAGCTATATTCTCTCACATTATCATATACTTGAGCAGCTAGTTCTCTTGTTGGTGTTAAAACTAATGCCCTTAAAGGTCTGTATTTAGGGTGTTTTGTTTCTGACAAATATTGAAGAACAGGTAGGGTAAAACCAGCTGTTTTTCCAGTTCCTGTTTGCGCAGAAGCTAGTACATCTTTTCCTGCTAAAATATGTGGAATTGCTTTTTCTTGAATTGGAGAAGGAGTTGTATATCCTTTTTCTTGAACCGCTTTTAACAAAGCATCTGTTAGGCCTAAATCTTTAAATGACATCTATAATGTTTATGAAAAAATAACAATAGTATTTTTTCTGAATAATGCCGCAAATGTACACCGATTAATTGTAAGCCAAAGTGTGACCTCTTTTTTTTCGCACAGGAATAAGATTAAACTAAAAGAAAAGTAAAGTAGAAAATCATCACAAAAATTTATTCGCTATTTTTGAGAGACTATACATAACAAATACAACAAAAAATTAACCATCATGAAAACTATTTTTAAGGCTTTATTTTTATTCATTACTATAGGTATATCTGCTCAACAATCTGCAACAGAATCAGAAGTTGTAACAAAAGCACTCAAAGAAAAGGAGGCGCTAACAAAAACATCTATCATTAAAAACCTGTCTTTTACTAATATTGGACCAACTGTAATGAGTGGGCGAGTAGCAGACATGGCAGTAAACCCTGAGGATCCAACAGAGTTTTATGTAGGCTATGCATCTGGAGGGTTGTGGTATACGAATAATAATGGAGCTTCCTTTACGCCTCTTTTAGATAACAGCCCTACCCAAAATGTTGGTGACATTGCTGTAGATTGGAACAACAGAACTATCTGGGTTGGAACAGGTGAAAAAAACTCTTCAAGATCTTCATATGCCGGAATAGGGATGTTAAAATCTAACAATCAAGGAAAAACTTGGGAACATGTTGGTTTGTCAGATTCTCATCATGTAAGTAGAATTGTTATTAATTCAGAAAATCCAGAAGAAGTGGTGGTTGGAGTTATTGGTCATTTGTATACCCCAAACAAAGAACGAGGAGTTTTTAAAACAATTGATGGAGGGAAGACATGGAAGAAAACATTATTTATAAATAATGATACCGGAATTATAGATGTGGTAGCTGCGCCAGAAAACCCTAATGTATTGTATGCGGCTTCTTGGGAGCGAGAACGTAAAGCTTGGAATTTTGACGGAGACGGAAATAATTCTGCTATCTATAAAAGTACAGACGGTGGAGATACTTGGAAAAATATTTCTAGCAATAATGGATTTAGAAATGGGGCTGGTGTTGGAAGAATTGGATTAAGTATTTATGATGAAAACACAGTGTATGCTTTACATGATAGTCAGTTTAGAAGAGCTTCTAAAGAGAAGAAAAACCAAGCTTCTAATGGGTTAACAAAAGAAGGTTTTAAAAAGATGTCTAAAGATCAATTCTTAAAATTAACAGACAAAAAATTAAATAATTACTTAAAAGCAAATCGTTTTCAAGAGAAATATAGTGCAGTATCTGTAAAAAAAATGGTTAGGTCTGGTGCTGTAAAGCCAATAGATTTAGCAAAATATGTAGAGAATGCAAATACCTTGTTGTTTGATACTCCAGTTGAAGGGGCTGAGGTTTTTGTTACTACAAATGGAGGAAAAAACTGGAATAAAACACATAAAAACCATATAGATGGTTTGTATTCTTCTTATGGATATTACTTTGGAGAAATTCGTGTAGACCCTCAAGATAAAAATGCTATTTATGTATTGGGAGTGCCTATATTAAAATCTAAAGATGGTGGAAAAACATTTACTTCTATTGGGAAAGAAAATGTGCATTCAGATCATCAAGCCCTATGGGTAAATCCAAAAAGAAAAGGACATCTTGTTGAAGGAAATGATGGAGGACTTAATATTTCCTATGATGATGGAGAACATTGGGTAAAATTAAACTCACCATCGGTAGGGCAGTTTTATGCAATTTACGCAGACAACCAAACACCGTATAATGTGTATGGAGGTTTGCAAGATAACGGTGTTTGGACAGCATCTCACAATGCTAAGATGAATAACAGATGGCACCAAACAGGCAAAAACCCTTATACATCTATTATGGGAGGAGATGGCATGCAAGTTCAAGTAGATGACAGAAACCCATCTATTGTGTATACAGGTTCTCAATTTGGAAATTACTTTAGACTTAACAGAGATAAAGGAGAAAGAACATATATTCAGCCTAAACATACTTTGGGAGAAGCTCCCTACAGATTTAATTGGCAAACACCCATCCATTTATCTAGACACAACCAAGATATTTTATATCTAGGAGGCAATAAATTACATAGAAGTTTAAATCAAGGAGATACTTGGGAAACTATTTCAGACGATCTAACAACTGGCGGGAAAAAAGGAAATGTTGCTTACGGAACTTTAACCACCATTTCTGAATCTCCTTTTCAATTTGGACTCTTGTATGTTGGTTCAGATGATGGTTATGTGCATCTTTCTAAAAACGGAGGAGGTTCTTGGGAGCGCGTTTCAAACTCTTTTCCAAAAGAGTTGTGGGTAAGTAGAGTGATTGCTTCAAAACATAAAAAAGAACGTGTTTATGTAACGTTAAACGGATATCGTTCAGATGATTTTACGGTGTATATCTATGTCTCCAATGATTACGGGAAAAACTGGGAGAATATTTCTAATAATATTCCAACATCACCAGTAAATGTAATTCGTGAAGATTCTGAAAACCCAAACTTATTGTATGTTGGTACAGATAACGGGGCCTATGCTTCTTTTAATCAGGGTAAAGAGTGGTCTCCTTTTCAAAAAGGATTGCCCAATGTAGCCATTCATGATTTGGTTATTCAGCCAACGGCTAAACATTTAATTTTGGGAACACATGGAAGGAGTTTATATAAAGCAACGATTACCTCACTTCAGTCAATGACCTCAGAAATCATAGCAAAAGAATCTCATATATTTTCAATTTCAAACATTAAAAAAGATAGAAGGTGGGGAAATTCATGGGGGAGATGGTCATCTCCATTTATTCCAAAAATTTCAATTCCATATTACTTAAATAGTTCAAAAAAAGTAACTATAAATATTTATAAAGATGAGCTATTAGTGGCCTCTACAGTTAAAGATTCTGATAAAGGGTTTAATGAGGCTAGCTTTGATCTTTCCTTTTCTGAAAAAGGACGAAAAGCGTATTTAAAAAAGGTTAAAGATCAGTCATTAAAAGCTGCTAAAAATGGCACATACTTTTTACCAAAAGGAGTCTACACAGTTAAAATAGCATCGTCTACTGAAGTTTTTGAAATACAGTAGACGATTAAGTTATTTTCTTTGTGAGGGCCACCCAAGAGGTTGGCTTCAAAAGCATAGGTTTCTTCAAATGAAAGGCTTGTTAATAAGGTTGGAGTTTCTTCTATTGGGGTTTCTATAATAGGGTCTGGTATAATATCTTCTGTGTTAGATTCACAATTAGAAAATAACACAATAGCAACAATACCAAGTAATAAGGAGTACAGTTTAGTTTTCATAATATTGGGTAGTTATTAAATTATACATCATAGGTGCAAATACTTTTAAAAGGTTGCGTTAAGAGTTTTTAATAAAAATGAAAACTTAATTTTTTACAGAGAGTATTAATTTAATTAACTATAATGATTCTAAATACAAAGTAAAATAGTTTTTGGAGTTTGGTTAGAAAACGATTGAGTTGTACCTTTGCAGGCATAAAAATTAACCAATAATGAGTGGAATTCTAAGTTCTTCAATAGGTAGAAAGTTTGCAATGGCAATTTCAGCGCTCTTTCTTATGATTTTTCTTTTACAACATTTTGCTATAAACATACTTTCTGTATTTAGTCCAGACACATTTAATGAAGTCTCTCATTTTATGGGAACCTTTTGGGTAATTCAATATGCGCTGCAACCTGTGTTAATTTTTGGAGTTATTTTTCACTTTGTGATGGGGTTTGTCTTAGAAATTAAAAACACCAAAGCACGTCAAATAAAATATGCGGTAAATAATGGAGGAGCAAACTCTTCTTGGATGAGTAGAAATATGATTTGGAGTGGACTTACAATTTTAGCATTTATGCTCCTTCACTTTTATGATTTTTGGGTTCCTGAAATAACCATAAAATTTATAGACGGAGATATGTCTGGTCTTATAGATCCTAATAATAGTGAAAGTGGGTTTAGATATTTAGAACATTTACAACACAAGTTTGTTGATATGTGGAGAGTTGCACTCTACGTAATTTCTTTTGTTTTCCTGGCATTACACTTATTACACGGATTTGATTCGGCATTTCAATCAGTTGGAGCTAATAATAAATACACAAAAGGATTGAAAAGATTCTCTAAAATATATGCGATAGGAATTCCTGTAGGCTTTATTTTTATTGCATTATATCATCATTTAAAACACATTTTATAGGATGGCTTTAGATTCAAAAATACCTCAAGGTGCACTCGCAGAAAAGTGGACAAATCATAAAAACGACATCAACCTCGTTAACCCTGCAAATAAACGTTTAATAGATGTTATTGTTGTAGGAACAGGTTTGGCAGGAGGTTCTGCAGCAGCAACTTTAGCAGAATTAGGATATAATGTAAAAGCATTTTGTTTTCAAGATTCACCCCGTAGAGCACATTCAATTGCGGCTCAAGGAGGAATTAATGCAGCAAAAAATTATCAAGGAGATGGAGATTCAACTTACAGATTGTTTTATGATACAGTTAAAGGTGGAGATTATCGTTCTCGTGAAGCAAATGTATACCGTTTAGCAGAAGTTTCAGCAAATATTATAGATCAATGTGTGGCTCAAGGAGTTCCTTTTGCCCGTGATTACGGTGGGTTGTTAGATAACCGTTCTTTTGGAGGTGTCTTGGTTTCAAGAACTTTTTATGCCAAAGGACAAACAGGGCAACAATTATTATTAGGAGCCTATTCTGCCATGAACCGTCAAATAGGACGAGGAAAAATTAAAATGTACAACAGGCATGAAATGCTTGATGTTGTAATTGTAGATGGAAAAGCCAGAGGAATTATAGCACGTAATTTAGTTACAGGAGAAATAGAAAGACATGCTGCACATGCAGTAGTTTTAGGAACAGGAGGGTATGGAAACGTATTTTTCTTATCTACCAATGCTATGGGATCTAATGTAACAGCTGCGTGGAGAGCACATAAGCGAGGTGCTTATTTTGCAAACCCTTGTTATACACAAATTCATCCAACCTGTATTCCTGTTTCTGGAGATCATCAATCTAAATTAACATTGATGTCTGAATCGTTGAGAAATGATGGGCGAATTTGGGTGCCAAAACACATGAAAGATGTAGAGGCAATAAGATCAGGTAAGCTTAAACCAACTCAGTTAGCTGAGCAAGATAGAGATTACTACTTAGAAAGAAGATATCCAGCTTTTGGGAACTTAGTGCCAAGAGATGTTGCCTCTAGAGCAGCAAAAGAACGCTGTGATGCTGGGTATGGAATTAATGCAACGGGTGAAGCCGTTTATTTAGATTTTGCAGCAGCAATTATTCGATACGGAAAAGAAAAAGCACATGTAAAAGGACTAAATGAAAATGATGATGCATTAGTAAAGGAACTTGGTAAAGAAGTTGTGAAAGCTAAGTATGGGAATTTATTTCAGATGTATGAGAAGATCGTAGACGAGAACCCATACGAAACACCTATGATGATTTTTCCAGCGGTACATTATACCATGGGAGGTATTTGGGTAGATTACAACTTACAAACAACCATTCCAGGATTGTATGCAATTGGAGAAGCAAACTTTTCTGATCACGGATCAAATAGATTAGGAGCTTCTGCACTAATGCAAGGCTTGGCCGATGGGTATTTTGTATTACCATATACAATTGGAGACTATTTATCACACGATATTAGAACAGGGGCTATTTCTACAGATTCACCAGAGTTTGAAGAAGCTGAAAAAAGTGCTAAAGAAACAATTGATCATTTAATTAATAATAAAGGAACCAAGTCTGTTGATTCTTTTCATAGACGTCTAGGAAAGATTATGTGGAATAAATGCGGGATGTCTAGAAATGAAAAAGAGCTAAAAGAAGCCATTCAAGAAATTTCTGACTTACGAAAAGAGTTTTACAAAGAAGTTTTAGTTCCTGGAACAGCAGATGAGTTTAATGAACAATTAGCAAAAGCAGGACGTGTTGCAGATTTCTTAGAATTAGGTGAATTGTTTGCAAAGGACGCCTTAGTTAGAGAAGAATCTGCTGGAGGACACTTTAGAGAAGAACATCAAACACCAGAAGGCGAAGCCAAGAGAAGTACAGAGTTTCAGTTTGTTTCTGCTTGGGAATATAAAGGAGAGCCAAAAGACGCGGTATTACATAAAGAAGCTTTGGTGTATGAAAATATTGAAGTGAAAGAAAGATCATATAAATAATTTAAGGAGAGATGAATTTAACGTTAAAAATTTGGCGTCAGAAAAGCGCAAACGATAAAGGACAATTGGTAGATTATAAAATCTCCGAGGTGTCTCCAGACATGTCTTTCCTTGAAATGTTGGATGTGTTAAACAATCAATTGATAGAAAAAGGAGATTCTCCTGTAGCTTTTGATCATGATTGTAGGGAAGGAATTTGTGGGATGTGTTCATTATATATTAATGGAGAAGCCCATGGACCAGATAGAAGGGTTACTACATGTCAGTTACATATGCGAATGTTTAAAGATGGAGATACTATTTACATAGAGCCATTTAGAGCCAAAGCATTTCCTGTAATTAAAGATCTAGTAGTAGATAGAAGTGCTTTTGATAGAGTACAACATGCAGGCGGATTTATTTCTGTAAATACCTCAGGAAACACCCAAGATGCAAATTCAATTCCAATTTCTAAACATGCAGCAGATGCAGCCATGGATGCAGCTACATGTATTGGTTGTGGGGCCTGTGTTGCTTCTTGTAAAAACTCTAGTGCAATGCTATTTGTTTCAGCAAAAGTTTCTCAATACGCTTTGCTTCCACAGGGTCAGATTGAAGCTACAGACCGAGTGTTAAACATGGTGCAACAAATGGATGATGAAGGTTTTGGAAACTGTACCAATACAGGAGCCTGTGAAGTAGAATGTCCGAAAGGAATTTCTTTAGAGAATATTGCCAGAATGAATCGTGAATACTTATCAGCAAGTTTAAAAGGATAATTTATTCTTATCGTTTTTAAAATTGAATATACGAGAACCTCTAGCATTATGCTGGAGGTTTTTTTTGAAAAAGACCCACTCTTTATTTTCTTCCAAAATCTGCAGGAATTTCTCCCCAAGCTTTGGTTTCCCATTTTAAAATTGGATTGCTGAATGAATTTTCTTTTAGCCATCTTTCAGCTCTATGAATTAAAGCCAATAGCTCACTATTAGAGGAGTCAAAGGTTACATTGGTTCTGCAGACTTTCTTTTTAACCCAAGACATTGCAATTCTAGAATCTGAGTATATAGGCAAGGTGTGTAGTCCTTTCTTGTTTAAGAGTGAAATTCCGTGAACTAAGGCTAGAAACTCTCCAATATTATTGGTGCCGTTTTTAAAAGGACCCATTTTAAAAACTTCTTGTTTGTTATGATGTAGCACCCCACGATATTCCATTTTACCTGGGTTTCCACTACAAGCCGCATCTACCGTTAAGCTATTTTTTATAGGAATTCCATAGGTTGCTTTTTCAGTTGTAGATAATGCTTTTTTTTTAGTGACTTTTCCTTTATAATCTGAGAAGTTTTTTTTGATAGCTTTGTCAGCTTCCACTTTACTAACAAAAGACTTGTATTTAGCCCCTTCATATCCTTGTACTAGCTTTTTAACGGTATCCCAAGAAGAGAATACTCCGGTTTCTTTTCCCTCCCATACCACATAGTATTTTTTAGTTCCCATCTTTTAAAATGGTTTTTTCAATAAGCTTAGGAAAGTATTCATATTCTAATATATGAATTTTTTGCGCAATATCTTCTGGAGAATCCGATACTTTTAGCTGGGTTTTAGCCTGAAAAATAACACCACCTTCATCATAGTGTTCATTAACAAAATGAATAGTGATACCAGTTTCTAGATCACCACTATTTTTAACGGCATTGTGCACATGCATTCCATACATTCCTTTTCCACCATATTTTGGCAATAAAGCTGGATGAATATTTATAATTTTATTTGGGAATGCTGCTACAATATTTTCAGGAATTTTCCATAAAAAGCCTGCTAACACTATGAAGTCGGTTTCTTTTTGTAATGCTTTTAGTATTTTATTAGAATAAGAAAAATCTTCACGAGAAAACCACTCACAATCTATGGCTAGTTTTTTACAACGATTAAAAACACCTGCTTCTTTTTTGTTACAAAATACTTTTTCTACAGAGATCTTTTTAGAATTCTGGAAGTATCTAATAATATTTTCGGCATTTGAACCAGCTCCTGAGGCAAAAATAATAACTCTCTTCATTTGTAAGATATTCACCTACAAAATAAAGCATAATAGTTGATATTATAATTTATATATGAACTATTGAATAAAATAATATACTTTAGAGTTCATTTTTTTGGTAAAAATTCGTTAAAACTAATAAGATTTGTATTTTTGCCTCGATTTTAAATTTAAAAATTAATAAATTATGTCAGACATTGCATCAAGAGTAAAAGCTATTATTGTAGACAAATTAGGAGTAGACGATAATGAAGTAACTATAGAAGCTAGTTTCACTAATGACCTAGGGGCAGATTCTTTAGATACTGTTGAATTGATTATGGAATTCGAAAAAGAATTTGATATTCAAATTCCAGACGATCAAGCAGAGAACATCGGTACTGTTGGTCAAGCAATCAGCTACATAGAAGAAGCTAAAAAGTAACATTTATATGCAGTTAAAACGAGTTGTAGTAACTGGACTTGGTGCATTAACGCCAATTGGGAACAATATTGAAGAATATTGGTCTGCTCTAGTTAACGGAGTTAGCGGGGCGGCACCCATTACGCATTTTGATGCTACCAAGTTCAAGACTCGTTTTGCATGTGAAGTTAAAAACTTTACTGTTACAGATTTTATGAACAGAAAAGATGCTCGTAAAATGGATAAGTTTACCCAATATGCCATGGTTGCTTCAGATGAGGCAATTGCAGATTCTGGGTTAGACTTAGACACTATTAATAAATTACGAGTAGGTGTTATCTGGGGAGCGGGAATAGGAGGTTTAGAAACTTTTCAAAATGAAGTCTTAAATTTTGCAGCCGGAGACGGAACACCAAAATTTAATCCTTTCTTTATTCCAAAAATGATTGCAGACATTGCTCCTGGTAATATTTCCATTAAAAATGGATTTATGGGACCAAATTACACCACAGTATCAGCTTGTGCGTCTTCTGCTAATGCAATGATAGATGCCTTAAACTATATTCGTTTAGGACATTGTGATGTTATTGTTACAGGAGGAAGTGAAGCAGCCATTACAATTGCTGGTGTGGGAGGATTTAATTCTATGCATGCATTATCTACAAGAAATGAAAGTGCACAAACAGCTTCTAGACCTTTTGACGCCGAAAGAGACGGGTTTGTTTTAGGTGAAGGAGCAGGAGCCATTGTTTTAGAAGAATATGAGTACGCCAAAGCAAGAGGCGCAAACATTTATGCAGAGGTTATTGGAGGAGGAATGTCTTCTGATGCATATCACATGACGGCACCACATCCGGAAGGAATTGGAGTTATTGCTGTGATGAAAAACTGTCTAGAAAACTCTGGAATACAACCAGAAGATGTAGATCACATTAATACTCACGGAACTTCAACACCTTTAGGTGACGTTGCCGAATTAAAAGCCATCTCACAGGTTTTTGGTGATCACGCAAAGAATATCAATATTAATTCTACAAAATCTATGACAGGTCACCTTTTGGGTGCTGCTGGAGCTATAGAGTCTATCGCGTCAATATTAGCGATGAAACATGGCATTGTACCTCCAACAATTAATCATAGCACTGCAGATGAAAATATTAATCCAGATTTAAACTTAACACTCAATAAACCTCAAAAGAGAGCAATTAAAGTTGCCATGAGCAACACTTTTGGATTTGGTGGACATAATGCTTGTGTAGCATTTAGAAAAATAGATTAATACTTCATGAATTTTATTCGCAAAATAGTTACCCAATCATCTAAAGGCGATGACAGGGCATTTTATAACGCTATGCGAGTTTTATTGAAATTTACACCAAAACAGATAGAGAATTATCAAAAAGCATTTACACATCGGTCTTTAAAAAAAGTAGATAAAAAAGGAGAACCATTTAACTACGAAAGATTAGAGTTTGTTGGTGATGCCATGCTGGGCGCTGTAATTGCTTCATATCTATTTACCAAAGCACCTAATCAATCTGAAGGATACTTAACTCAAATGAGATCTAAAATTGTAAGTAGAGAGCATTTAAATGAGTTAGGGAAAGACTTAAATCTAATTTCATTTGTAAAGAGTAATATTCCTCAAAACAATATTGGAGATAATATTCATGGAAATATTTTTGAAGCTTTAATTGGTGCGATCTATTTAGATAGGGGATATACATATTGCAATAAATTTATATATGATAAAGTAATTATTCCTTATGTAGATATTCCAAAACTAGAAGGGAAGATTACCAGCTACAAAGGTCTTATTATTGAATGGTGTCAGAAGCAAAAGAAAAAATACGATATTAACACCTATGAAGACACAGGAAATGAACCTGTAAAACACTTTAGTGTTAAGATTAGTATAGATGATGTTCAAATTGCAAAAGGAAGAGCAACATCTAAAAAGAAAGCAGAAGAACAAGCTTCAAAAAGAGTCTATTTTACCTTTCAGAAACAAATAGAAAACTCATAATCGATAACGATTTCGTTAATTTTTATGCTGGTTGTTAAAACAATCAGTAATTTTGTTCTGTTAGAAGTACCATTAATACAATTCAATACCGCTTTTTAATGCAAGTTCACTCGTTAGACATAGAGGATTTTTATGAAGATAATTACACATTAATTGCTATTCATACTGCATTAGAAGATTTTAAGTTAGCATATTTATTAAATAATAATTTAGACACCCTTTTTTCAAAAGCAATCTATAGTTTAGATTTTGAAAGCAAGTATAGTAAGGCGTCTTTTTCTGTTTACAATTATATCAATGAAGAATATGATTTTGAATGGTATCTAATATCAAATAGTTATACTGAAGAAAGAACAAATGCCTCAGATACAATAGTATTGGCAACAGAAACAAATACCTACTTAATTCCTGAAAAGAAAACAGTAGATTATTTTATAAAAATAGTTGGCGAACCAACTCAAGAAACAATATATAAAACAGTAGATAAGATTAAGCAAATTAACCAGGTTGTAACCTCTTATACTGTTGAAACAAATTCTTTAAAATCTAAACAATTTTTAATTTTTTAAACATGCTCATAAACAAGAAAACAAAAATTGTTGCCACTTTAGGACCCGCAACAAATACAAAAGAAATTTTAACTGAACTAGCTAGTTCAGGAGTGAATGTTTTTAGAATTAACTTCTCTCATGCAGATTATGACGATGTAAAAGAGCGCGTAAAACAAATACGTGAAATTAATGAAGAAAACGGCTATAATGTAGCTATTTTAGCAGATCTACAAGGCCCTAAACTTCGAGTTGGAGTTATGGAAGAAGGGGTTATTCTAGAAGATGGAGCTGAGTTTGTTTTTACTACAGAAAAATGTATTGGAAACAGCCAAAAAGCGTTTATGACCTATCAAAGTTTTCCTAGAGACGTAAAACCAGGAGAACAGATTTTAGTGGATGATGGAAAGTTACAGTTTGAAGTTATTTCTACAGATAAGAAATTAAAAGTAGTAACTAAAGTTATTGTTGGAGGAGTTTTATCTTCTAAAAAAGGTGTGAACCTTCCAAATACAAATATTTCTCTACCAGCACTTACAGAAAAAGATAAAAAAGATGCTATTTTTGCCTTAGGTTTAGAGGTAGATTGGATGGCTTTGTCATTTGTAAGAACTCCAGAAGACCTACGAATATTAAGAGACCTTATAGCTCAAAATTCAGAATATAGAGTTCCTGTAATTGCTAAAATTGAAAAGCCAGAGGCTGTTGAAAATATAGACTCTTTAATTCCTTATTGCGACGGGCTAATGGTTGCTAGAGGAGATTTAGGAGTTGAAATACCTATGCAAGAGGTTCCGCTAATTCAAAAGATGCTAGTAAATAGGGCAAAAAAAGCACGTATTCCGGTTATTATTGCAACTCAAATGATGGAGACCATGATTACCAGTTCTGTGCCAACTAGAGCAGAGGTTAACGATGTTGCAAACTCTATTATGGATGGAGCAGATGCAGTAATGTTATCTGGAGAAACATCTGTTGGAAAACATCCAGTAAGAGTAATTCAAAAGATGAGTGAAATAATTATGAGTGTAGAAAATTCGCCCTTAATTAAAGTGCCTCATCAAGCACCACATATCAGAACAGATAGGTTTATTACAAAATCTTTATGCCACCATGCAGCATTAATGTCTAAAGACACAAATGCGGCAGCAATTTGCACCTTAACCAACAGTGGGTATACAGCCTTTCAAATTTCAGCCTGGAGACCACAATCGTATGTTTTGGCATTTACAACTCAACAAAGAATTTTAGGAAAACTTAATTTACTTTGGGGAGTTAGAGCATTTTTTTATGATGAAAATTTAAGTACAGATGACACTGTTATTGATATCAATAGAATTGCAAAAAAAAAGAACTATGTTACTACTGGAGATATTGTCATTAACCTTACCTCCATGCCCGTTGAAGAGCGTGGAATGGTAAATACATTACGAGTTTCTGAGATATATTAAAACAAGAAATAGCTTCCAATAAATGATCCTCGAGAAAAATAATTTTCTCGAGGTTTTTTTTGTTTAAAATAGTTTTATTTTGAAAAACACGATAGAGTTATTTAAAATTAGTAACTTTAGAAGTAAGGCCAAATAAAATTATTATGGGAATCATCAACTTTCGAGGGAAAAGAGACAAGGCGATATCTAAACCTGCCGAACAAATTTTAGTCTCTGATTATATGACAAAAAAACTCATCACTTTTAAACCAAGCGACTCTTTAGGACATGTGATTAATCTATTGATTAAAAATAAAATTTCAGGCGGTCCAGTAGTAAATGATAAAAATGAGCTGATTGGTATTATTTCAGAAGGAGACTGTATGAAACATATTTCTGATAGTAAGTATTATAATATGCCTATGGATAGTGATAATACAGTTGAAAAAAATATGGCTTCAGAAGTTGAAACTATTGACAAAAACATGAATATTTTTGATGCAGCAACTAAATTTATTAGTTCAAAAAGAAGGCGATTTCCAATTGTAGAAAACGGAAAATTAATAGGGCAAATTAGTCAAAAAGATGTTCTAAAAGCAGCATTAAAAATGAAGGGGAATAGTTGGAAATAACTATCTTAAGCTTCTCTTCTAATCAGTAAAAATAGTTCGTTTTCTAAGGCCAAATATCCTTGGTCATATAAATAAAAGTAGGTGTTTCCTGTTTTTGTTTTGTAAACAGAGGTAAATAACTGAAAGTCGAACCCTTTATCATATAATTTAGTTCTAGCTACTTTTGTTTTTCCAGAAGTATTAAGTTCAGAAAGAATTTTATGGTTTTTTCGCAAACGATTGTTAATATTTCTAATGAGGTTTTTACTGTCTTTATTAACGTTATTATTGTAAGAGTTTCTACAATAATCTGAGCAGAATTTTTTATCAATTCGCCCTTTTAGAAGATCACCGCACTCTAAACACTTTCTATGTTCCATAAGTATCTTTTTTTAATTCATACCAATTACAGCTAACAGCTTTAAAAATAAATTCATCTACAAATTTCAATCCTATTTTTTTAAGCACTTTATTTGAAGCTATATTTTCTATATCAGCAGCACCGTAAATAATGTCATAATTTAATTTTTTAAAACCGTATTCTAAGGACGCTAGCGAAGCTTCAGTAGCATATCCTTTTCCCCAGAACTCAGGAAGAAACCGATACCCAATATCTATGAAATTAGTATATCCGTTTAGCATTTCTTTTTCACCTTCATTTAATTTTAGTCCAGCCCAGCCAATAAACCTTCCTGAAGATTTTTCTATAGTTGCAAAACGACCAATACCTCTTTCTTTATATTGTAAGTGAAAAAATGATAGTATTTTTTCAGCCTCCTTTATTGTTTTAATAGGCTTCTTTCCTAAATATTCATGCACATCTTTATTAGAATCTAATTTAAAAATACTTGCAACATCTGTATCTCTGAAGTCTCTTAAGATTAGGTTTTTAGTTTCTATAAAATATGTCATAACGCTATTTATAGGGAAGTTGTAAAGATATGAATTATTCGTTTACAAACGACTACAAGTATTTACAACCGAAAGTAAGTGCTTTTTAACCGATTCTAATTTGGTTCTTGTTACATCTTTGCAGTGTTGAAATACATCAACAAAAAATACATTATAAACATGCACTAAGCATCGTCTAAGTGCGCAAAACCTTATCTTATGAATACGTTAAGAAACAAAGTACAGTTAATTGGAAACTTAGGAAATGATCCAGAAATTATCACTTTAGAGAGTGGAAAAAAATTAGCAAAATTTTCTATAGCAACAAACGAAAGTTATAAAAATGCTACGGGTGAGAAAGTAACAGATACGCAATGGCACAATATTATTGCCTGGAATAAGACTGCAGAAATTATTGAAAAGTATGTCACTAAAGGAAATGAAATTGCCATTGAAGGAAAGTTGACTTCTCGTTCTTATGAAACTAAAGAAGGAGAAAAAAAATACATTACAGAAGTTGTTTGTAATGAATTGCTAATGTTGGGAGGAAAGTAGTAGTAATAAATTGCTTATGAAAATGAAAGAGCGCCTATTGGCGCTCTTTTTATTTGCCTTTATTATAAATTGGAAGTTACACAATATCATGATGTTACATAGTTAACCTAACTACAGAAGACTTTTTTTTATTACTTTTGATTCATTAATTCATAGTGATTTCATGAAAAAACAATTTATAAGGTATTTTTTAGAGTTTTTGGTCATTGTATTAGGAATCTCAATTTCATTTTATCTAGAAAAACAAAATGCAATAAAATATAAGGAAACCCTTAAAAACCAATCTTTGAATAGAATTCTAAATAATTGTAAAGTAGATCATGATGATTATGAGTTTAACTTAGCGGCACAAAAAATTGCGATTAAATCTAGCCGATGGATTATTATTAATCAAAATAGATTGTCAGATTTTTCCAGAGACTCCGTAGGATATCACTTAGGGGCAGCAATCTCAATCAATACTACATTTGTAGACAACCAAGAAGAGTATAGAGGGCTTCAAAACTCTGGGTTAATAGAACTTATAGACAATGAATTAGTTGTTACGGCACTCCAGAATAAGTATATATATCATGATTTTTGCAAGCAAATAGAAGAGATTATTAATCTTCGTGCTAATGATATACTTGATTATCTGTATACAAATACAAAGTATAAAAGCGATCAAACCAATGCATTAGGCTATCACATAGATAGAACGTACACGGGAGACTTTAAAATATCTCAAAAGACACTACAACAACTGCAAGACAAACAGTTTTTACATGAATATTATCTGGGACGAATTCTTAGAGGAATTAAAACAGACGATCGCCTAATAAAATTAATTAATGATGAGGTTGGCAAGGGTGAAAACCTTTAATTCTGTTCTAAAAAGACACCAACACAGAAAAAACTAGAAGACCTCTTATATTTATACTTGATTATCAGTATATTAGACCAATTTTTAAATTAATAGTAATATCACATGGCAAAATTTAAATATTTTTCGGCTTTTATCATCCCTCTTTTTGGGCTATTTACATTTAATACAACAGGGCTTGCTGCCTATATTGGCATTTTTAGTTTGTATGTTATTGTTCCTTTAGCGGAAAATTTCTTGCCATCAAATACCTATAATTTATCTACCGTTGAAAAAGAATTGGCAAATGAAAATTTCTTTTATGATTTGGTACTTTATCTTTCTGTACCCTTACATTTATTTGTTGTATATGAGTTTTTAATCACGGTTTCAGACACAAGTATTCCTGTATCTGATTTGATTGCCTGTATTTTATTTATGGGAACTATCTTAGGCGTGAATGGAATTAATATAGGCCATGAATTAGGTCACAAAACAGATCACAAATTCAAACAGTTCTTAGCCCATATACTGTTGCTGACAGCAATACAAAATCATTTCATGACCTATCACAATTCTGGTCATCATAGAGATGTGGCTACACCAAATGACCTTACTTCTGCAAAAGAAGGAGATATTTTTTACTGGTTTGCATTGAGGTCTCAGATAGGGGGTTATTTTAAAACCTGGAGACTAGAAGCTCAAAGGTTACAATCTCAAGAAAAGTCATTACTATTAAATCCTATGATTTTATTTACATCATTAACAGTTTTTCTTTTTGTAGGAATCAACTTCTTTTTTGGTGTAAACGTTGCGGTTATTTATTTTATAACTGCTGTCTATGGTATTTCAGTTTTAGAAGCACAAAATTACTTTTCTCATTACGGTCTTAGAAGAAAAATGAAAGCTAATGGAAGATATGAGCGTGTAAAACAAGAACATTCTTGGAATTCAGATCATATCATCGGAAGAGTATTATTGTTTGAGTTAACAAGGCATTCAGATCACCACCACAGTGGAGCAAAACCTTTTCAAGTATTGGAATCTAAAGATGACAGTCCTACTTTGCCTTATGGATACCCAGCCATGTTAATGCTTTCTTATTTTCCTTTTTTATTTAAACCAATTATGAAAAAAAGATTGGATTATTACCGAAATAAAACTGCTGCCTAAGCCAAATTAATGTGATACTAATTTTTGTAATGCTTCTTTAATAGTTAAAGGAATTGCTATTGATTGATTGGTTTCTCTATTTACAAAAACATGGACAAATTCTCCAAAAGCACAAGTGCTATTTTCTCCTTTTTTAAAGATACCTATGCCGTAAGTTACAGCACTATTTCCTAATTTTTTTACAAATAAGCCGGCTTCAATTTTATCTGGATATGCAATGGGTTTTATGTAATCGCAATGAGAGTGAACCACAAACCCAACAATTGGTGCATTTTGAATATCTAATTCTGCATGATCTATTAAATATTGATTAGCGGCCGTATCAAAATAAGAGTAATACACGATATTATTTACATGACCATAAATGTCATTATCTGACCAACGTGTTGTAATGGCAAGAAAGTATTTATAATCTGACCGTTTTATTGGTTTTTCTTCCAAATTTATCATCTTACTTCCCAATAAATTTTGGTTTCCTTTTTTGTAAAAACGCAGAGACACCCTCAACTAAATCGTGACTTGCAAAGGCGGCTGTTTGTCTTTCTGCTTCATATGCAATTGTGCTATACAAATCATTGTCCATGGCATGAAACATATCTTCTTTGGTAATTCCTACAGCCAAGGTTGGTAGTTTTGCAATTCGATGCGCCCAATCTATAGCTGATGCTACAATTTCACCGTCTTCAACTAGTTTATTGGTTAAACCAAGTCTATGACATTCTTCTCCTTTTATTTTTTCACCCTCCACAGCAATTTGCAAGGCTCTACTGTAACCTACTTGTCTCGCTAGCAACCAACTAGCTCCACCATCTGGCCCTAAACCTATATTGATAAAGGCGTACAACAAGCCACTATTTTCAGACATTACTCGGAAGTCACAGGCTAAGGCAATAGATGCTCCAACACCAGCAGCTGTTCCGTTTATTGCTGCTATAATTGGTTTTTTGAGTGTTGTTAAATTTCGCATTAACGGCCCATAGGTATTTGTGAGATATGTTCTTCCTTCATCAGGAGTAATATTTCCAAAAGTATTCATGTCGGCTCCAGAACAAAATCCTTTCCCTGCCCCAGTAATTACCATAGCCCGGATACTATCGTCTTTTTGCACCTTTGCAATAGATTCGTTAATGCCGTCAACTAAATCGTCATTTACTGCATTGTATTTTTCAGGTCTATTTAAAGTTACAATAGCAATATCTCCCTCTTTTTTGTATAATACACAATCAGTTTTTAAGGCATTTAAATTTTGTGTACTTTCTGTAGAAGCAGTCTCGTTTTTTTTCTTTGACGAATCTGTGTAGGCTTGTGCAATAAATTCTGCAACACAGGCTGGTTTTTCTTGTCCTTTTAACTCAAAGACAAGCTTCATCTTATAGCGTAAGCCTCCAGGAACATCTTCTGCGGTAAGTAAAGAAACTCTAGCCCTTACTAGAGACCCTACAACTGTTGCATTCATAAAACGCACCTTATCTAAGCCATAGTTTACTCCCATGCTAACATCTAAGAGCTTTACTGTTTCAAAACAGAATTTAGAAGCCAATGAAAGGATTAAAAACCCATGAGCAATTGGTTTTTTATAAGGAGAATGTTTTTCTGCCATTTCTGGATTAATATGAATCCACTGATTGTCATCTGTAGTTCTTGCAAAAGTGTCTATTTGGTCTTGAGAAATGGTTGTCCAATCAGATAGCCCCAATTCTTTGCCTATGTAGTTTTTTAAATCCGATAGATTCGGAATCTCTGTTGCATACGCTTTCTGACTCATTTGTTGTTCTTCCATAATTATCGGATATTTTTAAGTATTTTTTTGAACTAATTAGGTGTAATTTTTTAGGATGGCATAGACCCTCCATTGGCATGAAGTGTATGACCACTCACAAAGCCAGCTTCTTTAGAAGCTAAAAATAAATAAGCATAGCCCATATCTTCTGGAGTTCCAATACGTTTTACAGGGATCATTGCAATTCCTGCTTCTATTACTTCGTTTGGCATAGAGTCTGACATTTCAGACTTAATAAAACCGGGCGCAACTGCATTAACTGTAATATTATATTTACCCACCTCTTTACATAATGAATGTGTAAATCCAACAATTGCTGCTTTACTAGCACAATAATTTGCCTGCCCAAATGCTCCTTGATATGCATTTATAGAAGACGCTGAAATAATTCTACCATAATTTGCAGCTTTCATATGCGGAACAACAGCTTTAGCGGTAATAAAAAGAGAATCTACATTTACAGACATGACAACATCCCATTCTTCTCTTGTCATTTTTAAAAACGATCGATCTCTAATAACACCAGCATTGTTAATTAAGATATCTATTTTTTGATGTTTTTCGATAATTTCTGCCACAGCAGTATCTACAGATTCTTGATTGGTAACGTCTACTTTTTGATAAAAAATACGTCCACCATTTTTAGAGACTTTCTCTACCGTTGCTTGCCCGTCTAATACATCCCATAAGGCAACGATGGCCCCTTCTTTACAAAACACATCACAAATTCCTTCACCAATCCCTCTTGCACCTCCAGTTACAATTGCTATTTGTCCTTCTAATCTTTTCATTTCTTATGAGTCTTTTTTGATTTGTAAATAAAATGGATAAAGTATTGGTTAAATATAATGAATACTGTTCATTTTTGGTGATTAAAAAAGGAGCATTATAAATAACTTAGATATAAAATTCATTCAATAACATGTTGTTAAATCATATAATATTCTGAAAATTAGTAGTTTATAATTTAAAAAATAAAGGATAAATTTGAGATGTTAACCTTGTTCTGTAGTTCTAAAAAACCCTTTTTTTTTCTATAACTTTAACAAAAATTAAAATTTTCATTTTACTATTAAAATAAAAACCTTCAACATGAGTAAAGCATCATTTATAAACGAATTATCAATCCCAGCAATAGCGGCTCCAATGTTTTTAATATCTGGACCACAATTAGTTATTGAATGTTGTAAAAGCGGTATTGTTGGAACTTTTCCAGCATTAAATCAACGAACATCTGAGGGTTTTGAAGCGTGGATTATAGAAATAAAAGAGGCGTTGTCTGCTTATGAAAAAGCAACAGGCAAAAAACCAGCTCCTTTTGGAGTAAATTTAATAGTACACCGATCTAACCCCAGATTAGAAGCAGATTTAGCTATTTGTGTAAAGCATAAAATACCATTAATTATTACCTCATTAGGTGCGGTTTCAGAACTGGTAGATACCGTACATAGTTACGGAGGTCTAGTGTTTCACGACATTATTAAAAAAAGACATGCAGAGAAAGCACAAGAAGCAGGTGTAGATGGCTTAATTCTAGTTTCTGCTGGGGCAGGAGGCCATGCAGGAACTATAAACCCGATGCCATTAGTTTCTGAAATAAAATCTTTTTTTAAGAAGACAATATTACTTTCTGGTTGTATAAGTACAGGAAGAGATATCGCTTCTGCGATGCAAATGGGAGCAGATTTAGCGTACATGGGAACTCGTTTTATTAATACTAAAGAAAGTAAGGCGCCAGAGGAGTATTGTAATATGATTATTGAGGCAGGGGCTAGTGATATTGTATATACTGCAGCTGTTTCTGGAGTTCCTGCAAATTTTTTAGGACCTAGTCTTCAAGCTATGGGTATAACAGAAGAGATGTTAAGTAGAAAAGTAAAAGTTGATTTTGGCGAAGAGTTAACAGCTCAAGAAGACGAAGCCAAGGCATGGGCTACTATTTGGTCTGCTGGTCAGGGAGTTTCCACAATTAAAGATTCACCAAGTGTAAGTGACTTAATTAAAAACCTAAAAACAGAATTTAAAGCCGCTATTGAAGAACAGTATCGTTTATTAGAAAGATATAAATAACACTATCAGTACTTTTCTAGTTGCGTTTAATACTTTTAATAGCTTTCGAAATATCTGCTAAAGGTAATTTACAGGTACCATTTACGCAGACGTAAATTAATGTTTCACCTTCTATATATTTATATTCGAGTAGAGGTAATTCAGATTCTTTGTCTGAAGCTGATATTAATATATTTGGCAAGTATTTCTTAAATAATTCTTTAGTTATTGTAGTTGCATTTTCTCCAACAACAGCAACCTCATAAAAAGTCTGTGTTAAATTTGTCATTAAATGCATCCAGTTAGAATATCCCAAAGGGTTTTTAGTGATTTCTATCTTTAAGTTATTTAACATTTGTTCTGAAATTTTAGTCATTTTTTTATCAGAAAAATAGTGACCAAGTTTAAATAAATTATTTCCAATGATTGAATTAGAGGAAGAGATGACACCATCAATAACTTCAGTTTTACGAGCTATTAAGTTAGGGTCTTCGTTAGATGTATAAAAAAACATTCCACTGGTTGAATCAAAAAAATGTGTAATTGTATACTCCATTATTTCTTTAGAAAGCAGCAACCATTTTTCATTTAGAGTGACCTCGTGTAGAGAAATAAAAGCTTGTATTACGGTAGCATAATCTTCTGCATATCCATTAATAGTACTCTTACCATTTTTAAAGTTTCGGTTTAGGCCTCCATCATCTCTTAATTGATTTTTAACAAGAAATTCTGCAATCTTTACAGCCTTGTCTAAATATTCATTATCATCAAAAGCTCTGTAAGCATCTATATATCCTTGAAGCATTAGGGCATTCCAAGAAGTCAGAATTTTATCGTCTAAATTTGGTTTGTTGCGTTTATTTCTAGCTAGAGTTAGGGTAGCTTTCCAATCAGCTTTCTGTTGGTTTAATTCTTTGTTGGTTAGGTTGTTTTTTTTAGCAAATTCAATATTAGATTGGTTTCGGGTTAAAACATACAGGTCTTTTTCCCAAAACCCAAAATCATTTACATTATAGTAATCTGCAAATAGGTCATACTCTTTAATTAGGCTTTGTAGCTCTTGTTTAGTCCAGCTGTAAAAAACACCCTCTTCTAATTCATCATTTTCATTTTTACTATCTGCGTCTAAAGAAGAATAAAAAGCTCCGTTATTGGCATTTAATTCGTCATTAACAAATCCTAATGTTTCTTTTACAACATTTTTATAGAGTTCATTTTTATCTTGAAGATATGCCTTAGAATAGATGCTAACTAGTTGAGCATTGTCATATAACATTTTTTCAAAGTGTGGAATGTGCCATCGATCATCTACAGAATATCTAGAAAAACCACCACCAATTTGATCATAAATTCCTCCATATGCCATTTTGGTGAGAGAGTTTTGAATATACCCAGCTAGGTCAGGGTCATTAAATTGATACTGATATCTTAGCAGGTAGTCTATTGAGTTTGGCATTGGGAACTTTGGGGCTCCTATGAAACTTCCGTTAATAGTATCTAGCTTTCCTTTAGACTGATTAATTGCAGCAATGATATCTTCATTTTTAAAGACAGCTTCTTCTTTATTTAACGTGATTAATTCAGAAGTTTGAATCCCTTCTGTAACTCTTTGTGCAAACTCTTCTACTTTTTGAGGATTTTCTTGATATAGTTTAGAAACATCTTTTAATATTTTACTCCATTGATCTTTCGTAAAGTAGGTTCCTCCAAAAACGGGCCTTCCATCAGGCAGTGTAATACAGTTAAGAGGCCAGCCTCCTTTCCCTGTCATTAGTTGAACAGCATTCATATATACTTTATCTACATCTGGTCTTTCTTCTCTATCTACTTTAATATTTATGAAATTATCATTCATAATTTTAGCAATAGAATCATTTTCAAAACTCTCTTCTTCCATTACATGACACCAATGGCATGAAGAATAACCGATAGAAACAACAATGAGCTTATTTTGTTCTTTTGCTACATCTAAGGTAGCTTCATTCCAAGCTTTCCAGTTCACAGGATTATAGGCGTGTTGTAGAAGGTAAGGGCTAGTTTCATTTACTAGATCATTTCCCTTTTTTGTGTTTTTAGAATCGTTTTTTGAACAAGCGATACACAATAAAAAAGACATAAAGTATAAAGTAATATGAGCTTTCATAAATATGAATTAGATTATAATTTTAAAAGTAACAAAAATCAATCAAGTAGCTATTAATTAAAATAAAAAAGACCTTTGAAGACAAAAAAATTTAAATATCAAAAATCTTTTTTAAAAGATCATAAAAAAACGCTCAAAATTTAAATTTTGAGCGTTTTAAAGACTATTAAGTTAAAGGTAAATAAACTATTCTTTAATTAACTTCACACTTTTAGTTCCTTGTTCTGTAGTAATTCTAGCGATATAAATACCACTAGTTAATCCTTGAGTAGAAATAGCAACATTAGTGCTGTTGTTGTTTTGTAAAACAACTCTTTTTCCTAATAAATTGAATACTTCAACTGATGTAATCAAATTATTTTGAGTACTTATTGTCCAAGTGTCTGAAGCAGGGTTTGGATACACCTTGGATTCAAATAAATTTTTATCATCTAGACTTGCAGTAGCAGAACTAAGTGCCGTAATATTATCTACATAGGTTGTGGTATCAGCAGAAGCATTAAAGCCACTTCCGTTCCAAAGAGGAAAGAAAAGGATTCTTCCATAAATAAATGCACCAGCAGGAGTACCGTCTTTAGGGTTTGAAAAATCAAAACTTAGTGTTTCCCAACCAGAACCTCCATGGCTTGAATCTGTAGCAGATTCGTCTGCAGTTGTCCCTCCTACTGCATCGACTACTTTAGCAAGCATTGTAAATGCTGAGGTAGAATATACATCTACCGTTACTACTTTATTTGTTGAAATTAGATGGATATAGTCATCTTGTAAAAAAACTTGTGCATTTTGATATGTAAGACCAGCATTAGAAGTAACTATTTTTAACACCTCACTATTCGTACTACTAGTCTCTGGGTCTGTAACTATGGTTACAGATCCTAAACCATTATCAGCAGCAATTTGTGGAGGCGTACCCTCAAAATCTTCTATAATAATAGGAGCATTTGTTGGACAAGCATTACAGGAACCACCGCAATCTATGCCTGTCTCATCATTATCTTGTATGCCATTAGCACAAGTATCTACAGGTGGTGCGTCTGTTAATTTTTTTGCATTAAACTTAATATTATCAATATGTATGGTGCTATTTTCTGGTCTATCGGCCAAACCTTCGGTCCAATCTACAAATACAACCACTTGATTTACATTGGTTAAATCTCCATTGGGGTTAATGTTTGAAAGATCCCAGGTTAAGGTTTGCCATTCATTTACAACTGTATTTCCAACGTTTTGATCTGTGATCTGAAATGTGGTTCCTCCACTATTTGTCCCCATTTTAATTCCTACAGTACCAACATAATTTTTATTGATATCCATACTTAAGGTTAAGTTGCTAGCTATTCCCATTTCTATTTGCCAGGAACCAAAGACTCCTTCTTGCCAAGCATTATTAACACCTGCATAAAAAGCATTATCTGGACCAACAACTACTTTTAAAACTTTTGAATTAGTAGCGTTTGTGCCATCTAAATCTGGATTGTCTACCACTTCAGCAGTAGCAGGATTATTATCAAATGTATACCAATTAGAAGCTACTCCAGAAGGTGTGTTAGGTTCAAAATCTAAAAGATATTCTTGTTGCTGAGCATATCCAATAGAAGATAATAATATGGTAATTAGTAAAATTATATGTTTCATATTGAAGGTTTTAGTAATTATAAAAAAACGCTCAAAATTTAAATTTTGAGCGTCTTATAAGCTATTCAATTAAAGAAGTTTAAAACTATTCTTTAATTAATTTCACACTTTTAGTTCCTTGTTCTGTAGTAATTCTAGCAATATAAATACCACTAGTTAATCCTTGAGTAGAAATAGCAACATTAGTACTGTTGTTATTTTGCGAAACAACTCTTTTTCCTAATAAATTAAAAACCTCAACTAAAGTTATTACTGTATTACCAGTTCTAAAGTTCCAATTAGAGCTTGATGGGTTAGGATATATACTAACATCTATGATGTTATTCTCGTTAACACCAGCTGTAGCTGGAGCTTCTAGAACTATACTACCAGAAGTATCAGAAGGATCAGTAAGTGGTCCTGTAAGTGCAAAACCATATTGTACAAGTAGCCCTGAAGCTAATTCTGCAGCAGTAGCTGATATTGTAAAGTCATTACCAGTAACATCTGCACTATTGTTTACAACTGTTGCATAGTCGTTATTAGGATCCAATGCTTTTATAAAAACTTTTAACGTGTATCCATCTCCAATATCATTTGTAGTCATAGAACCAGAGAAAGTTAGATCAGAACCATTATACGCGCTAGCACTTTCAATATAAGAACTTGCTTCAATATATAATATGGCGGTTTGAGTTGCAGCATCTTGATCAAACCAAGCAGCATCTGTTGCATTAGCAGTCCAAATAGCAATATTTGATTCAAGTGTTAAGCTAGTTGTAGTTGCAGTAGCCCTAAGATCTGAAGCAGGATAAGAAAAGCCAAAAGCATAAGCGTTATCAGACACATTATAAGTATTCACATAACCTTTCCATTCTTGTGAAGTTTCAACAGTAACACTGTTTCCTGATGCTGGTGGGTTACTAGCTCCTCCAACAGCGATATCATCGATTAAGTAAGTATCAGAAACACCGGCATTTGCGTCACCAGCATCAGTAAAAATAACCATTCTACCATATTGAGTTGCGTCTGCGGGAAAGTCTAAAGAGATATCTTGCCAGTCAGTACCCGTTGTTGTAAATTCTAATTGTTCATCACCTCCACTAGTTGCTGATTCAAATTTTAATAAGTGATTACCACTTCCNGTTCCGTTAACAGGTTTAATTTTAAATGTAATTGTATTGTTTGTATCATCAGATAAATCAAGATTTTCGGCAAAATTTATTTGAGCATTATCCCATGCTGCAGTAGCACCAACAATCTGTAACACGTCGTTACCATTATCATCTTCAATAGTTACAACCGAACCACCATCTGCGGTCATTAATTGATTAGTACTACTAAAATCAAAAGGTAAGGTTTGTGAGTAACCTAAATGCATTGTCATTAAGGCAATCAATAGAGTAATTTTTTTCATCATAAGGTTTGTTTTAAGTTAATTTTTGTAAAGTAAGAAACAATCTTAAAGTTTAAAACTAAAAACTTGATTTTACTGGTTAGCAATGTAAAAAGGAATTATTCAAATACAATAATTTAAACCTATACAAAAAACATACAAATTGTATGTGTGTGAAAATTCATGTAATTAGAAAAAAAAAATCTTTAAACTAAGTTAATAAGAGGATTATGGATCTGTATTAATAAATGAAGAATTGTTAATATGAACATGTTGTACGGGTTATGTTGTGGTAAATTGAATATTTTAAGATATTTTTTATGTTGTCACAAATGCAACAATAAATAAAAAATGTTCTTTGTTGAATAAACTAGTTACTCATAAGCTCCATGTTGTTTTTAAACAAAGCGATTGAATCATTATTATTAGTTACTAGGTAAATCTTACTATTGTTGATTGTTTTTATAGAAGAGATGGCCCGACTGTCTGTAGGAATATAAAAACCACTTGAAGTGGGAGGTAAGAACTTAAATTTATTTTTACCATCTCCAATAAACAACGACCCATATCCAGCATCATAACGAACAGTCTCAACCTCTACACCATAATGATTTCCTACAAGTAAAATATCTTTAAAACCATCATTGTTAAAATCATCAACTAATGAGTTTTTTATTGGGCTTATTTGTGCTTGTATAGGAAGCTTTTGGGCTGTAAGTTTACCGTTCTCATTTATAAGAAGGATGCTTTCAAAATTACTTATTTCATAAACAACAGCTTCTTCTACCGTTTTTTCAGGTAGTATATCAATCAATTTAGAAGAGGCAAAACTATGAAAATCTTTAAATTTTTCTCCAACATAAGGCATTTGTTGAGTTGTACATTCTTTCCCCCTCATGGGTACATAACCATCTTTGTAATATTTTGCTAATACAACATCGTTAGTCCCGTTGCCATCAAAGTCATTTGCATAGACTTTAAAAGGATGTTCTTTTGTAGCTTTAAATTTATTATTATTTCCCAAGTTACCAAGAATATAATCATCATCTCCATCATTATCAAGGTCATTTTTGGTGATAGACCACCAAATACCTCTACTATCATCTTTTATCCCAAATTTCTGCGAATTATCTGTAAATATTCCACTCTTGTTTTCAAGCACTTTAATTTCCATCCATTCTCCAACAACTAATAGATCTTCATCTCCATCATTATCTATATCAGAAAAAACGGCATCTGTAACCATTCCTATATTTTGAAGACTAATAGCTGTTTTTTTTGGTGCTTTTTTGAAAATCCCATTCTCATTTATAAGGATGTAACTTGTTGCTGGGAATGTATATTTACCAGCAATAAGTCTAGTTCCTACAAATAGGTCTAAATCTCCATCACCATCTATATCTGAAGCTTCAACAGTTTGAGAACTTTCGTATATTTCAGGAACTATTTTTAAACTTTTAGAAAAATTGCCAACACCATCATTTATATACACCCTATCTTTGAGTAATTTGTTTCCACTTTTAAATTCACTTCCCCCACTAGCAACATATAAATCGTTATCACCATCTCCATCTAAATCAAAAAAGAGTACTTCTAAATCTTCAGAATCTTTATCTTCATACCATGGACTGGAACTACTTTTTTGAAACTTTCCTTCCTTAGTTTGAAGAAACAGAGTTCCTTCCTGTTGAGCAGCTCCTCCAATAAAAACATCGTCTAAACCATCTCCATTTACATCTGCAGTTGCAGAAAAAGGCCCATTTGTTGAAAGCTTGTGGGGCAGTAATATCTCCTCTTTAAAATCATCAAATTCATTTTCTTTGTGAGTAAAGTTAATACCTAAATAGTCTTTCCCTAATTTTGAAAAGATTGTTTTAACCTCTTTAACCTTTTTAGTGATATCCATAGCGTTTGAATAGACTGCAGTAAGGGTACTGTTAGCATTAAGATTAAAGTAAGCTTTTGTGTTACCATTAGGCCAAATAACCTTTACACTATCAATATTTTTTTCTTTTCCTAAACCAAAAAATAAGATTGGCTCTTTAGAAGATAAATAACCTCTAGTCACAGTATTTTCAGATACTTGAGTTTTATTTTTTGTATAAATAAATACTTTAGAACCATAACCAAATGTGTTTTTTGCTGAGCCTTTAAATTCTACTTTTAAATAATTTCCAGTGGTATTATTCTTATAAATTGATGCTTCTGTCTCCATATTATTTGTAACAATATCTAGATCACCATCATTGTCTAGATCTGCATAAGAGATACCGTGTGAAAATGATGGTAAATCAAATCCCCATTGTTTAGATACATTTTCAAATTCTAAACCATTTTTATTTTTGAATACATAATTAGGCAAGGGATTGGAAGGCGTCATTTTTGCCATACTATAAAAATCTTTTGAATCTGTTTTTAACTTCTCATTTAGTTCAGTCAAAAAATCATTATTTCTAACATCTTTTTTTACCCCATTACTGATAAGAATATCTTTAAAACCATCATTATTTAAATCAACCAATACCCCTCCCCAACTCCAATCTGTTTTGGCAACTCCAGCTAAACTAGCAATATCCGAAAACTCACCTAGGCCGTTATTTATTTGCAAGGTATTAAACATGTATTGATGATGATCTCCTTTATCAATCATCTCTTTAAATTCCTGAGAATTCATAGATTTCATATTTGTTTTTGATCGATAATGATCTTCTGCAGCCATATCTAATGTTAGTAGATCAATAAAACCATCATTATTAATATCTCCAGTATCTGAACCCATACTAAATCTAGAAATATGTTTTAATTTATCGATAATTACATTTGTAAAAGTACCGTCACCATTGTTATAGTACATAAAATCTGGCTCGTCGTAATCATTAGAAACAAACAAATCTACCCATCCATCATTATTAAGGTCTGATGCATTTACACTAAGCCCGTAAGTATACCTATCAATTAATCCTGCATCTTTGGATACTTCAATAAACTTTCCGTTTTCATTTTTAAATAGCTTATCCTTATATAGCTTATATCTCTCTTTTGGAATGTTTGAGTATCTTTTAAATAATCTTGAATCTGGAATTTGGTTTACTAGATACATGTCTAAATCACCATCATTATCCATATCGAAAAAAACCGATTGCGAAGAAAACCCTTTGTCTGCTATACCATATTCTGAGGCAGATTCAGTAAATGTTAGGTCTTTGTTATTTATAAATAGTTTGTTTTTTCTATCTGTAGGATTCATAGACTCCCCATTTCTACAGACATAAATGTCTAAATAACCGTCTGCATTTACATCAGCCATGGTAACTCCCCAAGACCAACCGGGGCTTCTAGAGATCTTTGATGACTTTGAAATATCTTCAAATTTCAATTCTCCTTTGTTTATATACAACCTATCAGCTTCCTGATTTCCAGCAAAGAAAATATCAGGAAAACCATCATTATTTATATCGCCAATGGCAACACCAGCTCCACTATAAATTTGATTATAATAAATATGGTTTACAGTTTCAGATTCTTTAATTGAATTATTAAAATGTATACCCGTTTGTTCTGAAGATAATAACTCTAAACCCCCAATAAGTTCTTCAGTATTAACATCTCTTTTTGAAGAAGTACAAGAGCTTAGTACAAGAGTTATAATTGCTACTATTGAAAGAAGTTTTATTTTAAATGTCATAATTATAAACTATTAAAATGAATGTTAAATATATATACAGAACTTTACTTAGCGATCTACTCCAAAAATATTCTATTCTAAAGTAGAATCATAATTATAAAAGAAAAAAGGTGCCTTAAAGCTTTTTTGTAATATTAAAACTTCAATTGTTCATCCTTATCCCAAATACCCCAATAAGAACCAACATCTCCTTCTGAACCTACTTTCCAAGATTCATCAAAAGAAGAAAAGTAAAAAAGATCAATATCTTCTTCTTTAGACCATAGTTGAGCATTGATAAAATACTTCATGGCATTTTCCTTAGAAGGCACAGCACCTGCCAAACTAGAACCTTGGTTAGGCCAGCCAGTTTCGGTAATAATTACTTTTTTACCTTTTCCTGCACCTTGGGCTCTTCTATACATGTCTTTCATATATAATAAGGAGTAATCTTGATGACAACCCTCCCAGAAAGGATAGCAGTTTGCTAAAATAATATCACAGGCATCTGAAATGGCTGGCCTATCTTCAAATTCGTAGTAGGCATCTACATATCCTACAGGTACATCTTCAGTAATTCCTTCTTTCACTTCATTTATAAATATAAGTAATTCTTCTTCTGATAAATCTTGTCTGTACATTACTTCATTACCAACAGCGGCAATATCTACATATCCTTCATTGGCTAACTTAATTAGCCCAGCAATTTCTTTTTTATTGATCTCTGCATCATTTCCAAGCCAAGCTCCAACAAATGTTTTGATTCCTAATTCGCGCGCTATTTTTGGAATTAATTCATTGCCCTCTGTACATGAAAAAGAACGTATCCATTTGGTATAGGGTTGTATAATTTTTAATCTGCGCCTTATTTGTTCTTCTGTTAAGGTATCTCCTGGTTGTTGGCCTTCTTCATAAGGGCTAGAACACAAACCGTGAATTCCAGTAGATAAAACCTCATTATAAAGGGATGCTAAATCTTCTGTTGATTTTTTTGCTAAATCTACGTTTGTTAACGATAAAATTTTTTCTTCTCTTACTGACATTTCTTAAATATTCTTTAACTTTTTGATTCTTATTTTATTGTTCTGAAGCTTCTGTATTTGATGCTTTTCTTGTTTCTAATTTAGCACGAATCTCTCCAGCTTTTTCTTCTGATAAATCATAATCCCACATTATATATATTGCAATTAGAGTCCCTAAAATAGGTAGTCCAGAAAAGAACAATCGCAATCCAAATAAGGCTTCTTCAGATTGAGTAGCACCACCAGATTCCCATCCTATGACAGAAAAAATAACCCCACTTAAGCCTCCTGCAATTCCAAAACCAAATTTTACCATCCACCAATAGATGGCTCCAAAAATACCTTCTCGTCTTTTTCCGGTATTTAATTCATCTAAGTCTATTACATCTGCTGTCATAGACATCATTAAGGTAAATAATCCTCCTATACCAAATGAGAAAAAAGGCAATGCAAATAAGAAGAGGTATGGTTTTCCTGGGATAAACAAAAACCAAAGCATAATATACCCTATAATTGAAACAGATTGCGATACTATAAAGGCTTTTTTCTTCCCTATTTTTTTTGACATTTGAGTTACTACAGGAATCACTAAAAAAGTAGTTACCAAAGCACCTACACTTCCAAAAAGCGTTGGCCACCACCATGCGCCATCTGGGCCAGTAGCGCCGTTAAATAAAAAGAATACAATGATAAAATAGGTAAATGCTGCTACAGTATTAAAGGCATTAAAAATTAAAAAAGTAGCCACACATAATTTTCTAAAGGCTTTAATTTTTAGCGCTTGTCCAAAATTAATGATGAATATTGTATGTAAACTTTTTAAGATATTCTTGAAAGTAATACTATCATATTTCTCGTTTAAAGTTGATTTGCTTTTTATAAAAATAGCAGGGATCATTGCAAAAATCATACAAATGATACCAACCCATATTGCTAATTCTCTGACCGCTACTTCACCAGATTCAAAAAAGCTTTTATCATCCATAATCACCCAAAACCAAGGAGCAATTACCCACGCCCATTGACCGATAAATTGAGCTACCGCCATAATATTTGTACGTTCATGAAAATCGTTACTCATTTCATAACCCATAGCTACATATGGAACACTAAATATTGTTAGTCCAACATAAAAAACTAAAGACCATAAAAGAAAGTAAGTAAAGTTATAATCAACCGTATTGTCTTTATATAACTGCCACATAACGATAAAGGAAATACCCATGATGATAGCTCCCAATAAAACATACTGTTTTCTTCTTCCCCATTTAGATTTTGTATTGTCTGAAATGAACCCCATAATTGGGTCTGTAATAGCATCAAACAGTCTTGGAACTAAGGAAACAACTCCCCACATCCAACCGGGAAAGCCTAAATTTTGAACAAGGACTACAATAAATATACTTATTACAGCAGGAAACATTTGGTTGGCTAGCATCCCAAAACCAAAGGCTATTTTTTGTCCCATAGGGACTTTACTTGTTATTGACATAATTATTAAATAGTATTAATTAATATTGTTTGTATTGCTTGCGCGCTTATTGTAATAGTTGATTCTTTTTCTCCTAGTGATAATTTAAAACTTTTCTGAGTTGTTCCTTCATTAAAAACCACCACAGCAATAGACCCATCGGTATTTTTAGCAGCAGTAACCATTAAGTCTTCATCTGATTTTTCAACACCTATTATCTCTGCTTCTGGTCTTATGTATTTACTGAAATGAGCCATGGTATAATAAATAGGGGTAAAATATACCTCATCCTTTTCTGGATCTACAATTACTGGGGCTACACACCAATTCTTAAACCAGTTTGGCCCTCCTTGTGTGTCTAAAACCATGTTCCAATCTACCCAACCATCTACCCAGTTATTTAAACAGCCTATAATATCTCTAGCATATCTGTTTACTGGGGCATATTTTGGATGAAGGTGTTTGTCTTTTTCAGATGCCCAATCCCATCCCCAATCAGTAGCCTCTTTGCTCCAGTACCAAGCATCATCTTGCCATTTAGGGATTTCAGAATCTACACAACCTTCCGTTTCTATTAAGTATTTGTTTGGAGCTTTGTTGTGTGCATATTGAAGTGCTTCAGGGAAAAAATCATAGGTGCTTTCATACCAGTGAATTGCTGTGCCATCAAAATATTTTGAAGAGGCATCATCTTTGTACATTTCGTCTACCCACTCTTGTAAGCCAGCTCTGTTTTGGTCATAGCCTAAAATTATTTTGTCTCCATAGCCGTCTGCTTCTAATTTTGGACCTAAATGAAACTGTACAAAATCTGTCATTTCTTTAGGAGAATAATGCATGCTTTCCCAGTTATCTCCATTTCCATGTGGTTCATTTTCAACCGTAAACCCCCAAATATCTATTCCTTCAGCCTTGTAAGCAGCTAAGTATTTAGAGAAAAAAAGCGCCCAAGTGTCATAATATTTTGGAAGTAATTTTCCGCCAACCCAATTATTATTGTCTTTCATCCAAGGGGCGGCAGTCCAGGGAGATGCAATAATGTTGAAGCCATCTTCAGAAATTTTCATAGCGTCTTTAATCATTGGGATAATATCGTCTTTGTCTTCTTGGATAGAAAAATGCTTGAGCTCCATGTCATTTTCAACAGGAGAATATGAATAGTTTGATAGTGAAAAATCACATGAGTTCATGTGTGTTCTAGTCAATGAATAGTTAGCTCCTTCTTTCGAAAAATAGGCTCTTAAAATGGTGTCGCGATTTTTTTGACTTAGTTTATTTAACAAGTATGCTGAAGATTCTGTAAAAGACCCACCAAAACCTGTAATTTTTTGATATGTTATTTCCGGGTTAATACTAATAGAAGAAACATCGTTAGGCTCTGTAAAATTACTTATTTGGCTTAATTTATTTCCACTTTTTGAAGTTTCTATAACTTTTACCGATAAAGATTTTTCTGATGTGCAAGAGAGGACACTCATAAAGATTAGTGTTAAAAAAAAGTATATCCTAATTAATTTCATTTCACTATATGTTTTTATAATGTATTGTTATTTTTTTTGAAAGGAGGCACATGCACTTCTAGAAGCAAACTGTCCTTATTTCCGTTATATGTTTTTGTAATTGGATTCTTACCTCTTCCCAAGCCTTTAAAAATACTTTCATCCACTAAATCCCACAAAGCATATTTAGCTTTGCCATCAATAGTAAACAACCCAAAATGATTTTCGGAACCCCCTGGGTTTGGAGCATCTTTCCAATGCTCATCAAAAGCTTCAAAATAGAAACAAGAGATTCCTTCCTTTGAAGTCCATTCTCTTATATGTTTGTAAAATAGGGCTTCTTTATATTCATCAGTAGCTTTACTTCCTTTGTTACCATAAAGTCCGTTTGAAAACGAAGCCCATCCAGTTTCTCCAATGTGTATTGGCTTTTGTATTCCTAGACTTTTCATATAATTGGTAACACTATCATATTGAGATACCGCATAATCTTTGGCTCTTAGCATGATGTTATTTACTTTTTCTATATTGGGTTTTTCTTCTTTTGTATACCAAAAAACAGGATTATAATGAGTATCATGCATCGGGTAAGTATGCATAGAAATATAATCTACTTCTTTAATGAGTTTATTTAAATCTTCTGTGTGATATTCATCACTTCCACCGCCCCATGAGGCAAAATTATCTGAACTAGTAATCCAAAGATTTTTTGGAAGTTTTTGGGTTTTCTTCAAGTCTTGTAAATGAGTAACCCATTTGAGGATTACTGATGGTTGAACATAATAACTTGTGGCCCATTTTACCATGGCTTCGTTTCCTACGGCAATAATTTTCACAATACTTGGATATTTATTTGCCAAGGCTACGGCTCTGTTTATTTCCCCTTCATTTTCTTCGCTTTCTATTTGGTGATCTACAGCATTATTTGTCCAAGCATTTTTACAATCTATCCAAGCTCCTAACATCACATACATCTCAAATAAGGGATCTTCACTCTTTAGTTCCTCAATGGCTTTAAGAATTGTTTCCGCTTGAGCTAATTGCACATTATAAGTTCTAAGGATTCTAATTTTCATAGCGTAAAGAATTTTCATATCTTCTTTTACTTCCGCTATGGTTGGCTGAATATCTCTGGTTGTTTTTCTATAACCACCATAAGAAATTGCTAAATATTCTGAGTTCCCTAATATATCTTTTGCTGTCAATTGCGTTTTTTGTTTTGATTCTTTTTGCAAATTTTGATTCCTTTTGTTGTTTTTACAAGACAATATGATGCATGAAATGGCTACAGTGTATAGATAAAATTTCAACCTCATAGTGTTTCCTTTTCTATTTTAAGTATGTGCTGTTTATATGCGCATTAATCTGAACCACCTCTCCAGTTCTTTTAAATATTTTCTCACTTGATATCTTATCTATGACTAACGAATCAATTCCTATAGAAGTTCCGTCTTTAAAAGAAATCTCTAGGTGATCTTTAGTGGCAATATGATAGATAATTGGTACTTGGCAATAGGTAAACCCAAGGGAGTTAACTGGCATTTTTATTAGGTTGTTCCCATCAAAAAGACTTGAATACTCAAAGTTGGTTTCTTTAGAAACAAACTCTTCTCTTCTAAGTAAACATGGATTAAAATATAGCTTCCCATGCTTAACAAACACCCCTAATTCACCAAACCTACTAATAACATCTTCTTTAACTTGACCGGTCATTCCAGGTTGTTGAGCTCCTTTTCCTCCGGGAGTATGAGAATACGGGTCTGTTGGAAAAGCACCGTATAACTCTGGTGATTTGTGAACCCCAATCCCTTCATTTATTTCATAAAAGTGCTCTAGTAAATGCCCTATCATTATTTCATCTTCACCTTCGGTTACTGCCTTTAAACAAGATTCTTGAACTGCTACCAATAATTTTGAAACCATATGCCAATAGATAGACCCTAAGCCCTCATAGCCATAAAATGTACCTGATCTACCTGTAAATGCTTTGTGGTTAAAAACATCTTCAAAGGCTTGAAGAATTTTTGGAGTATCTGAGGCTAAAAGCGCACTATACTTTGTCTCTGAAAGTTTTTCTAAGGCTTCAATGACATCAGTTGCATTTTTAAAGTTTCCATTAAAATGAAAGTCTCCATTTACATCTTTTTCTATAATTTCAACAGCCCGGTCTTTTAACATCTCTTGTAATAGTTTTGATGATAAAACGGCTTCTTCTGGGATGGTATTTCTGTCTAAAAACCCTTTTAATTCTTTGAAAGGGTATAGTAAATAACTGTATTGATCTTTTCTAAAAAGTTTACTTTGCTTTAATGCATTTAAAACAGCTAAGGTTTCACTTGCATTTAAATAGCCAGCACTTAAAACAGCAACCTGCCCCTCTAACATTTCACTTAAATAGCTTATAGAAATAGAATTATCAGAGTTTACCGTCATTAAGTTATAAGCATGATACAAATTGTCTTCTCTCTTATTTGCCTTTATAGAGTGCTCTAAATAAGATTTACTCAGTTCAATAAATGCTTTCAATTGATCTATAGAAAGACTTGTTTTTCTTCCTGAAAAAGCATGCTCGTAAATTTGCGCTCTATAATCACTTCCTGCCTGCCCTAGTGCATCTAGAATTAATTTTTTATTTGCATCATTAATTGGGCCTTCTAACATCTTTTTATTTTCTTCAAAAGTTGCTAATACCTTATTAAAAAACACTGAAATTTCATTGGAAATTTCTACCTCTTCAATTGAAGTTGTAGCCAATAGTTCTTCAAAGAAGCTGAAAAAACGCTGTAAATAGTAGAGTGTCACCATAGAAACACCATTCCCAACCAATGCGTTGTTGGCATCATTCCATTCTGGCCTTTGCGTATTCATCCAAATTCCACCCTCAGGAATAAAATTAGAGAGTTTAGCTAAGCAAGTTGCTAGTATTTTTTCTATAAAATTAGCTTTTACAATAAATCTGTGTTCATCGCGTAACAGAGCACCATCTGCTCCTAGTGAAGCTCGTTCTTCACGAATTTTAGCGTCTAAATCTTGGTCAAAAATAATGGTGTCTTTAGGAGTTTTTAGCAACTCTTGATATGGCTTTATTTTGTAAGGAACATTTGCATACACAAATAAATTTTTGGTAAAGAAGCTCTCTAGCCTTCCAGGTTTATGATTGTTCATAAACTCTAAAAATTTCAGCAAGTAAATAATTTGATGATCTCCCCAATACCCAATATAAGACCAAGGGTCATCTGGTTCTATGGTTTCCCAGTCAAACCCTCCTTTTGTTACTCTGTATGGATTATAGCCATCAAAAGTAGTTGCATTTAAAAACTTATGAATCATGCTTTCAATGAACTCAGGATAAGAATGAGCTAAGGCTTCCCAGTTTTGAAAAATATCGCGCCAATTTCCTTCATAATCTAAAATTTTAGAACCATCAACTTCATTTCTTGTATTGATTGAGAACTTATTCCAGGGCCTACTTGGGTCTCCGTGACGTCTACTAAATTTTAAAGGCATGTACTCCAAACAAAGACGTCTAAAGTTTTTATCGGTATTATCGTAGGCTATTTTCTGAAGTTCAGAAAGAGAAAACATTTCTGGAAGCGTTGCTATAATACCCTCTGAGGTGAAGGCTACTTTTGTATTTGCTTGTTCTAAATAGTTTTTAAAATCCCATTTTTCAATTTGATAATTATTATCAAAAATTCCACCTCGCATAATGTTGAAGAGTGTATTTGCAAAATGACGAGTATCTTTTAAATTATCTGAAGAAACTTGAATTGCATCGGAAGCTGAGTTTAACTCAACAAGGCGTTTTGTTCCTAGATTAATATCATTATTCACCTTCTCTAACAAAGAAGAATCATCTCTAATTTGTTTTGATAGCTTGGCTATATTGGAGTGGTTTTGATGTACGTTGGCAACAATCATCCACTCTTTAGAAGCTCCTTTTTCTAGGAATATATCTGTAGTTAAGAAGTAAGCTCCTTTTTCTGCTTTAACATCTACCTCTTGTTCTAGAGATTTGCCCAATCTAAAATCATTCAGTTGAAGAGATGAAAGTAAATGCTTTGGGTTTTCCAAACCAAGAGACCAAACAATATTTGCTCTTAGAGCTTCACTTGCTTCTGCTTTATCTACCAATATAGCGCTTAAGGCAAAAATTCCAAGACCTGTGGCTTCTTCAAGTTCATTTCGTTTATAGGCATCTACTAAATTACTTGATTGGTTTTGTTCATCACTTCCAATACTAGCAGGCATAATGTTTTGAATACCATCAAGTAAGCAAACTTTTACAGCCTCGTTTCCAGTATTTATAAGTTTAGATTTTTTAACAAAACCAAAGACATTACTGGAACTCCATTGATATCTAAATATTAACTCTAAATCATGATTAATTTCTTCAAATATAATTTTGTTTCCATACCTATTTTTATAAAGGTTTTGAGTGGTAGTATAGCTTCCTAAAGACCTAACCGCAAGAGGTTCCCACATAAACTCTTGGGTATCTTTGTATACTTTAAAAATAGATTTATTCCCTGTAATGTCTGCAGATTCTGTAATTTTATCGTCTGTATAATAAGGAAATAAAGCATATTCAGAATTTTTTCTTCCAGCAGTAAGCCCCCCATTACTGGAGATAAACATCCAGTGATTAGAATCACTTACAATGCTCATAAAGAAAGGACGCATTGCGTCATTATTTGATATCTGATAATATATTTCATCGTCTATAGTTATAGACTTTAAATGAACATCCTTTTTCTTAATAGAAGTATCTTTTGTTAATGTGTTTGTTTCGTTACTCATTTTTTATGGCACTTAATTTTTTAGTTGAATTTTTGAGTTTGACTGAGTAATATCATCAATATAAAAACTCCCAGAAGTAGTTCCTGGGCCATCAATGAAAATAACCAATCTATTGTATTTATTAGAGGAAGAAAAAGTATATTTTAACTCCTCCCAACCATTTCCAGTATGAAGTACGTTGTATTCTGTTGAAATAGTTTTGTTGTTTTTTCTCTCTAGTTTTAGTAATAAACTTAGGGGCTTTTTTGAATAAGCAGTTAAGGTAATAGTATTTCCGTTCTCTAAGTGTATAGGATTCTTTAGGTCTATATAATTGCCTTCCCAATTATTTCCTGAGTTTGTAATTTCACCAACTTTTAAAGTTGATGTATTATTTTTTGGTAGCTTAGGGTTGTTTATAATTTTAAAAGAAGCACCACCAAAAGAGATGAAATTAAAAGCCTTAGAATCATCATCAAAAGTAATATGAAGCATAGATGAAGTTCTTTTTTCGGATGACTCAATAATTAAAGAATCTTTCTCTTTTGTTAGATTAGCAAGAATCCTTTCGTTTTCTTTTCCTCTAATAATTGCATTTGTAAGATTTATACCATTAAAATAGCTGTGCAACAAGTTGGTATTAGCTATTTCTTGGTAAGGATTAAATTGATGAATTTGTTGCAGTACATAATAGGCTGCTCTTGGATACAATTTATACAAACCGTTGTTATCTGTTGGTCCTTTAGCACAAATTCCAAACCATTCTTCATTCATATTGTTTTCCCCTTCTTCAAGATCTACTGAGTATCCTCCATTAGCCCAAGTTGCAACAGTGTCATGTTTGCTAACATTTTTTCTATGATCAAAATTATATTTCCACCAGCCATCACTAAATTGAAAAGTAAAACCACCAATAGTGTTCTCATACTTTCCCATACCTGCGGCATTTTCATAAATTTCTTTCCAGTTCTCTAGGAGATAATTTGCCTGAGATCTTTGATCCTCTTTGGAATTAATTGAGTTATAGGCATCTGCACCAAATTCAGTAAATAAAAGGGGTTTATTCAACGTTTCTTTTACAGTTTTAAACAGATTGGTAAAAGAAGCCCCTCTGTAGGAATTAACTCCAAAAATATCTATGTCTCTACATTCTTCTGCTACAATATCAATAAATAGATCATCTCCATTACAAATAGCAACTGGATGATTTGGGTCTAATTCTTTAATTTTTTTAGCAGCCAAATTCATAAGCTTGTACATGGGCCTGCCATATTTTTCTCCAACTGCTTTTTTCTTTGATTCTTCTTCTGGAAAATCTTCAGTTTCTGCACCCGACCAAAAAAGGCCATAGTTGTTTTCATTCCCTAGTAAATACAATAATAAACCAGGAGTATTTTTGTATTTGTTGACTACTGTTTCTATTTCTGATAATAACACTTTTTGAGTGTTATGATCTGAGTAATCTGTTATAGGCTCCCAAACACCATTAATAGTTAGTCCGTACCTGCCAAAAGAATGATTTAACATGGTGTAAATACCGTAATTTTCGAAAATATACTGCACCCATTTAGAAGGGATATCAGAATAATGTCTAATAGCATTTACATTCATTTGCTTTAGGAGAGACATTTCTAACTCTAAGCCAGCCTTTATAAGTTCATCTGATTTGTTCCAGAAATTAGTATTTACTGCATCTTTTCCAATTGGAATCATATCCCAGTTCATTCCATTGATCATAAAACTATTTCCGTTTACAACCAGAGTGTTTCCTTTCTCAAATGTTCTTATAGAAACGATATCAGATTGGGAAAGCATTGAAAAAGTACTCAAAGAAAGCACAGACAACAATAGAATTTTTTTTATGGTAAAGAATTTAAATTTCACTATAATTTTTAGAATTATTAAAAAAAATGATTACTTGCTAATTTAAAGGTAACATTTCATCTTTTTCAAAATAAAACCTCGACAAAAATCATACACTCTTATAAAAAAAGTAAAACATTAAGGTTTTATTATTCACACCACCCTATTTATTGGGAAAACAACTAGCAATTACTTTTATTTAAATATACAAAAAGGACACTTGTTGTAGTTTTGTATGGGTGAATAGGTTATTTGTATGGTTTGAAATTTTAAATATAATTTTCAACAAACCTATTGTTTATACAGACTAAGCTTTTTATAGATAACAAATTTTAGGAAGACTAGATTTTTGTGAAAGCCCAGGTATTTACTTTAACAAAAAAAACAGTCTTAAAATAGTATACTATTTTAAGACTGTTTTTTATAGCATTAAGCTATTAACAGATAAAAAGAGAATCTCTCTTATCGTTAATTTTATGTTTTATTGAAACACTTTTACGTAATCAATTTCCATAGTATCTTCAGTAAATGCAGGATCTATATTTCCACCATTAGTTCCACCCATGGCTACGTTTAGAATTAAATAGAAGTTTCCATTAAATGGCAAGTCTACAGAATTGGTTAATTCATAATATTGTACATCATCTAAAAATATCTTAATAGCATCCTCTGTCCACTCTAAAGTGTATAAATGAAATTCTGTGGAAGGGTTTTCTATAGGAGTATTTTCGCCATAACTTGCATTATTCGCTCCTGCTGTGTTGTACCAGTGACATGTACCTTCTACATATGATTTATCGTTTCCTCTTTGTTCCATAATATCTACCTCTCCAGAGGAAGGCCATCCAACAGTTGGGTGATTAGATCCTAACATCCAAATCGCAGGCCAAGTTCCTTGTGCAGATGGAAGTTTTGCTCTCACTTCAACTCTACCATAAGTGAAATCATATAGTCCTTGAGTTTTGATTCTAGCAGAAGTATAATCACCTCCTTCTTTCTTTGCTGTAATCTTTAAAGATCCATTCTCAACAATTACATTTTCTGCATTATCAGTATAACTTTGTGCTTCTTGATTACCCCATCCAACATTCCCAAAAATATCTGTAGTTCCTAGATCATAGGTCCATTTAGTTGAGTCTGGTGCACCAGCTGTATTAAAGTCATCTTCCCATACCAAATTTGTATAAACATACCCATCATCTACATCTCCTCCTCCAGGTGATGAAGTAAATTTATGATACCATGCTAAATTTGGGTCTACTGCATCTAAAGTTCTAACATATAATTCTGTTTCCGTAATTTCAATAATTTCATAACTAGAAGAACCTACGTAATAACTCATAAAACCCGAGTCAGAAAAATTCATCTGAGTTCCTCTAGCTTCAAAACTAGGGTCAGCAACCAAACTCCAATCTTCAGAACCAGGAGCAAAAGACACATTACTTACTGTAGAAGTATTAAAATCTAAACAAGCATCTGCACCGCCAGCACCGCCAGCAATTGCTTGATGAGCAGCATTACCATTAAAGAAAGTAGTTCCTTTGTTGTCTAAAAGGTAGTTCATACTTCCATCAGGGTTTAGCGTAAAAATTAATTCGTCATCGCAAAAACAATCTCCATCGCTTCCACAAAATGTTCCGGGAGGTGCCGCAAAGAAACTCGGATAATAATATTCTCTGGGCGCTCCATAAATTTCAATATCAAATGCTAATGATGGACCAACACCCAAATGGCCTGTTTTAGAATCATCTAAATACCATGTTTTGGTTGCTGGTGCACTTATGCTTATAACATCAGTTCCATCAGTATCTTGGCTTATTGGTGCTCCAGATAAGAACGATTTTGCTTCAATATCATCAAAAGCACTAAATACAGTAATATTTACAGATGAAGATGAGGTTACACCTCCAATACCTGATGCAATAACTGTTACATTATAAGAGCTAATTCCTGTTCTTGTAAATCTATGGCTAGACGCTCCATTTGGCGCAGACGCATTATTTGTATTGTCTCCAAAGCTATATATGAAAGTAATGGCGTCATCTGCTGTAGCAGAAAAAGTTACAATTCCAGAACCGTCTCCGTTTGGATTTTCATCATCTTGACCAAGAACCTCATAACTTAAAGTAATATTGGTTGGCGCTATTAAATCGCCAAATTCTTTATCCTCCTCTTGACAACCTGTGAAAAGAAGTATACTTAAGAAAAATACTCCAAGAATGTTTTTAAATAGTTTCATTTTTTTCATTTTTTAATTCATTGATAATGAGACATCATCTATATTAACTTCTCCAACCTCTCCTCCAATATCGAACAGTACTCTAGCGTCTGTAGCTCCAAAATCTGATGCTTCTAGGGTTAATGTAAACGTTGTTTTGGTTGGTGATATTTGAATGGTTTCTTTATCATTAGACCAAGGATCTGCACTTAATCCAATACCTGCATCTATAGACCTATTTGTATCTGACCAAGCAACAAATGTTAAGAAATAGGTTTTTCCTTGAATAATTTCCACTTTTTGACTCACATTTACATCATAAACATTCCCCGCAGCTGTAACATTTCTAGAGTAGTAAGTATTATCTGCAATAGTTACAACCGGAGCTGCTTCTGCGTCATTAACTCCAACAATCCAAGGAGCACTTCCACCCTCAAAATTTCCATTGGTTAGTAGATTTCCACCCCCAAGAACTAGGGAAACATTGTCTATATTAACAAGCCCGATCTCTCCACCGATATCGAATAAAACTCTTGCATTAGGTGCTCCAAAGCCAGACGCACTTAAGGTTAATGTAAAGGTTGTTCTTGTTGGTGATATTTGAATGGTTTCTTTATCATTAGACCAAGGATCTGCACTTAATCCAATACCTGCATCTATAGACCTGTTTGTGTTTGACCATGCATCGAAGGTGAGCGTATAGGTATTCCCCCCAATAATTTCAACTTTTTGACTCACATTTACATCATATACATTCCCTGCCGCTGTTACATCTACAGAATAATAGGTGTTGTCTCCAACGGTTACTACTGGAGCAGGTGAAGCATCATCAACACCGACAATCCAAGGAGCACTTCCGCCTTCAAAATCTCCGTTTGTTAATAAACCATCATCAAATGAGGAGGTTGTACTTTCTCGATAAAAGTAAAAATTATCTATATAAGCAACTGGAGTTTCTCCATCAGAATCTATAAGTATCTGTGTAATTTTTTCTTTATTTGCTAAATCACCACCATCAAAAGCAGTAATATCTAGCTCTATGCTTTGCCAAGATCCTCCTGTAGTAGCTCCAAGAGATTCTATATCTTCACCACCGTCTACTGTATTCACAATTTTAACAAATAATTCATTTGTTGTTCCTTCGGGTACCCAATAGTCAATATGCATTTTCTCCATTTCAGAGAGATCTATTCCAGCATCATAATTAGTTACAATACCTAAAAAATCTAAGCTTGTTAGTTTCCAGATATTGTCTGAATCTATGTTGGCTTCTTCAAAGTTAGTAGAAGACCAAGGTGTTGGAAGCTCATTTAATGTTTCGTCTGTGTATACATCACTAAAAATAGAAACTACATCAACATCATTTCTATTTGGTGGTGTTGGAGCAGAGCTAAGAGGGAATACAATTTCGGTTACCTCAAAGTCTTCGTTATACTCTGTGGTTTCAATAGCTCCACCTTTTGCAACTATTTTTACAGAATAAATTCCAGGGGTTTCGTAATCATAAGAAATTCCATCACCAATATTAGCTGTAGCTACAGGTTGGTCTATTCCTGTTTCACCAGAATGAAATTCATAGCTTATTGCAAAGTCTGCAGTAGCACTTATATTTACCTGTTTAGATGTGGAAGCATCATTTTCTATGACTACTTCTAAGTTTTGTGGAGCTTCAAAAGACACAACTAACTGTTGATTTACCTGTGTAGAATCGCCAACAATATTGAAGGCAGTAATTGAAACATTATAACTTCCTTCTGTGTAGATATTCTCTATACTTTCTCCAGAAGTAATCCTTACTGATTCTGAACTATCTCCTAAACCTATTTCAAAAGTGCTTGCCCCTTCACCAGAAGGAGTTATGGTTACCAGACCTGAGTTGTCTTGGGTAATATCAAACAATGCGCTAATATTTGAAGGAAGAACTACTTCTTCTAAAAACCCTAAATCTCGGCTGTCTGTACAACTTATAATCACTAAAATGATTAAAACTGATTTATATATTTTTTTCACGTTTTTCATCGTATTTATTTTTTAATATCCTGGATTTTGAGCCCACACATTACCAGCCAATTGAATTTCAATTGCTGGAATAGGGAATAATTCATGCTTACCTGCTTGAAAACCATTGATTTCTTGAACAGCTTTACCTGTTCTAACTAAATCAAAAAACCGATGACCTTCACCTATAAGTTCTAATCTTCTTTCAAGATAAATAGCGTTTGTAAGTGATGCACCTGTTGCTGTTATATCATGAAGATCATCACCAAAAGCTCTTCTTCTTACATCATTTAAATAGCCCTGTGCTTTCGCCTCGTCTATTCCACCTCTGTTATTAGCTTCAGCAGCCATTAATAAAACATCTGCATAACGAATAGACCTATAGTTGTTAGGATTGGTTAAGTTTAAATCTGCTAATGCTTGATCGCTTCTTGTTCTAGGGATATACTTTCTGTTAAAATACCCTGTGTGTTCAAAACCAGTTCCAAAAGTTGCTCCGGTTGCAGTAGCCCATGCATCAATATTTAAGATGGCAATATCTCTTCTAGGATCATCACTATCAAAAGCCTCATAGGCTTCTTGGACAGGTACATTAAAACTAAACCCAGAGGTAAAGTCTGGCCCTTCATAATTTCTTACACCGCTAAACCCTACAGCAATATTTCCTTCACTACATTGGAGACAACCAAAACCAGCACCTTCTAAATCTGTATATTGAACTTCAAAAACAGATTCTGTACTGTTCTCTCCTTCTGCTTCAAAAATGGTGTTATAATCTGTCACCAAACTATATGTTCCAGATTGGATTACTGTTTCTAGTGCTTGAGCCGCTTCGCTAAATTTTTCTTGGTATAAATATGCTTTTCCTAACAATGCTTGTGCAGCTCCTTTTGTAACTCTTCCTGTTTCTGTTTGAACAAGAGGAAGGTTGTCTGCGGCATATATTAAGTCTAATTCTATTTGAGTATATACCTCAGAAGCAGGGCTTCTCACATAGCTGCTTTCTTCACCAAATAGAATTTGTTTGTCTACAGCTAATGGAACATCTCCAAACCATTTTACCAATTCAAAATAATAATAAGCTCTTAAAAACCTTGCTTGAGCAATAACTTGTTCTTTTCCTGAAAAATCTGTTTTGTCTTGAAATTCTAGGATAAAATTAGTTCTGTTAACTCCTCCATACATCCATCCCCAAAGGTCTCTAAGATTAGAGTTTACAGGGGTATGAATCATGTCATCTATTTCTTGTATTCCAATAACATCTGTGGCACTTTCACCTCCAGCCAATGTGTTGTCTGAGGCAATTTCGCCTAGCATTACATTAATATAGGTAGCTTGTAATAAATCATAAGCACCAATTAATGCGTTTTGATAATCTTCTTCTGAATTGAAGTAATCTTCTGAATTAATATCATTAGAATCTACATTCACAAAATCGTCACTACAAGATGCAAACGCTGTGAGAGAGATAATGATTATTGAAATTTTTATGTATAATTTTTTCATTTTTCTTATTTTAAAAATTAACATTAAGCCCTATTAAAAATGTTTTAGGAGACGGGTAAAAACCTTGGTCTATTCCTCCTCCAATAGGTGCTCCGTTGGAGGTTGTAGGATCAAATCCTCTATATTTGGTTAAGGTAACTAGGTTGCTAGCAGAAAAGTAAAATCTTAGTTTATCTATTCCTGAACCTTTTAAAGTGTTCTCACCAAAAGTATAGCCAAATTGTATGTTTTGCAATCTAACAAAAGAACCATCTTCTACAAAAAAATCTGAAAAAAGCGAATTGCTATTAGGTCCAGTGGTTACTCTTGGAAAACTTGTGCTTGTTCCTTCACCTGTCCATCTATCTAAAAAATAGACAGAGCGATTTGTAAGTGGTTGATTTCTTTCATAGTTTCTTACAATTTCATTTCCGATAGACGCAAATGCATACATGTTGAAATCGAAGTTTTTATAATCAAAAGAAAAATTGAAACCCATTGTTACACTTGGTATTGGATCTCCAATATTTACTCTGTCATCTCCATTAATTAAACCATCTTCATTCTGATCTATAAATCGTATATCTCCTGGGTTTGCATTTGCTTGAGTTGCATGCGAATCTACCTCTGATTGATTTTGAAATAAACCGTCTGTTTGCAATCCATAAAAATACCCTATTGGAAAACCAGCTTCCATTCTAGAAGGTGGCTCTTGACCAACTCCAAAACCACCTCCTTGAAGTATTCCAGTATCACTACCAACATATAATACTTCGTTTTTTAGGGTTGTGAAGTTATAATTAATATTAAATTTAAAATCTTCTCCAATAGTTTCTTTGTAGTTAATTGAAAATTCTAGTCCTTCGTTTTCAACAGTACCAGCATTTACAAGGGGCCCGCCACCACCAGGAGCAGTTGAACCTAAAATTCCGGAAACTTCTGGTTGCACCAATAGATCTTCTGTTTTCTTATTAAAGTAATCTACAGTAATGTCTACTTTGTCAAAAAGGCCTAAATCAAAACCAACATCAAATGGTTTTTGTTTCTCCCAACGAATCTCGGGGTTTGCAGTAGAACCCAAGGCTTGTCCATAGGTAAGTTGATTGTTAAAAACATAAGTACCTTCTCCGTTTACTAAAGATAGATATCTAAAAGACGCTATTCTGTCATTACCAATGATACCATAACTTGCTCTAAATTTTAAGAAGTTGATAGTGGAGTTATCTTCCAAAAAGGCTTCATCAGAGGCAATCCATCCTACAGAGCCTGTTGGGAAATAGCCAAATTTATTTTCTGGTCCAAAGTTTGAAGAACCGTCTCTTCGTATTACCGCAGATAAAAGATATTTTCCATCATAAGAATATTGAACTCTTGAAAAGTATGAAAGTAATCTACTATCAAAAAAACGTCTGGCATTTCCACTCAGTGCAAGATTATCTTGAGAAGTGTCTGCACCACTCACTGAATACTGGCTAAAATTTGTTCCGTTGGCACCAAAACCTAATTCATTTCTAAGATTTACTCCTTGAGATCTAAATACAGACATTCCAAACAGTGCTTTAAGGTCATGAATTTCATTAAATACTCGTTCGTATTTTACAAATGCATCAAATGTATAATCTTTAAATTCTTGTTTTGATTCTCCAACAGTAGATCCATTTAGATTATCATACAAAGCATCTAAATTGTTTACAGAATTAAAAACTTTACCACCTCCATAATATACTTCTGGAGCGTAAAATTTAGAGTTAACAGCTGCATAATTAAACTGAAACCTAGTTTCAGCACTTAGATAGTCTGTAATTTTATAGTTAAGACCATACCCCCCCCCGAAAACTTATCTACTATTGTTTGGTTAAACGTGTTTTCTGTTTGGGCTACTGGATTAATTACCTCTATTCCTACACCAGTTGTTGGTGCTAAAGAATAAGCATCAAGATCGTCACGAACACTTGTTGTGGCAGGCATGTTTAATGCATTAAATAAAACAGAACCCAATCCGTTTTCAGCTAAAGAGCTTCTTCTTGTGTTGGTAAAGATGGAAGAAGTTGTTAATTTTAATTTTTTTAGAATCTCTGTATCAAAGTTAAACTTTAAGGTAGTTCTTTCAAAGTTGGCTTTACTAGCTCCTACTATTCCATCTTGTGTTAAATGAGAGGCTCCAAAAGAATATGAAGACTTGTCCGTTCCTTTGTTAATGGTAAAATCTGAACTTAACACAAAGGCATCTTTAAATACTTCGTCTTGCCAATCTGTTCCTTCACCTAGAGTGCTTACATCAGGAAAAGGAATGGATTCTGCGTTTGCAGCAAAAGCTTCGTTAGCTAATAAGGCATATTCTGTACCGTTTAGCATAGGAATTTTTCTGGTAGTTTGTTGAATACCTGCATAGGTATTTAAGACTACTTTAAAGTCAGTATTTTTTCTACCCGATTTTGTGGTGATTAGAATAACACCGTTGGCGCCTCTAACTCCATAAATCCCTGCAGTAGCATCTTTTAATACATTGATTGATTCAATATCTGAAGGATTAACCACACTTAAATCTTCAATAACGTTCCCATCTACTAAAATTAGAGGATTGTTATTTCCGTTTGTAGAAATACCTCTAATACGAATATTAGAGGCTGCACCTGGTGCTCCAGAAGAAGCGGTTATATTAACACCAGCAACTTGTCCTTGAAGTGCCTGCTCTATACGAGTTGGTTTTAAGTTTTCTATAGTTTCACTTCCAATAACAGATACGGCACCGGTAACTTCTTTCTTTCTCTGGGTGCCATAACCAATAACAACTATTTCATCTAGTGCTTCAGCACTTTCCTCTAGGGTTGTGTTGATGGTTTCTTTATCTACAATAACTTCTTTAGTTTTATAACCTAGGTAGCTAAACACTAAAATAGAACCCTTAGAAACAGAAGAGATTTTATAGTTTCCATCAAAATCTGTGACATCTCCTTTTGAAGAGTTTTTTACAATAACATTCACTCCAGGAAGAGTTTCTCCTGTAACAGCATCTGTGACCAAGCCTTTAACATTAAAGTTTTGAGCAGATAGGGTATTTGATACAAAAATGAATGAAATTAGAATAATGAGTTTTCTCATGAAATTTTTCATTTAATTAATTCCCATAAAAATAGTAGTAATTATTAAACAATTGTTAAATATTACCTCAATAAAAAACATACATCGTAAAAAAAAGATTTAAAATTTACAGACCTTGGTTATAAACTGAAATTATCTAGGTTTCTCTTTCCCAAAAAACACTCGTGTTGTAATACTGTATGGGTTTTGTATGGTTTTAAAAAAGGTTATATTTCTAAGATATAACTACTCAAGCTGGCTTCGTGAGGTAAATTCATCTTTTTTCGAAGGCGGTATCTCTTCACTTCAACACTTCGTATAGAAATATTAAGTAGGGGTGCAATCTCTTTTGAAGATAAATTTAATCTCAAGTAGGTACAAAGTCTTAAATCATTTGATGTTAGATTTGAGTGCTCAGATTTTAATTTTTTCATAAAACCTTTATCGGTATTTTTAAAAGCTTCTTCAAATAGCTTCCAATCATCAGAAGTATTTAAATTATTGTTAATAAGCTTTATAACCCCTTCAATATCATTAATGTTTTTAGTAGACCCTAATTCCTTTTTTATAGTACCTAATAATTCATTTCGTTTTATTAAATTCATGGTAGATAATCCAAGTTCTCTGTTTTTTGAATCAATGTCTTTTTGCAAATCTAAATTTTTGAATTGCATTAATTGTTGCTCATTCTCTAATTGCTTTATTTCTATTTCTTTTTCTTTTTGTTTTAAAAGTTTTTCTTGTTGGTTTTTAAAGTAATTTCTGTGCAGTACATTAATAATCATTAGAATTAAAATACCTGAAAAAAAGTAAATTATTAATGCCGTAGTTTTTAAATACCATGGTTTTGCTATGGTAAAACTATATTTAATTGAGTTGACAGTTTGTTGAGACCCAACGGTTCCGCTTGCCTCAAAAATATAGGTACCGTGAGGTAAATTTTCAAAATAAACTTCAGATTTTGAAGACCAATTACTCCAGTTATTATTAAACCCCATTAACCTATATTGGAATAGTGATGGCAAATATTTGCTGAAGTCAGATATGCTGTAGGAAATTTTAATATGATTTTCTTTGTTTAGTAATTCTCCATCCGAGTTAAGGCTTAACGGTTTTTCCTTTTCTTTGACAGCATGCGATGTAATTCCGTCCAATTTAATAGTATGGATACTTTTATTTCTAGTTGTTAAGTCTGTAATGATATAGCCAGAGGTAGTTCCTATAAGATATTTGTCTTCTCCTATGTAAAGAATGTTTTCGTAACCATCTTTTGTTTCTCTGACACTGTTTGGAATTGGAATTGAAAATAACTCATAATTAGTACTAAGCTTTTCTTTTTGTACATAAGAGATATTGTCATTTGTAAAGGCAAATAATTTATTATTTGCATTAATTAATTTTCCAGAAATATAGCCAGTAAAACTATATAGATCACTTAAAATACTATCTTTTTTAAAATCTAAAGAAGTAGAATCATAATAAAAAACCCCCTCATTAGAACCATAAAGAACTTTATTATTATATTTGTTAAGACTAGACTTTATACTCTTTTTTACAGCAGTTTTAGAATATGATAGCACTTCTTTGAAATCTGCGTCAATCTTTAATTGATATACTCCTTTTTGTTCATGACTTACCAGAAGTTCAGCTGGTTTTATAAATTCGAGATGTCTTGAAGAAATATCAAAACCGCTAATTTTATTTTTTAATACCCAGCTATTATTTTCTTTTTTAAGTATGTATAGACCTTTGTAGTTTCCTTGTATTAATAAGTTTGGTTCATCTGAAATTTCTTTTATTAACCAAGTACCTGAGGTGTTAGAAATTCTATCTGCTTTTCCCTTAGAAATTATAAATGTTCCTTTGTCATGTCCACAAAACAGTGTGTTTTTAATTTTTTGTAAAGACCAAACCTGCCCCTCTGTGCCTGGAACAAACTGAAATGCGTCTTTTCGATCTTGATTTTTATAAAAAAGACCCTGATTGGTTCCTAAATACAAAACATCATCATCTAAAAAAGTAGTGTAAACCGATCCTAAAATCCCTAAATCATCTTTATATACTCTAAATGGAGCATTAAAATTAATATTACTAATTCCATTGTCTAATCCCAACCAGACGTTCTCATCATTATCTTCGTATAATGAAAGTACTGTATTATTCCCGAGACCTCTGCTTTGATTGATCGTATAGGCGATCTGTTTTTCTTTGTTAATGTATATAATTCCATTAGAAACAGAGCCAAGAATAAAATCTCCATTCTTTAATTGCAAGCTATTGTATATATTGTATTCACGTAGTTTCTTATTAAGAAGCACGTCCCATTCTTTAACAGCCTTATTACTTTCTTTAATAAAAAAACCACGCTCTTTTGTTTGAAATAATAATTGATCATTACTAGCGAAAATATTAATCACAATATTATCTTTTAAAATCTTATTATTGGTAACTACTATTTCTTCACCATTTTTAATTTTAAAGACTCCTTGATTAATTTTTTGATAATATATTTCATTATTTACCTTGTAAATTTTAGTAATGGTTGTTTCTGATTCAATAATACTAATAGATTTAGACTTGGTGTCATAAATATAAATTCTATCTAAAGACTGAAAAAGAATCCATCGATCAAGTTCTAAGATATTCCAGAATTCTTCATCTTCAGCTAAAGAAATTTTTTCATTTGTAGTGATAGAAGTATATTCCAGAATACCAAACTCATTCTTTTCCCAAAACCCAAAATCCATATAACTACCCGTATAGATTTTATCTTCAATAACTTTCACCGATCTTACAATAGAGGAGTTTACAGATTTATAAAGTTTCCATCTCGCTCCGTTATAGCTAAGTAATCCTTTGTTATTGGCAAAATAAATAGATTTATCATTGCCTTGAGAAATACCCCAGTTTTGATCTTCAGCGCCATAATCTTTTGGTTTAAAAACTTCTATAGGAGGAAGCTCTTGAGAAAAAACACTTAGTTGCGTAAGTATTAAAAAAGAAATTAGATACCTTAAAGTCATTACATGTACTTATAAAAATTAATAATTACCAACAGTTGGAACACTTTAAAAAACGAGTTTACTATAAAAATAAATCAACACCTCTTTAAATGTTTGGTTACTAAATTAAGCTAAATCTTTTAAATACAAGGATTTTTAACTTTTATGTAGTGTTTGTGTTAAGGTTTAGTTTGTTTTGTAATCATTAAAATGATCAAGAATTAAATCAATACATTCCAAATTATTTGTCAAGAATAAAAATATTATGCTAAATAAATTTAAGTTTTGTAACTTATGCTTTTATTCTTAATTAATATACTATGCCAAATTATACACTAAAAATTAATGGGGAACAAGTTACAGTAACAGTAGATGCAGATACTCCTCTTCTTTGGGTTTTAAGAGATGAACTAACTATGGTAGGTACCAAATTTGGATGTGGTATAGCTCAATGTGGAGCGTGTACTGTTCATATTAATAATACTGCTGTAAGAAGCTGTTCTCTTCCTATTTCATCTATTGAAGGAGAATCAATTACAACTATTGAAGGGCTTTCAGACAATGGTACTCATCCAGTTCAAGAAGCTTGGAAAGAAATAGATGTTCCTCAATGTGGTTATTGCCAAGCTGGGCAAATAATGACAGCTGCTGCTTTTTTAAAAGAAAATTCATCACCAACTAAGGAGGAGATTAGAGAAGCAATGCATGGAAACATCTGTAGATGTGCTTCCTATAATAGAATAGAAAAGGCAGTAGAATTGGCAGCTAAAAACTCATAAATTTAACTAACATAAAAAATTATGAAGTCTCAAAATAAATCACTCAATTTTAGTAGAAGAAATTTTTTAAAAACATCAGTACTTGCTGGGGGAGGCATGTTAATAGGGTTTAACTTATTAAGTGCTTGTAGACCTGAAGCTATTGTACCTGTAGATATCTCAAAACTTAATTTTAATGACTTTAATGCATTTATAAAAATTTCAGAAGAAGGTTATGTTACTATTTTTTCACCAAATCCTGAAATAGGGCAAGGAGTTAAAACGTCTATGCCAATGATTATTGCTGAAGAACTAGATGTTTCTTGGGATAAGGTTTCTGTAGCGCAAGGATTGTATGATCCTGTAAACTACCAAAGACAAGTAGCAGGAGGTAGCCAGTCTATTCGTTTTGGATGGGACGCTCTTCGACAAACAGGAGCAACAACCAAGCAAATGTTAGTCAATGCAGCTGCAGCTAAATGGAGTGTAGAAGCCTCTACTTGTTCTGCTTCTCAAGGAATTATTACCAATGCAAATGGAGACACGCTTGGGTATGGAGAAGTAGTTAAAGAAGCAGCTATTTTAGAGATTCCAGAAAATGTGAGTTTAAAAGAATCTAAAGATTATAACATTATAGGACAAGATATTAAGAATGTAGACATTCATAAAATTATTACTGGAAAACCCTTATTTGGGTTAGATTATATTTCTGAGGGAATGGTGTACGCATCTGTTTTAAGGCCACCAGCTTTTGGTAAAAAACTAGCTAGCTTTGATGATCGTATTACTAAAGGCATCAATGGTGTTTTAGAAGTAGTGAAATTTGGCGATAAGATTGCTGTTTTAGGGAGCAATACTTGGGCAGCCATGAAAGGTAAAAAAGCCTTGGTTGCTGAATGGAAAAATGATGCAAAATTAGAAAGTACAAAAGACCATGATACAGAATTATTTAAAATTTTAAACGGTAAAAAATTTGAAACAAATAGAGAAGACGGAAATGTAGAGAGCGCTTTTAGAAATGCAGACAAAATTATTGAAAGAACCTATGAGTCTCCTTTTCTTCCTCATAACTGTATGGAACCAATGAATTTTTATGCCCATGTTACCCCAGAAAAAGTCCATCTTGTTGGACCCATTCAAACTCCTGCTTGGACTGCTAGTAAAATCTCAAAACTTTTGAATAGAAAACCAGAGGAAATTCATTTAGAAATGACTCGAATGGGTGGAGGTTTTGGAAGAAGGCTTTATGGAGATTTTGCAGAGGAAGCTGCTCAAATTTCAAACATTACTAAAAAGCCAATTAAAGTCGTTTTTTCTAGAGAAGATGATATGACAGCAGGAACCTATAGACCCGCCATTAAATATAGAATAAAAGCCTCTATTAAAGATGGAAAAATTACAGGATATCATTTAAAAGAAGCTGCTATTAATGGAAACATGTATGGGTTGATTGCTAATTTTTTTCCAGCAGGATGTATTCCAAATTACAAAGTAAGTACTGCAAATTATAAAAGTAAAATAACTACAGGAGCTTGGAGAGCCCCTTATACAAACTTTTTAGCATTTGCAGAACAGAGCTTTTTTAATGAATTAGCTACTGAGTTAGATAAAGACCATCCTTCATTACTTATTGAATTGCTTCAAAATGTAAAAGGAACCAAAGATGAGCGAATTCAATATTCTCCCGAAAGAATGGAGGAAACCATTAAGTTAGCCGTTAAAAAATCTAACTGGGGTAACACAACAGAAGGAACTTACCAAGGGTTTTCTGCATATTATAGCCATAATACTCATGTAGCAGAGGTTGCAGATATTGTGATGAAAAACGGTATGCCTCTTGTTAAAAAAGTAACAGTTGCTGTAGATTGTGGAATTGTAGTCAATCCGTTAGGGGCAAAAAACCAAGTAGAGGGTGGAGTTATTGATGGAATTGGACATGCAATGTATGGAGATTTCTCTTTTAAAGAAGGAACTCCACAAGCGGTTAATTTTGATAATTACCGTTTAATTAGAATGCAGGAAACTCCTGAAGTAAGTACCCATTTTGTTGAAAGTGGTTTATCACCAACCGGATTAGGGGAGCCAGGATTACCGCCAGCAGGTGGAGCGGTTGCTAATGCTATTCATACAGCAACAGGTGAACGACTATTAAAGCAGCCGTTTATCAATGAATTAGAAATGTCTAAGAGTAAAATTTTAGGATAATTTCAGTAGTTTCTGATACGCTTCTTTGGTATCAACATCAAAGAAAGGAGTCTTAGAAGTCATTTTTAAGACCTCTTTTTTATATTTTTTCACCACAGGTTTTGCGCCCTCATTATCAGATAGTAGTGATAATTCATTAAATAATGATTTGTCAAAAATTGCAGGAACACCAGCAACTTCTTCGTAGTTGGTGAGTATAATACGCTTACCAGTAGTGTCTGATAATGAAATTAACTCTTCATAATGTTCTGTAGTTACAAGAGGTGTATCTGCTAATGTTACTAAAACTCTGTCGTAATTGTTTTTCTTTTTTATGAGTTCAATCCCTTTACTTAAAGAGCTTCCCATGCCATCTTCCCAATTATTATTTTTAAGAATTGTTACTTTTTGCCCTCTAATAGATTTAAAAACATCTGCAAAATGAGCTCCAATAACAATAAAAACATCGGAATACTTTATACTGTTTGCTTGTTCAATAGAGTGGAGTAGTAATGTAGAATTGTTGTAAGGTAATAATTGTTTGGGCTCGCCCATTCTTTTAGACTCACCGGCAGCAAGAATTAATATTGCAGTTTTTGGCATCATTGATGTATTCCAATTTGTTTATCTTTCAAAGATATGGGTTTTTGATTTCTAATAACAGATAATATTTCAGCAAGTATAGAAATAGCTATTTCTTGAGGTGTTTCTGCCCCTATATTAATTCCAGCTGGGCCATGTATTTTGTCGAAAAAATCATCAGAAATCAGATCATTTTTTTCTAATAAATCATGTAACAACTTTTCTCTTCGCTTGCTAGGACCAAGCAAACCAATATAACTAATTTCTTTTTCAACAAGTTCAGATAGGTACTTTAAATCTTTCACATAACTATGTGACATCATTATAACAGCAGTCTGTGAATCAAAAGGAAGGGCACTAAATTCTTTTTCATTAATCCCGAAGTAACTAGAAGCGCCAGGAAAATCATCTATTGATTTTAATTCATCTATAGGAGCTACAATAATTACCTCCCAACCTGTTGCTGATGCATATTTACATAACTGAACAGCATCGTGTTCACAACCAACTATGACCAATTTAAAACCAGGCTTGATGGTTTGAGTGAATAGTGTTAGACTTTTTTCTGGCGTTACAATTGATACAGGAAATTCTCCCTCAGAAAAATGAAAACAAGAACTTCCTTTCTGTCTTTTTGAGTTCTCTTTTGAAAAATAGGAGCTAATGGAAAAAGATTTTCTAGAGAAGCATTGCCTCTCAAAAGCATTAAAAAATGCTTCAGTAGGTTGAAAAGGTTCAATTAAAATATATAAAAACCCTTCACATCCAAGACGATATCTACCATCATATTCCATTAATGTTGAGGTATTGGTTTCAAAAACCCGTTGCGCTTGTCGTAAGATTTCTTTTTCTACACAACCACCACTAACCGCACCGATCATTTTTCCATTTTCTTGGATAGACATTCTAACTCCTGGCCTTCTATAGGATGAGCCATCTAAAGAAACGACAGAAGCAAGCGCAGTTTTAATGCCTAGACTTTGTGCAATTTTAGCAGAACGGATAATGTCTTTTAATTCGTGTAACATATATAAGACTACCAAATTACGAATTTTTGAAGTTTTCTAGAGAATCATTTTCAACTTTTAAAAAAGTTTTTAAAACAGTTATCTTTACCTGTAAAATAATCAGTTCATGAAAAAATCAACATATCTATTTATAGCAAGTTTCTTTTTGACAGGATCGATACTCGCTCAAAAAAATAACGTAGCTACTAATTCTTATTGGTCTCAGGGAAAAGCAGAAGTAAATGTGTATGAAGTTTCTCAAAATAGATATCAAGAAAATCACCCAGGACAACTTGTAAGTGTTTTTGTAACAGAAGATTTTTTGACAGATAAACAGGTAAAAAATGAGCGTTATACAAATAAAAATTCTACCTGGACTATAAAGAACATTCAATTAAAAAAATTCACAACGGGTATCTACGATTATTCGTTATTTAGTGCTGTTTTTACACCTATCAATAGAAATAAATTTCCACAATCATTAAAAGTATCTGCTTCATCTCAAGAATGGTGCGGTACCATGTTTACACAATTTAATCTTATTGACAATACAGATTATAAAGTAGAACACCGCTCTTATTTTGAAGTAGAAGGGGATAAAACTAAAAGAATAAAAAAATCATTTTTAGAAGATGAAGTTTTTACGGTTCTTAGAATGAACCCGTTATTGTTACCAATAGGAACAATTCAGTTGATTCCTCCTGCAAACTATATTCAATTAAAACATCTACAATTACAATCTTTTAAAGCAACAACCTCATTAACTTCTTATGACAGAAAAGAGGTGTCTGGAATAAATTTAATGGAATATAAAATAGAGTATTCCCAGCTGAAAAGAAGCATGAGTATTGTTTTTGAAAACAAAGCACCCTATAAAATTGTAGGTTGGTTTGAAACATTTCCATCTGCTTTCGATGGAAAACTAAGAACCACTAGTGCCATTTTAAAAGCTCAAAAAATGCTGCCTTATTGGAGTCAGAATAGTTTGAAAGATGAGCATTTAAGAAAGGAATTGGGTCTTCATTAAAAGAAAATATCTTGTGCCAATCTGAAGGTATTGGCATGCGCATCTATAATAATTTTAATATCAGGTGAGTATCCACCACCCATGCTACACATTACCGGAATAGATAAGTCTTTACAGGTTTGTAACACAAATCTATCTCGTTCTTTACAGCCTTCTATAGTAAGAGAAAGTTTTCCTAGTTTATCGGTTGTAATAACATCTACACCACATAAATAGTAGATGAAATCGGGTTGTTGTTTTGTGATTAAATCAGGTAAGATTTCTTTTAAAATAGATAAATATGCCGCATCTTCAGTTCCGTTTTCTAGGGCAATATCTAGATCGCTCTTTTCTTTATGAAAGGGGTAATTACTTTTTCCATGCATAGAAAATGTAAAAACGGTGTTGTTATTTTGAAAAATTTCTGCAGTTCCATTTCCTTGATGAACATCTAAATCTACAATCAATATTTTATTTGCCAATCCTTTTTCTTGAAGATATCTAGCGCCAATAGCTTGGTCGTTTAACATACAAAAACCTTCTCCTTTATTTGTAAAGGCATGATGTGTGCCACCAGCAATATTCATTGCAACTCCATATTTTATGGCAAATTCGCTAGCCTTCATTGTTCCATTAGCAATCATCATTTCTCTAGCAATTAGCTCTTCGCTTAAAGGAAATCCAATCTTTCTAGCCGCTTTTTGATCTAGAGTGATGTTTAATAAATCGGATACATACGCAGCATCATGAACTAAAAAAATATATTTATTATTTGGTATTTCAGGTTCAAAGAAATTATCTTCATTGCAGGTACCTTCATAGACTAATTGCTGAGGTAAAAGATCATATTTTTCCATCGGAAACCTATGCCCGTCTGGTAAATGGTGTTTGTAAATTGGATGATATGCTATTTTTAGCATTAACTTATTTGTTGTCCGTTGCTTACTTTTTGTTCTGGTTCTACAAAAGCTAATTTTCCATCAGGAGTGTCTGTCATTAAAATCATTCCCTGGCTTTCTACCCCTCTAATTTTTCTAGGAGCTAAATTAGTTAAGACAGTTACCTGCTGTCCAATAATATCTTCGGGAGAAAAGCTTTCTGCAATTCCAGAAACAATGGTTCTTACGTCGATCCCAACATCTACTTTTAGTTGTAATAATTTTTTAGTTTTTGCAACTTTTACAGCCTCTAAAATAGTTCCAACCCTCATATCTAACTTAGTAAAGTCTTCAAAATCAATGGTTTCTTTTTGAGGTTCTATCACTTTGTTTTCTTGCTCGTTTGCTTTTTTAGTTGCTGCTAGCTTTTCTAATTGAGTAGTGACAGTTTTATCTTCTATTTTTGAAAATAATAATTCTGCAGACCCAATTTGATGATTGGCTGGGAGTAAGACCTCTTTTTCTGAAACATCATTCCATGACCTGTCATTCTCATTAGAAATATGCAACATTTTTTTTAATTTATCTGAAGTAAAAGGCAAGAAAGGCTCAGAAACTACTGCTAAAGCAGCAGAAATTTGTAGGGCAACATACATGATTGTTTTTACTCGCTCTTCATCTACTTTAATTACTTTCCAAGGTTCTTCATCTGCTAGGTATTTATTTCCTAATCTAGCAAGATTCATTAATTCTTGTGAAGCTTCTCTAAATCTGTATCGTTTAATAGATTTCCCAATACTTTCTGGAAAGTGTTTGATTGCAGCTAAAGTATCTTCATCAACTTCTGTAAATTCTCTTGCTACAGGAACTTGCCCATCGTAATATTTATTAGTTAAAACAACAACACGATTGATAAAGTTTCCAAAAATGGCTACCAATTCATTGTTGTTTTTTGCTTGAAAATCTTTCCAAGTAAAATCGTTGTCTTTATTCTCTGGAGCATTCGCAGTTAAAGTATAGCGTAATACGTCTTGTTGATTTGGAAAGTCTTCTAGATACTCATGTAACCAAACAGCCCAATTTTTAGAGGTTGATAATTTATTTCCTTCTAAATTTAGAAATTCATTGGCAGGAACATTTTCAGGTAATATATAACCACCATGGGCTTTAAGCATGCTTGGAAAAATAATACAATGAAAAACAATATTATCTTTTCCTATAAAATGAACCAGTTTTGTGTTTTCATCTTTCCAATAATCTTCCCAGTTTTTACCTTCTCGTTCTGCCCATTCTTTGGTTGAAGAGATATAACCAATAGGTGCATCAAACCAAACATACAGAACTTTTCCTTCGCCTCCATCTACAGGAACAGGAATTCCCCATTCTAAATCTCGAGTAACCGCTCTTGGTCTCAGGCCATCATCAATCCAAGATTTCACCTGTCCTAGAACATTAGATTTCCAATCACTTTTATGGCCATCTAAAATCCACTCACGTAAAAAAGATTCGTGTTTATCTAAAGGTAAAAACCAATGTTTAGTTTCCTTAAGTGTTGGGGTATTTCCTGTAATAGCAGATTTAGGATTAATTAAATCGGTACCGTTATGACTGGTTCCACAATGTTCACATTGATCTCCATAACTTTCCTCAAAACCACATTTTGGACAAGTTCCAACAACAAACCTATCTGCTAAAAACTGATTGGCTTCAGCATCATATAATTGTGCTGTTACTTCTTCAATAAAATCTCCTTTTTTATGTAAGTCTATGAAAAAATCTGAGGCTGTTTTGTGATGAATTTTTGAAGAAGTTCTTGAGTAATTATCAAAAGAAATTCCAAAATCTTTAAAAGATTGCTTAATGATTGTATGATATTTATCTATAATCTCTTGAGGAGAAACGCCTTCTTTTTTTGCACGCATTGGGATGGCAACCCCATGCTCATCACTACCACAGATATAGGCAACATCATTTCCTGTTAATCGCAAATACCTAGCGTAAATATCTGCAGGAACGTACACCCCCGCTAAATGACCAATATGAATAGGCCCGTTAGTATAAGGTAAGGCTGCAGTGACAGTATATCTTTTAGAAGAACTCATGAATATTGTTTTGAACTAATTTTTGATTGACAAAAGTACAAAAAGCAAGTTGAACATATTTTTGAAAGCCCAATGAATTTAGATACATTTACAAAAATGATTTATATGAAGAGGCGAATTAAATTTGTATTCGTAGTTTTATTCCTCATTTCTTTTTTGTCTTTTGGGCAAACAAGGAATGATTCAATTTCTAAACCCATGAAATTAGTGCAACCAAAGTACCTAAAGGCTGGAGATAGTATTGCCATAGTAGCTTCTGCAGGAATACTTATAAAAAGAAAAGAAATTATAGATGAAGCTAAAAAACTAGCAGAAAGTTGGGGTCTAAAAGTTTTTATTGGCGATCATGTTTTTAACCAGAATAATCATTTTGCAGGCACAGATGAAGAACGAGCAAGTGATTTTCAAAAAGCATTAGATAACCCAAGTATAAAAGCAATTTGGTGTGCAAGAGGTGGGTATGGAAGCGCACGTATTTTAGATAAATTAGAGTATACTAAATTTAAAGCAAGCCCAAAATGGGTTATTGGGTATTCAGATATAACTGCCTTTCATAGTCATATTCATAACCTAGGAATACAAACCATACATGCTATGATGGGAACTAGCTTATTATTTGATCTAGAAGAAACAAAGCAAAGTATTGAAACATTTAGAAAGGCCTTGTTTGGTGAAGCGCTGAGGTATGAAATAAACTCCTCTGAATATAATAAAAAAGGAGATGCAGAAGGTGTTTTAGTTGGTGGAAATCTAAGTATTTTACAAAGTATGTTAGGAAGTGAAAGTCAAATAAACACTGATGGAAGTATTTTATTTATTGAAGAAATTGGCGAATATAAATACCATATAGACAGAATGCTACGCAGTTTAAAAAGAGCAGGGTATTTTGACAACTGTAAGGGACTTATTGTAGGGGATATGAGCAATATTAAAAAGAACACAACTGCTTGGGGAAGTTCTATAGAACAGCTTATCTTAGAAGTAGTTGCAGAGTTTGATTTTCCTGTATTATTTAATTTTCCAGCAGGCCATGAAACAGACAATAGAGCTCTTATTTTAGGAAAGACAATTACAATGAATATTAAATCAACAACATCAGAAGTTATATTTAAATGAAAATTATAGAAGATAGTATTGCTGCTTTTGCCTCTTTTATTTGGGGATATCCATTATTATTATTATTAATTGGTGGAGGAATTTACCTTCTAATACTCTCAAGATTTTTGCCTTTTAGATATTTTGGGCATGCCATTCAAGTATTGCGTGGGAAATACGATGATCCTGATGATCCTGGACAAATAAGTCATTTTCAAGCTTTAACAACAGCACTCTCGGCTACTGTTGGAATGGGAAATATTTCTGGAGTTGCCGTAGCCATAGCTATGGGTGGTCCAGGAGCAATTTTCTGGATGTGGATTAGCGCTGTGGTTGGTATGTCTACAAAGTTTTTCACCTCTTCTTTGGCCATTATGTACAGAGGGAAAGACAGTGAAGGAGAACTACAAGGAGGCCCTATGTATTTTATTACAGAAGGCTTAGGGAAAAAATGGAAACCATTGGCAATTTTTTTCAGTGCATGTGCCATGATTGGGGCATTGCCTGTTTTTAATGTAAACCAATTAACACAAGCAGTTAATGATATATTATTAAAGCCAAACGGAGTAGAAGTAACCAACTATACAAATTTAGTAATTGGTGTTTTTCTTGTAATTATTACCTCCATAGTAGTTTTGGGTGGTTTAAAAAGAATTGGGAAAGTCACCTCTCGTTTAGTACCGTCTATGGTATTACTCTATTTTATTCTAGTAGTTGTTATATTGATTGTACATATAGATGTTGTTCCTAAATACTTTTTGATGATATTCACAGATGCTTTCTCTGCAGATTTTATTAAAGAAGAATCTGTTTTAGGAGGTGTTGTAGGTGCTTTAATAATTTTAGGAATTAAACGTGGAGCATTTTCTAATGAAGCTGGTGTAGGAACTGCGCCAATGGCACACGGAGCTGCAAAAACAGATGAACCCATTAGAGAAGGATTGGTGGCTATGTTGGGGCCATTTATAGATACTATTATTGTATGTACGCTAACCGCATTGGCTATTTTAGTTACGGGTGTATGGCAAACAAGCGACACCAATGGTGTAAGTTTAACAGCCACAGCTTTTGGAAATGCTATGCCAGGAGTTGGAAAATATTTACTGATGATTTGTGTTGCCATCTTTAGTATTTCATCCTTATTTTCATACTCATACTACGGTACCAAATCGCTCTCGTTTTTAGTGGGTTCTAAATACAAGCATTTATACAATTATCTATTTATTGCAAGTATTCTGATTGGAGCAACTGCCAGCTTAGATACCATGATTAACTTAATAGATAGTGCCTTTGCTTTGATGGCAATTCCAACCATGTTGGCAACGATTATTTTAGCACCAAAAGTGATGAAAGAAGCAAAAATTTACAGTAAAAAATTAAAAAATTCTAGGGATTAAATCTCCTTCTTGATAAAAAGGCTGAAAACGAGCAAAAAGCTCTTCAGAATACCAGTTTAATTCTCTGGTTTTTTTCACCATTTCAGCGTGCTTCGGATTTTTATATGCATAATTCATCATTGCTTCAGCATTAGACCAAAGAGAAAAGGTAGCCTGCATTAATAATGGAAACTCCCCAATTCCTTTAGAGTAAATTAACTCATCATAATTATTCATAGATTTAGAAACAGACGGAACATTTTTCCAGAATTGATAGGCCAATTTAGGTTTAATTGTTGCTCTTGTAATGACAACCAAAGGTTTTGTTTTATCAAAATCAACAGAAGCCTCAAACGGGTTTTGCTTGCTCCATTTTCCATGACTTTTCACTGTATGCATTAAGACATGGCTAAAGGATGCAGCTGTTTTGGTATATTCTTTTATAACATTGGTGCTTAAAAAATCTTTTGCTAATTCTTCAGATGTAAAAACAGCAACAAATCCAAATGTTGAAAAATCTGGTTTTATAGAAAACCCATTTCCGCTTCCAGTACCAAGCGGTTTAAAAAAAGAAAGGCCTTTGGTTTTTTTTTGCACAATTGGAGATCTTCCCATTCTTGAGAACGCATGCCATTTATTTTTTATTCCTGCATACTGAAAAAAAGAAATTAAAGTAGTTTGAGACATCTAAAAGTGTTTTTACAAAATTAAGTAATAAATGGTTTTGTATTTTAGTAAAATGGCAGAACATTATGAATTAGGAAAAAAAGGAGAACAATTAGCGATAGATTACTTACTAAAGCAAGGATATACGATCGTAGAAAGAAATTGGAGGTTTCAAAAAGCAGAGATAGATATTATTGCTAGAAAAGAAGAAACACTTATTTCTGTTGAAGTTAAAACAAGGTCTAGTAATAATTTTGGGAACCCGCAAGATTTTGTAAATCCCAAAAAAAATTAAATTAATGGTACTAGCAATGAATGAATATGTTCTTAAAAAAGATTTAGAGGTAGAGGTTCGATTTGATATTGTGGCAATCACCAAAAACAAAGCAAGTTTTGATATTGAGCACCTTGAAGATGCCTTCTTGTATTTTTAGTTTAATTCTCTTAAAACCAGTTTTAAATCATCTAAAGTCTTAGGAATTGAAATAATCTCTTTGTCCATTCCCAATACAAAATAGGTTGGTGTAGAATTTATTTGGTAAGTTCTTGCAGTGGTATTTTCCCATTTTCCTAGGCCTAAAACATGATGCCATCCAGGCATTTTAAGCTGATAATTTGCCCATGTTTTGGCTGAATTTTCCATGGCAAAAGCAATTATTTTTGTATTCGTTTTACCTTTCATATAGTCAAATATTTCAGGAACTTCTCTTAAACAATGAGAACACCCAGTACTGTAAAAAATGATAACGTAACTCAATCCGTCTTTTAGGGAAGAAAGACGAAGTTCTTTACCGTTTTCAGTCCATGAAAAATCTGGAGCAACACGCCCTATTGCTATTCTTAATTGAGCTAATATTTTATTTTTGAGTTTTATGTTTTGGTTTTCTTTGGGGAGTTTGTCAAAATAATTAGTGAACAAATGGTCTACCAAGACGGCATTTTTAATTTCAGCAAATTGTGAAATCAGGTAATTTATTATATCAGTCTTAAAAGAAATAGTGGTAGTTTTTTCAATGGCTATTTTAGACGCTTTTTTATAGTATTCTTGCTTTTGTACTGGATCGGCAGCAACGTTTAGGTACAATACATATTCAGAGGTTTTATCAAATAAAAAAGTAGAATTATACAGTGTCTTATTTGAAAAATCTATGTGATCAAAAAAATGAGTAATAGAACTATCAATATAGTCTATTGGTCTATCAAAAATTTCAGAAGAATTATATCTAAGTGATGCTTTGATAAAATGATTGACTAGTTTTTCTTTAGAGGAATTAAGATACTCTTTTTCAATTTCTTGCACCTTTTCTAAACTTCGTGCGTACCCTTTTTTAATTTCTAAAGAAGGATTTCTAAAGTATTCACTTTGTAAGGAGTCTAAGGTATATTGAGCGGTGTATGTTTTTTTAATAAATGAGTTGTACAACTGATTCTCTTTAGATGTTTGAAAGACAAGCGTGCTTACTAAATCATTTGGGTTGAATTCAATTGCTATATTTTCTTTGTTGAATAAAAAATCTATGAACCCATCTCTTTTCATGCTATATTTTATTCTGTAGGAGCCAACTTTTGCATCGGTTGGTAATGAAAATTCAAAAAACCCTATATTTCCTTCTTTTCTAACCTGTGTGTTTTTTACAAACAGTTGTTTTGTTCCTTCAATTTTATACAACAACACCCATGAAGAATTTTCAACTGGACTCATTGTTCCTTTTATAGCATACTGTGCGTAAGAGAAAGTGCTCATAAACAAAAATAAAACAATGACTTTTTTCATACTAATCAGGTTTAATTTCCAATTTTTCTAAAATGAACTCAAAATTACAGTTTCTTCCTTAAATTCTGTACTTTAGGTCCAAATAAATTACACATGAATTTTCAAAATAAAGTTGTTTGGATTACGGGGGCTTCTTCAGGAATTGGAAGAGCTTTAGCTCTGGAGTTATCAAATCAAAATGCATTACTAATTATTTCAGCAAGAAATAAAGCATCATTAGAGACTGTAAAAACAGCCTGTAAAAACCCTCATAATGTGTGGGTCTTACCTTTAGATTTAGAAGCTCATTCAACATTTATCAAAATTACAGCAGCAGCAACTAAAATATACGGCCGAATAGACATTCTGGTGAATAATGGAGGTATTAGTCAGCGGTCATTAGCAAAAGATACGTTGGTGGCTGTAGATCAAAAAATTATGGAAGTAAATTATACAGGAACAGTAGCATTAACAAAAGCTGTATTGCCTTATTTTATAGAAAAACAACAAGGGCAGATTGTAGTAACTACTAGTATTGTTGGTTTAATAGGAACTCCATTAAGATCTAGCTATGCAGCATCAAAACACGCATTGCATGGTTTTTTTGACAGTTTACGCGCAGAAGTACATGATCATCATATAGATGTTACATTAATTTGCCCAGGTTTTGTATCAACAAATATCTCCATGAATGCCTTAACCGGAGACGGAACATCACAGCAAAAAATGGATACTGCTACCGCTAATGGAATTTCACCAGAACGATTTGCCAAATTAATGGCAAAAGCAATTCACAGTAAAAAAGAAGAAGCCTACATTGCAGGCTTTAAAGAAAAATTAGGAGTTTATGTAAAAAGATGGTTTCCAAGAGTTTTTTCTATCATGATCAGAAAACTAAGTGTTACTTAAAAAACCCAAGACCCTCAAAGTAATTCACAATGGCTTCTTTCATTAAAACAGTTTGTTCTCCAGGCTTTAAACTTGGAAGATCTGTTAGTATTTTATAGTGTGGCCAGCCGTCTTTATCAAAGAAATCAAACTCGTAATACCCATAAGGCTCTAATAATTTACAAATAGCAACATGCATTAGGTTTACTTTCTCATCTTTTTTGAAAAGTCTTTTACCTTGCCCCAATTCTTGAACACCAATCAAATAGATAATACCATCTAGATTTAATACATCTCCTTCAGAAAACTGTTGGGTTAATTCTTTTACTAAATAATTCCACTGATCTTTTAAATTTGTGGAATTTTCTTGCGCTAATTTCATACAGTAAAGATATTAAATTTAGCAACTTATTTTACTGCCCTAATGACAATATATTCAGTAGGATTTTTTGGAGGGTTTATATACATTTGCAAGCTCAAAATTAATAAATTAACATGAAGACAAGTATCAATTATTTTTTAGTTTTATGTATTTCACTACAGGCTTTTTCACAAGAAAAAACCCAAGAGTTAGATTCTATTGTAATTAATTCAACCAGAATTAGTTTGCCATTCAAGAAAAATTCTCGCACGATAAATATTATAACAGCAAAAGACATTAAAAATAGTGCAGCAACTAATGTTGCAGATTTATTGCAACAAGTTACTGGAGTAGATGTTAGAAGAAGAGGAACCGGAGGAGGACAATCTGACCTATACATAAGAGGAGGAGGATTTGACCAAACTTTACTACTGATTGATGGAATTAAAATGGATGATGCACAAACTGGACATCATTCAATGAATGCTGCGTTGCCAATTGAAGTAATTGAAAGAATTGAAATTATTAAAGGTCCTGCAGCAAGAATTTTTGGACAAAATGCATTTACAGGAGCTATTAATATTGTAACTAAAAAGAGATTGAACAATAAAGTTTCTATAAACGTAGAAGCTGGATCTTTTGGACAATTAAACGGTTCTGTAACTTTAGGAAAAGAGACTGAAAATTCATCGATTATTGCTCATGTTGGTGCGCTTACGTCTGACGGATATCGTAATAATTCTGATTATAACAATCAAAATTATTTTCTAAAGGGAATCTTTAATAAAAAGAAGCAACCAATAGAGGTTATTGCTACTTTTTTTGACAAGAAGTTTGGAGCAGAAAACTTTTACACAACCAATGTGACTTTTAATGAGTATGAGGAAACCCAAAATAGTTTACTAGGAGTTTCTACTACTTTTAAATCTAATAAATTTAATGTAACACCAAGAATTTATTGGAGAAGAGGACAAGACATGTTCCTTTTAAGAAGATATGATCCAGGGTTTTATAGAAACTTCCATATTACAAATAAAATAGGGGTTGAAACAAATGCTTCTTATACATCAGATATTGGAATTACTGGTTTTGGAGTAGATTTTTCAAGATTTTCAATACAAAGTAACAATTTGGGAGAAAGAGTTAGAACTATGGCAAATTTTTTCTTAGAGCACCGTTTTAAATTGGGTTCTTTTGATATTACTCCAGGGATAGCAGCAACTTATTTTTCGGACTTTAAATTTAATGCTTTTCCAGGTTTAGATATTGGAGTTCAGATTTTTGATAAAGTAAGATTATACGGGAATATTGGTTATACTTTTAGAGCACCAACTTTTACCGATCTATATTATAGTGATCCTGCAACTTCAGGAAATCCAAATTTAGAACCAGAAAAAGCATTTGCTCAAGAAATAGGACTAAAGTATCGTGATGACAAATTTTCAGGATCTCTAGCTATTTTTAATAGAAATTCAGAAGATTTAATAGATTATGTAAGACAAAATACAAGTGTTAACATTTTTACAGCAGCTAATATTGCAGAAGTAAGTACGCAAGGGGTTGAGTTTGAAAGTGCCTACAACTTTAAAATGAATAACTACAATCAAACCATAACTTTTGGATATACGTATTTAAATGATGATATTTTAGATCAAAATAAAGACTTGTCACGGTATTCTTTAAACACGTTAAAGCATCAATTTATTTCTCGTTTTACATCTCAATTGTTTAAGAATGTACGCCAAAATATTATTTATAAACACTCAGAAAGAACTGTAGGAACAAGCTATAATGTTTGGGATGCTTCTTTAATTGTAGATTTTAATAAATTTACGTTTACCTTAACTGCCAACAATATTTTTAACGCTGAGTATATAGAATCTGGATTCGTGCAAATGCCTCCAAGTAATGTTTTATTTGGTTTACGCTATGGTTTTTAATTTTTATTGAAAAAGCCTAAAAACATCATTTCCATTGGCAAAAAGTAATAAGGCGATTAACAAAATAAAACCAGTTACTTGAGCATATTCTAAAAATTTATCACTTGGTTTTTTCCCAGTAATCATTTCCCATAAGGTAAAAACAACATGGCCACCATCTAAGGCAGGAATAGGTAATAGATTCATAAACCCTAACATAATAGATAGAAATGCAGTAATGTTCCAAAAACTTTCTGCACTCCATGTAGAAGGGAAAATACTTCCAATAGAAATAAAACCACCCAATCCTTTATAGGCTCCTGTACTAGGATTAAAGATTTTTTTAAGTTGTTTCATATAATTGGTAAGTGTCTCGTAAGATTTATTGATTCCTGCAGGAATTGCTTCGCTAAAGGAGTAGTCTATGTCTGCTAAATCATAATAGCCTAATTTTTCTAAGTCAGAGAACCCCATTCCATAAAGAACTATCTCTAGCTTTCCATTGTTGCTTACTGCTACGTTAAATGTTTTATCTTCTGAACCTCTTTTAACAGTCATCGAAATTTCTTTCCCTTTGTTTTGTTGCAGAATGGTTTCTACTTCATCATGGTATTTTAAAGACTGTCCGTTAATGGCTATAACAATATCTTTATCTTTAAACCCAGAGTTTACATTGAGTGAGTTTTCTTGAAATTCAGCAAACATAAAAGGGCTTCTGGGTCTCACAATCATCCCTGCATTTTTACCTCTACTTATTAATTGATCAATAAAATCTACCGGTAATTCTTTCTCTATAACAAGGCCATTTCTTTCTATAGTATAATTATTTCCATTAATAAATTCTATGGTAATGTCTCTAAATTTTTTTATTTCTTCTCCATCAACACTTAAGATTTTATCTCCATTTTGTAAGCCTAAACTTATTGCTAAAGAATCTTGAACCCAAACACCATCTGCAACATTTTCATTTGGCAAGTATTTTTCACCATAAGAATACATTAACATAATGTATATAAAGATTCCCAACACAAAGTTTACAAAGACACCACCTAACATTATAATTAAACGTTGCCAAGCTGGCTTAGATCTAAACTCCCAAGGTTTTGGTTCTTCTTGTAGTTGTTCGGTATCCATACTTTCATCAATCATTCCAGAGATTTTTACATAACCTCCTAAAGGAATCCAACCGATACCATATACAGTATCTCCAATTTTCTTTTTGAAAATGGAGAATTTATAATCAAAAAATAAGTAAAACTTTTCTACTCTTGTTTTAAATAATTTGGCAGGGATAAAATGCCCTAATTCATGCAACACAATTAACAATGATAAGCTTAGTATAAATTGTGAGGCTTTTATTAATATTTCCATCTACGTTAAATCTTCAGTTTTTAAAGGCACAAATGTACACTTTTCAGTAGAGTTGTAAAAGATTGTTTTACAATGCTATTTTAATTTAACAAACATTTAGGCTGTATTAAATCTAAAATTGTTGTGGCAAGTATTTCTTATGTAGTAAATTTGCATCATATTTCTAGTTATGGATGTAGGCTTCTTTAAAAAATCAATTCCCACACTTCGTTTTTTGATTGTATTCTCTATTGTTGGCATTACTGTTTTTTATCAATTAATGTCTCAAGAAGAACGACTAAAAATCTACAATCCTATAGATATAAACCCAAGGTTGGTAGATATTTCAGTTAAGAATTTAAAAAAAAATCATACAATTGCAGATTTTGAGCTCACCAATCAAAATGGAGAAAAAATCACCAATAAAACCTATGAGGGTAAGATTTATATTGCAGATTTTTTCTTTACTCGCTGTCAGACCATTTGTATTTCTATGGCTTATAACATGAATGAATTGCAAGAATATTATAAGAATGATGATGACATCATGTTTTTATCTCATTCTGTGACCCCTATTATTGATAGCGTCTCTGTTCTTAAAGATTATGCAATAAAAAAAGGAGTTATTGATGGGAAATGGAATATAACAACAGGCCCCAAAACACATATTTATGATTTAGCACGCAAAAATTATTTTGCGGTTTTAGATGAAGGAAATGGAGATGAGAATGACTTTATTCATACAGAACAATTTGTTTTAATAGATAAAGAAAGACGTATCAGAGGTTTTTATGACGGAACAGAAAATGAAGACATGAAAAAGATTAAAAAAGACTTAATAATTTTAAAGCGAGAATACGACTAAAATAACTTGTTTAGAATCATTCTAGTTTAGTATCTTTGCTCATTAATCTCATTCCCACATAAGTGGGAATCTATATTTAAGTGACTACAATAGCATCTCTACATATTGGCGAATTAGCCTACATTTCTGAAGAATCTCTTAATGAGATACCTCTTAAGTTGTTAGAAATGGGCTGTCTGCCAGGTGCAGAAGTAGAGCTCATTCAACTAGCCCCACTAAACGATCCTTTGTATATCTGTGTAAACGGGAGTCATCTTGCTATCAGAAAAGAAACTGCAGCAAAAATTCAAATTATTAAAGCCCAATAATGAGTCATAAAAAAACCATTAATGTTGCTTTAATAGGAAACCCAAATACAGGCAAGACCTCTTTATTTAACGAACTAACAGGCTTAAATCAGAAAGTAGGGAATTATCCTGGGGTTACTGTTGATAAAAAAGAAGGTTCAAGTAAACTTCAAGGTAATTTAAAAGCAATCATTACAGACTTACCCGGAACCTACAGCATCAATCCAACATCTTTAGATGAAACAATTGTTCTAAAAACACTGCTAAATTCTAAATCAGATAAAACCCCAGATGTTATTGTTGTTGTTGCAGATATTGAAAATTTAAAAAGAAATTTACTGCTCTTTTCACAAATAAAGGATCTAGAAATTCCAACAGTTCTAGCCATTAATATGGCAGATCAGATGAAACGAAAAGGAATTACAGTAGACATAAAGTTATTAGAAAAAGAATTAGGAAATGAAGTTGTTTTAATAAGCGTTAGAAAGGCTACAGCAAAGGGAGTTGAAGAGGTAAAGAAGGCTATCGTTAAAACCTATAATTCTGCAAAAGCATTTCCATTATGTAATGTAAACAATAGAATAGACCCTGCTTATTTTGATAGATTAAAAGAAATCAATCCAAAATATTCTATTTATGAACTATGGTTGATGATTACTCAAAATAGTTTTCCTGATAAGATTTCTGAAGAAGAAAAACAGGCGCTTCTAACCTTTAAAAACGATTCTAAAAACTTAAAGAAATACCAGCACAAAGAAACCATTTATAGGTATCAGAAAATTAATGAAATTTTAAAGAAAACATATTTAGTAGACCGCTCTAAAGCATCAGATTTAAGAGCTAAATTAGACAAGGTTTTTACCCATAAAATTTTTGGGTATGTCTTGTTTTTTACTGTCTTATTAGTAATTTTTCAATCTATTTTTGACTGGGCAAGCCTTCCTATGGATCTCATAGATACTGCATTTGCTAATCTTAGTTCTTATGTAAATAAAAATATGCCTGTTGGAGTTTTGAATAGTTTAATTTCAGAAGGTATTATTCCTGGAATTGGTGGAATTATTATTTTCATTCCACAAATTGCCATATTGTTTTTATTCATTTCCTTATTAGAAGAAACAGGATACATGAGTAGAGTTGTTTTTTTAATGGATAAAATTATGAGACGCTTTGGAATGAGTGGAAAAAGTGTCATTCCACTAATTTCAGGAACCGCTTGTGCCATTCCTGCGGTAATGGCCACTCGTAATATTTCGGGTTGGAAAGAACGCCTAATTACTATTTTAGTGACGCCATTTACGACCTGTTCTGCTCGTTTACCCGTATATGCTATTATTATTGCTTTAATTATTCCAGATAAAAAGATTTTCGGGTTTTTAAACTTACAAGGATTAACCTTACTTAGTTTATACATATTAGGTTTTGCAACAGCCATTATTGCTGCTGTTATTTTACACAAAACACTGAAAGTAAAAAGCACCTCATTTTTTGTAGTTGAAATGCCAGATTATAAATTGCCATCTCTTAAAAATGTATTTTTTGATGTGGTTGAAAAAACAAAGGCATTTATTTTTGGTGCTGGAAAAATAATTTTATCAATTTCAGTAGTACTATGGTTTTTAGCCTCTAATGGCCCACAATCATATGCTGATGTAGAAAAAAATATTACAGAGAAAACAGCCAACCAAGAAATTTCAGAAGTTAAACTCAATCAAATGATTGCTTCTTCTAAATTAGAGAATTCTTATATTGGTATTATGGGGAAAAGTATAGAGCCAGCAATCAAACCTTTAGGATACGATTGGAAAATAGGAATAGCTTTAATTAGTTCTTTTGCCGCAAGAGAGGTTTTTGTTGGAACTTTGGCTACCATTTATTCAGTAGAAAGTGATGGTGATGACATCACAACAATTAAGCAACGCATGGCTTCAGAAATAAATCCAGAAACTGGCACTAAAAGATTTAATTTTCCAGTAGGGATGTCTTTGCTAGTTTTTTATGCATTTGCAATGCAATGTATGGCAACCCTTGCCATTGTAAAACGAGAAACTAAAAGTTGGAAATGGCCTTTAATTCAATTCTTTGGTATGGGTGTTTTGGCATATCTTTGTTCTTTTATTGTATTTCAAATACTAAGCTAATGCAAGAAATTATAGTGTATAGTAGTGTAGCTGCAGCAGTTTTTTTCTTAGTGAGGAAATTTTTCTTTAAAAAGACAGCTTCAGGGTGTAGTAAAGATTGTGATTGCTAAAAATTTTCACACAATAGACAGATCTTACTGTAAGTAATGGTAATTTTTAATGACCAAACAAATAAATAAAACAACCTTAAAATATTTTATCATGAAGAAAACATTTTTAATACTAACGATGCTTGTTTTTACGATAATTTTTTCAAATCAAGCCATTGCGCAAGATTTTAAAGGATTAGACAAAAGTCCTATGGATATAGCATCATTTCCAGACAATTATAGAATTTCTGAGAAAGTAATTAAAATTACGTACAGTAGACCTCAGTTAAAGGGAAGATCTTTAGCAAAGTTAGCTCCGCTTGGAAAAAAATGGAGAACAGGAGCCAACGAGGCAACAGAAATCACCTTTTATAAAGAGGTTATTTTTGGAGGTACTGCTGTAAAAGCAGGGACTTATACAATGTATGCAATTCCTGGTGAGACTACTTGGACTGTAGTATTAAGTAGTCAGTTAAACGTATGGGGTGTCTATTTTCATAAAGATGAAAATGATGTGGCTAAAGTTAGCGTACCTGTTAAAAAAACGGAGAAAAATGTTGATGTATTTTCAATTGCAATTGACAAAGACATGACTATTCACATGGGATGGGGAGATATTGTATTAAGCATACCAGTAGAGTAAAAACGAAAGTTTTACAAGTTAAAGTCCATAAAAAAGATGAATTTATTTCGTCAATTTTATGGGCTTTTTTAATATAAACTCTTTAGTTGTTTGCTAAAATATAGAATTTATGATGTAAAAAAACACAAAAATAAGACGGGCTTCGTAAAACGAGCGTTGGAATTACTTTCACTTGTTTAAAGAAACCCTTTATTATGAGATAGGCTTTATACTTTGCTAGAATAAGTGTAAATTTGACCACTTTTAAGAAGAAAATTTCATGCACTATAATTTCAAAGAAATAGAAGAAAAGTGGCAAAATCATTGGGCTAAAAACCAAACGTTTAAAGCCAGTAATGATTCTGATAAACCTAAATATTATGTTTTAGATATGTTTCCTTACCCGTCTGGGGCAGGCTTGCACGTTGGGCATCCTTTAGGATATATTGCATCAGATATTTATGCACGTTACAAACGCCACAAAGGCTTTAATGTGTTGCATCCTCAAGGCTATGATTCTTTTGGATTACCTGCTGAACAATACGCCATTCAAACCGGGCAACATCCAGCAAAAACAACAGAAGAAAATATTAAAACCTATCGTCGTCAATTAGATCAAATTGGTTTTTCTTTTGATTGGTCTCGCGAGGTAAGAACATCAAATTCAGATTATTATAAATGGACTCAGTGGATTTTTATTCAACTGTTTAACTCATGGTATAACAAAGACACTGACAAGGCAGAGGATATTTCTTCATTAGTTTCAATTTTTAAAAAAGCAGGAAATACCTCCGTAAATGCATCTTGCGATGATGATATAGAACCTTTTACAGCGGCACAATGGAACGCATTTTCAAAGAAAGAGCAAGAACGTATTTTATTACAATACCGCTTAACATTTTTGTCAGATACAGAAGTAAACTGGTGTCCAGCACTGGGAACGGTATTGGCGAATGATGAAATTATAAACGGGGTTTCAGAACGAGGAGGTCATGCTGTTGTTAGAAAAAAAATGACTCAATGGTCTATGCGAATTTCTGCCTATGCACAACGGTTGTTAGACGGCTTAAATACCATAGACTGGCCACAACCCTTAAAAGACTCTCAAACCAATTGGATAGGTCGCTCACAAGGCGCAATGGTTACTTTTAAGGTAGATTTAGAGGGGTCTAAAGAACCCTCAGGAGTTAGTTTATCTTACAAAGAACTAGAAGACTTAAAAGAGTTACGGTTACATTTATCAAAGGCAGAAATAGCACTTTGGAATGAATTAAAAAATAAAAAAGGAGCTGCAAAATTTAGAAAAAAATACACCATTGGGTCATTTTTAGTAGACTATGTATGCTTGGCGAAAAATCTTATTGTCGAATTTTCAGGAAAAGAAGATGAGGCTACAAGAACAGCTTACTTTTCTAAAGAAGGTTTTAATGTTGTTTATGTTACAAATGAAGAGGTTACTAAAAATGTGTTGGGAGTTGTTTCTAAGATAAATACAGCCATTCAATTTCCAGAAAAGAGAAAAAAAGTCGTCAAAAAAACACCTATAGTTGCAGATGAAAACAAGTATGACATTGCTGTTTTCACCACTAGACCAGACACCATGTTTGGTGTTAGTTTTATGACATTAGCACCAGAGCACGATTTAGTAGCTAAGATAACTACCAAAGCTCAAAAAGAGGCAGTACTTAACTATATTAAAGCTACCTCAAAACGTTCTGAGAGAGAGCGTATGGCAGATGTAAAAACCATTTCGGGAGTCTTTACAGGAGCCTATGCCATTCACCCATTTTCTGGGGAGAAAGTACCAATTTGGATTGGAGACTATGTGTTAGCAAACTATGGAACAGGTGCTGTAATGGCAGTTCCTTGTGGTGATCAACGAGACTATGATTTCGCAAAACACTTTGGAATAGCAATTCCTAATATTTTTGAAAATGTAGATATTTCCGAAGCTGCCTATACCAATAAAGAAGGAACCGTAATTTCAAATTCCGATTTTTTAACCGGATTAACTTACAAGAAAGCATTAAAACTAGCAATTCACGAATTAGAAAAACAAGGAATTGGCTATGGGAAAATAAACTATCGTTTGCGTGATGCTGTTTTTAGCAGACAGCGCTATTGGGGAGAACCTTTTCCGGTCTATTATAAAGACGGAATGCCACAGATGATTGATGCAAAACATCTTCCTATAGTTTTGCCAGAAGTAGCAAAGTACTTGCCTACAGAATCTGGAGAACCACCACTGGGAAGAGCAGATGCTTGGGCCTGGGATTCTCGCGGCAAGAAAGTAGTTTCAAATGAAAAGTTAAAAAACAAAACGGTGTATCCTTTAGAATTAAATACCATGCCAGGTTGGGCAGGTAGTTCTTGGTATTTTAATCGTTATATGGATGCTTCCAATGAAGTTGAATTTGCTAGCAAAGAATCTTTAGACTATTGGAAAGAAGTAGATTTATACATTGGAGGATCTGAACACGCAACAGGGCATTTATTATATGCACGTTTTTGGCAAAAATTCTTGTTTGACAAAGGAGTTGTTCCTGTAGATGAGTTTGCAAAAAAACTCATTAACCAAGGAATGATTCTAGGGACGAGTGCATTTGTTTATAGAGAAGAAGGAACAAATAGATTTTTTTCAAAAGGATTAATAGAAGACAAAAAAATTCAACCAATTCATACAGATGTATCCTTTGTGAATGCATCAGACGAACTAGATATTGAAGCCTTTAAAAATTGGAGAGAAGAATTTAAAGAGGCAGAATTTATTTCTGAAGAAGACGGAACTTTTAAAGTTTCTCGTGAGGTAGAAAAAATGTCTAAATCTAAATATAATGTTGTTAATCCAGACAATATTTGTGCTGAGTATGGCGCAGACAGTCTGAGGCTGTTTGAAATGTTTTTAGGACCTTTAGAGCAAGCAAAACCATGGAAAACATCAGGAATTTCTGGGGTGCATTCTTTCTTAAAAAAACTCTGGAAGTTATATATTCCTTTTATGGATGGGTCGCTGAGCGGAGTCGAAGCGAAACCCACCAAAGACGAGTTGAAAACCTTGCACAAAACCATCAAAAAAGTAGCAGAAGATATTGAGAATTTTTCTTTCAATACCTCAGTTTCTACCTTTATGATTGCCGTGAATGAACTCACTGCGCAAAAATGTAATAAACGTTCAATTCTAGAACCCTTATTAACTTTAATCTCCCCTTACGCTCCTCATATTTCTGAAGAATTATGGAGTCATTTAGGACATAAAACATCTATTTCTAGAGTAGATTTCCCACTCTTTGACCCTAAACATTTGGTAGAAAGCTATAAAAATTATCCAGTTTCTTTTAATGGTAAAATGAGGTTTACACTAGAACTTCCGTTAGACATGAGCAAAGAAGAGATTGAAAAAACAGTTTTAGCACATGAGAAAACAGAGGCACAACTAGAAGGAAGAACTCCAAAGAAAATAATTATTGTTCCAGGAAAAATAATCAATATTGTAGGTTAGATAATAAAAATAGTTGAAAGAAGTATAGGCTGTTGTGATTTTCTCACAACAGCTTTTTTTCTGGTTTGACTTTACGTATCTTGTAACTCCAATATAAATTTTAAAAAAAATACAATCTACCTGTGTTTTGGAATACTATTTGACACTGAAACCAAAAAGAACAAAACAATTTAAAAAAGAGTGAAAAACGTTCAGAACATATCATTAAGAATTAGAATTTTTATTGCAATGATCTTGCTAATATTTTTAGCTACAATTCTTATAATTAGCGTTACTATTTACCAATATGACGAACAAACGAAAGAGTATAATGTAAGTCGTTTTGGAAGAAAAGAAGAAACACTAAAAAAAGAAATAACCATTCAATTATACCAACGATCTACTGTTGCAGTAACAACAGAAAATTTACAAACTATTTTTCAAAAAGCGATTTATGAGATTGCTTTTATTCACAATTTAGAGATTAGCCTTTATGATTTAAAGGGCAATATTTTAATAACCTCAGTTCCTTTTGGGTTAAAAGATTCTATACCCAAGAACCTTTCTACACTAAAAGTGTCTCAATTAAAATCTAGTACTAATAGTAGAGTTTTTGAGATTATAGAGTTTAATAAAATAAATATTGAAACTTCCTACACGTATATTTTAGATGCTTTTGCAAATAGGATAGGGATTTTAAAATTAGAATTTAATCAAGATAATAGCGCACAAGAATACGAGCTTAAAGAATTTTTAACACGGTTAATTATTGTGTATTTCTTTATGTTTTTAATAGCAATTATGCTTGCATATTTTTTATCTAGTTATATCACAAGATCTATTAAGAGCATCACAGATAAAATGAAACGAACTCGTTTAAATGAACGAAATGAGAAAATTGTTTTAAACTCAGCCAGTGCAGAAATTGGAATTTTAGTAGAGGGCTACAATAATATGATAGATGAGTTAGAAGAAAGTGCGGTAAAATTAGCAACAAGTGAGCGAGAACAAGCTTGGCGAGAGATGGCAAAACAAGTTGCTCATGAGATTAAAAATCCATTAACACCTATGAGACTTTCTGTTCAAAGTTTTGAAAGAAGATTTGATGTTACTGATCCAAATATTAAAGAAAAATTAAAAGAATATAGCAATACATTAATCCAGCAGATAGATGTGATGAGTTCAATAGCAGCCGCTTTTTCTGATTTTGCTAAAATGCCAAAACCAAAAAAAGAAAAAATTGAAATTATTGGTGTTGTAAAAATGGCCCTAGATATCTTCATTGAAGATGATGTTAGCTATCATCCTATGGAAAAAGAGCTATATGCAAATCTAGACAAAACACAATTAATTAGAATTGTGACTAACCTAATAAAAAATGCAACTCAGGCAGTAGAAGAGAAAGAAACCCCAATAATTGATGTAAAAGTATATTGTAAGGAAGACAAAATATTTATAGAGGTTTCAGACAATGGAAAAGGAATAAAAGAAGAAGTAGAACACTTAATTTTTGAGCCTAAGTTTACGACTAAAACTAGTGGTATGGGGCTAGGCCTACCTATGATTAAAAATATTATTGAGGCCTACGATGGATCTATTAACTTTAGTTCAAAAGAAGGGCAAGGAACTGTATTTACTGTAATTTTACCTAAAAATATAAACTAATAATACAATGAATTTTGAAAACATACTGTTAAGCCAAAAAGAAGCATTGGCAATTATTACGATCAATAGACCTAAAAAATTAAATGCTCTTAATAAAGCAACCATAGAAGAATTACATGAGGCTTTTCAAGTTTTAGACAAAGATAGCTCTGTAAAAGTAATTGTGATAACAGGAAGTGGAGAGAAAGCATTTGTTGCTGGTGCAGATATTTCAGAATTTGCTCATTTTACTGTAGATAATGGTGGAAAATTAGCAGCAAAAGGACAAGAAATGCTATTTAATTATATAGAAAATTTTTCTAAACCAGTTATTGCCGCAGTAAACGGCTTTGCATTAGGAGGAGGTTTAGAATTGGCAATGGCCTGTCATTTTAGGGTAGCTTCAGACAATGCTAAAATGGGATTGCCAGAAGTTTCTTTAGGAGTCATTCCAGGGTATGGTGGTACGCAACGCTTGCCACAATTGATAGGAAAAGGAAATGCGATGGAATTAATTATGACTGCAGGAATGATTTCTGCAGAAAAAGCAGCAGCTCTAGGGCTCGTGAATTATGTTACTACTCTGGAAGAATTAATGCCACTGGTAGAAAAACTAGCTGGTAAAATAATGAGAAATTCTTCAGTAGCAATAAGCGCTGCAATTAAAGCAGTAAATGCTAATTTTGAAGATGGAGTAGATGGTTTTGAGGTAGAAATATCAGAGTTCGGAAATTGTTTTGGTACCGAAGACTTTAGAGAAGGAACGACTGCTTTTTTAGAAAAAAGAAAGGCTAATTTCCCTGGAAGATAAAAAAAGCGAGCCCCATGACAAGCTCGCCTAAACAAATCAAAATTACGTTCGCTTACTTCAAAGAGAACTCTTTAATGTATATACGATCGTTTGCTTTAGTAACTATTTTATAATTTCCTTTTTTGTCTTCCTGTAGGGCATAAATCTTTTCAATAAGGAATTCTCCTTTTGCAATATCTGTGTAGATGATTTCATCTTCATAATAAATTGAAATTTGAATTGAAATAGCGTCAAAGTTTAACTTAGAAACTAAAATTTTATTTTTATCAGTTCTAATTACAGGTTTAAAAATTATTTTTTCTGCTTTTTTGTGAAAAATGGCCTCACCTGAAATAACTGTAAATGGTTTTATATCAATTTGAAAATCTTTATTTATTTCTAATGTATAATATCCATTTTTAAGAGAAGAGAAATCGAATTCTCCAGTACCATTTCCTGTAATATTTAGTAATTGTTTATGAAGAATTTTTCCAGTTGTATTTTTAATAAATAAAATGGATCCTTTTTTTACATCGTTTAGTACTATTTTAGTATTGTTCGTATTTTCTTTTTCTGAAGGATTTTCAGTTGCGTAACTAATAAATGTTCCAAACATTAATGTTACTAATAAACTTTTTGTAAGTATTTTTTTCATGATCTAATAGTTTTTAAAACTAACACTACAAAGATCTGGTAGCTTTGGTAATTGAAAAACAACAAAATTGGCAAATTTATGCTCAAAATTAACTTCATTTAAAAATTAAAAACAATAAAGGAGGTAATTTTGTATATAAAATAGATAATTTTGAATATATGTTTATGTCATGTGAAACGTAAATTTGTGGTGAGATGAATAAAAAGAAACCCATATTAGAAAAGGTATATCCGGGTTTTGGGAGTTCTGTATTAGTGAAAAAGCATACAGAGTTTCTCAAAACAAACAAAGCTTCTTGGCATTTTCACCCAGAGTTAGAATTAGTGTATGTAAACAAAGGCCAAGGGAAAAGGCATATTGGAAATCATTTATCATATTTCAATAACAGTCAATTATTACTCATAGGTCCAAATTTACCCCACAATGGCTTTACAGATCGTTTAACAACCAATGGTTTTGAAACCCTCATTCAGTTTAAAGAAGATTTTTTAGGAACAGATTTTTTTGAGATCCCAGAAATGAAAAAGATCAAAGAATTATTTGAGCGTTCTAAAAAAGGAATTCTCTTTGGTTTAGAAACTAAAATTAAAATAGGCTACAAAATTGAAAAACTTGTAGAAAAAAATGGTTTTAAAAAGCTGCTTGTTTTTTTAGAAATTTTAAATATTCTTTCTAAAACAGAAGACTATACTATCTTAAATGTAGACGGTTATGCTGTTGAGACAGAATTCCAAGACAGTTCAAAATTAGACACAATTTATAAACATATTAATACTAATTTTAAAGAACATATTAGTTTAGATCAAATTGCTAGTGTTGCTACTATGACTGTTCCTGCTTTTTGTAGATACTTTAAAAAAGTAACTGGAAAAACATTTACCAAATTAGTCAATGAATATAGAGTTGTTCATGCAACTAAATTACTATCTGAAAGCACCATGAGCATAACTGATATTGCTTATGAATGTGGATTTAATAATTTTTCACATTTTAATAAGTTATTTAAAGAAATTACAGGAAAGAATGCTTCTGGTTATAGAAAGGAAATGAAAGGCTTACTCCAATAAATAAAAAAGAGATGAACAATAAAATTGAAAAAGCAATAGTTTATTATACGGTAAAAAGTAAAGAAATCATTGAGTATGTTAATTCTAATAATGAACTAACGGCAGAGCAAATTATACAAAGTGCAGAAGAATTAGCCATTTTAGAGTATAAACTAACAGCCTTAGAAGTGGCAAATGCCAGTTAAAGGTGATCAAACTAATTATTGCTTCTTATTTAACCCCATTCCATTCTTCATAAAACTGTTGAAGAAACCCTTCCATATACCCATGTCTTTCTTTGGCTAAAAGCTGACCGGTTTTTGTGTTCATTTTATCTTTTAAAAGCAATAATTTTTCATAAAAATGATTAATTGTTGGTGCAGTAGACTTTTTGTATTGCTCTTTTGTCATTTCTAAATTAGGTTCAATTGCTGGATCGTATAAAGACCTGTTTTTAAACCCACCATAATTAAAACACCTAGCTATTCCAATAGCTCCTATTGCATCTAAACGATCTGCATCTTGAATAACATCTAGTTCTGGAGAGGTGAATTTTTTACTGGTGTCTAATGAAGATTTGTAAGAAATAAACAAAATGATATTTTCTATGTGAATAATAATATCATCATCTACATATTGCTTTTTTAAAAATTCTCTCGCTTTTTTTGGCCCAATAGATTCGTCTCCATTATAAAATTTTGCATCAGCAATGTCATGCAAAAGCGCTCCTAATTGAACAGTAAAACGATCAACTTTTTCATTTTCTGAGATTAAAAGTGCGTTTTTATAAACCCGCTCAATATGAAACCAATCATGCCCTCCTTCTGCGCCTTCTAGAGTTTCTTTAACAAAGTCTATTGTATTTAGAATAATTTGCTCTTTGTTCATTGTATAAAAATAAAAAACCCACCTCTATTAGAGGTAGGTTTCATATTATTTCTTACTATTTAATTAAAAATAGTGCCTTATTAACAAAATTCGTTATAAGCAGACACTAAGTTTTCAGCAATCATTTGAGCAGATCTCCCCTCAATATGATGACGTTCTAGCATGTGAACCAATTCACCATCTTTAAACAAAGCGACTGCTGGTGAAGACGGAGGAAAAGGAACCATATGTTCTCTTGCTTTTTGTGTAGATTCTTTATCAACCCCTGCAAAAACAGTGGTTAGGTTGTCTGGTTTTTTGTCAAATTGTAAAGAAGCAACTGCTCCTGGTCTAGCTGTTCCTGCTGCACAACCACAAACAGAATTTACCATTACTAAGGTTGTTCCTTTTGTTGCAATTGCAGCATCTACATCATCTGCTGAATACAAAGCTGAAAAACCGTTATTTGTTAGCTCTTCGCGCATCGGTTTTACTAATTCTTCTGGGTACATAGTTTTTTAAAATTTAGAATACAAAGATAAGGAATATAACACAATCAAAATAGTATATTTGAGGATCAAAAATTGATAAAAGATGAGTAATTTTTCTAAATGGCTAGGAGCCGGAATTGGATTTACATTTGGAGGACCTATTGGAGCTATTTTGGGTTTTGCTGCAGCAACGATAGTTGATAAATTTACAAAAGAAGACTTTGTAAAAGAACAGCAAGACTATCAACAAGGTCATCAACAAGGTCGTCAACAAGGCTATCACCAGAGAAAAGCACAAACATTAAGCGGTGATTTTGAAATTAGTTTATTAATACTGGCCTCTGTAGTTATTAAAGCTGACGGAAAAGTTGATGATCGAGAATTGAATTTTGTGAGAACTCAATTTGTTGGCATGTATGGCAAAGAAAGAGCAAACAAAGCTTTTCAATTGTTTAAAGGGGTACTGAAAAAGCAAGTTTCAGCAAGACAGGTGTGCATACAAATACGCCAACATATGCCTCATTCTTCTAGACTACAATTAGTTCATTTTTTATTTGGAATAGCAAAAGCAGACGAACATGTTTCTGAAATAGAAGTTGATGAAATTAGAAAAATAGCAGGGTATTTATACATTAATCAATATGATTTTGAGTCTATTAAAGCCATGTTCTATAGCTCTTCAGACAGTGCCTATAAAATTTTAGAAATTCAGACATCAGCATCCGATTCAGAATTAAAAACAGCTTATAGAAAAATGGTAAAAAAATACCATCCAGACAAATTAATTGGTCTTGGAGACGAGCACTTAAAAGGAGCAAAAGAAAAGTTTCAAAAAATACAAGCTGCTTACGAAACCATTAAAAATGAACGAGGGCTCAGCTAATACTTCTAAAGAGTTTACCCTTTCAAAATTGAACTATAGCTTGAAACCTCAGGTAACAACATCGGTTATCTACAATTCTTTTCTAGAACAACGATACGGAATTACTGGAAAATATGTATTTTCGCAGTCTTATTAGAAACAGTGATTTATGAGTACAAAGTTTCCTGAATATAAAGGACTTAACTTACCGAATGTAGCAAAAGAAATGCTAAAATATTGGGAAGAGAATAACATCTTTGAAAAAAGTGTGACTACCCGAGAAGGAAATAAACCGTACGTATTTTTTGAAGGACCGCCATCAGCCAATGGATTACCGGGAGTTCATCACGTACTGGCCAGAGCTATTAAAGATATTTTTCCACGTTATAAAACTATGAAGGGCTTCCAAGTAAAACGGAAAGCAGGATGGGATACGCACGGATTACCAATAGAATTGGGTGTTGAAAAAGAACTTGGAATAACAAAAGAAGATATAGGAAAAACCATTTCTGTAGAAGAGTATAATGCTGCTTGTAGAAAAGCCGTTATGCGTTACACAGGCATTTGGAATGATCTTACACAGAAAATGGGGTATTGGGTAAATATGGATGATCCGTATGTTACCTATGAGCCAAAATACATGGAAAGTGTTTGGTGGCTGCTAAAGCAGATATATGAAAAGAATTTGATGTACAAAGGATACACCATTCAGCCATATTCACCAAAAGCAGGAACTGGATTAAGTTCACACGAATTAAATCAACCGGGTACCTACCAAGATGTTACAGACACTACCGTTGTTGCTCAGTTTAAAGCAATCAATGAAACACTTCCTAGCTTTTTACAAAAACAAGGTGCTGTTTATTTTTTAGCATGGACAACAACACCCTGGACATTGCCAAGTAATACCGCTTTAACTGTTGGATCAAAAATTGAATATGTATTGGTTGATACTTTTAATCAATACACCTTTGAGCCAACAAAAGTAATTTTAGCTAAAAAGTTAGTTGGCAAACAATTTGGAGGGAAGAACTCCTTTAAAGTTGATACTACTGAAGAATTAAAAGAGTACACTTCTGGGAATAAAAAGATTCCTTTTTATGTTGTAAAAGAATTTGTTGGAAAAGATTTGGTTGGTATTAGGTATGAGCAATTACTTCAGTATGTATTACCAAATGACAATCCGCAAGATGCATTTAGAGTAATTTCTGGAGATTTTGTAACTACAGAAGACGGAACAGGAATTGTACATACATCTCCCACTTTTGGAGCAGATGATGCCTTGGTTGCAAAACAAGCAACGCCAGAAATTCCACCAATGCTAATTAAAGATGAGAACGATAATTTAGTTCCATTAGTAGATTTGCAAGGAAAGTTCGTAAAAGAACTTGGTGAATTTGGAGGAAAGTATGTAAAGAATGAATACTACAAAGACGGCGAAGCACCAGAAAAATCTATAGATGTAGAGCTTGCCATTAAATTAAAAGAAGAGAATAAAGCCTTTAAGGTTGAAAAATACAAGCATAGCTATCCAAACTGTTGGAGAACAGATAAGCCAATTTTATATTATCCATTAGATTCTTGGTTTATTAAAGTTACCGATGTAAAAGATCGCATGCATGAGCTGAATAAAACCATTAACTGGAAACCAGTATCAACAGGAGAAGGACGTTTTGGAAACTGGCTGGCAAATGCAAATGATTGGAATTTATCGCGTTCTCGTTACTGGGGGATTCCATTACCTATATGGAGAACAGAAGACAAGAAAGAAGAAATTTGTATTGGTTCTGTAGCTGAGTTGAAAGCTGAAATTCAAAAATCTGTTGAAGCAGGGATTATTTCAGAAGATATTTATGCCAACTTTGAAGTTGGAAACATGTCTGATGAAAACTATGCAACCATAGATTTACACAAGAATATTGTTGATCAAATTATATTGGTTTCACCTTCAGGTAAACCAATGCAACGAGAAAGTGATTTGATAGATGTTTGGTTTGATTCTGGATCAATGCCTTATGCTCAATGGCACTATCCTTTTGAAAATAAAGAACTAATTGATGAAAATAAATCATTTCCTGCAGATTTTATAGCTGAAGGAGTAGATCAAACACGTGGTTGGTTTTATACGCTGCACGCTATTGGAACCATGGTTTTTGATTCTGTAGCCTACAAAAACGTTGTTTCTAACGGATTAGTATTAGACAAAAACGGACAAAAAATGTCTAAGCGCCTTGGAAATGCCGCAGACCCTTTTGAAACTTTAGAGACTTATGGTGCAGATGCTACACGTTGGTATATGATTTCTAATGCAAATCCTTGGGATAACTTAAAATTTGATAAAGAAGGAATTGAAGAGGTGAAGCGTAAGTTCTTTGGAACACTTTACAACACCTACTCATTCTTTACCTTGTATACGAACATAGACGGGTTTTCTTATTTAGAAGAAGACATTCCATTGCTTGAAAGACCAGAATTAGATCGTTGGATTTTATCAGAATTACATACATTAATTCAAAAAGTAGATAAGTTCTATGAAGAATATGAGCCAACAAAAGCAGCAAGAGCTATCTCAGATTTTACCCAAGATTATTTGAGTAATTGGTATGTTCGCTTAAGTAGAAGAAGGTTTTGGAAAGGAGATTACCAACAAGATAAGATTTCTGCCTATCAGACATTGTACACCTGTATGGTTACAATTGCAAAAATAGCAGCTCCAATTGCTCCATTTTTTATGGACAAACTGTATTTAGATTTAAATGCTGTTTCTAAAAAAGAAACCTTTGAAAGTGTTCATTTAGCTCATTTTCCTGTTTTTAAAGATTCATTTATAGATAAATCTTTAGAGCGTAAAATGGAAGACGCACAGACTATTTCTTCTTTAGTTTTATCGTTAAGAGCAAAAGAAAAAATAAAAGTTAGACAACCACTTCAGAAAATAATGATCCCTGTAGAAAGTACAGAGCAAAAATCATCAATATTAGCTGTTGCTAACTTAATTAAACACGAGGTAAATATTAAAGAAATTGTCTTATTAGAAGATGCTTCAGATATTTTAGTAAAACAAATTAAGCCAAATTTTAAAACCTTAGGGCCAAAATTTGGGAAAGAAATGAAGTTCATAGCCAATGCCATTCGAAACTTTACAAAAGAAGATATTGCCAAAATAGAATTCAACGAAAAAATAGCTATTGAACTTGAAGGAAAAATTATTAACTTAGACCTTTCAGATGTAGAGATATCATCTAAAGACATAGAGGGCTGGTTGGTAGCAAATGAAGGATCCATTACAGTAGCTTTAGATGTTACTATTTCTGAAGAACTGCGTAAAGAAGGAGTTGCAAGAGAACTGATTAATAGAATTCAAAATGCCAGAAAAGACAAGGGTCTTGAGGTAACAGATAGAATTAAATTAACGGTTTTAAAATTTGAAGATTTGGAAGAATCTATCAATAATAATAAAGAGTATATTATGAGTGAAACACTAACCGATGAATTGGTTTTTGTTGATCAATTAATAGATGGTTCAGAGATAGAGTTTGACACCATCAAAAGTAAAATATTAATTCATAAAATGTAAGAATCATGTCGAATACAAGCACAAAATATTCTGATGAAGATTTACAAGAGTTTAAAGAAATCATCCTAAAGAAAATAGAAAGAGCTGAAGAAGATTTAGCCTTATTACAAAGTTCATATAAAAATGGATTAAATAACGGTACAGACGATACTTCACCTCAGTTTAAATCTTTTGAAGAAGGTTCTGAAACCATGAGTAAAGAAGCTAATGTTCAGTTAGCAATTCGCCAAGAAAAATTTATTAGGGATTTAAATAATGCCTTAATAAGAATAGAAAACAAAACGTATGGAGTTTGCAGAGTTACAGGAAAACTCATTCAGAAAGAACGATTAAAGCTAGTGCCGCATGCTACTTTAAGCATAGAGGCAAAAAGACGACAGTAAATCAAAAGCTTCCTAATTAGGAAGCTTTTTTATTTTTTCAAAATAGCACAATTTCATTTGTAAGAGTACCAATGTTTTGTTAACACAAACCTCAAATACAATAATATTCTTATTTTTGTTTCCATAATAATTCTAGAAATATGTCTAAAAAAAACATTGCTTTATTAACGGTAATCTTAGCAATACTAATAGATCAAATTGTAAAAATTTATATTAAAACAAACTTTTTTTTAGGTGAAGAAGTAAAAGTATTTAATTGGTTTAGAATTCATTTTGTTGAAAATAACGGAATGGCTATGGGTTTTGAGTTTGGAGGAAAAGCAGGAAAGCTGTTTTTAACACTATTTAGATTGGTAGCTGTTTCTGGTATTATTTATTGGTTAGCCCAGCATATAAAAAAAGGCACACACAATGCAGTAATTTTTGCAATAGCTTTAATCTTCTCTGGTGCAGTTGGTAATATTATAGACTCTGTTTTTTACGGTGTTGTTTTTGATACTCCAATAGGTACTAATCTAGCAACATTGTTTTCTGATAGGCCATACGGAGAATTGTTTTATGGGAAAGTGGTAGATATGTTTTACTTTCCTATCTGGGAAGGCAATCTTCCGGACTGGATTCCTTTTATAGGAGGGGATTTTTTTAGATTTTTTAATTATATTTTTAATCCTGCAGATGCCTATATTACTACTGGAGTAGCCTTGCTTTTTATTTTCAGTAAAACAGCGTTTCCTAAAGAAGAAAAAGTAATAGAATAACAGTTATAAATTACAAGAATTTCAACTCCTTAAACACGGTTCTTTTTTTTAGCACGAGCTATTAAAATGACTGACTATTTTTTTTAAAACCTTCCTTATTGCACAGTCCAATTCACTTTATAACTCATTAAGAAAAAATAAAATAGTATTTTCGTTCTATGCCAACTTCTCTAGAAATTCAATTAAAAACAATCCCAGACTCTCCTGGAGTTTATCAGTATTATGATAAAGAAGACAAGATTTTATATGTTGGAAAAGCAAAGAATTTAAAGAAAAGAGTTGCATCGTATTTTACAAAAAATCACGAGAATGCAAAAACTAGAATTCTTGTAAAGAAAATTGTTAGTATTAAGCATATTGTTGTAGATACAGAAACAGATGCATTATTATTAGAAAACAACCTGATTAAAAAATACCAGCCAAGATATAATATCATGTTAAAAGATGATAAAACCTATCCTTGGATTTGTATTAAAAAAGAGCGGTTTCCTAGAATTTTCATGACTCGAAGAGTTATCAAAGATGGGTCTGAGTATTTTGGACCCTATACAAATGTTAGAACAGTAAAAGTCTTATTAGATTTAATAAGAGAGTTATACCCATTAAGAACTTGTAAATATGATTTATCTAGAGAAAAAATAGCAACAAAAAAATACAAGGTTTGTTTAGAATATCATTTGGGAAACTGCAATGGCCCCTGTGAAGATTTTCAAGAAGAAGAACGTTATAACGAAACTATTAAAGCAATTAGAAATATTGTAAAAGGAAATTTTAAAGAAAGTCTAGATAAGTTTCAGGAAATAATGCAAGTGTTAGCAGAGAAAATGGAATTTGAGGAGGCTCAGAAAGTAAAGGAAAAATTAAACTTACTATCTAACTATCAATCTAAATCTACCATTGTAAACCCTTCTATAAACAATGTAGATGTTTTTTCCATTATTTCTGATGAAAGTTATGGCTATGTTAATTTCTTTAAAATTGCAAATGGTTCTATCATTCAATCTCATACTACTGAAATTAAAAAAAAGTTAGATGAATCAGATAAAAGAATCTTAGAGATAGCGATTGTAGAAATTAGACAACGATTTAATTCTATGTCTAAAGAAGTCTATGTTCCTTTTGAAATTGATTTAGGGAATGGCATTAAAGTAACAGTTCCAAAACTTGGAGATAAAAAACGGATTATAGAGCTCTCAGAACGCAATGCTAAGTATTATAGACAAGAACAGTTTAAGCAAATAAAAATTGCAGATCCAGATCGTCATGTAAAAAGAATTATGACTCAAATGCAAAAAGATTTACGATTGTCTGAAGAACCTAGGCATATAGAATGTTTTGATAATTCTAATATACAAGGTACACATCCTGTAGCAGCTTGTGTTGTTTTTAAAGATGGGAAACCAACTAAAAAAGAATACCGTCATTATAACATAAAAACAGTAGATGGACCAGATGATTTTGCCTCTATGGAGGAGGTTGTTTTTAGGCGTTATAAGAGGCTTTTGTCTGAAGACGAGCCACTTCCCCAATTAATTGTTATAGATGGAGGGAAGGGGCAGCTATCTTCCGCATTAAAAAGTTTAGACTTACTTGGCTTAAGAGGTAAAATAGCTATTATTGGAATTGCAAAGAGATTGGAAGAAATTTATTACCCAGGAGATCCAATTCCTATGTATTTAGATAAACGATCTGAAACATTAAAAATTATTCAGTTTTTAAGAAATGAAGCACATAGATTTGGAATAACATTACATAGAAATAAGAGAAGTAAGAGTGCTATTCAATCAGAATTAGAACAGATCCCTAATATTGGGAAACAAACAATTACGTCTTTATTGCGAAAATTTAAATCAGCAAAACGAGTTAAGACAGCCACATTTGAAGAGTTGCAGGAAATTGTTGGTGATGCGAGAGCTAAAAAAATCTATCAGTATTTTAACTCTAAGTAGCTTGTTTATAGCGTAAAAAATAAAAAACCCACATTGAAAACAATGTGGGTTTTTGTTGATATATATGTGCCTTACTTACGTACAATTTTAAATTTGTACTGCAAATAGTTGTAAGCATCTCTAGGTATAATAGTTATCCACTTTTTGTGTTTTAAATACCATCGGAAACGAATCGACGATATTCCTTTAGTCAAATAAGAAGCAATAAAAGGATGTACGTTCAACACCACGTTTTTATTTTTAGGATTTGAAATAACACGTTCCAAATCGGCTTCAATTTTGTCTAACAAAACAATAGGAGCTTCTACTTCTCCATTGCTATTAGGGTTTGGTTCTGTTGTTTTAATACTGAGTTCAGGCCGAACTCTTTGCCTTGTAATTTGGATTAACCCAAATTTACTTGGCGGTAAAATTTTATGCTTTGTTCTGTCTAAAGACATGTGCTCTTTTAAATGCTGAAATAATTTATTTCTATTTTCTGCACGGTGCATATCAATGAAGTCAATTACTATAATTCCTCCCATGTCTCTTAATTGCAATTGTCTTGCAATTTCAGTAGCAGCAATTAAATTTACTTCTAATGCAGTTTCTTCTTGAGAACCAGCTTTGTTAGAACGATTACCACTGTTTACATCTATTACGTGTAATGCTTCAGTGTGTTCTATCACTAAATAAGCCCCTCTACTCATAGAAACAGTCTTACCAAAAGATGTTTTTATTTGGCGTTCTATTCCGTATTTTTCAAAGATAGGAGTTGCTGATGTATGAAGTTTTACAATCTTTTCCTTTTCAGGATAGATCTCTTGAAGATACTCTTTAATTTCTACTTTAAGAGTTTCATCATTGGTAACAATATTTGTAAAAGAATCATTCATTAGATCTCTTAAAATTGAAGAAGCTCTGTTTAATTCGCTTAATACTTTTGTTGGTGTGTTTGTGTTGGCAATTCGCTTACACATTGTTTTCCAACGGTCTAATGAATTTTGTAAATCTTTATCTAATTCTGCCACTTTTTTTCCTTCAGCAACAGTTCTTAAAATAACACCAAAGCCCTTTGGCTTAATGCTTTTTACTAATCTTTTTAATCGTTCTTTTTCTTTTGAATCTTCTATTTTTTGAGAAACAGAAATTCTGTCAGAAAAAGGAACTAATACCAAAAATCTACCTGCTATAGAAAGCTCTGAGCTTAATCTAGGTCCTTTGGTAGAAATAGGTTCTTTTACAATTTGTACTAATAAATTTTGACCTGATTTTAGTACGTCGTTAATACTTCCGTCTTTGTGAATGTCTTTCTCAAAGCGAAAGTTTTTTAAAGTGAATTCTTTATACTTACCTGTGCTTACTTTCTTAATAAAATTATTTAAAGATTGCACTTTTGCTCCTAAATCATGATAATGTAAAAAACCGTCTTTAGGGTATCCTACATTAACAAAAGAAGCATTAAGCCCTGTTAATACTTTTCCAATCTTGGCTAAAAATATGTCGCCAACAGAGAATTTATTATCAGTTGTTTCTTTATTTAATTCTATAAGTTTTCCATCTTTTAATAAGGCAAAATCAATATCAGATGAATTTGAACGAATTATTAATTCTGTTTTCATACTGAAATGGTTTTATACTAAATGTCAATAATGACAGATAATGGATTAATTTTAAACAGGTATTTTGTTTTAATACCATACGAGGCTTCTGCCTGATGCAGAATAAATACCTCTATTTCAATGAACGTATTTTGTTTTAAAGCAATACAGAAAAAGTAAGGTCTAGACCTTACTTCTTCTTGTGTCTGTTTGCTCTAGCTCTTTTCTTGCGTTTGTGTGTTGAGATCTTTGATCTCTTTCTTTTTTTACCACTTGGCATAATTGTCTAATTTTTTATAAATCTTTCGATTTAGATTTGTATAATTACTTTACTACCACTTTGCTTTTTACTCCTTCAGTAAAAGTTTTTGCTGGTTTAAAAGCTGGAATATTATGAGCTGGAATTTTGATAGTAGTGTTTTTAGAAATATTTCTTCCTGTTTTTTCAGCTCTTGTTTTGATAATAAAGCTACCAAAACCTCTTAAATAAACATTTTCTCCTTGTTCTAAAGCACCTTTAACCTCTGTCATAAATGCCTCTACTGTTGCTAATACATCTGCTTTCTCAATTCCTGATTTGTCCGAGATTTTCGATACAATATCTGCTTTCGTCATGTTACTATAATTTATATTTTTTTCCTAAAAATTCGCTGGCAAATATATGATAATTAATCTATTCCGTAAAAGGAAACAGTTAAAAATAAATCAATTTTAAGACGTAATATTGCAACTGTAAAGATTTTCAATGAGTTTTTCTAACATATTAATTTACTGGTATTTACAGATAAAAAGAGATTTACCATGGCGTAAAACTAAAGACCCTTATTTGGTTTGGCTATCTGAAATCATGTTACAGCAAACAAGAGTAGCTCAAGGAATGAGTTATTACCTGGCTTTTTCAACTGTTTTTCCAACAGTTGAAGATCTTGCAAATGCAGAAGAAAGTAAGGTCTTAAAAATGTGGCAAGGATTGGGGTATTATTCTAGGGCTAGGAACTTACACTTTACTGCTAAATACATTTCAACAGAGTTAAATGGTGCATTTCCAACAACCTACAAAGAGTTAATTAAGCTAAAAGGAATTGGTGATTATACAGCTTCAGCAATTGCATCTATATGCTTTAATGAACCTACAGCTGTTGTGGATGGTAATGTTTATAGGGTTTTAGCTAGGTATTTTCAAATACATACTCCAATAAACAGTACCAAAGGAATTAAAGAGTTTAAGAACCTAGCGCAATCTTTGCTAGACAAGACTCAGTCTGGGGTATATAATCAAGCAATTATGGACTTTGGGGCTTTGCAATGCAAACCACAAAACCCAGACTGTCATCATTGTCCAATTAGTTCAAGTTGTTTGGCTTTTGACAAAAAACTGGTCAAAGAGCTCCCTGTTAAGGAAAAGAAACTAAAGGTAAAAAAGAAGTATTTTAATTATATTGTAGTTGTCACTAAAGAGAAAAAAACAATTTTTGAAGAGCGAAAAGGTAAAGGAATTTGGCAAGGACTCTATCAATTTCCTCTAATTGAAACAGCAACAGAGGTTGCTTTAGATGAATTAGTAGATTCTACAGATTTTCAAACTCTTGTGCCAATGAATGCTAGCATTCAGCTATTTAATGAAATTTCAATTGTACACAAGCTCTCTCATCAACATTTATTTACAAAATTTTGGATACTAAGTACAGATCATCATCAAAAAGCATTGATCAATTGGCAAGAAATAGAATTATTTCCTGTGCCTGTTTTAATTGCCAACTTCTTGAAAGAATACAACTCAAAATTCAAGGAAATTTTTTAGTACATTTGATATAATAATTAATAAATAGTAATGTCTGGCACAATCAATAAAGTAATATTAATAGGTCATTTAGGAGATGAAGTAAAGATGAACTATTTTGAAGGAGGAAATTCTATTGGTCGTTTTCCCATAGCAACCAATGAAAGTTACACGAGTAAACAAACCGGACAAAAAGTTACCAATACAGAATGGCATACCTTAGTTGTTAGAAATAAACTTGCCGAAATATGCGAAAAATATTTATCTAAAGGAGACAAAGTTTACTGTGAGGGACGCATTAAAACTCGCCAATGGGAGCAAGAAGGTATAAAACGGTATACAACAGAAATACATGTAGCTAACATGACTTTTTTATCTACTAAAAAAGAAACTGGAGCTCCGGCAACCTCTAGTAACGAAACTCCTTCAGAAATACCTGTACAACCTAAGAATACACCTATTGATGACGATTTGCCATTTTAAAAATTAATAAATTCTATTATTTGGATTCAGATCCCGAACTTTTTTTACAATATATATCTCAAATAGACAGCATGTCTATGGTAGCAATCCTTTTTCTTTTTTTATTACTTTTTTTTTCTGCTTTAATCTCTGGTACAGAAGTAGCTTTTTTTTCTCTTTCTAAAACAGATATTATTAAAATTTCTGAGCAAACAAAAGAAAGTAACCCTGTAGTTACCCTGTTGCAAAAACCAAGAAAGTTATTAGCAACAATTCTTATAGCCAATAATTTTTTAAACATACTTATTGTATTAATTTTTGCGTCTTTAGGAGCAGTGTTTTTAAAAGATCAAAACCTATCATTAAAAATAATAGGATTTACAATTCCTTCCGGCATTGTGAAATTTTCAATTGAAGTAATTTTAGTTACGTTTCTTATTCTTCTTTTTGGAGAAGTTTTACCCAAAGTATATGCTTCAAGAAGAGCCTTAAAGTTTTGTAATTTTATGAGTAAACCACTTCAGTTATTAACGATTGTTTTAACACCTTTAAGCTACCCTTTAATTAATTTAACTAAAATTATTGAAAAAAGGCTAGGGAGTAAAAACTCTAATTTTTCAGTAGAAATATTATCAAAAGCATTAGAGCTTACCTCAGAGGGAGCAACTACCAAAGAGGAACAAAAAATTTTAGAAGGAATCGTCAGTTTTGGAGCCACAGAAACTGTTCAGATAATGAAGCCAAGAATAGATATTTTTGCTTTATCTGAGACAGAGCCTTATGATGAAGTTTTAACTAAAATTTTAAAGCATGGGTATTCTAGAAATCCGGTTTACAAAGGTTCTATAGATAATATTGTAGGTATTTTATATTCAAAAGATTTATTGGGGTATTTAGATCATAAAAATTTTAAGTGGCAAGAATTACTTAGAACCCCATTTTTTGTTCCTGAAAATAAAAAACTAGACGACCTTCTAGGAGAGTTTAGAGAAAGAAAGAACCACTTAGCAATTGTTGTAGACGAATATGGAGGGACTAGCGGTCTAGTTACCTTAGAAGATGTTATAGAAGAAATTGTTGGAGAAATTAATGACGAGTTTGACACCGATGATCTTTCGTATTCAAAAATAGATGCTAATAATTATATTTTTGACGGTAAAATTACAATTAAAGATTTTTGTAAAGTTTTAGAGGATACTAACGAAGAAAAGTTTGAGGACTATAAAGGAGAATCAGAAACAATAGCAGGATTTATACTAGAGCTCTCAGGAAAGTTTCCAAAAATAGGCGAGAAAATAAATTTTGATATTTATACTTTTACCATAGAGGCTTTAGATAGAAAGCGCATCAAACAATTAAAAGTTACAAGACAAAATGCATAGAATATTTTTTAGCATTATTTTTATTTCATTTGCTTCTTGTTCAGAAGAAACGTTACCAAAGCCTAAAGCTTTTTTGAATTTAGAATATGATACAACAATATACCAAGAATTGACTTTGCAAAGACCTTATGTATTTGAGGTTTCTGAAAGTGCAGAATTAAAGGACGCTCCTAAAAATTGGCTTAAGATAGAATACCCAAAATTGAAAGCTTCTATAGATATAACTTACAGAAAAATTGATGATAATCTAAGAGAATTATTAATAGAATCAGAAAAACTAGTCTTTAAACACACATCAAGGGCAGCAAAAATTTCATCAAATGACTATATAAATGATCAAAATAAGGTATTTGGAACCCTTCACGACATCACAGGAAATGCAGCTTCTCAAATTCAATTTCACATCACAGATAGTACAGATCATTTCATAAAAGGAGCCTTATATTTTAACACAAAACCAAATTACGATTCTCTTTTGCCAGCGGTGCATCATATTAAGAAAGATATTCTTCATTTAATGGAAACACTACAATGGAAAAAATAAGTATTTATACCTTTTTTTTAAAATGAGTATAAATACTCAGTTTTTTGTTTTTTTTGTTATGTAAATTGCCTTGTGATATTTTAATAAAATATCTACAAAATTTCTTATGAAAGAGAAAATATCTATAACAGGGCCTATTTATTGAAACATATGCCCTGTTTTTTATCTACCCTCTATGCAAATACAATAAGCGTAAAATAATTTTTTTTAAATTAACAGAAACAGAAACAGAAACAGAAACAGAAACAGAAACAGAAACAGAAACAGAATTTTTAGACATTTCTAAGTTTGGAGACTCTGACGTATTTTTGGTTATATATTTTTTTAGGAATAGAAGCTTTTGAGTCTAATTCAGGAATTTATAGTCCAAGAAAATCTAGAACATCCAATAAAATTTGGAAAGCAACACTAAAAAAGAAATAATACCATTTTTTACTCTATAGCAACCTTTCTACTCTGCATCCACAAGTAAAATTGCACACCAAATAACAAAGCACCAGAAAGTAAGTGAATAGCTTGCGTTCCTAGCGGAAACTCTGCATAGTACATTAAGATTCCAGTCATGGTTTCTAAAAACAGCAATACAAGAATCCAGCTTACTAACTTATAGCCTAATTTATGAAGTTGGTTTAAGTAAAATAATCCAAAATTCACCAAAATGATTGCAATGGTAAACGATCTGTGAAAATAGAATTTAAAACTAGGATTCATTAAACTATATTCTTTATTTTCAAAACCAAACAGCTTTACTTGCTCATCAATAAACTGACGCACCTGGGTTCCCATTGCTATTTGAATTAAAGAAAAAATGACAGATAGTATTAAAAGCTTATTGAACAATGCATGATATTTATAGCTTGTTTTTTCTTTTCGAATGATAAATAATAGTCGTAAAACTAATCCAATGATTAATAACCCAATAACCATGTGAATGGTAATCATCGTAGGTTTTAAATTGCTATCAACCACCATTTTACCTAACACAGCTTCCACCAACATAAAGAAAAAAGCAATAAATGAAATAATAGGAATCCATTTATTTTCTTTTCTGAATTTTAGTGATCCAGCCAACAAAAACAGAAAAATAAAACCAGAGAGTACCGTTACCAATCTGTTAATATACTCTACCCAGGTATGAAATTTATTAAATGTTGCATACTCGTGTTTGGTATATTCTTCCCAATTGTTTTCATCAAAAATTAAAGCAGTTTTCACTTCTTGTTCAGCTACAAACAACACTTCATCTTTAATGATAATCATGCCTTCTTCATAGGTAGAATTTGGCTGCCATGTAATTTGTTCTTCAGAAGTTGGCGGAATATAATACCCAAAACATTTTGGCCAATCTGGACAACCCATTCCAGAGCCAGTCATTCTTACAATAGACCCGGCAAAAAAGATTAAATAAAGACTTGCTAACGTGATTTTAACGATCGTTGGAAATCGATTTTTCATCTGACTGAATATTTCTGCAAAGATAAATCAAAAACAACTAAAAATGACTTCTGTGCTTAGAAGCCTTTTCTTTATAATGAGTTTAAATTATGATTATTCATTTAATCTAATTTCAGAAGCGGTATAAAGATTACCCCCCGCAATTCCAGTAATAAAAGAGCTTAGATTTTCTGCAGAGGTTTTATTGCTATCAAATGTAATGGTGGCAATACTATCTGTAAAAACTACTACTGCAGCTGCAACACCTTCTTTTTTTGAAAGTTTAGATTGAATTGCTTTAGCACAACCAATTTGGCAGGTCATCCCAGAAATAGCAAGAGAAACAGTCTCCATTTTAGCAATTTGAAGAACATCACTTTTTATGTCTTTAGTTTTTCCCTTTTCATCATTAACAGAACAAGATATAATTAAAAGAGCGCTAATTGCAAGTAATAGAAAAATTGCTTTTTTGTTCATGATTGCTTTTTGTGATTGTTTGATCATACAAATTTATGTAATTAATGATTTATATCTTAAGAATTGTTTCATTTTTGCCTAATATTTAAAAATAGAGAATGAATAACGATCACAAAAAATGGATCTATCTGATTGTTTTAGCAATGGTGTGGGGAAGCTCTTTTATACTAATTAAAAAATCCTTAATTGGTTTAACTCCAGTTCAGTTAGGAGCTTTAAGAACATTTATTGCAGGGATATTCATTCTTTCTATAGGGTTTAAGAGTCTAAAAAAAATTCAAAAACACCATTGGAAATACATTGTTGTTAGTTCATTGCTTGGCACATTATTTCCAGCGTTCTTTTTTGCGTTTGCTATTACAGGAATAGATAGTTCTGTTGCTTCTATCTTAAATTCTATGACTTCTTTAAATGCTTTGATTGTAGCGACCTTGTTTTTTGGAGTTGTATTTAAGAGAATTCAATTAGTTGGAGTACTTATTGGTCTTGTGGGAACAACCTTGTTAATTTTAGAAAGTTCTTCTTTAAATCCCAATCAGAATTATTGGTATGCAATTTTTGTTCTTACAGCTTCTTTAGGATATGCTTTTAATGTAAATATTATTAAAAAATATTTATCAGATATTCCTGCGATGAGTATTACTGCAGGGCACTTTATTTTATTGATTATTCCTGTATTTTTGATACTGGTGTTTTCAGGTTTTTTTATCTCAGTAGAATTTACTCCTACAACAAATACGTCAATCATGTATTTAATTGTTCTTTCGATTGTAGGCACAGGTTTAGCAAAAATTATGTTTAATAAGTTAATACAAATATCTACGCCAGTTTTTTCTACTTCAGTTGCGTATTTAATTCCAATAGTTGCAATTATTTGGGGCTTTATAGATGGAGAAAAAGTAAGTTATCTTCAGTTATTAGCTGGTGTAATTATTCTAACAGGAATCTATATTGTAAATAAAGTAAAATAAAAAAGCCACAGTTTATAAAACTGCAGCCTTTTATGATTGTTGTGTTTTGAAGAAAATTATTCGAAATCTTTGTCTTCTACACCTTCATTGATTTTAATTTCTACGATTTTGAAATTTAAATTCATTGGACCCGATTTTATTTCAATAGAATGCGGAAACATAATCCCTTCTACAGCTTTATAATCTCCGTATGTAGTAGGAACTTTTACTTCTTTTCCGTCGGGTGTTTTTCCTGTTTTTACTGTTTTTACTTTTAAGCCTGAAGTCATATCATAAAAAATCTCTTCATTACCGATTTTTAAAACAATTGTATTTTTACCATCTATAGGCTCAATTCTTGTTAGTTTTCCAGAAGTGTAATTTAAATCGTTAAAGATAGCATTTGCCTCTTTTCCTTCAGTAATATCCTCAGGTTTCATATCCGTTTTTCTGCCCTGTGCCTCTTGATATCCTTTTTCTCCATCAAAAACTACTTTCTGCATTGTGTTCCCCATCACAGAAATTGTCATTAAAGTTTTGTTCGGAGCAGATGCTTTGGTTGTCATAACTAATGGCGTTCCCTGAATAGTTGCGTTAGAAACCATCATTGTGGTTTTTACAGCCATTGCTTTTTCCTTCCCTCCAATAGCTTCAAAGTACTTGTTTACAACAGCTGTTGCTGTCATTCCATCAGGTATTGGTAATGTCATTTCAGGTTTCTCTGAAGGATTACCATACTTATCAAAATAGTTAATTTTGTAATCCGAGTTTTTTTCTAAATTTTTAAGAACATCAATCCCTTTTCCAGTAATTATAATTCTTGCTTTATCGCCTTTAAAGTATTTAATCGCTGCATTTTGAACGTCGTCTATAGTTACAGCATTAATTTTCTCTAAGTAAGTTTCGTAATAATCTTCAGGAAGATTGTACAACTCTCTATTTAAGGCATATCTAGCAGCTGTTGCTGGTTTTTGAACATCCATAACAAAATTACCAATGTATAGTTCTTTAGCATCTTTTAAATCTTGTTCAGATACTTTTTGATAACGAATCTTATTAATTTCTTTCTGCATTTCTACAACAGAACTATCCGTTACCATATTACGAACACTTGCAGTAGCCTTAAAAGTACCAACATATCTGCTTTGTCTTACTCTAGAGTAAGAACCATAGGTATATGCTTTGTCTTCACGTAAATTTTGGAATAACCTTGCAGTTCCTCCTCCTCCAAGAATCTGATTAGCCAATAATGCTGCATAGTAATCTTTATCTCCCAAAGTAAGATCTAAACTATTAACAACTGCAATTTCAGATTGTACAGCATTGTCCATATTAATAAAATCAATTTCTGTAGTTTCAACATTGTTAACTTTAGGCATGTTATACTCGGGTATATTTCCAGACTTCCAATCACTAAAAAGGGTTTTCACCATTTTTTTAATTTTCTTTGGGTTAATATCTCCAATGATAATTAAATATGCATTATTTGGCTTGTAATAACTATTGTATCTTTTTTCTACATCTTTAAGTGTAATATTGTTAACAGTTTCTTTTGTGATAAACTCTCCATAAGGATGATTTTTACCAAATGTTAAAGCATCTTCTACTCTTCTTGCAGCCGAAGTCACGCTTTTTTCATTACTCTTAATACCGTCTAAAGTAATTTTCTGCTCTTTGTCAAATTCTTCTTGAGTAAATTGAGAGTTTTTAACGCCATCTGCCATCAATTCTAAAATTTCAGGAAAATATTTTTTTAAAGAAGCTCCATAAGCGCCTCCACTTGAAAAACCGAGGTAGGCTCCTAAATAATCTACTCTTTCATTAAATTCATCTTTAGAAATATTGGCAGTACCTCTTCCTAATAAACTTCCCATCATAGAGGAAACCCCTGCTTTATCACCTTCAAAAGAAGGAGGGTTGTCTATGGTTAAATTAATAGAAGCTCTTGGAAGCTTGTGATTTTCAACCATAATTACAGTTAATCCGTTTTTTAAAGTAAATCTTTTAGATTCTCCAAGTTTAACTTTTGGAGCCGGTCCTGGTTCAGGCATTTTACTTCGGTCAATTTGAGCACTGGCAGCAAAAGACATTGCTAAAATGGCTACGAACGATAAAATTTTTGTTTTCATAATCTTTTATGTCTTTTAATTATTGTTTTGCTGATTCAGGTAAATACTCTAAAATCAATCGTTGGTTAGGATTTAAATATTTTTTGGCTACATCTCTAATTTCTTCTCTGGTGATAGATCTATAAATATCAATTTCAGTGTTGATGAGATTTGTATCGCCATATAAAACGTTATATCTGGCGAGTGAGTTTGCAATTCCCTCAACACTAGAATTAGAGTCTACATAATTGTTTTCAAACTGATTTTGAAGTTTTTGATATGCTTTTTCAGAAATTAAATCTGTTTGCATTTTTAGCACTTCTTCATCTATTTCTGAGATAATATCAGCTAATTTAGTTTCACCCTGTGGTAATCCAAATAAGATATAGGTTCCGTAGTCTTCTTGACTTAAGTTGATAGCACCAACTTGCAGAGCCATTTTTTTAGTATCAACTAATTTTTTATAAAGGATAGAACTTTTGCCACTACTAAAATAACTAGAAATCATGTCTAATACTCTAGAGTCTCTTGTCTTCATTGAAGGAGTTCTATAGGCCGCCATAATTGCTGGTATTTGAATATTTGAATCATATCCTTTCGCTGAAATGGCTTCTGTAATAGGATCTTCTTTTGGAAAACTTCTTTCAATATCTTTTCCTCTTGGAATAGGTCCAAAATAATCTTCAATTAATTTCTTTGCAGATGCAATATCAATATCGCCAGCAACAACTAATGTTGCATTGTTAGGAACATAGAACTTTTTATTAAATGCTAAAAATTCTTCTAATGTAGCATCATCTAAATGAGCCATTTTACCAATAGTAGTTCCCTTATAAGGATGTTTTTTAAACATATTTTGCTTAACATATTCTAAAAAACGTCCATAAGGCTGGTTGTCTACACGTAATCTTTTTTCTTCTTTTACTACCTCATTTTGGGTATCAACACCCTCTTGTTTTATAATTGGATGTAATAACCTTTCGGACTCTAACCATAAACCTAGTTCTAGTTTATTTGAAGGGAATACTTCATAGTAATAAGTTCTGTCATCAGTTGTGTTGGCATTGTTCTTTCCGCCATTAGACGAAACTAATTTAAACCACTCACCTTTTTTAATGTTTTTTGTTCCTTCAAACAGTAGATGTTCAAAGAAGTGAGCCATTCCAGTTCTGTCTGGCTGTTCGTCTTTAGCTCCAACATGATACATTACAGATGTTGTTACTACAGGAGCAGCATTATCTTGATGCAAAATAACATGCATGCCATTATTCAAATCATATTCTTCAAATTCCACTTTTTGTGCATTTGAAGAAAATGCTACTAAAAACACTGAAGCCAGTGTTAAAATACTTCTTTTCATTGATTAAATTTTAGATTATGTAAATTTATTGTTTGACGACAACTATTGTCTTTTGTTACAGTTAAAAAAGAAAAGTTAAAAAACAATTTGACCAAAAATAAGGACTATCCTTTACAATCCCTAATAACTAAAGTTTTTCTTCTTTTATAATTCCCTGTTTTTTTGACTACTAGCTATTGCTTTATTTTAAAAAAAGAGTATATTTGCACCCGCATTTTCAGCAATGAAAAGCAGAATTTTAATCAAAAAGCTAATAACAAACACAACAGTATGTACGCAATTGTAGAGATAGCAGGGCAGCAGTTTAAAGTAGCAAAAGACCAAAAAGTATACGTTCACCGTTTAAAAGAAGCAGAAGGTTCTAAAATAACTTTCGATAAGGTAATGCTTGTAGAAGATGGTAAAAATGTAACTATTGGCGCCCCAGCTATAGAAGGAGCCGCAGTAACGGCCAAAATTTTAGGTCATCTTAAAGGTGATAAAGTAATTGTCTTCAAAAAGAAAAGAAGAAAAGGTTACAAAAAGAAAAACGGACATCGTCAGTTTTTAAGCGAAATTCAAATTGAGAGTATCGCTGCATCGGGCGCAAAGAAAGCTCCAGCAAAAAAAGCAGCTGCTCCTAAAAAGGAAGAAAAAGCAGTAGAAGCTCCAAAAGCTGAAGTTAAAGAAACAACATCTAACGATGTAAGTTCTATGACCGTAGCTCAATTAAAAGCTTTAGCAAAAGAAAAAGGTATCTCAGGATATACTTCTTTAAAAAAGGCTGAATTAATTGATGCATTAAGTAAATAAAAATTTCAATTTTAAAACCATAAGATCATGGCACATAAAAAAGGAGTAGGTAGTTCGAAGAATGGTAGAGAATCAGAATCGAAAAGACTAGGAGTTAAAATTTTTGGAGGACAAGCAGCAATAGCTGGTAATATTATTGTTCGTCAAAGAGGAACTACTCACAACCCAGGCGAAAATGTATATATGGGAAAAGACCATACATTACATGCTAAAGTTGATGGAGTTGTTGCTTTTAGAAAGAAAAAAGATAACAGATCATATGTTTCTATTGTTCCTTTCGAGGCATAAGAAATAATGCATAAAAATATAAAACGTCCAAACATAGTTTGGACGTTTTTTTTATGCGCTATTTTGTACATTTACAAAGATGAATTTTATCTATAATTTTACAGCGCATCTTACTTTTTTCTTTTTAAGAACGTATGCATTGTTTAATCCAAAAATGAAATTATTTGTAAGCGGAAGGAAAGAAACTTTTCAAAAGCTTTCTTCAATTAAAAAAGAAGATCAAACGGTATGGTTTCATGTAGCTTCATTGGGTGAATTTGAACAGGCGATACCAATTATAGAAGCCGTTAAAAAGCGCTATCAAGATCATAAAATTATAGTTACTTTTTTTTCACCTTCTGGATATGAAATTAGAAAGAATTCTAATCTGGCAGATATTATTTGCTATTTGCCTTTTGATACTAAAGCAAACATGAAACGGTTTGTAGCAATGGTTCATCCAAAAATTGCCATTATTGTTAAATATGAATTTTGGCCTAATTTACTTCAGCAGCTTAAAAAACAATCTATTCCAACAATTTTGGTGTCTGGTATTTTTAGAGAAAATCAAGTTTTTTTTAAACCTACAGGAAAATGGATGCGAAAATCGTTAAAAGCATTTCATCATTTTTTTGTGCAAGACTCATCTTCAAAGAATTTACTAGAATCTATAAATTGTAAGAATATTTCTTTAAGTGGCGATACTCGCTTTGACCGTGTTGCAAAAATTTTAGAGCAAGACAATTCATTGCCATATATTTCAGCATTTAAAAATAATCAGTACACTGTTGTTGCTGGAAGCACTTGGAAAGAAGACGAAGAACTCTTAGTAAGCTATATTAATAAATCTAAAGACCAAAAATTTATTATTGCACCACATACCATAGATGCAAAATCAATTCAAAAACTAAAAGATTCTCTTGAAAAAGAAACTATTTTATATTCTGAAAAAGACGGAGAAAATCTATCAGAATACACGGTTTTTATTTTAGATACCATAGGATTACTTACCAAAACATATGCGTACGCAGACGCTACTTACGTAGGAGGAGGTTTTAAAACAGGGTTGCACAACATTTTAGAACCAGCCACATTTGGTATTCCTGTTGTTATCGGTCCAGTATACAATAAGTTTAAAGAAGCTGTAGATTTAGTGAACTTAGGTGGATGTATTTCTGTTGGCAATCAATCAGCATTTTCGAGTACCTTTAATAAATTAAAAAATGATGTGAATTTTAGAAAGCAAACGGGTGCAATAAACGACTCTTATATTAAAGAAAATATTGGCGCTACAACTCAAATTATGCAGTATATACAGAAACAAATAAAATCATAATTATGGAATTTATTTTACAACCTTGGCCATGGTATGTTGCAGGTCCTGCAATTGCTTTTGTGCTATTTTTAATGTTCTATTACGGAAGAGCCTTTGGAGTTTCTACCAATCTAGAAACTTTTTGTACCATAGGTGGTGCAGGAAAATTTTCAGACTATTTTAAAACTGACTGGAAGGCAAGAAAATGGAGTTTGGTTTTTGTACTTGGTATTATCATAGGAGGGGTTATTTCTAGTCAATATTTAATGTCTTCAAATGCTATTGCTTTAAATCCAGAAACAGTAAAAGAATTGGCAGCACTTGGTTTTGCTAATGCAGGAAGTGATTATTTACCCGCAGAAATTTTTAGTGTAGCTAATTTGGGATCACTCAAAGGAATTTTAATCTTGTTAGTTGCCGGATTGTGTATTGGATTTGGAACTCGTTATGCAGGAGGATGCACCTCCGGACATGCAATTACTGGATTGAGTAATTTACAATTACCTTCTTTAGTAGCTGTTATTGGTTTCTTTGCAGGAGGTTTACTAATGGTTTGGTTTTTATTCCCTTTACTCTTTTAACTTATGAAGCATCTAAAATTTTTAATTATCGGAATTATATTTGGAATCATTTTAAGCAAGTCTGAAGTGGTTTCTTGGTATAGAATTTATGAAATGTTTAAGTTTCAATCATTTCATATGTACGGGGTTATAGGTTCTGCTGTAGCTATAGGAATTGTACTAATGCAGTTATTTAAAAGAGGCATTATTAAAGACTTTCAAGGAAATAAAATTACTGTAAAACCCAAGAAAAAAGGATTTATTAGAACCTTTGTAGGAGGGAGTATTTTTGGCCTAGGATGGGCCTTAGCAGGAGCTTGCCCCGGACCAATTTTTGTATTAATTGGTCATGGAGCGGTTAGTATTTTAGTTGTGTTATTAGGAGCTATTTTAGGGGCATTTATTTTTGGATTGTTACACAAGAAATTACCGAGTTAAATTTAAAAAAGGTTGATATAAACCAGTTGAACATGCAGCAACAATTGATAGATAGTTTTGGAAGACAAATGGACTATGTTCGTTTAGCGGTTACAGACCGTTGTAATTTACGTTGTCAGTACTGTATGCCTGCTCATGGAATAGAAATTGCTCCTCGTGCAGATTTATTAACGTTCAAAGAAATGTATCGAATTATTCGTGTGCTAACAGAATTGGGTGTCACAAAAATTAGGTTAACAGGAGGAGAGCCTTTTGTAAGAAAAGATTTTGTTGGATTTTTAGAAATGCTTTCTTTTAATGATTTATTAGAAGCTATTAATATTACCACTAATGGCGCTATGATTTCTAAGCATATTCCGGTCTTGGAAAAGATGGATAAAATAAAACACATTAATTTAAGTATAGATAGCTTACAGAAAGAGAAGTTTAATAAAATTACCAGACGAGATGTGTTTCCAGAAGTGTATGAAACGTTTAAAGCATTAGAAAAAAGTAGTTTGAATTTAAAACTAAATGTTGTTGTTCAGCCAGGATTTAATACAGACGAAATTGTTGATTTTGTAGCCTTAACAAAAAACAATAATGTGGCTGTTCGTTTTATTGAAGAAATGCCTTTTAATGGAAAAGGTCAGCGAGAGATGAAAGAAAACTGGAATTATATTCGAATTTTAGAAGAGATAAAAACCAAATTTGATGCGAAGCCTATTGTTTCTGAAAAATCTTCAACCTCAAAGAATTTTAGAGTAGACGGGCACAAAGGAACCGTGGGAATTATTCCAGCTTTTACCAGAACTATTTGCGGAGATTGCAATAGAATTAGAATTACACCCATAGGAACATTTAAAAACTGTTTGTTTGATGATGGTGTTTTTAATATCAGAGATTTCTTGAGAAACGGAGCCAGTAATGACCAATTAAAAGAACTCTTCTTAAAACTGGTAAAAGAAAAACCAGCAAATGGTTTTATAGCTGAAGCCAATAGAAAAGAAGGAAATGTTTCCGAAAGCATGAGTACAATCGGTGGTTAATATAATGTGAGAATGAATTAATGTACTTTCTAACTTAGTAAAGGATCTATGATAAATTTAAACAAACAACCAAAAAAATAAATCAACAGAAATCTATGATTTCAGTACAAGAAGCTTTACAAACTATTTTAAATAACACTCAAGATTTTGGAGTAGAAGAAATTCCATTTTTAAAATCTGTAGGCCGTACTTTAAAAGAAGATATTCTTGCAGACAGAGATTTTCCACCATTTAACAGAGTATCTATGGATGGAATAGCCGTTAATCATCGTTTTTTTGATCAAGGAACTAGAGCATTTTTTATTGAAGGAGTTCAGGCTGCAGGTGCAGAACAGAAAACAATGAAAGTAGCTTCTAATTGCATGGAAGTAATGACTGGAGCTGTTTTGCCAGAAAATACAGATACTATAATTCGTTATGAAGATGTGGTTATTGAAAATGGAATTGCAACAATTAGTGTACACATTCTAGAACTAGGTAAAAATATTCATTCAAAAGGAAAAGACAGAGCTCAAGGAGATTTACTAATTTCAAAAAACAGCATCATTTCTGCGGCAGAAATAGGAGTGCTTGCCACGGTTGGAAAACCTACGGTAAAAGTTGCTAAAATGCCGAATGTGATGATTGTTTCTACTGGAGATGAATTGGTTGAGGTTGATGAAATTCCATTAGCACATCAGATTAGAAGAAGCAATGCATTTACGCTGGTTTCTTTGCTAGAAAGACTAAATATTCAAGCTAAAACCGCTCATATCACAGACAATAAAGAACTCCTCAAACAAAAAATTGAAACCTTTTTAAAAGAGTATGATGTCTTATTGTTTAGCGGTGCAGTAAGTAAAGGAAAATTTGATTTTTTGCCTGAGGTTTTTGAAGAATTGGGGGTTGAAAAACTTTTTCATAGAGTGGCACAAAGACCTGGGAAACCTTTTTTCTTTGGGAAAACAAATAATTGTAAGGTATTTGGATTCCCTGGAAATCCAATTTCAACCTATGTAAATTGTTTGGTGTACTTTTATCCATGGTTTGCAAAATCAGTTGGATTTGAGTTAAAAGAAGAAACAGTCATCCTTGGAGAAGACGTTTCTTTTAAACCTCAATTGACGTACTTTTTACAAGTAAGAGTTGATATTAAATTTGGGCATTTAGTTGCATTTCCAGTAAAAGGAAATGGTTCTGGAGACTTAGCAAGTTTGGTAGAGGCAGATGGGTTTATTGAACTTCCAAGAAAACAAACTACCTTTAAAAAAGGCGAAAATTACCCAGTAATAAGATATAGATAATGAGCAGTTTTAATCATCTTAACCAAAAAAATAATCCTACAATGGTAAACGTTTCTGATAAGAAAATTACCAAAAGAACCGCCATTGCAAAAGCAAGCATGTTTTTAGGAACAGAAGTGATTTCTCATTTTACAAATGATGAGTTAATCACTAAAAAAGGACCAGTTTTTCAAACTGCTATTATAGCTGGAATTCAGGCCGTAAAGAAAACTTCTGAACTTATTCCGATGTGTCATTCTTTATTGATTAATGGAGTAGATATAGATATTAATATTGTAGATGATGAACATATTGAAGTTTTCTGTAAAGTAATCATTGAAGGTAAAACAGGTGTTGAAATGGAAGCCTTAACAGGAGCAAATATAACCTGTTTAACTATTTATGATATGTGTAAAAGCATTAGTCAAGAGATGATTATTAAAGAAGTGAAATTGTTGGAAAAAACAGGAGGGAAATCAGATATAAAAAATGGCTAAACATCAAAAACATACAAACCTAGTTAGAAGGAAAAATGGAAATTTTGCTCCAAATGAAATAGCTATTCTAGGAGCAAAATGCAGTATTATTTCTGATTTAGTTCAAAAAGTTTCTCAATGTTTAACGCATTACAATCTTGCCTATTTTGATGCTTCTCATGCCAAAGATGTCTCAGCAAACCTATTGACAGATTTTACATTTCACCACGATGGTAATTTAAGTATTACAACATCTAGTCCTATAAATGAGTATTTGCAACGCATTCAATTTTCTCAGTTCGATTATCTATTTATTAATGGAAATCATTATGCAGGCGAAAAACAAATTATTTTCTTAGATCCAGAAAAAGAAGCCTCCATCAACAAACGAATAAATCAGATTTCTGAGGTTCAGTTTTTTGTAAAACTTACTCAAGACATAGAACCATTTCAATCATTAAAAGATGCATTTCTTAATTGGAGAGAAATACCTTGTTACCAAATTAATGATGTTGAAAAAATTACCAATCATATTAGTAAACTCATTTCAGAGACAGTCCCAACAATTAAAGCATTGGTCTTAACTGGAGGGAAAAGCACTAGAATGGGAACAGATAAATCTGAATTAAATTACCACGGGAAACCTCAAAAACTGGTTGTAAAAGAACTATTAGAAAATGTGGGGCTGAAAACCTATTATTCTGTTCAAAGGAACAATGCAAATACTGATGAAATCCTTGAAGAAATTCACGATACATTTTTCAACTTAGGACCGTTTGGCGGAATATGTTCTGCCTTTCAAAAAGATCCAAATTCTGCTTGGATGGTGTTAGCAACCGACTTGCCATTTGTAGATGAACACTTGGTGAAGTTATTATTAGAAAAAAGAAACCCAGCCAAAGTAGCTACTGCTATTAAAGGAAAAGGAAAACAATTTCCAGAACCATTAATTACTATTTACGAACCAAAAGCATATCCGGTTTTATTACAATATCTAGCACAGGGGTATTCTTGCCCGCGTAAAATGTTGATTAACTCTGAAGTAGAAATTGTTGAAGTTGATGATGAATTGATTAGAAACATAAATACACCTGAAGAATATGCTGCTGCAAAAAATGAATTAAATTAAAAGATGTCTATAATTTCTAAATCAGATCTATTCAAACGTCAAATCACTTTATCGGAGATAGGTGAATTAGGACAACAAAAACTCCAAGACGCAAAAGTCTTGGTAGTAGGTTGCGGAGGTTTGGGAAGCCCTATTGCTGTGTATTTAGCTTCAAGCGGAATAGGGAAGCTTCATTTGATAGATTTTGACACGGTAGCTATTACTAATTTACATAGGCAAGTTTTTTATTCGTTAGATGACGTTGATCACTATAAATCTGAATGTTTATCAAATTTCATTCAACAAAGGGCGCCTTTTACCCAGGTAAGTTTTTCAACACAAGCACTTACAAAAGAGAATGCAAGTATGTTAATTTCTGATTATGATATCATTATAGACGGAACCGATAGCTTGCCTACAAAATACCTATTAAATGATGTGTGTGTTTTAGAAGGAAAGCCACTAGTATATGGTTCTTTATATAAATTTGATGGCTATGTAAGTAGCTTTAATCTTTTACAAGAAGACGGGAGTTATTCAGCAAATTTAAGAGATGCATTTCCTGTAATGAATACAGATGTTCCCAATTGTGAAGAAGCCGGAATACTTAATGCAATTGTAGGAATGATTGCTACAGCACAAGTAAATGAAGTCTTAAAAATTATTACAGGTATTGGAAAACCATTAGCAAATAAATTGTTAGTATACAATGCACTTCAAAATAGGCAATTAAAGATGAAAATCTCATCTATAATAGAGAAAGAACAAATAGCATCATTATTTAAAATAGAAACCTATTTTGATGCTGCTTGTGGAACACAAAATCCAGATTGGCAAATATCACCAGCAGCATTAAAAGTAAGATTGTTAGACACTGAGCGTAGTTTAAGTTTAGAATTAATTGCTGTAGTACCTAATTTAAAAGTACCTTTTAAAGTATCTCAAACTATACCAATAGAAGAATTTGATGCCAGTACTTTTACTATTAATCCGCTAAAAACCTATGTGATGGTATGCCAAAAAGGAGTTAATAGTTATCTGGCAACTAAAAAATTAAAAGCAAAATATCCAACATTGGATGTCTTAAATTTAACAGGAGGAATACGAAGTTATTAATGAAGAAACTAGTGCATTTTTATACAGAAGAGAAACAACGCTTAGAGACAGAATTAAAGGAAACAAAAAACAAGTTAGCCAATCTCAGTATTTTACGGTTGATTGTTTTTGTACTCACTTCTGCAGGAATTTATTTTTTGTTTGATACCCTTAGAATTGTTGGAGTTATTGGAGCAGTTGGAGTTATTGTTTTCGGTATTTTATTAATAAAGTATTTAGATGCTAAAGAATCAAAAATACTTTTAATCACTAAGATTAAAATAAATGAGACAGAAATTAGAGTCTTGGAAGGTAATTTTTCATTTCTAAAAACAGGAGAGGAGTTTATAGATCCTACTCATGTTTATAGCAATGATATTGATTTGTTTGGAAAAGGTTCTTTCTTTCAATACATCAATAGAACTTCAACACAGCAGGGAGCAAAAGAATTAGCGAAAACAATTACTGAAAATCATATTCTTTCTATTGATAAAAAACAAGAGGTACTAAAAGAATTATCACAGAAAGTAGCCTGGAGGCAGCATTTTTCTGCACTAGCAAGTTTGGTTACAACAAGGTATTCAACAAAGGAAATTCTAGATTTTATTCAGAACTATTCTGCAGTTTTTTCAACAATAATTTCAAAGTTACCCACTGTTTTTTCACTAATAAGTATTGTATTAATAGCATTGGTTTCTTTTGCAATTATTCCATTTAGTATTCTAATTCTCTGGGTTTTTATAGGCTTAGGAATTACCGCTTTTTTCTTTAAAAAAACTCAAGAAATATATGTACAGGCAGATAAGGCTAAAGCTACTTTTAAGCAGTATTATTTGCTATTGCAGGAAATAGAAAACAGAAAGTTTTCATCAGCAAAGTTGCAAGAAAAGCAACAAATTATTCAATCAGAAAAGTTACAAGCTTCTGTAATTTTTAAACAATTTTCTAAAATTTTAGATGCGTTTGATCAACGAAATAATTTATTAATAGCCTTTGTTGGAAATGCATTTTTCTTATGGGATCTCAGAAATGCAGTTAAGGTAGAAATCTGGATTACTAACTATAAACACACGGTAAAAAAATGGTTTGAAGTCATTGCTTTCTTTGATGCACAAAATTCATTGGCAAACTTCCAGTATAATCATCCAGAATATACGTTTCCAAAAGTTCAAAAACAAGATGCCATTATAAAGGCTGTTGGATTAGGACATCCGTTATTAAATTCAGAGAAAAGAATTGATAATGATTTAAAGATTTACGATCAAGAATTTTTTATTGTCACAGGAGCAAATATGGCAGGAAAGAGCACTTTTTTACGAACAGTCTCTCTGTCTATTGTAATGGCAAATGTTGGATTGCCTGTTTGTGCCAAATCATATATATATAGTCCTGTTAAATTAATTACAAGTATGAGAACATCAGATTCTTTGGCTGATGATGAATCGTATTTTTATTCAGAATTAAAACGATTAAAATTTATTGTAGATACCATAGATAAGGATGATTACTTTATCATTTTAGATGAAATCTTAAAAGGCACCAATAGCAAAGACAAAGCTATTGGATCGAAGAAATTTATTGAAAAATTAGTATCATCTAAATCTACAGGAATTATTGCGACACACGATGTGAGTTTATGTGAGCTAGCCACTGATTTTTCAGAAATTAAGAACTATTATTTTGATGCAGAAATTAGTAATGATGAATTATATTTTGATTATCTCTTTAAAAAAGGAGTGTGTAAAAATATGAATGCTTCTTTCTTATTAAAGAAAATGGAGATTATTTAATCATTAAATCATTTTCACTTTCTTATTAATTATGGATGTGCATTTACCCAAACCTCACCATCAGAAAAATGTTCTTTTTTCCAAATAGGAACAGATTCTTTTAGAGTATCAATAGCAAACTCACAGGCCTCAAAAGCGGCTTTCCTATGCGGAGCAGCAACGGTTATAATTACCGGAATATCACCAATTTGTAACATACCTTCTGCATGATGAATGGCTATTTTTTTAATGGCAAACTTTTCTAGAGCAATTTCTGCAATATGGTTCATTTCTTTAATTGCCATGGGTTTATAAGTAGAAAAATCTAACTGAGTTACTTCTTTGCTCTGGGTAGTATTTCTTACAGTTCCTACAAAAGCTACAATTCCACCACAAGAATCATCTGTTACAAATTCGTAACATTCGTCTAAACGTAATTTTTCTGAAGTAATTTTAATATAAGTATTGCCCATAGTTCTACAAAAATAGGAAATCTAGCACGTATCTTTGCAATAATAATTTTTGACATCAATTATCATGAAAACCTTTTTTAGAGTTGTTAGTTTTTTAGAAGGAACCTCTTATTTATTATTACTCTTTGTAGCCGTCCCTATTAAGTATTGGATGAATGACCCTCAATATGTAAAGCTTTTAGGCATGCCACACGGATTGTTATTTGTAGGATATTTAGTAGTAGCTTTTTTATTGAAATCTGAGATGAAATGGAGTATAAAGAATTTTTCAGTTATTTTATTGGCATCAATTCTTCCCTTTGGAACTTTCTATGTAGATAAGAAGTATCTCCGATAATTATACATGATCTAATGAAAAAATGAATTAGTAATTCTATTTTTTACATTATGATACTTTACCCTCCGCTTACTGGCGGAATAATAGCAACTATATCATTTTCTTTTAAGACAGTTTCGTTACGCGCGTAGCTCTCATTTACAGCTATTGCGTATGAATTAATATCGGTCAATTGAGGATATTGTTCTTGTAACTGTGTCTTAAACTCTAAAATAGTTGTGTTTGGAGAAATAGAAAAAACCATGCTTGTTGCACCTACCAGGTCTGTTGATATTCCAAAAAAAAGCACTTTTAAGTTCATAAAGTCAAAGATAACGGATATTTTAATTAGAAGGTAATACCAAATAAGAAACCATCTCCTTTTGTTCCGTTAAAATTAGATTTTACGTAATCTACCCGTAAAAATCGCCATTTTCCAACCCCTATATTATCTAATCCAATAGAATATTCAGCATAGGGTTTTCTTTCTCCTGTAAACAAGCCTTTTGCTCCGGTAACCAAATGAAAATTTAGTTTGTTAATTAATGGAATTTTACCTAATAAAAAACCTTTAAAGTTATGTTCTAGATGAGCCTCAGCATATTTATCGTTGGTGCTAAATTGGTAGTAATTTAGCAATCCAAAGCTAGTCATTTTGTTAGAGGGAGCTAATTTTACTTGATTTCCATTAGCATGTAAATAATCCATAAATGGAATGTCTTTCTGTTGTAAGAAAATTCCAGAACGCACATTGTATCTAAAATTACCAAAGTTTCCTAAAGAAACAAATTGGCGAAGATTAGCAGTAAATAAATCAGAATTAAACTCACTAGAACTTGCTCCGAAATTTTTACGATAGTTAATAGATACAGCTGGGTATTTAGAGTTACCAATTGCAAATTTTCTGTCTGGATATGACAAGTATTTTTGATCAAAAACAATCTTTGCGCCAATGTTTAAGCTGGCAATATTATGTTGTACAAATGGAGCTGTAAAACCTGTAGGATCTAAAGGATTGTTAGATTGAAATGCAATATTTCTTCCTAAAGTAACATAGTCTGTAGTATTAAACAACGGTTTTCTATTGGCGTATTCTAGAGAGCCAGACATAGAAAAACCGTTGGTTACTTCTTGAGAATACTCAATTTTACCAAATGTTTGTTCGTATATTTTTAAGTAGTTTTCTTTTCTAACTAAAGAATAGACTGTATTATTAAGCCTAGAAATAGGGTTTCTGTTATTAAATTGAGGAGTCGTAATTCCGCCAGAAATAGAAAACCTAGGTCTCTCTAGGCTGTTCCATTTTTTAGTAAAAAAAAATACAGGTCGGATTTTCTTTTCTGAGATGCCATAATTAAAAGTAACACCGGTGTTAATCCATTTTCCTTTATCATTTAAACGTTTAAAATATCTAACACCTGTAAATACGTTCCATCCTTTAACAGTATTATAGGCTAAACTTGCTAGAGGAGAATTAAAAGATACGGACCATTTCTTATATGAATTACTATACGTATAACCTGTAATAGGCGATAGTAAGTTAAATTTATTTCGTTTTACATCAACAGAATCTAAATATTTCTTAGACTTTCTTACCACTTTAATACTGTCTTTTAAGGTATAGTCTTCAGTTTCTTCTAGTGTTAGAGGTACGGGCCTTAATAGATTCCAAAAAACAGTGTCTTTTTCTGTAGCACCCTTTTCAAATGATAAGACCTCTTTTGTAAATGTTTTTTTTGTAAATTCAGGGTTAAAATTATAGTTAGAATATCCTGCGGAAAACCGCCCATCAATATTAAAGCCAAAGAGTCCAAACTTAAAATCGATGGTTTGTGAAATTTTAATCCAAGCATTATTTGTTTCTGAATAATTGTAATTTTGTTTGAATTTTAATTCATCAATAATTGGAATACCAACTTGCTTTCCAGTAGCAATTAAATCAATACCATAAATAGCCCAATCATCTTCAACGATATATATAAAACCACCAAAAACTCTATCATTATCTCTTTTAGGGAGCACCTTTACCTTGTTAATTAACCGTCCGTTTTTATCATAAAAAGAACCTTCTAGTATAAATGTGTAATACCCAAAAGCAACATCAGAAATTGGAGAAACCAAATTACTTTCCGCTACAAAAACAGTGTTTCCATAAAAATCAAAATCAGCTTCTTCAGCTCTGTTAAAACTAATTCCGTTATTTGAACCACTAACCTTTGAAGCAATAATTTTTTCTTTAAAATTTCTAGGCTTTTTTTGAAAAGTTATCTCTGAAACCGTTTCAGATAAATAAATGATTCCGGTTCTTGTAGAATCTAATCCTCCTCCTAAATCACCTAAGCTCTGCCCAAGAATTTTTTCTGGAGCCTCTTTTACTTTAAATAAACCTCTAGAATAGAAATTGGTTGTAAATTCTCTAAAGTTATCTGTATTTTTATCTTTACTATCAATAGCATTTCTAATAATTTTATTGGCAGGATTGTCTTTTGCTGAAATAGAAATTTCATCTAAAATTATTTGTTCATCTTCTAAAATAACATCTAATTGAAAAGGAAAACTAGCAATAGAAACTGTTTTTTTGATAGTTTTATATCCTAAAAACTGAAAAACAACACTATAGTCACCAGTTTTTTTAATATTTAACTCATAATTTCCATTGTCATTAGAGGTCGTTCCAGCTACTGTCTTATCTAGGTAAACACTCACAAAAGATAGTGGGTTTTGTTTTGTGTCTGTAATTCTTCCAGTAATCTGAGCAAAAGATGAAAAGCAACACAATAAGAGCGTACATAGGGTGATTTTTTTCATATCAAAATCTATTGGTTTTATAATAGCAAACATATAGGATACCAACCTATCAAGAACTATAATTTTTGTTAAACAAGATACAATAAAGTCTTAATATTCTATAGACCTCTTTTCTTTGATAAAGGCTATATTTGTAAGTCTCAAACAAAAAATGATTAGATGAGTGATTCTAGAAAAAGGCATGAAGCTTTGCTATACCATGCAAAGCCAAAACCAGGAAAAATAGAGGTTGTACCTACTAAAAAATATGCTACCCAACATGATTTGGCTTTGGCGTATTCTCCAGGAGTTGCAGAACCTTGCTTAGAAATTGTAAAAGATAAGAATAACGCATACAAGTATACTGCTAAAGGAAACTTAGTAGCAGTTATTACAAATGGGACAGCTGTTTTAGGTTTGGGAGATATTGGTCCTTTGGCTTCAAAGCCTGTAATGGAAGGAAAAGGTTTATTATTTAAAATATTTGCAGACATAGATGTCTTTGATATTGAGATAGATGCAACAGATGTAGATAAGTTTGTAGAAACAGTAAAGGCGATATCACCTACTTTTGGTGGAATAAACTTAGAAGATATTAAAGCTCCTGAAGCTTTTGAAATTGAAAGAAGGCTCGTAGAAGAATTAGATATTCCTGTGATGCATGATGATCAGCACGGTACTGCTATAATTTCTGCAGCAGCGCTTAAAAATGCCTTAGAAATTACTCAAAAAGATATTTCTAAAGTTCAGATAGTTGTAAACGGAGCTGGAGCAGCAGCTATATCTTGTACCCGATTGTACCTTAGATTAGGAGCAAAGAATGAGAATATTGTTATGTGTGATAGCAAAGGAGTTATTAAAAAAGATAGAGATAATTTAACATCTCAAAAACAAGAGTTTGCTACAACAAAAGATATCAATACTCTAGAAGAAGCCATGCAAAATGCAGATGTATTTATTGGCTTGTCTAAAGGAGATGTAGTTACTCCAGAGATGCTGCTTTCTATGACAAAAGATCCAATAGTTTTTGCCATGGCAAATCCAGTACCAGAGATTTCATATGATGTTGCTTGTGCTACGAGAGATGATATTATTATGGCTACAGGAAGATCAGATCATCCTAACCAGGTAAACAATGTATTAGGCTTTCCTTTTATTTTTAGAGGAGCTCTAGATGTTAGAGCCACAAAAATTAATGAAGAAATGAAAATGGCTGCTGTAAATGCATTAGCAGATTTAGCCAAACAATCGGTTCCAGAACAAGTAAACATTGTATATGATGAAGTAAGCTTGTCTTTTGGGAAAGAATATATTATTCCAAAACCATTTGATCCAAGACTAATTTATGAAATTCCTCCAGCAATTGCCAAAGCAGCCATTGAATCTGGAGTTGCCCAAGAGCCTATTGAAGATTGGGATAAGTATAGAGAGCAATTAATGGACAGGTCTGGTATTGGAAGTAAAGAAATTAGACTGCTACACAACAGAGCCAAAAGAAGCCCAAAGAGTATTGTTTTTGCAGAAGCAGATCATTTAGATGTATTGAAAGCAGCACAAAGAGTACACGAGGAAAAAATAGGTCATCCAATTTTATTAGGTAGAAAAGATGTTATTTTAGCCTTAAAAGAAGAGCTAGGCTTTACAGCAGAGATTCCAATTTATGACCCTAAAACAGACGAAGAAACAGAACGTAGAGATTATTTTGCTACCAAATATTGGGAAACTAGACAACGTAAAGGGATTAGTTTACATCAAGCAAAAAAGTTAATGCGAGAACGAAATTACTTCGCAGCAATGATGGTAAATGAAGGTGAAGCAGATTCTTTAATAACAGGATATTCTAGACCTTACCCTACGGTTGTTAAGCCAATGATTGAGTTAATTGGTAAAGACAAGGGAGTCTCAAGAATTGCTGCCACCAATTTAATGCTAACAAAACAAGGGCCTATGTTTTTGGCAGATACAACCATTAACATAAATCCATCAGCAAAAGATTTAGCTAAGATTTCTCAAATGACGTATAAGATTGCTAAAATGTTTGGGATGAAACCAAATATTGCAATGCTTTCTTTTTCTAACTTTGGATCATCTAACTCAGATAGTTCAAGAAAAATTCAGGATGCAGTCTCGTATATTCACAGGCATTTTCCTAATGTTAATATAGACGGAGAATTACAAGCAGATTTTGCTTTAAATCCAGAAATGCTTGCTAAAGAATTTCCTTTTTCTAAATTAAATGGAAAGAAAGTAAATGTTCTTATATTTCCCAACTTAGAATCTGCGAACATTACCTATAAATTATTGAAACAAATTGATGGTTCTGAGTCTGTTGGGCCTATTATTCTTGGGTTTAAAAAGCCTGCACATATTATCCAATTAGGAGCAAGTGTAGATGAAATGGTGAATATGGCGGCTGTTGCGGTTGTAGATGCTCAACAAAAACAACGAAAGGAATAAATAATTTATTACATTAGAAGAAGAAACAAGAATATGATTACACAAATTAGAGGAAGACTTGTAGAAAAAAACCCAACATATGTAGTTGTAGATTGTGCTGGAGTTGGTTATATGTTACACATTTCACTACAAACTTTTTCGGCACTTTCAGACGATGAGAATGTGCGATTATTTGCTCATCTTTCTGTAAGAGAGGACGCTCACACACTTTATGGATTTATCAGCAAAACCGAAAGAGAAGTATTTAAATTATTGATTTCTGTATCTGGAGTTGGGCCAAGTATTGCCAGAACAATGTTGTCATCTATGAGTTCAGAAGAAGTACAAAACGCAATAGCCTCAGAAAATGTTACCTTAATACAATCTGTAAAAGGTATTGGCTTAAAAACAGCACAGCGTGTTATTGTAGATTTAAAGGATAAAATCTTAAAAACCTTTGATATTGATGAACTTTCCCTAAACACAAACAATACTAACAAAGAAGAAGCGTTATCTGCATTAGAAGTTTTAGGGTTTAACAGAAAGCAATCTGAAAAAGCAATTGCAGTTATTCTTAAAGATTCTCCAAATGAAACAGTAGAACTGTTAATTAAAAAAGCACTAAAGAATTTATAGTCAATTGAATCAGTTTCAAAAACACATTGTATTTTTTTTATTTTTTGCTTGCTTTGCGACTACACTAATTGCGCAAACAAGTCCAGAAAATAAAGACTCTGTTCTTGTTGCCAAAGATACTCTTGAATTAAAATATAATTTTAATCATTTGCGAACAGGTAAAATGCTGTTAAACTATCCTTCTAAAATAGAAGTGATTTATGATAAAGTTCTAGATACATATGTTTTTGTAGAAAAAGTTGGTGATTATTATATTAAAACTCCAATTTACATGACTCCTAAAGAGTATGAAAAATATCGATTACGAAGAGATATGTTGGAGTACTTTAAGAGCAAGGTTGCAGCGCAAAAAAGTAAAAACTCCTCAGATAAGAAAGATTTACTACCTACTTATTATGTAAATTCTAAATTCTTTGAAACCATTTTTGGAGGAAACGAAATAAAAATAACACCAACAGGAAATATCAATTTAAAACTTGGCTTCATTTATCAAAATACTGAAAATCCACAATTATCGGAACAAAACAGGAGTAGTTTTACACTTGATTTTGATCAGCAAATAAATGCAGGAATTCAAGCTCAAGTTGGAAAGCGTTTAAAGTTTACCGCTAATTATGACACGCAATCTACTTTCGATTTTCAAAACTTAATTAAGGTAGAATTTATACCACCATCACTTTCTGATGTTAAATATGGTGAAGATGGTATTATACAAGGAATTGAAGCAGGTAATATTTCAATGCCAATAAAAAACTCTTTAATTAATGGAGCACAAAGCCTTTTTGGATTAAAGACCAAACTTCAATTTGGGAAAACAAATATTACAGCGGTCTTTTCTCAGCAAAATTCTGAGAGCACTACTGTTACAGCAGAAGGTGGTTCTTCTATTCAAGAATTTGAATTAAGAGCTACAGATTATGACAACGATAGGCACTTTTTTTTATCGCAATACTTTAGAGAAAACTATGCTAGATCTTTACAAAATTATCCACTAATAAGTAGCCCGGTTAATATTACAAGAATTGAAATTTGGATTACCAATAGAAATGCTTCTGTAGAAGATTTTAGAAGTATTGTTGCTTTAGCAGATATTGCAGAACCAGTAGCAGATAACTATGTTAGCTTAGATGGTCTGGTAATACCATCATTAAGTGCTCCTACCGTAAACGGAGTTGCATTGCCAACAAACCAGTCTAATAATATTTCTAACGCCCTAACCAGCCCGCAAATAAGAGATATAGCAACTGTAGATAATTATCTTTCTGGCACCTATGGCATGAGTCAGGGTTCTGATTATAGTTTGTTGCAAAACGCAAGAAAATTACAACCCAACGAATATACATTAAACTCTAGATTAGGATTTATTTCATTAAACAGAAGATTAAATGATGGAGAGGTTTTAGCTGTTTCTTTCGAATATACTGTGGTAGGTGCTTCCAACGGAGAGACATCCTTTAAAGTTGGAGAGTTTTCAAATGATGGAATTTCATCTCCAGAAAACTTGGCAGTTAAGTTGCTAAGAAGTGAAATTCTAACCACCAAGAGAACTGTTGCAGGTACTGAAGAAGCATTTCCTACATGGAATCTAATGATGAAAAACATTTACGCTTTAGGAGCATCTCCATTATCTCCAGATGGCTTTCGTTTTGAGCTTCAATACAGAGACGATCAAACCGGAATTTCTTCTAATACACTTCAAAATGCTCAAAGTACAGATGTAGCTACCAAACCACTTTTGCAAGTATTCAATTTAGATAGATTAGATCAAACTCAATACCAAACTCCAGACGGATATTTTGATTATGTAGAAGGAATTACTATTAATTCTCAAAACGGATACGTTATTTTTCCTCAAGCAGAACCTTTTGGAAACGGATTAGAATCCTCTTTAAATGTTTCATCAGATATAGATTTATATGTATTTGACGAGCTGTATTTAGACACAAAAATTAATGTAAAAAACAACCATCAGAATAAAGATAAGTTTTTGTTGAAAGGATATTTTAAATCTGAACAAAGTGGGGGTATTCCACTAAACGCATACAATGTCCCAAGGGGCTCTGTAACTGTTACAGCAGGAGGAAGACAATTGGTTGAAGGAGTTGATTATGTGGTAGATTACATGGCTGGTCGTGTTCAAATACTAGATCCAGGGTTGCAATCATCTGGAATTCCAATCAATGTTTCAACAGAAAATAATGCGGTGTTTAATCAGCAAAGAAAAACATTTATGGGAGTAGATGTTGAACACAATTTTAACGAAAACTTTATTTTAGGAGCCACTATTTTAAATGTAAACGAAAGACCCTTAACACCAAAAGTAAATTTTGGTGGTGAGCCAATTAACAACACTATGTTGGGTATGAACATAGATTTTTCAACAGAAATGCCCTTTTTTACCAAATTAGCCAACAAGTTACCTTTTGTAGATACAGATGTGCCTTCAAATTTATCTGTGAGAGCAGATATGGCTTATCTAATTCCAGGTTCACCAAAAGGAATAGATGTTGCTGGTTCTGCAACTGCCTATATAGACGATTTTGAAGCTTCTCAAATTCCTATTAGTTTATTAACTCCCTTGCAATGGTATACAGCAAGTACTCCAGATACTCCAACATTTCCAAATTTTAACGGAAACTTAAGTAGTGATATAAGTTATAATGATCAACGATCTAGATTGGCTTGGTATACCATAGATCCTATTTTTTATGGTGCTGGAGATACTCCAGGAAATATAGATGCAGATGCGCTCTCCAGAGCAGAAACAAGACAGATTAATTTTGATGAGTTGTTTCCAAATCAAGAATTAGATGTTACACAACAGTCTTTGATAAGAACCTTAGATTTAGCGTATTTCCCCAGTGAACGTGGCCCTTATAATTTTGAAGAACCAACAGATATTACAAATCCAGCAATGCTTGAGAGCCCTCAAGATCGTTGGGCAGGAATCATGCGTCCTTTAACTACTAATAATTTTGAACAAGCTAATGTAGAGTATATTCAGTTTTGGGTTATGGACCCTTACACTAATTATTCTATTACCAATGAAGAAGGTTTACCATCAGGTATGAATCCGCAAGATCTTCAAAATCAGGTGGGAGACCTTTATATAAATCTAGGAAACATTTCTGAAGATATCTTAAAAGATAATCGGAAAATGTATGAAAATGGATTGCCATTAGATGATTTATCTTCCAACACAACCTCAACTATTTGGGGAAAAGTTCCAACAAATCCATCAATAATTTATGCTTTTGATCAAGAAGATGCTTCAAGAACAAAACAAGATATTGGTTTAGACGGATTAACAGATGAAGAGGAAAGAATAAAATTTCCTTCATTGGCAGCACTAGAAGATCCTGCCTCAGATAATTATAGATACTATAGAGGTGGAGATTTTGATGCTACAGATGCCTCAATTATCTCCAGATATAAGCTATTTAATAATACTCAAGGAAATTCACCAACATTAAATCAATCTTCAGAATCTTTTCCAACCTCATCAACAACATATCCAGATGTAGAAGATATTAATAAGGATCAAACCATGAATACGGTTGAAAGCTTTTTTGAATATAAAGTATCCTTAAACAGTTCAGACTTGGTGGTTGGTCAAAACTATATTGTTGATCAAAAAGAGACACAGGTAACTCTTAAAAATGGAGAGGCTCAAACGGCTAAATGGTATCAATTTAGAATTCCAATTAGAAGCGGAATACCCATTAATAATATTTCAGATTTTAATAGCATTCGTTTTATTAGAATGTTTATGACCAATTTTAAAATGCCAGTAATTCTTCGTTTTGGAGAATTAGACTTAGTTAGAGGTGATTGGAGAAGATATACCAGAACTTTAGACCCGGAAATTACTCCAGATCTACCATTAGAACAACAAGATTTAAACGATTTTGAAGTTGGAGTAGTGAATATAGAACAAAATGAAGGTAGATACGTATTGCCTCCAGGAATAGAAAGAGAACGTTTGCAAGGAAGTACAACTGTTCAACAGCAAAATGAACAATCGGTAACTTTAAAAGTAACAAATCTTCCTCAAGATAAAGTAAGAGCTATCTATAAAAACATTAGTGTTGATTTACGAAGGTATAAAGAATTAAAAATGTTCTTACATGCCGAGCCAGTTATTGTAAATGGTGTTGACGATGATGAATTAACAGCAATTATTCGATTAGGAACAGATTTAAACGATAACTTTTATCAGATAGAAATTCCTTTAAAAATATCTACCTACGGAAGTTTAGCTCCATTAGATGTTTGGCCAGAAGCTAATAATCTAGATGCAACTTTAGAAAAATTAGGAAAAATAAAATTAGCTAGAGATGTAGCAAATGCACCAATTAATGAGTTATTTACAGCTTCTAGTAGTGACTCGGGAGAGTTGGTTCTTAGGGTTAAAGGAAACCCAACACTGTCTCAGATTAGAACTATTATGTTAGGTGTTAGAAATAACAGTCCTTTAGAAAAAAGTGCAGAAATTTGGTTTAATGAGCTTCGCTCTGCAGGGTTTGATAATGATGGTGGTTGGGCTGCAGTTATAAGTGCAGATGCAAATTTTGCTGATGTAGCTACTCTTTCTATGACGGGTAGGATGCAAACCGTTGGATTTGGAAATGTAGAAGACAGAGTAAGTCAGCGATCTTTAGATGAAACTAAAGAATATGATATTTCTACTAGTATTAATTTAGGTAAAATGATGCCTAAGAAATGGGGCATAGAATTACCAATGAATTATAGTGTTGGAGAGCAATTTATAGATCCAAAATTTGACCCTCAGTACCAAGACGTAGAACTTGCAGCAGTAGAAGCAGCAAACCTTCCTTCTAACCTACCTAGAGGAACAGATGTTTCAAGAAACTATACAAAGCGTTCAAGTATTAGTTTTATGAACGTAAGAAAAAACAGAAATCCAGAGTCATCAAAAAAACCAAAATTTTACGACGTAGAAAACCTATCAGTTTCTTATTCTTTTAACGAAGAGTCACATAGAGATTACAATATAGAAGGAGCATTGAATCAAAAAGTGATGGCAGCAGCATCCTATAACTTTACATTTAAGCCTAAGTTCTTAGAACCATTCAAGAAAAAAGAGCTGTTTAAAAGCAAGTACCTACAATTAATAAGAGATATTAATTTTAATCCAGTGCCAACAAGTCTTGCCATTAATTCCAGAATCAATAGAAGTTTTAATGAACAACGATCAAGAAACCTGGTTGAAGGATTAAGCCCTCAGCCAACATTAAAGCAGCGAAGGTTTTTATTTGATTGGGATTATGCATTGGCGTTTAATTTTACAAAATCATTAGCAATTAACTTTAATGCATCCAATAGTTATATTTATGATGCTTTTGGTAATGGAGATGATTTAGAGATTTTTAATAATTTCTTTAATGTAGGAAGACCCACTCAATACAGCCAAAAATTAAATTCAACGTATAAAATACCACTCAATAAAATACCATATTTAAGTTTTATTGGTGTAGACTACGCTTATACTGCAGATTTTGATTGGAAAGCTACTTCTCAAGACGCTACAATTGTAGAAAGGGTTGGAAATTTAATTCAGAATGCAAATACACACAATGTAACTGGGTCTTTAAATTTTGCCAAGCTCTATAAAGACACAAAATTTGAAAGCTTATTTTTAAAGAAAAAAAATAGAAAAAAATCAGGACCTGTTTCTTTACAAACACCAAAATCTCCCAGTCAAGTTTCTGAAAGAAAAAGAAAGAATGAACCCATAGGAAGAAAAGTTGTCAAAGGATTTTATGACCTAATCACGTCTTTAAAAACAGGGAAAATAAGCTATACAGAAAATAATGGACAATTATTGCCAGGATATGAGCCAGAAGTTGGTTTTTTAGGAAGAAATAACTTTGGAGGAGGTTTAGCACCTTCTTTAGGATTTGTTTTTGGTAGTCAGGTAGATATTAGAAATACAGCATTAGTAAATGGTTGGCTAGTTACCCCAAGAGCAGATGGAGAAGATTATTATGATAAAACCTACACGAGAACTCATTTCAATAAATTGGACTACAACTTTTCGTTAAAACCAGTAAAAGATTTAACGATAGAAGTTACTGGAAATAAAATTAAAACAAGAAGCTTAGCACAACAATTAGATATTAGAGTAGATACCAATGATCCTGGTGGAAACGGTTATATAGATGAAACAATTCCAGCCTTTATAACAGGAAATTATAGCACTAGTTATTCTATGTTTTCTACTGCTTTTAAAGATGGAGATCAACTGTTTAATCAGTTAAGAACAAATAGAATTGCTGTCTCTAGAAGACTAGGAGAGCAAGCGGGAATTAACGTTAACGACCCTACCAATATAGATCCAGTAGACGGAACAGTTATTGGATATGGCGCTAGCAGTCAAGATGTATTATTACCCTCATTTTTGGCAGCCTATTCTGGAAAAGATGCAAACAATGTTAATTTAGGGATTTTTAGAGAGATTCCTATTCCAGCATGGAATCTACGTTATACAGGATTGATGAAGTACAAGTGGTTTAAAAGTAATTTTAGTAGCTTCAGTATTAGTCATGGATATAAATCATCCTACACAGTATCTAGCTTTACAAACAATTTACAGTTTGATTCTAACGATCCAACAATTACAAATGCAGCCGGTGATTTTGAATCTAGCACTCTAGTGTCTTCAGCAACATTAGTAGATGAGTTTTCGCCTCTTATTAGAGTAGATATGAAAATGAAAAATTCATTTTCTATGAGAGGAGAACTAAAAAGAGATAGAACGCTAACCATGAATTTTAATAATAGTACCCTAACAGATATTAAAGGCACAGAATATATTTTTGGTTTTGGATATGTTTTTAAAGATGTAAAGATGAAAACATCTTTTACAGGAAAAAAACAGACCCTAAAGGGAGATATCAACCTAAGAGCAGATGTTTCATTAAGAGATAACTTAACCCTTGTTAGATCTGTAAATTCTGACAATGATCAAATTAGTGGGGGGCAAAAATTATTTTCAATAAAATTTACGGCAGATTATAGATTAAATAGTAATTTAACAGCGTCGTTTTATTACAACCATCAAACGTCTAGATATGCTATTTCAACAACATTTCCAAGACAGTCAATAAACGCCGGATTTAACTTTATTTACAATTTAGGAGGAAACTAATAAAATTATTTAATTATGAATATCCCAGCAGATTTAAAATACACAAAAGACCACGAGTGGGTTAAGATTGAAGGCAATACAGCAACTATAGGAGTTACTGATTTTGCACAAGGAGAATTAGGTGACATTGTCTATGTAGACGTAGACACTTTAGACGATACAGTAGATAAAGACGATGTTTTTGGTTCTGTAGAAGCTGTAAAAACAGTATCAGATTTATTCATGCCACTGACTGGAGAAGTTATTGAGTTTAACGAAGGATTAGAAGATGATCCAGAAATAGTTAATAAAGATCCATACGGTAAAGGATGGATGATTAAAATCTCATTCACAGACAATTCACAAATAGAAGACTTATTAGATGCTCAAGCCTATCAAGAGCTTATTGGAGGATAATGCTATATACATCGCTATCTTTTTTACAATTTCAATAACTATTGGCAGTCTTGTTAAGTCAGATTTTATTGTTGTAAAGTCTATATCAGTATCAGATAAAGCCTATCATTTAATTGCTTATTTTTTATTAATGCTTTCATGGTTGTATGTTTTTTGTAAAAAAGAAACGCTTCAAAGAAATGTAAAATATATAATTTTAGGCTGTATCATTTTTGGCATTATTATTGAAATATTGCAGGGTGTAGTTACTTCGTATAGAACAGCTAGTTATTTAGATATAGTAGCCAATACCATCGGAGTCTTGTTAGCAGTAGTAATATTTCATGTTTTTGAAAAAAAAATTAGTGTATTTTAAGGTTAAATCTTGTAAATCAAATAATAATTTAGTTAAATTAGCGAACTATAAAAAAACTTTCAGTAATGGAAATTAAGAAGAATCCAAAATCAAACTTAGAGAACTACAGTAAATTGTTCATGCAATTAGGCTTAGTTTTAGCCCTTTTTGTTACATACGTAGCCATTGAAAAAAAGACTTTTGATCGCCAGTTTGGTGATTTAGGAGATGTAAACATGAACGCAGATATGGAAGAGGAAATTCCAATTACAGAACGTATTGAGCCAGAAATTCCTAAAACTCCACCACCACCAACACCAGAAAAAATTGAAGTTGTTGAAGATGAAAAAGAAGTTGAAGAAACCGTTATAGAATCTACGGAAACAGATGAAACTGAGGCTGTTGAAGTTGAAGAGATAGAAGAAGTTGAAGAAGCTGAAGAGGTAATTGAAGATGTGCCTTTTACCATTATAGAAGATGTGCCTGTATTCCCAGGGTGTAAAGGAAACAAAAAAGAATTGAAATCTTGTTTCAACAAGAAAATGCAAAAACATTTTCAAAGAAAATTTAATGCAGATTTGCCTAACGATTTAGGCATGTCTCCAGGAAAGAAGCGAATAATTATGCTTTTTAAGATAGATAAAGTTGGAAATATTGTTGACATTAGAGCAAAAGCCCCACACCCAAAATTACAGAAAGAAGCCATCCGAATTATTAAATTACTTCCAAAAATGAAACCAGGAAGACAAAGAGGTAAGGCAGTTGGTGTAAAGTACACACTACCTATGAGAATAGAAGTAGAATAGTCTTACTTAAAAATATTAAATTATCAAATCCCAGCTTAAAAGCTGGGATTTTTTGTTATAAACCGTTTACTATTCGAACTAAATAATTTTTCATTAATATTGCGTAATTATGATACTAAAAACACATCTAATTTAAATACATTAAAAATGATAAAAAACATATTCTTTAGTACTATCGTATTGCTTGCTTTTGTTGGTTGCTCAGATGAAGATTCTATAGATGTAACGGTATACAATCCCGAATTGTCAATTGTTCAAAATTTAGACAATGAAGTAACCGTTTTAAATATTGTTGCGCAAGTAGGAGTAACTCCTTTTTATGGTTTAGAATACGGAGGAGGTTTTATATTTCATATAAATGAGACTTCTGGAACAGCTTTAGTTGCCACTGATTATTCTAATGCTGGAATTTTTGCTTGGGGAGATATATTTGATTTAGATACCAATTCAATAATTGGTTCTGGGCTTGAAAATACCCAGCAAATTGTTAATGGAAATGCAAATGATAATTCTGCAACTGGTGTTGAGCATGTTGGCGATTACGCTTTTAAAACAGTACAAGATTTAGACTATAAAAATTTTAATGATTGGTTTATTCCAAGTAAAGATTCTATGCAAGCTATTTATGATAATTTACATGCAATTGGTATGGGTGATTTTAATGAGAATCTAACCTATTGGACATCAACAAAAGTAGGCTATGCTCCTTTTGTAATGAATTTCAATATTAGTTGGGGTGGCGTTGCTTTACCAGGTCTTTGCACTAATGCAAATGGCATTATGATTGTCAGAGAATTATAAGCTGACTAATTATATTCAAATTATAATAAGCAAGCCTAGGCTTGCTTTTTTTTGATTGTAGTCTCTAATTAAGATTTCAATAATAAATTGTATTTTCGAAGTATATTTAAAAACATCATATAGGATATGAAATCATTCTTTGCACATGAAACATCTGTCATAGATTCTGACTGCAAAATTGGTAAAGGAACAAGTATTTGGCATTTTAGCCATATTATGTCTAATTGTACTATTGGAGAGAACTGTAATCTTGGCCAGAATGTTGTTATTTCACCAGAGGTAGTGCTTGGCAATAATGTGAAAGTACAAAATAATGTTTCTATTTATACAGGAGTTATTTGTGAAGATGATGTATTTCTTGGTCCTTCCATGGTCTTTACAAATATTATAAACCCAAGAAGCGCTATTAAAAGAAAAGACCAGTATTTAAAAACAGTTGTAAAAAAAGGAGCAAGTATTGGTGCTAATGCTACCATTGTTTGTGGAATTACTATTGGAGAATATGCTTTTGTAGGCGCAGGAGCTGTGGTCTTAAAAGAAGTATTACCCTATACTTTAGTTGTTGGAAATCCTTCAAAACAAATTGGTTGGATTAGTGAATATGGTCACAAATTAGAGTTTAATGAATTTGGACATGCAGTATGTTCTGAGAGTAAAGAAGAATATCAATTAAAAAATAATACCGTACTAAAGATTAGTCCCTAAATGAAGAAAATAACCCTCTTAATCTATGTTTTTTTACTGCCGTTAATCTCTTTTTCTCAACAAGAAAAGTATCCTACTTTTGTTGAATGTAAAGAAGAAATACTAGACAATAGCAGTAATTGTTTTTACAAAAAAACCAAAGAAATTTTTTACAAAGAGTTTAAAGAGCCTTTAATTATAAAGAAGGAGAGTTTTAAAGGAACTGTAAATGCTATTTTTGTAGTGACCAATGATGGCTTTTTTAAGTTAATTTATCTCAATACTCCCTTCGAAGAACTTAAAAAAGAGGTGGCAAGAGTTTTTGCAAAATTCCCAAAAATAACACCTGCATTTTATAATAATCATAGGGTAGAAATGCAGTTTGTATTTCCTCTAAGTTTTCCGTTATCTAATGATATACAATCAGACCCTATTTCCATTGTTGTAACTCCAAAAAAAGACATTAATGATGTTTTAGAAAAAGAAATAATCACTTCTAAGAATTCGTTATATAAAAGCCATTTAAACATTCCATTTACCCATCAACGCTATGTAGATTATGAATATGCAATGCACAAAAATAATAAGCACACAGGTAGTAAGCCCTATTTGTATAAGGATGTAAATCAATTCATTAACCTAGATTCTATAAAAAATAAATTTTTAAAGCCAGCAAAAAAAAACGTGGGTAGGTAAAAAAGTTTGGAATGAGCATTTACTAGCTATTCAAGAAAAAGATTATTGGTTTAATTTAGATGTTTTATTTGACGTTCAATTAGGAAAAGATAATTCTGATGATGTTTCCTTTACCTATAATAATTCTAGAATTTTACAAATAAATGGTGGTTTGGGAGATAAATTTTCATACTCAGCAACTATCTATGAAAGTCAGGCTAGATTTGCAGGGTTTGTAAATGAATTTATTTCAAACAGGTCATTAGTAAATAGACCTGCTTTTTCTGAAGGACTTGTTCCTGGTAGAGGAAAAGCAAAAGGATTTAAAGAAGACGCGTTTGATTATCCTGTTGCTGAAGGGTATCTATCATATACCCCTAATAAATTTTTGCAATTTCAGTTTGGGCACGGAAAGAATTTTATTGGTGATGGATATAGATCATTTATTCTTTCAGATGTTGCAGCCCCGTCTTTATATTTAAAAGCCTCAGTTGATTTTTGGAAATTTAAATACACGAATCTGTGGATATGGGGAAATGACTTAAGATCTAGAACAGTAATAAATAATGAGCACGCAAGAAAATACATTGCAATTCATTATTTGAGTATTAACATTACAGAGAGGTTTAATTTAGGCTTGTTTGAAGCTGCAATTAGTTCTAGTGAAACAGGCATAGACGCAGGGTTTTTAAATCCGGTTATGTTTTATAGATCTGTAGAATTTAATAGAGGTGAAGATGCGGGAAATGCTTTAGTTGGAATTACAGCTAAATATAAATTATCTGATCAGGCTTCTTTATATTCACAATTAGTTATAGATGAATTTTCTGTTGGAAACCTCACCAATTTAGGAGATTGGAGAAATAAATTTTCACTTCAATTTGGGGCAAAATACTTTGATGCTTTCAATGTAGAGAATCTTTTTATTCAAGGAGAGTTTAACTATGCAAGACCTTATACTTTTGCTCACAAAACATCTGTTTTAAATTACGGGAACAACAACCAAGCACTTGGTCATCTTTGGGGTGCAAATTTTTGGGAATTAGTTGGTATCGCTAGATATAAAAAAGACCGTTGGAGTGGAAGCGCCAAGGTAGTTTTTGGAAAGAAAGGATTCGATTTTATTGATGAAAGTATTAGTTATGGAGGAAATATCTTTCAATCGTATGAAGATAGACAAGGAGATACTGGAAATGCTATTGCTCAAGGAAATGCTGCAACAATTTTCACTATAAATTTACAAGGAGATTATTTACTAAATCCTTCTAATAATTTAAGTTTATTTGCAGGATTTAATTATCGTAATTTTTCATTAGAGGCAACAACTAATGGGTTTTCTACTAGTAATAATATATGGGTTAGCGCTGGTATAAGAGCTGATTTATTTAATTGGTATTTTGATTTTTAGTTAAAAAAACCTCCGCTAGGAGGTTTTTTCTATAAATCTTATTTAGCGTCTTGATAGTTATAATACCCTTCAACTGGAATCATTAAATGATCATATCCAGTCCCTTTAAACATCACATATGGAGCTCCGCTATTAAAATTGGTGGTTTGGCCTTCAAGTGAAGCTGGATCTTTAGGGAACAGCATCAAATGTGCTCCAGATTCAATCCATTGACCTTCTGCGGCATCTTCTTTATTGAAAACTAACTGCTTTGTGTTGTCTTCTCCCATATCGCCGTGAAGCATCCATGCCCATCCGTCTGTATCCATTTGAGGAGTTTTACCTCCCATATAAGCCATAGCCCATAGCATTGCAGGACCATCACCAACCATTGGCATTGCTTCATGCGGGTCTTTCCAGCCATTTTCAGGATCAGACATTCCTCTTGGGTTTGCGGCCATAGCAGTCCATCCGTTAGTTCCCTCTCTTAATACTGTTCCGTCCACATCAACTACAGTGCAATTAGCAGCAATATAAGATGGAGCGGCAGTACTGTAAGCCCAAACTTTCCATTCTATTGAAGTATGAGGCCCATCAGGTTCTCCATTTAAACTAACCACTTCAGCTGGAGCAGTTACTTGAGTACAGCTTATAAACAAAGCGATACTAAACATTAAAAATAGTAGTTTTTTCATTTTTATAAAATTTAAAATTGATTATTTAGTCAAATTCTTTTGAAAGATCTGCCGAGTCATACCATTCCATATAGTGAGCTAATTTACCTTCTTCATTAAATTGTAAAACAGCATACCACTTAAGCATGCTTTTTTTTCCAGTAGCAGCAAAATTAGAAGTCCATGTTCCATAGGCTCTTACATTTCCGTCAGGTAAATTATCCTCACCTAGGGCAGCATAATATTGAGGGTTCGTAAGTTTTTTATTATCATAGTTTACCATGAAAGCACGAAAGGCTTTTTTCCATTCAGCTTTGGGAAGAGAATCCATTCCTACTGCTGGAGGAGACCAAATAAAGTCTTCACTCATATATTTATCTGAAAAGAAGGCAGTAGAATCATTTTGCATAAATGCACCTAGCCAAGCTTTAGTTGTTTCAGTATTTTTCTTAAAAACACTCATTTTAGAATTTACTGAAGTTTGGTTGTTTTCTTGACAACCAACTAAAAGTGCAAAAGCGAATGCACAAAAAATTATTTTTTTCATTTTAATAAAATTTTAGTTCTCTAAATGTACTAATTTTAATAAAGAGTGGCAAATTGCAACTAATAAAAGAGTTTAAATTTGTTTTTACAGGTGCTTTTTTTTGACTCTAAATCCAGAATTTCGTATTTTTATAGTTCTTAAATTAAAAGAAATGAAATACAAAATAACACTAGCATTAGGATTATTGTTTTTAGTTAGTTGTGGTAAAGATCAACAGGTAAATACCCTTCAGAAAACATCAAAGGAAACTAAAGTAGTTACCACAAAAAAGAAAAATAAAACCGAAGACAAAACTGTTGTTGTAGATGCCAATGGTGTTGCCAATGTTACCATTACTTCAAATGATGGAATGAGGTTTGATGTTAGAAAAATTAATGTGAGTTCAGGTCAGAAAGTAAGAGTAACTCTAACTCATACAGGAAAATTAGATAAAAGAATTATGGGACATAATGTAGTTTTCTTAACAAATGGAGTGAAACCATCTGCATTTGCTGTGAAGGCTGCTGCTGCAAGAGACAATGACTATATACCTAAGGGAACTACAGAAGTTATTGCACATACAAAAATGATTGGAGGAGGAGAAACTACCGTTATTGAGTTTATAGCACCTGAAGCAGGAACCTATAATTATATTTGTAGTTTCCCTGGGCACTATGCCATGATGAAAGGAAAATTAATTGTAGAATAATTTATATAATTAATTTTAGAGTTCTAAAATCTGAATATTCTTAAACTCTATCGGGTGGCTTTCACTCTGTAATGAGATGTAGCCACCTTTAAGTGACTCACCGTCTTTTGCTTGAATTTCTTTTGAAGTGCTGTCTAGAAAATCTCCGCCAATAGTTGGCATAGAATAGGTAATTACAGGTTTTCCATCAATAAAATGAGTAATAGAATTGTTGTTTACAACAACCTCTGCATCTATCCATTCTTCCCCGTAATACGTTTTACATTCTGCCATGATACAATGTTCTGTAATTTGCTCACCATTCATAACTACGTGAGTAGCAGGAGTGCATAAATTTCCAGAAGGGCGAGGCTCACCAGGAGTAACTCCTCCTAAGAGTTGAACTTCTAAAGACAAAGGAAACCCTTGCTTTAAAAGCATGGTTTCTGGAGCTTGGCTATGGATCATAATACCACTATTTTTTGTTGCCCAAGGCTCACCGCCAATAACTTGATCTCCTACAAATCTATATTGTAATTTTAATCTATAATTAGTAAAAGGAGTTTTGTAAAATAAATGGCCAAATTCGTCTGTAAAATTATCGTATTGGTCGTAGGATACTTTTAGAATACCATTTTCAGCTCTAAAGGTATTAAGATGGTTGTCATGTAATTTATAGCCATTAATTTTTACGATCCAGTCATCTAAGTTTTCGCCATTAAATAGCGATTTCCAATTTTCAGATGAATTAACGTCAATTTTAATTTTAGTTGAGTTACTTTTTTTACAACTATAGCAAGTGCTTAAAAGAATAATTAAAGCGATATTATAAAAAAAATACTTCATAGTTGTTAAAGTGAATAAGATTTTCCTCCAGTTAATTCTTGTAAGTCACCACAATAGTAAGCTGCAGGAACAGGGTCATAGGCTAAGATATTTTCACCTACTTCTTCAGAATTTTTATAGGCATTAATAATCATCCATTTTAACTGATTCAAAAATTCAGAAGTTGTCATCAACATCGCTTCTGGATCTGCAGTTCTTTCTTGATCAATTTCTCCTTTTAAAAGCATATGATCATCCAATAATGCTTTGTATTGCTCTGTTGTTGTATCTCCTAAATCAGCTGTTGCATCTGGTCTTAGAATAGCAATTACTTTTACAAACGCGGCTCTGGTTATTTCTTGATCATTGGTATCTAAAACTTCATCAATATATTTGTCTATAAATTGTGGAACATTTACTTCAGTTGCCGAAGGAGTAGTAGCAGTTTTTGGAATCATAATATCCGCTAAATTTGTTACAAATATTTTTTCATCCGAAGTTAAATAGTTTGGAATCCATGTAACAGAATCACCAGTACACCCTTGCAACATACTAAAAATGCTTGGTGTTATAATTGCAAAACCAGCAGCAAATCCTATATTTTTTAATGCGTCTCTACGTTTCATATGTTGGTTTATTAAGCGTTCTTTTTAAAATTTTTAGCAGCATGATTGGCAGCTCTGGCAGTAAAAGCCATATAGGTTAATGATGGGTTTTGACAGCCTGAAGAAGTCATAAATGCGCCATCAGTAACATATACATTTTTACATGCGTGTATTTGATTGTGTTTGTTTAAAACAGATGTTTTTGGATCTTTTCCCATTCTTGCAGTCCCCATTTCGTGAATTCCTAATCCCATGGCTTTACCGCCATTATCGTATCCTTGAACATTTTTATAACCTGCGGCTTCTAACATTTTTTTAGCTTGCTCTTGCATGTCTTTTCTCATTTCAAATTCATTTTCTCCAAAAGCTGCATCAAAAGTTATGGTAGGCAAGCCCCATTCATCTTTTTTACTTTCATCTAAATACATCTTATTGTTATGATCTGGTAAAGTTTCTCCAAAAGCTAATAAATTTACGTTCCATTCTCCTGGTTTTAAAATAGCTTCCGCTAATTTTGGTCCATATTTTAATTCTGCGACCAATTCTGAAGCATCTTCTCTACTAGCACCACCTTGATACCCGTAGCCTCTTTTAAAACTTTTCATAGTAGTGTTTCCTCCTAGATTTCTAAATCGTGGAATATAAATACCATTAGGTCTTCTTCCTTTTACATACTTATCATCATAGCCTTCTGCTGTTGCAGTGGCACCAACATGAAAATGATGATCCATAATATTATGCCCTAATTCTCCACTGTCATTTCCTAATCCGTTTGGAAATCTTTCAGATTTTGATTGCAAGAGAATAGAAGCAGAAGCTATTGAGGAAGCACATAAAAAAACTACTTTTGCATTATATATATGAGTTTCTTTAGTTTCTGCATCAATAATACGAACACCAGTAGCCTGTTTTGTAGCATCATCGTACATAACTTCATGTACAATAGAATTGGGTCTTAAAGTCATGTTTCCTGTAGCGTCTGCAGCAGGCAATGTAGAAGAGTTACTGCTAAAATAAGCGCCAAACGGACAACCTCTCATACATCTACTTCTGTATTGACAAGTACTCCTGCCTAGTCCTTCTTTAGTGCCTTCTGTAATGTGAGCTGTTCTTCCTATTGTTAAAACTCTTTCATCATCAAAGTTTTCTGATATTTTACTTTGTAAATGTTCTTCTACACAATTTAATTCCATGGGTTTTAGAAGCTTTTGATCTGGGAAATGTTTCAATCCTAAATTCTGCCCACTAACACCAATGTATTCTTCAACCTTATCATACCAAGGTTCTATTTCTTTGTAGCGAACTGGCCAATCTACTGCAACGCCATCTTTTTTATTAGCTTCGAAATCAACATCACTTAACCGGTAACTTTGTCTCCCCCACATTAAAGAACGTCCACCAACATGGTAGCCGCGCATCCAATCAAATCTCCTTACTTCGTTGTAAGGATGTTTTACGTCATCAACAAAAAAGTGTTCTCGTGCAGGATGAGTAGTGTACCCTGTTCTATGTTGTTTTGGTTTACGATTAATTATTTCCTGTGTAGTTTTTCCTCCATTTGGAAGATCCCAAGGATCTAGATTTGCAGTTGGATAATCATCAATATGTTTTACCATTCTACCTCGCTCAAGCACCAATGTTTTAAATCCTTGTTCACAAAGTTCTTTTGCTGCCCAACCTCCAGAAATTCCTGTGCCAACTACAATAGCATCAAATTGATTATCTTCTGTTTTTACCTTGTTTTTGTCCATTCATTATAATTTTAGAGACTGTTTATTGTAAAATTCTGAATTTTATACACGTAAATTTACATTATTCTAAGCCAAATTAATTAATTTGCGCTTTTATTATGTTCAATATTTTTCAGTGAAAATAAATATACAAAATATATCGCCTTTTAAAGAGAATGGAATAGAGTATCATGCAGATACCTGCATCCCTCTAGTTGACGCGGTGAGTAGAAATAAAATAAAATTCAATGCTTTAGCCAGGCACACCTATCCTGGGAAGCGATTAACAGAAGATACGATAGGCCTTAATAGCATTGGGTATTGGGATGCTAATGAACCACAAGACTGGGGTTTAGATTGGCATAGAAATGAGGGAATTGAGATTCATTTTTTAGAATCTGGTTCTATGCCCTACTCACAAGAAAATCAAGCATTAGAATTACTACCCAATAACTTAACTATTACAAGACCTTGGGAAGTTCATAAAGTTGGAGGACCAGTTATTGGAATGGGAAAGTTTTATTGGATTATTTTAGACTTAGATGTGAGAAGGCCTCATCAAAATTGGTTATGGCCAGATTGGATTATATTGGCGCCCAAAGATCTTGAAAAACTAACGAATATCTTACGACAGAATGAAAAATTTTGTTGGAAAGCAGACAAGCGTATTTTAGATTGTTTTCAGAGAATTGGAAAAGCGGTAGATTCTGATAATGAAGGAAGTAATGCTTCAAAAATACGATTATTAGTGAATGATTTATTACTATTTCTTTTAGATTTGTTAGCAGTTGAAGAGGTTCAGTTAGATGAAAAATTAATGAATAGTTCTAGAAGTGTTCACCAATTTTTAAAAGAATTAGATGTTAATTTATCTGAGAATTGGACCGTAGAAAAGATGGCCAAATCTTCTGGAGTTGGTCTTACTAGATTTACATTTCATTGTAGGCAATTAACCAATTTAACGCCCATGAAATATCTGATGCTTAAACGCGTAGAAATGTCTAAAAAAGTATTGCTAGAACAACCTGAAATGAATATTTCTGATGTAGCTTATTTATGCGGCTTTTCTACAAGTCAGTATTTTGCAACCATGTTTAAAAAACAAGAAAAATGTACTCCTGTGGCTTATCGAAAAAGAGCGATTAGAGCTACTTAATTTTTGTTTAAAATTTTTCACTGAACAATTGTACACATAATTTTAAGCGCTATGTTATACTTTCAATTTACAGAATAATATAAATCAGATTAAAATGAATTCAACTATTATATCAAAAGCACTATTTTTTATTTCAATAATTTTTTTATCTACAACAATCTCTAGTTGCAAAAAAGAGGTGAATAAAGAAGTTGCTTCTGCCACAGCATCAGTAACTAAAGGAGATCCGTTTTTTAAACTTTCTTTAGCGCAGTGGTCATTAAACCAATATGTAAGAACTGAAAAAAAATCACCGTTTCATTTTGCTTCTCAGGCAAAAGAAATGGGTTTTGAAGGCTTAGAGTATGTGAGCCAATTGTATAAGTTTGAAGTTGAAAAGTTAGGATTTGATGTTGTTATAGATTCGCTAAAAACCCTAAGTGAAAGAGAAAAAATACAAAATGTTTTAATTATGGTAGATGATGAAGGTGATTTAGCTGACCCAGATGAGTCTAAGCGAGATCAGGCTGTTGAAAATCATAAACGATGGGTAGATGCTGCAGCAATATTAGGATGTCATTCTATTCGTGTCAATACTTTTGGAACCAACGACCCGGAGGTATGGAAAACATCTGTAGTGGATGGATTGAGAAAACTATCTGAATACGCCGCAACAAAAAACATCAATGTCTTATGTGAAAATCATGGATGGTTGTCTTCAGATCCTGATAAGTTAATGGCTGCTATTAATGATGTAAACATGGAAAATTGTGGAACACTTCCAGATTTTGGAAATTGGTGTACAAAAAGAAAAAACATGAATGAAAAATGGGGAGATTGTGCTCAAGTGTATCCAGATAAATATAAAGGAACTGAAATGATGATGCCTGCAGCGAAAGCAGTGAGTGCAAAATCGTATGATTTTGATGCTGATGGAAACGAAACCACCATAGATTTTGTAAAAATGTTACAAATTGTAAAAGATGCTGGATATACTGGTTTTATAGGTGTAGAATATGAGGGAGATAGATTAGATGAACCTGCTGGAATTAAAGCCACCAAAGATTTGTTATTGATAGCAGCAAAAAAAATCAAGTAATTTTAAAATCAACTAGATAATATCACAAATTAACCTTTAGTAGTATGAAAAAATCAATTCAATTTCAATTGTCATTAATGATGTTTCTCGAATTTTTTATTTGGGGAGGATGGTTTGTGACTATGGGTACTTTTTTAGGAAGTAACCTAGGTGCATCAGGGGGAGAAACAGCTATAGCATATTCTACACAATCTTGGGGAGCTATCATTGCACCTTTTATTATTGGCTTAATAGCAGATAGATATTTTAATGCTGAAAAAATACTAGGAGTACTACATCTTGTTGGCGCGGTTTTAATGTATTTAATGGCTCAATCTACAGAATTTTCTGTTTTTTATCCTTACGTTTTAGGATATATGATTGCCTATATGCCAACATTGGCATTGGTAAATTCAGTATCGTTTCATCAAATGAGCGATCCAGCAAAGCAATTTCCGATGGTTAGAGTTTGGGGTACAGTGGGTTGGATTTTAGCTGGTTTAGCTATTAGCTTCCTATTCAAATGGGATTCAATAGAAAATATTGGTCAAGGCATGTTGTCAAATACCTTTACAATGGTTGCTATTGCATCTGTAGTGTTAGGGGTTTTTAGTTTTACTTTACCTAAAACACCACCATCTATAAGTAAAGATGAAAATGTAACCATTAAAGATATTTTAGGCTTAGATGCCTTAAAATTATTAAAAGACAGAAATTTTTTAGTCTTTTTTATCTCTTCAGTTTTAATTTGCATTCCATTAGCTTTTTACTATCAGAATATTAGTCCTTTTTTAACAGAATATCAGGTAGAAAACTCTACTGCTTGGGCCTCATTAGGTCAAATATCCGAAGTAGCATTTATGTTATTATTGCCTTTTTTCTTTAAAAAGTTTGGCTTCAAAAAAACCATTCTTTTTGGTATGTTAGCATGGGCAATTAGATACGTACTTTTTGCTTATGGTAATAATGGCGATTTATTTTTCATGATTATTACTGGAATAGCCTTGCATGGAATTTGCTATGACTTCTTTTTTGTATCGGGTCAAATTTACACCGATTCTAAAGCAGGAGAAAAAGTTAAAAGTGCTGCACAAGGTTTAATAACACTGGCAACTTATGGTGTTGGAATGTTGGTTGGTTTTTGGATTGCAGGACAAGTTGTAGACAAGAATTTACTTTCAGATGGCTCTCACGCTTGGCAAGATATATGGATATTTCCAGCAGTATTTGCAGTGGTAGTAATGGTAATTTTTGCCGTATTGTTTAAAGATGAAAAAATAGAATATAAAGGATAGTAACACATGAGTAGTTCTAAAATAAGATTAGGAATTTTAGGTGGTGGTGGCAATTCTTTAATTGGCGTGTTGCACCGTATTGCTTCCTCAATGTTTGATAGATATCAAATTGTTGGAGGAGTTTTTAACCCCAATTGGGATGAAAATATTGAGTTTGCTACAAAAATTGGTCTCCCAACAGACAGAGTTTATATAGATTTTGAAACTTTAGTAGCCCAAGAATTACAGTTGCCAAAAGAGCAAAGAATGCAAGTAGTTTCTATTTTAACGCCTAATTTCTTGCATTTTTCTATGGCAAAAAAACTGTTAGAAAACGGATTTCATGTTATTTGTGAAAAACCATTAACTACTACTTACCAAGAAGCACAAGAGCTTTATTCAATTCTTCAAGAAAAGAAAACGGTATTTGCAGTCACCTATACTTATACAGGATATCCTATGGTTCGCCAAATGCGCGAAATGATCTTAAATGGAGAAATAGGGAACGTTCAAAAAGTAGATGCACAATATTACCAAGGATGGATAAATCCTATTATACATGATGTAGAAAAACGAAAAACAACCTGGCGTTTAAATCCTGAAAAATCAGGGGCAAGTTGTTGTATTGGAGATATTGGAACCCATGCTTTTGATATGTTAGAGTATGTTTCAGGAGTTAAAATTGAAAACATATTAGCAGATTTAAATCATGTTTATGATGATAATCCAATGGACGTAGACGGTACTATTTTGCTCCGATGCTCTAAAAACGTCAAAGGAGTTATTTGTGCAAGTCAGATTGCCACAGGTGAAGAAAATAGTTTTGTAGTAAAGGTGTATGGAGATAAAGCAGGGCTCAAATGGGAACAAGAAAACCCAAATTACTTGTATTTAATGCAAGACGGAAAACCATTACAAGTTTTAAAACCAGGGCATGTATACAATAGTGAGCTATCTTTAGATGGAACAAAATTACCGCCAGGACATCCAGAAGGAATTTTTGATGCTATGGGTAACATATATAAAGGAGTAGCCAGAGCAATTTGTAATGAACCTTATAATAAAGGCGAATTTCCAACCATTATAGATGGTGTAAGAGGTATGAGTTTTATAGAAAAAGCTATTACATCACATAAAAACGGAAATGTATGGGTGGCTATTGATGAAAACTATGCATTGTAATTTTTAATTATTGAATAAAAAATATGAAAACAATTAAAGGACCTGCTGTTTTTTTAGCACAATTTATGGATGAAAAAGCACCTTTTAACTCTTTAGAAGGTCTGTGTAAATGGGCAAGTAACCTTGGGTATATTGGTGTTCAAATACCTACATTAGACAAAAGTATTATTGATTTAGATATTGCTTCTGAAAGTCAAACATACTGTGATGAGTTTAAAGGAAAAATAAATTCTTTTGGCTTGGAAATTACAGAATTATCAACTCATATTCAAGGACAACTAGTGGCAGTTCATTCAGCTCACGACCTAATGTTTGATGTTTTTGCACCTAAAGAATTACAAGGAAAACCAAAAGAAAGAACCTTGTGGGCCATAGATCAAATGAAAAAAGCTGCCGTTGTAAGTAGGCGTTTAGGTTTAAAAACACATGCTACTTTTTCAGGTTCTTTATTGTGGCCTATGGTTCATCCTTGGCCGCAACAACCTAAAGGACTTGTGGAAACAGGATTTAAAGAATTGGCATCAAGATGGCTGCCTATTTTAAACACCTTTGATGATCAAGGCGTAGATGTTTGTTATGAAGTACATCCTGTTGAAGACATTCATGATGGAGATACTTTTGAACGTTTTTTAGCAGCAACAGGAAATCATAAGAGAGTTAATATTTTATATGATCCATCACATTTTGTATTACAACAATTAGATTATTTAAAATACATAGATCACTATCATCAATTTATAAAAGCTTTTCATGTAAAAGATGCAGAATTTCATTCCACTGGTAAAAAAGGAACTTTTGGAGGTTATAATGATTGGAAAAATAGAGCAGGAAGGTATCGTTCTCCAGGAGATGGCCAAGTAGATTTTAAGCAAGTTTTTTCAAAACTAACAGAATATGGTTGTGATGTATGGGCTGTATTAGAATGGGAGTGTGTGATAAAAAGTCCAGCACAAGGAGCCAAAGAAGGCGTAACTTTCATTAAAAATCATCTCATTGAAACAACTAGCAAAAAGTTTGATGATTTTGCTGGAAGCGAAGCAGATAAAAATGAAGATCAATTAAAAAGAATCATAGGAATTTAATATTATAAATATGGCAAGAATAACTTTATTAGTGTGTTTATGCTTTTTAGTGGCATGTAACCAAACAGAAAAAAAATCGCAAGAAAAAGCCGAAACAGAGAAAGTTTCATCACCAGGTGAAACAATCAATGAAAGTGATTGGACAATTTTATTTGATGGAAGTTCGCTAGATAATTGGCGAGGTTATCTTTCTGAAGACATTTACCCAGAATGGACTATTGAAGATGATGCGATGGTATTTACTCCAGGTAAAGAAGGAGGGAAAAATATTATTTCAAAGAAAACCTATACTAATTTTATTTTATCACTAGAGTGGAAAATATCAGAAGCAGGGAATAGTGGTATTTTTTGGGGCGTACATGAAAGTGAAAAGTTTTCTGAAGCCTATATGACAGGTCCAGAGATACAGGTTTTAGATAATGCAAAGCATCCAGATTCATTTGTGGGGAACGGAATTCATAAGGCAGGTTCTTTATATGATATGATTGGATATCCAGCAGACCATATAAATCCGGCTGGAGAATGGAATCAATGTGTTTTAGAGGTGAATCATACGACCAATATTGCACGTGTTACTATGAATGAAAAAACAACAATATCTTTTCCTCTTCATGGAATTGAATGGAAAAAAATGGTTGCCAATTCTAAGTTTAAAGATTGGGAAGGATTTGGTAAATATCCTACTGGATACATAGGTCTTCAAGACCATAGCGACAAAGTTTCCTTCAGAAATATCAGGATTAAAGAGCTTTAAGCTAGAATTTTATTAATTTATAATTTATAAAACCAACTTTTTAAACTCTTTTATCTAAAGTAGCGGTACTTTAATATAAATTTTTTATTAAATAATCTACTAGTAGTCAATAGTTTAAAGATATTTTCTATTGTAAATACTAACGTTAAAAAACACGAAAACGTTTTCGTTTATTTTATTACATAATTCTTTTTTTAAGCTCAGAAAAATGTTAATTTGCTAACCTTATTGTCACTTTATTTCTTTTAAAGTTAAAAAAGTGTTAATTTGGCAATAATCTCAAAAAATTAAAACAAACAAATCATTATTAATTAAAATTAAACTTTTATGAAAAATAGTTTACTTAAAAAACCTTTACTGATTTTAATGCTACTTATAGGTAGTGTTTCCTATGGACAATCAGTTAAAGGAGTTGTTTCTGATGCCGATGGTAGTTTACCAGGCGTTAGTATTACCATAAAAGGTACAACAACGGGGGTACAAACAGATTTTGATGGAAACTACACAATTAGCGCTAATCAAGGCGATGTGTTAGTTTACAACTATCTTGGGTACAAAACAGAACAAAGAACTGTAGGTTCTGAAGCTGTAATAAATGTTACTATGACGCAAGACGCTACAGAGCTAGACGAAATAGTAGTTATTGGGTACGGTTCAACTACAGTTAAAGATGCAACAGGATCTGTTACTTCTGTAAAATCAGAAGACTTTAACAAGGGTGTTATTTCTTCGCCAGAACAATTAATACAGGGTAAAACTGCTGGGGTTCAAATCTCAAGCACAAGTGGAGCACCTGGAGCAGGAGTTAATATTCGTATTAGAGGTTCTAACTCTGTTAGATCTAATAACAATCCATTATTTGTAGTAGATGGGATTCCTTTATCAGGAGGTGCAACAACTGCAGGAGCAAATGTTATTGGTCTTGGAGGAAATCCAGCAAAAAACCCACTTAGCTTTTTAAATCCTAACGATATTGAAAGTATTAGTATTTTGAAAGATGCATCAGCTACAGCCATTTATGGTTCTAGAGGAGCAAATGGGGTTGTTATTGTTACTACTAAGCAAGGAAGATCTAAAAAAGGGGAGTTTAATTACCAAGCAAATGTTAGTTCTTCTAAGGCAAGACAAACTTATAATCTACTAAATGCTAGTCAATTTATTTCAGAAAGAAGGAGATTAGGATTGGCTGTAGATGCAGTAAGTAATGTTGGATCTTCAACAGATTGGCAAGATGTTGTTTTTAGAACAGCTCAATCACACAATCAAAATTTAAGTTATTCTAAGTCTCATGACAAAGGATCTTATATAGCTACTTTAGGTTTTGGAAATCAAACAGGTATTGTTGAGAATTCAAATTTAGAAAGACTTACAGCAAGATTAAATCTTAATCAACGATTTTTAGATGATAAGTTAACACTTTCTTTTCAAGGATCTGTATCTAGAGTAGATGATAATTTAGCACCTACTGGAGGAACTGCTGGTTACAAAGGAGATATTTTAGGAGCAGCTTTTTCTGCAAATCCTACTTGGCCTAATGACCCAGATTACGATGGAGGAACTTTGGTAAACCCTGCTAACTTATTAGCATATACAAAAGGAACAACAAATACAAATAGATACTTAGCCAATGTATCTCTTGAATATGATTTAACTTCTAATTTAAAAGCGAAAGTATCTGTTGGTCTAGATCAATCAGATTCTGACAACTTTTCTGTTACTTCAGCTGATGTGTTAGGGTTAGAAGATGGAATACCAGGTAATGGTAGAGGAGCTTATAATGTGTTAGAAGTACAAAACGAATTATTAGAAGCTACAATATCATACAATAAAGAATATAAAAATTCTAGATTAGATGTTTTAGGAGGTTTTTCTTACCAAAGTTTCCGTAGTTCAGGAATGTATTCTGGAGCTTGGGGTTTCTCAACAAAAGATTTAGATTTAATGGGATCTAGCCTTAAAAATATTGTTACAGGTATTGCTGGCGAAATATCAGGTCAGTATCAACAATTTGGTTACGCACCAAATATTGATGGAGTATACGTAAGAGGGTTTGATGGATTAGATTTTACAACTTCTAGCTTTACACCAAGAACATCAAAATCTGGAGTAAGATCTTTAGCTGTTGATTCTTATGATAATACAACAGAGTTACAATCATTTTTTGGAAGAGTAAATTATACAATAGCAGACAAGTATTTGTTTACTGCTACAGTAAGAGCTGATGGTTCTTCTGCTTTTCCAGAAGCAAACAGATATGGTTATTTTCCTTCAGGAGCTTTCGCATGGAAGTTAAACGAAGAAGACTTTATGAGTGATAGTAATATGTCTACGTTAAAACTACGTGTAAGTGCAGGTTTAACTGGAAACCAAGAAGGAGTAGGTTATGGTAATTATGTAAACAGATCTCGTTGGAATGGATTAAATCCTCAAAATAACGGGGAGATAGATCTAAGTAACGGTAATGGTATTGTTTCATTTGGTGGTAATGACCTTAAATGGGAATCAACATTACAATATGCGACAGGATTAGATTTCGGTTTTAATAATGACAGACTTTCTGGAAGTATAGATGTATACAGAAAAGAAACACAAGATTTATTATTTTTAGTTGATGAAGCTCAACCGGCTATTTTATCTCAAAAATTTAGAAACTTACCAGATTCAAAAATTGTAAATCAAGGGGTTGAATTTTCTTTAGGGTATGATTTAGTTCAAACAGAAGATTTTAACTGGTCTGCAAACTTTAACATTGCTTACAATGATAATATGGTAGAATCTCTTTCTGGACAATATGACTTTGCTAATGTAAACGGACCAGGATTGTCTGGTGCTTTTGCAATGAGATTGCAAGAAGGACATTCATTATTTTCTTATTATTTATTAGAGTTTGATGGATATGATGGAGCTGGACAACCAATTATAAGTGAAGAAAAAAGTTTTGTTGGAAAAAGTGCTTTACCTAATTTAACAGGAGGTTTATCTACCAATTTAAGTTATAAGAGATTTACAATGTCTGCTTATTTTAATGGGCAGTTTGGTCACTACATATACAACAACACAGCAAATGCATTCTTTACTGCAGGAGCGTTTAATACAACTAGAAATGTACTTCCAGAAACGTTAACAAGTGGAGAAGCATTAGGAGCATCTGCTGCTGCGTCTACTAGGTTTTTAGAAAAAGGAGATTTTGTGAGATTGCAAAATTTATCTTTAGCTTATGACATGCCACTATCTGGAGAAGGGGTTTTTAAATCTATGGTATTCTCTGTAACAGGGCAAAACCTATGGTTATCTACAGATTATTCAGGATTAGATCCAGAAGTTAGTTCTGCTACAGGAGGTAATTTACCTTCTATTGGAATGGATTATGGAGCATATCCAAATCCAACGACAATTACTTTTGGAATTAACGCAAAATTTTAAAAAATATAAAAGATGAAAAAACAATTTAATTTAAAAATAGTTTTACTATCACTTATTTCCATGACAGCACTTTATTCTTGTTCAGATTTAGAACTTGAGGCTACGGATTCAGTGATACAAGATGTTTCTTTTACAGGGGTAGCTGATTCACAAGAATCGCTAAACGGACTGTATGGTGAAACATGGGGTATGTTAGGAGATCAGGCAAATTTCTTTGCTTTGAACGAAGTAACTACAGACGAGCAAGTAATTCCTACAAGAGGAAGTGACTGGGGAGATAACGGATTGTGGCGTTCACTTCACAATCATACATGGAAAGTAGATCATGGTTTCTTATTAAGTACCTGGAACCAGTTAAACTCTAAGGTGTTAAAAGCAAGTCAAATTATTGATCCTCTGAGTAATTCATCTCAGCAACAAGTAGCTGAAGCAAAGTTTTTAAGAGCTTTCAGCATGTTCTTTGTGTTAGATATGTGGGGTCAAAATCCATTTAGAGAAGCTACAGATGATCCAGTTGCAACACCAGTTGTACTGTCACCATCTGAAGCCTATGCTTATATTTTAAATGACTTAAACGAAGCTATTGGAGGATTGCCTAATACTGGTCCAAGTATGGAAACAAACGGCGCATCTAAAGCAGCGGCTAACTTTCTAAAAGCAAAATTAATTTTAAACAGCGAACGTTATACAGGTTCAGCACCTAATTACCAAGAAGTAATTAATGCTGTAAATGCTGTTGAAGCTAGTGGATTTGCTTTACAGGATGGATATTTCAAATTATTTGAACCAACTGTAAATACAGAAACCGTTTTGTTTGGAAACATAGGAATTGGAAACAGAATCTGGAATGGTATGCATTACAACATGGTAACGCCTAACCAAGGTGGAGGTTGGAATGGTTTTTCTACGTTAGCTGAATTTTATGATTTATTTGAAGGAGATGCCAATGAAAACTATGTAGGTTCTGGACAAGAAGAAAGAAGAGGATGGGTACCAGACGCTTCAAATGCAAATAATACAGACAACTATGGTATGGGGTATGGCTTCTTAGTAGGTCAGCAATACTCTGGTACTGGACAAGCTTTAACAGATAGAGCAGGAAATCCTTTGGTGTATTCAAGAGACTTTAGTTTAACTAATAGTAATGAAACACAAGCCATTAGAGTTATTAAGTACCACCCTTTTAATGGTACAAATGAAGATTCTTTTAGAGCTCACGAAACTATTTTCAGATATGCAGATGCTCACTTAATGAGAGCAGAAGCAATGTTAAGAGCAGGAAATGCCGGTGAAGCTTTGGCTGAAGTAAATGAATTAAGAGTTTTAAGGGATGCAACTCCTTTAGGATCTCTAAGTTTAGATGATATGATAGACGAAAGAGGTAGAGAATTGTATGTTGAATTTTTTAGACGTAACGATTTAATTAGATTTGGTCAATTTACAAAAGACTGGGAGTTTAAAGACCCAGCAGCTGTTGGAGATGCGAATAAAAACTTATTCCCAATTCCATTAACAGCATTGTTATCAAATCCTAATTTAGTTCAGAATCCAGGATACTAAATTTTATCTTTTATTGATATTAAAATTAAAGAGGGTATTTTTACCCTCTTTAATTATTTACAAAACTTATTTACTTTGAAGTGGTTTAAACTTCTTTAAATATAATAACCTCTTACAACATGAAAGAGTTTATAGTATGTAGTCTTCTTTTCTTATTAGTATCTTGTAACAACAATGATTCTTTGTTTGTTAGCTTACCTAGTAATAAAACTCAAATACAGTTTCAAAATAACTTAACAAGTACCACTGATTTAAATATTTTAAACTATTTATATTATTATAACGGAGCCGGAGTAGCCGCTGCAGATTTTAATAATGATGGTTTAGCGGATCTCTATTTTACAGGAAACCAAACTGCAGATAAATTGTATTTAAATACAGGAGGTCTTCAATTTAAAGACATTACCAAACAGGCACTTATAAATAATTCAATTCCTTGGACTACAGGCGTCACTACCGTAGATATTAATAATGATGGATTTCTAGATATCTATATTTGTAAAATAGGAGCACATAATTCAATTAAAGGGAACAACTTATTATATATAAATGAAGGTCCAGATAACAATGGAATTCCTAGGTTTAAAGAAGCTGCTTCTTTCTATGGTTTAGACATTGCCTCTTTTGCAACACAAGCTTCTTTCTTTGATTATGATAAAGATGGAGATTTAGATCTTTTTTTAATGAATCATTCTTTATATCCTAATAGTAATTATGGGAAAGGTTCTATACGAACAGAAGTAGATCAAATGTCTGGAGATAAATTATTTGAAAATAAACAAGGGAAGTTTGAAGACGTATCTTCTCAATCTGGAATTTTTCAAGGAAAAATAGGATATGGCTTAGGATTATCTATTGGAGATGTAACAAACGACGGTTACCCAGACATCTATGTAGGTAATGATTTTTTTGAAAATGACTACCTATATATAAATCAAAAAGACAATACTTTTAAAGAGGTTATATCTAAAGATAAGACTGCCTTAGGCCATACTTCTCATTTTTCAATGGGTAATGCAATATCTGATTTAAATAATGATTCCAAAATGGACATTATTTCCTTAGATATGCTTCCCGAAAATCTAAAAACATACAAAACATCTGGATTAGAATTTCCATACCAGACCTATCAATATTATTTAAAAAATGGATACGCCCCTCAGTTTATGCAAAATACCTTGCATTATAATAATGGTAATGAAACCTTTAGTGAAGCGGCTTATTTAAGCGGTATTGCAGCAACAGAATGGTCTTGGAGCCCGATAGTTGGAGATTATGATAATGATGGCTTTAAAGACCTTTATATCACAAATGGTATTTTAGGAGCCACCAATGATATGGATTATATAAACTTCATTTCAAATGAAGCCATTCAAAAACAGTTAGCAACAGAAAAATCTCAAAGGAATTTAGAACTGTCCAAGCAAATCCCTCAAAAGAAAGTTAAAAACTATTTTTATAAAAACAATCAAGACAAGACATTTAGTAATGTAACTTCTAGCTGGTTATCTCACGGAAACTCATTTAGTAACGGAGGTGTTTCTGTAGATTTAGATAATGATGGCGATTTAGACTTAGTTGTTAATAACATTAATGAAGAAGCGTATGTATTAGAAAACAATTCAAATAAAATTTATCAGAACAACTATTTAAAAGTAAAGTTTATAGGGAATTCTAACAATACTTTTGGAATTGGAGCAACCGTAAAAGCTTACTATAAAGATCAAATAATTACCGAAGAAAACTATACAACAAAAGGATACTTATCATCTGTAGAACCCAAAATACATCTTGGACTAGGAGATGCTACCATAATAGATTCATTACAAATTATTTGGAGTACGAATGCATATGAAACATTAAAAAATGTAGAAACCAATCAAGAAATAGAAGTTTTTTATAAGGATGCCACAAAAAATTATCGTCATACAGCGATTAAAAAACAACCATCTTTTTTAGTAAATAAAGATTCTATTCTTAGTTTTAAACACAAAGATTCACAATCATTAGAATTTAATAGAGATCAAATAATACCTTATGCAAGTACTAATTTAGGACCACATATAGCAGTTTCTGATATAAATAATGACGGATTAGAAGACTTATTTATTAGTGGAGGAAAATCTCAAGCCAGTGAGCTTTTTATTCAAAATAAAAAAGGCCAATTTACTTCTGTGCAAGATTCAGTTTTTAAAAATACTGCAATTCACGAAGATGTATATGCTGTTTTGTTTAATGCCAATGGAGATGACTTTAAAGATTTGTTGGTAGTTAGTGGAGGCAACGAATTTAAAAAAGGAACTCCTTTACAACCAAAATTATACATTAACTATCAAGGAAAATTTAAAAGAGATACCATTCAGTTTACAACAATTGAAATTAATGCTTCTAAAGTAAGAGCAATAGATATAGATAATGATGGAGACAAAGACATCTCCATAGTTTCAAATATACTTCCTTGGCAGTTTGGAAAAACACCAACACACTATATTTTTGAGAATGATGGATTAGGAAATTTCACTAATGTAACGCAAAAATTTGGTCTTGATTTTAAAGAAAGTGGAAACATACGAGATATTGTCTGGAAAGATTTGAATAATGATAGTTTTTTAGATGCAATAGTTGCCGGGTATTGGATGCCTATAAAAGTGTTTCTAAATGATGGCAAAAAATTAATACTTCAAAAAAACACTCAGTTAGAAAAAACAAACGGATGGTGGAATACAATTAAAGTAGCCGATTTTGATAAAGACGGAGATTTAGATTTTATTGCAGGAAATTGGGGATTAAATACTCGATTGAAGGCAAGCGAAAATGAACCCATAACGCTGTATAGCAATGATTTTGATGATAACGGTTCTGTAGACCCAGTTATCACCTATTATTATCAAAAACAAGAAACGCCCTTTGCCTCTAAAGATGAATTGGTGAAGCAATTGCCATTTTTAAATAAAAAATATTTATCCTACAAGGATTTTGCAGATGCTTCATTTACAGAACTTCTTCCGAAAGAAAAGATTAAAGGAGCCTACAAAAAACAAGTTTTTGAACTAGGTAGTTGTTATTTTGAGAATATGGGAAATAGCACCTTTAAAAAACATCAATTGCCATTTATGGCACAAGTATCTTCTGTTAATGACATAGCTCTTAACGATTTTAATAACGATGGTTTTACGGATGTTCTTTTAGTTGGAAATAATTATAATATTAACACACAATTGGGTAAATTAGATGCCTCTCATGGTCTAATTTTGTTGAACAATGCAAATGGTTTTTTTAACGAAAGTTTAGACCAGGATTTTAATATTTCTGGAGAAGCTAGAAACATAGAAACATTAAAAATTAAAGAGGAATTATTTTATGTTATTTCTATAAATAATGATACACCTATTTTTTTAAAGGCAAATAAATAATGACAAAATTTATAGTAAGAAAAATTATTTTAGTACTGATGATCGCGGTAATTTATTCCTGTAATTTAGAGAAGGAAAATAAGTCTACCGCAAGTAAGACTCAGACCCTATTCACATTATTAGATGCCAAAGAAACAGGCATTGACTTTTTCAATAAAGTTAAAAACCAAAAGAATTTTAATATTTTTAAATATAGAAACTTCTACAATGGAGGAGGTGTTGCTATTGGAGATATTAACAATGATGGCCTAGCAGATATTTATCTAACAGGTAATATGGTGGCTAATAAATTATATCTTAATAAAGGCAACTTAACATTTGAAGATATTTCTATAAGTGCTGGAATAGAAGGAAACAAACCTTGGTCTACAGGTGTTGTAATGGTAGATATCAATCAAGATGGTTTACTAGATATTTATGTAAGTAATGCTGGAAATTTAAAAGGCAATAACCATGATAATGATCTGTATATTAATAATGGAGATTTAACATTTACAGAGAAAGCAGCTGAATTTAACCTTGCTAAAACAGGATTTTCTACACATGCTTCTTTTTTTGATTATGATAAAGATGGAGATTTAGACGCCTATATTTTAAATAACAGCAACATTCCTGTAAGTAGTCTAGGATATGCAGAACAACGAGATAAAAGAGCTCAAGACTGGGCAAATGTTCCAGAAATATTTAGAGGTGTTGGAGATATGCTATTAAGAAATGACAATGGTAAATTTGTAGATGTAAGTGAGCAGGCAGGTATTTATGGAAGCTTAATAGGTTTTGGTTTAGGCGTCATGGTTACCGATATGAATGGAGATTTGTATCCAGATATTTATGTTTCTAATGATTTTTATGAACGAGATTATCTGTATATCAACAATCAAGATGGTACTTTCAAAGAAGACATTACCAATTGGACCTCTCATTTAAGTTTATCTGCCATGGGTGTAGATATTGCAGATATTAATAACGATGGAAATGCAGACATTTTTATTACAGACATGTTGCCTGAAGCAGATCAGCGAGTGAAGTCTGTAATGGAATTTGAAGGTTACAATGTTTTTAAATTAAAACAAAGTAAAGATTTTTCTCAGCAATACATCCAAAATACGCTACAGCTAAACAATGGGAATAGCACTTTTTCTGAGGTTGCTTATCACAGTGGTGTTGCAAAAACAGATTGGAGTTGGGCTGGGTTACTTTTTGATATGGATAATGATGGTAACAGAGATATTTTTATTACCAACGGAATTAATCATGATTTAACAGATTTAGATTTTGTTAACTTTTTTGCAAATGAAATCATTCAAAAAATGGCTTTAACAGGTAGAAAACAGGCAATAGATTCTATTATTAATAAAATGCCAGTAAAACCTCAACCAAATTATGCCTATAGAAATAATGGTGATATTACTTTTGACAATGCAAATAAGGAATGGGGTTTTGAAACACCTAGTTTGTCAAATGGTGTTGCTTATGGTGATTTAGACAATGATGGCGATTTAGATTTGGTCATTAATAATGTAAACATGTTGCCTTTTGTTTATAGAAACAATACAGATTCATTAACCAACAATAGTTATTTAAAAATTAAATTGGAAGGTACAAAAGCCAATAAATTTGCCATAGGAAGTACTGTAAAAATTTTTAATAACAACAATATATACGTACAGGAGCAAATGCCTTCAAGAGGGTTTCAATCTTCTATGGATTATGTGATGACCATTGGCCTGGGCGAGGTAACAACCATAGATTCTTTGCGTGTAATTTGGCCAGATAATACAACTCAAAAGTGGAGCAATGTTGCTGTAAACACAACGCTAACCTTACAGCAATTAGACGCTACTGAAGTTCAAAAGCCTTTTAAACCTAAGAAAGAAAAGACGCTGCTAACGGAAATTAAAAAAACAAAGTTAGTAAAACATCAAGAAAACAGTTATTCCGACTTTGATTATGAAGGCTTAATTAATAAAATGTTATCGCAAGAAGGGCCTGCCTTGGCAGTTGGAGATATTAATAATGATGGTAATGAAGATTTTTATATTGGTGGAGCAAAAAATCAATCGGGTCTTTTGTATTTAAATCTAGGAGATGGAAAAGTAGCGCTATCAATTCAAAAATCTTTCGAAAAAGATGCCTTATTTGAAGATACCACTGCTACTTTTTTTGATGCCAATGGAGATGGAAATTTAGATTTAATGATTGGGTCAGGCGGAAATGAAATAGGGGAGCAAAATAATTATAAGGTAAGACTATATCTTAATAACGGGAAGGGAACTTTTGAGCCAGCAGCAAAAAAACTACCACCTTTAAGAAAAAACATTGCAGTGATTGCTCCTTATGATTTTGATAATGACGGAGATATAGATGTTTTTGTTGGTGCTAGAAGTTTGGTAGCAACTTATGGAGTAAACCCTAGTCATCAATTTTTAGAAAATAATGGTGATGGAACTTTTTCAGATACTACAGAAAAAGTAGCCTATGATGTTAAAAATGCAGGAATGATTACTCATGCAATTTGGAAAGATATAGACAAAGATGGCAAAAAAGATTTGATGACTGTTTCTGAATGGGATACACCAAAAATCTACATCAATAATGGAAGAAGACTTATCAAACAAACTTCAACCCTAGATAATTTATTTGGAATGTGGAATGTTGTAGAAGCTGCAGATCTAGATAATGATGGTGATGTAGATTTTATCCTCGGAAACCAAGGGAGTAATACCATGCATAAAACCTCTTTTGAAAATCCTGTAAAAATGTGGGTGAATGATTTTGATAATAATGGAACTTTTGAGCAAATTATGACCAATCATAAGAATGGAAAAGACTATCCAATTCATATGAAAAAAGAATTAACAGCTCAGTTAGTCTCTCTGAAAAAGCAAAATTTAAAGGCCTCGGAATATGCTAAAAAATCTATTGATGAACTATTTTCACCATCAATTTTCGAAAATTCAATTATGAAGCAAAGTAGTATTTCAGAAACAATTATTGCTGTAAACGAAGGTGATTGGAAATTTAGTGTAAAAAAACTTCCAAGTCGTGTTCAGCTTTCTTGTGTCTGCGGAATTGTGTGTACCGATATTAATAATGATGGTCATTTAGATATTATTATGGCAGGAAACAACTTTGAATTTAAACCTCAATATTCTAGATTAGATGCAAATTATGGATCGGTTTTATTAGGTGATGGAAACTTAGGGTTTACTTGGCAAGAGTACAATACATCAGGTTTTGTGATTAAGAATGAAGTAAAACATTTAAAAACAATTAAAGATAATAAAGGAAAGACCTACCTTATAGCGGCTATTAATAATGAACGTCCAAAACTATTTTTAATCAATGAATAATAAGGTAATTATACTGTGTTTTTCTCTGCTATTATTCGCATGTAATCAAAAGGAGCTGTTGTTTAAGAATCCAACTTCTCAAGAAACAGGCTTGAACTTTAAGAATACAATTACACCTTCTAATGAGTTAAATATTCTTGATTATTTATATTATTATAATGGAGGTGGTGTTGCTTTAGGTGACATAAATAACGATGGTCTTTTAGATATCTTTCTATCAGCAAATCAAGAAAAAAACAAGCTATTTATAAACAAAGGAAACTTACAATTTGAAGACATTACAACCAAGGCAAGTGTATCTGGTAATAGTTCATGGAATACTGGAGCGGTTATGGGAGATATAAATGGAGACGGTTTGTTAGATATTTATGTCTGTGCTGTTGTTGGTGTGCATGGGTTTTATGGCTACAATGAATTATACATTAATAATGGAGATGAAACCTTTACCGAAAGTGCAGAAAAATACCAACTAGATTTTGATTCTTATAGCTCTTCTGCAGCATTTTTAGATTTTGATTTAGATGGTGATTTAGATATATATCTTTTAAACCACGCCATTCACACTCAAGAGTCTTTTGGAAAAGCAGAACTACGTTACAAACGAAATGAGCAAACAGGAGATAGATTGCTAAGAAATGATGGAGGAACATTTACAGATGTAAGTGAATCTGCAGGAATTTTTGGTGGAATTAATGGTTATGGATTGGGTATTTCTGTTGCAGATTTTAATCAAGACGGCTTTCCGGATATTTATGTTGGAAATGATTTTCATGAAGATGATTATTATTACATAAACAATGGTGATGGTACTTTTTCTGATCAATTGAAAGACTATTTTGGCCATACCACTCGTTTTTCTATGGGAAATGATGTGGCAGACATTAATCATGATGGTTTGCCAGATATTATTTCTTTAGACATGCTGCCTGAAGATGAGCTAGTTTTAAAAACTTCTGAAGGAGATGATAATATTCAGATTCAGAAATTAAGAACTCAAAAGTTTGGGTATCACTATCAGTTTACTAGAAATATGCTGTATATAAATCAGCAAAATTCTAGTTATTTAGAAACGGCTCTACTTAGTGGAATTGCTGCTACAGATTGGAGTTGGAGTAGTTTGTTTGCAGATTTTAATCAAGACGGCGAGCAAGATTTATTTATATCTAACGGAATTTCAAAGAGACCAAATGATCTAGACTTTATTAAATTTGTTTCTAACGAACAAATTCAGAAAAAAATAGACAATACAAAATTGGTAGACCAAAAAGCATTGCAAATGATGCCTTCTGGAGAAGCTCATAATTATATTTTTAAAGGAACTAAAAATTTAGAGTTTGAAGATAAATCTGGTGATTGGATTTCAAATAAAAAAGGAGTTTCAGGAGCTACAGCCTTGGGCGATCTAGATAATGACGGAGATCTAGATTTAGTGGTCAGTAATATTAATGAAGATGTATCATTGTATATCAATCAAACGAATGAGAAAGCTAATTATCTTCAATTAAAGTTTACCTATCCAGCACCCAATACTTTTGGGATAGGAACGAAAGTTTACGCCTATGAGCAAGGAAAATTACAATTCAAAGAATTGTACACGGTAAGAGGTTTTCAATCTTCTTCAGAACCAATGGTTCATTTTGGGTACGGAGCAATTCAACAAGTAGATTCAATAACTATTGTTTGGCCGAATAAAACCTATCAAACTCTAAAAAATATTGTTGTAAATCAGCGAATGACTATCAGTCCAGAAAACACAAAACCATTTAATTATAAATCTTTCTTTAAAAAAGAAACACCTCTTTTTAAAAAGAGTTCCAATAATTTAGGCATTCATTTTACTCATGTAGAAGATAATTATACAGATTTTAATCGCCAAAAATTAATTCCTTATCAAACCTCAGATAGAGGTCCTGCTATTGCTGTAGGAGATTTAAATAATGATGGGAAAGAAGATATTTATTTTGGAGGTTCTAAGTTTAACCCATCGAAAGTGTTTTTACAAACTGATAGTATTTATAGAGAAAAAAATATTCAAACTATTGCAAACGATTCTATTACTGAAGATGTTGTAGCCCTAATTGCTGACTTAAATAACGATCAAAAAAACGATGTAATTGTTGGAACAGGAGGGGCAGATTTTTACAATAAAATGACACCTTTATTAGACACTTACTATACCCAGAGTAGTGTTGGTTTTGAAAAACAAGAACTACCAGCATACTTTGAAAATGCAGCAGTTATAAAAGCAGCAGATTATGACAATGATGGAGATTTAGATGTTTTTGTTGGAAATAATACGGTATCCAATAATTTTGGAGCCATGCCTAATTCTTATATTTTAAAAAATGAAAACGGCAAGTTTTCAATCCTAGAAAATCAATCGTTTCAAAATACAGGAATGATTACAGATGCTATTTGGGAAGATTATAATACAGACGGCTTTGTAGACCTTATTTTGGTAGGAGAATGGATGACACCCAAGTTTTTTAAAAATACCAGGGGCAATTTTACAGAAGAAAAACTCATAGATGCTACATTAACAGGTCTGTGGCAACAGATAGCTGCTTTTGATATTGATAAAGACGGAGATGTAGACTACCTCTTAGGAAACTGGGGTAAAAACTCAAAATTTAATGCTTCAGAAGAATACCCATTAAGAATGTATTATGCAGATTTTGATGGTAACGGAAGTACAGAAACCATACTATGCAATTATAAAAATGAAGCTTATTATCCTTTGTTAGGATTGGATGAATTGGCTAGTCAAATTGTAAGTTTACGGAAAAAGTTTACAAGCTATAAAAGCTTTGCAGGAAAATCAATAGACGAAATTTTTGAAAAATCAGTATTAAAGAAGGCTCGTATATTAGAAGTACATACTTTAGCTTCAGGGTATTTAAAAAATGAAAACAATACATTTACATTTATTCCTTTTAAAAACGAGTTGCAAGTATCACCAATTTCAGCTTTTTTAGAATACGATTTTAATGCTGATGGAGATAATGAAGTTTTAGTAGCAGGGAATTATTTTGGCGTAAGTCCGTATCAAGGAAGATTTGATTCTTTTCCTGGAGCATTAATTTTTAATGAAGATAAGATTGTTTTAGGAAATAAAATTGGACTAGACTTTAACCAAAAGGCTGTTAAGAAACTTAATATAATTAAAGTTCAAAATAAATCATATGTTTTAGCAACTATTAATAATGACCATGCTCAAGTATATGAATTAACACATTTAAAAGATGATTATAAAAAATTATAAAACCTCTTTAATAGTAAGCGCATTATGTTTGCTGATTTTCTCATGTAAAGAGAATTCAGAACCTATAGAAGTTACTACCGACAATTTTCATACAGCTATAGATAAAGTAGTAGATGTTATGATTCACGATATATTTTCTCCGCCAGTAGCAAGTAGAGTTTTTGTGTATCCAAACATTGCAGCCTACGAAATATTAGCTCTAAATGACAGTAGTTATCACTCATTAAAAAACCAAATTAAACACTTAGAGGCAATTCCATCACCTAATCCAGCAAAGAAGATAAATTATCCGCTTGCAGCAATTATTGCACATTTAAATATTAGCAAGCAATTGATCTTTTCTGAAGAGAAAATTGAAATGTATAGAGATAGTTTATATAATATTTGGGAAGCTAAAAACCCACGAGAATTTAATGAATCTAAAGCCTACGGTTTGGAAGTAGCAGCTCATATAACTACTTGGATGAACAAAGATAACTATGCACAAACACGCACCATGCCCAAGTTTAGTGTAGATTCTCAAGACGAAAGTAGATGGCAGCCAACACCACCCTCGTATATGGATGGTTTAGAGCCACATTGGAACAAAATACGATCTTTTGTTATTGATTCGGCAGCACAATTTAAACCAGTACCCCCACCAAAATTTTCAATGAATAAAAACTCAGATTTTTATAAAGAACTAAAAGAAGTTTATGATGTTAGTTTAGAAATCACCAAAAAAGGGGATGCTTCAGAAGAGATAGCCATTGCACAATTTTGGGATTGTAACCCTTATGTTTCTGTAAATCGAGGACATTTAATGTTTGCAGTAAAAAAAATAACACCAGGAGCCCATTGGATTGGTATTACTAAAATTGCCGCAAAAAAAGAAGAAGCAGATTTTAAAAGAACAGTTTTTGCCTACACCAAAACATCTATTGCAATAGCAGATGCTTTTATTAGTTGTTGGGATGAAAAATACAGAAGTAATTTAGTGAGGCCAGAAACATTAATTAACACCTATTTTGATGATGAATGGAAACCTATTTTACAAACGCCACCCTTTCCAGAATACACAAGTGGCCATTCTGTTGTTTCTGGAGCTGCTTCAATAGTATTAACGTCTATTTTTGGAGACAACTTTAGTTTTGCAGACAATACTGAGGTACCGTATGGGCTACCAGTTCGGTCTTTCACTTCCTTTAATGCGGCTGCAGATGAGGCTACCATTAGTAGAATGTATGGAGGTATTCATTTTAGAGCAGCAGTAGAGGTAGGTGTTGGACAAGGAAGAGAAATTGGAGAATTGGTTACTAAAAAATTAACCATGTCAAAAAAGTAAATAATAGGACAAACATCTATTTTGTAGATATTTATAGTTAAAAAAATGAAAAAAATAAGTGCTATCATTGGGTTTCTTTTAGCAGGGTTTTTGCTCTGGTACCTCATCATAAAACCCTACGATTATTTAGTAACTTTTAAGGTAAAAACAAGTGCAGGGACTATCAACCAAACCATCAAACTTTGGAATACTAGTTTAGAGAATTCAAGTCCAATTCAACAAGATAATTTGGCGAACTTAACACAACAGATTAAGATAAAAGACACTACTTATAATTATGAATGGTCTATAAGCTCGGTAAATGATTCTATCTCTAAAGTAAATGTATATGTTACAGATTTAAACAACAGTCTAGCAAACAAAATTTCGATTCCTTTTTCTAAAACAGGTTTTGAAAAGCGAACAGAACAAACAGTAACAGACTTTATAGATAAACTAAAAGAGCACTTAAAAAAAATTAAAGTAACTGTGGTAGGAAAAGACACCACAAGATCTACCTATTGTGCCTATATTTCTATGAAGGGCTTGCAAATTGAAAAAGCGAGAGGAATGATGCAAAATTATTCATTATTAACCAGTATTCTCTCTGCTGAAAATATAACAATGAATGGTACGCCTTTTGTTGAAATAACAAATTGGAATACACAAAATGATAGTATTGCTTATAATTTCTGTTTTCCAGTGATAAAAAGTGATTCTCTTCCGTTAGATTCACGCATTCAGTACAAACAATATAATGGAGCAAAAGCCTTAAAAGCTACATATAACGGAAACTATATTACATCAGATAGAGCTTGGTATGCATTAGTAGATTATGCAGAAAATAATAATATAAAGATAGACAAAAAGCCCCTTGAGGTCTTTTATAGCAATCCAAATTTTGGAGGAGATGTCTTAAAATGGAAAGCAGAAATATATATGCCTATTAAAGAATAGTCTTTTATGCGGATGTTTTGGAATACTTTTTTTTGTAATATTGATTAAACAGAATATTTTGAAAAAAGCTTTAACCATTTTTATTGGAATCTTACTATTACAATCTTGTAATAACTCAGAAAAATCAATCTATGAGGGAAGTTGGATTGATAAAAAAAATGAGATGATTCAAGTTTCTATCTTGTTTGAAAACGAATCATATTGGTTAAAAGATTTTAATGGTACATATCTAATTCAAGAAGATGAAGGAAATTATTATGTAAGTATAGATGCAAAAAGATTTCCTATTGCAATTCGTAAAGAAAGTCTCTATTTTTTAAAAAATGAATTTATTCCTGAATCAAAGAGCTTAAAAAAACAATTTGTAGGTCTTTGGAAAAATCAAACAGGAAATCTTTGGTTTCATATTAAAAATAGTAACGGAGGAATTATCTGGGATATTAAAGAAGGATCCAAAACATATGTAAGTTACTACCCTAAGATTACTAAATCAGGATTTACTTTTAGGTACCACAATGAAGACATTCTATTTGTACTAGAAAACAATACCATAACAGACTCTAAAGGGGGTAAATACACTAGAATTTAACTCCAAAAAACAACATTTTTTATTTTTTTTGTTCAATTTATTTCACTGAATAATTATAGACTAAAAATTGAATAGTATTTTATACTTTCAACTAGCCTTTTAACTGTAAATAATAGTAGCTTTAATTTTAAAAAACGATCTTAAGAATACTGTAATGACTAAAAACTCACAACAAGAAAGAAATTGGTGGAAAGAAGGTGTAATTTATCAAATCTATCCAAGAAGTTTCAAAGATACTAGTGGAAACGGTGTTGGAGACTTACAAGGAATCATTCAAAAATTAGATTATATAGAAAGTTTGGGTGTTACTATGGTTTGGTTAAACCCAATATACGAGTCTCCGAACGATGATAATGGTTATGATATTAGTGATTATCGTGCCATTATGAAAGAGTTCGGTACTATGGCAGATTTTGATGAACTACTTCAAGGTTTGCATAAGCGAAATATAAAACTTGTAATGGATGTAGTAGTCAATCATAGTAGTGATGAGCATCAATGGTTTCAACAATCTCGTAGTTCTCGTGATAATCCTTACAGAGATTATTATCATTGGTGGCCTGCAGAAAAAGGAAAGCCAAATCATCGTTGGAGTTTTTTTGATGAAAATAGTGATGCTTGGAAATATGACAAACAAACAGATGCTTATTATCTACATTATTTTTCTCAGAAACAACCTGATCTTAATTGGGAGAACTCAAAAGTACGCCAAGAAGTATATGATATTATGAAATTTTGGGCAGATAAAGGTGTAGACGGTTTTCGTTTAGATGCTTTCCAATATGTAAGTAAGGATATTACTTTTCCTCCATTTCCAGAGGGTTATGATATTAATATACCAAACGTTATTAAATATCATGGTATGGGTCCTCACATTCATACTTATCTCAAAGAAATGTATGAACAGGTTTTGAGTAAATACGATGTTTTTGCTGTTTCAGAGGGTGTTGGAAGCACATTAGAAGATGCCCATAATTTAGTAGATGAGGATCGTAAAGAATTGCAAATGGCGTATCATTTTGAAGCAACAGATATGGTTACTACTTTAGAAAAATGTACCCTAGCTCAATTTAAAGAATCGTTTACTAAATGGGATAGATCATTTGCTGAAAAAGGCTGGATTTCAATTTATCTATCAAACCATGATCAATCTAGATTTGTAAACAGATATGGAAGTGATAAACCAGCATTTAAAGATTACTCTGCCAAGATGCTTAATACCTTTATTCTTTCTATGAGAGGAACACCCTATACTTATTATGGAGATGAGTTAGGGATGACAAATATTGGATTTACAAAAATTGAACAGTATAAAGATATTGCAGCCATTAATGGGTATAAAAAAGCCGCTACAGATGGAGAAGATTTAGACCTACATCTTAAAAATTTAAACTTACTTTCAAGAGATAACGGTAGAACACCTATGCAATGGGATGACACAAATAACGCTGGATTTTCAAGTGAAACCCCATGGTTACCTGTACATGAAAATCATACAACAGTTAATGTAGCTAATCAACAAAATGACCATAATTCTGTGTTGAATCATTTCAGAAAAATGGTAGCATTAAGAAAAGATAATTTGTTATTAGTGTATGGTGAATACGAAATTATTCAAGAAGAACATCCTACAATCTATGCTTACAGTAGAACTTTAGATGATGAGCAAATGAAAATTCTATTAAACTTCTCAGAATTAACATCAAAGATTAATTTATCTAACTTAGTTCAAATTAAAGAAGTTCTTATTAATAATTATAACGAGTTATTAATTGATAAAAACACCATCACATTGCAGCCCTACCAAGCGGTGGTGTTAAAGTTTTAAAAAACCAATATTTAATTAACCAATATGAAAATATCGAAACCAAGTTTATCTTTTTGGCAAATCTTTAATATGAATGTTGGGTTCTTAGGAATTCAATATAGTTTTGGATTACAACAAACAGCAATCAACCCCATTTTTTTATATTTAGGAGCTTCAGAAGACATGTTGCCAATATTAAATATTGCAGGACCAGTTACAGGGTTACTAGTACAGCCAATTATTGGTGCAATGTCAGACAAGACATGGTCTTTAAAATGGGGTAGGCGTAAACCCTATTTCTTGATAGGTGCCTTGCTAGGTAGTATCTGTCTATTTGCCTTCCCACACAGTCCAGTTCTCTGGTTTGCAGTTGGATTACTTTGGATTTTAGACGTTGGTAATAATGTTGCCATGGAACCTTACAGAGCTTTTGTAGGGGATAAATTACCTGAAAAACAATTGAGTTTAGGGTATCAAATGCAGAGTTTGTTTTGCGGGTTGGGTACATTACTAGCTACAGGATCTATTCTTTTATTTCAATATTTATTTGGTGAGGAAGCAGATGTTGCAGGTACAATTCCGCAGTGGATTTATTATTCTTTTTATATAGGTGCTATACTGTCTTTAACCACCATTTTGTGGTCGGTTTTTAAAACAGCTGAGATTCCTCCATCAGATGAGGAATTGAAGGAAATCAATAAGATTAAACAATTATCATTACTAAATAAAATGGCCAAGCCTTTCGTTGAAATTAGAGAAGCACTGAAAGAGATGCCAAAATTTATGTGGAAAATTGGTGCTGTGTATCTTTTTCAATGGTATGCATTGTTTGTGTATTGGCAATTTTCAACCCCACTTTTTATGAAAACAATGGGCTATTCTATCTCTGAAGCAGGATCTCAATCTGCTGCAATGAGCCTAACATACAACACAACTACAATGCTAATAGCTTTAATTTTAGTTCCTTTAACTCTAAAGTTTGGGAATAAGAAAATGTATGCATTAAGTTTATTAGGAACAGCAATAGCATTATTTTGGATTCCATTTATAACAGATCCTTGGCTCGTAGTATTACCTATGATCTTATTTGGGATTGGCTGGGCAGCCATGATGGGAATACCATATACCATGGTTTCTAAAATTGTTCCTCAAGAAAGAAGAGGGGTGTATATGGGGATCTTAAACATGATGATTGTTATACCAATGGGAATAGAAACACTAACTTTTGGTCCTATTTATAAATATTTATTAGATGGAAATGCTATCTATGCCATGTTATTTGCAGGAGTGTTTTTTGCAATTGCAGCTTTTTTAGCCATGAGATTAAACGAAACGTTAAACACAGATATGTAAACTGAATAAAAGCAGTAATAATGAAAATAAAAAATTTAGTAGTAGTAGTATCAATTCTATTTTTTTCTTGCCAACAAGATGTAGAGGTAAATAAAAATGACAAAGTAATAGCTCCAATTTCTGATCAAGTTCTAGAAACTGCAGTTATTTATGAAGCTAATATTAGGCAATATTCTAAAGAAGGAACCTTTAAGGCATTCACAAAAGATATTCCAGGACTCAAAGAACTGGGTGTTAAAATAATTTGGATGATGCCTATTAATCCTATTTCAGAAATTAAAAGAAAGGCAACTGGTGGATCTTTTACCAGTGAAATTGAAGATAAAGAGGAACGAAAAAAATACTTGGGAAGTTACTATTCTGTATCTGATTATAAAGCTATAAACCCAGAATTTGGAAATAAGGATGATTTTAAAGAGTTGATAGATACCGCACATGATAATGGTATGTATGTGATTGTAGATTGGGTTCCAAACCACACAGGTTGGGATCATCCCTGGATTACTTCTCACCCAGAGTGGTATACTCAAAATGAGCAAGGTGAAATTATAGATCCTATAAACCCAGATACCGGAAAGTCTTGGGGATGGACAGATACTGCAGATTTAAATTACGATAATTTAGACATGCAGCAAGAGATGATTAATGATCTAAAGTATTGGGTTACAAACTTTAATATAGATGGGTATAGAATGGATGTAGCTCATAAAGTGCCTCCAGTATTTTTTAATGAGGCTATAACTGAATTAAAAAAAATAAAACCTCTATTTATGCTGGCTGAAGCAGAGCAACAAGAACTTTTTAGAAACGGTTTTGATATGCAATACGCATGGGAAGGACATCATATACTAAATAATATTGCTAAAGGTGAAGCTTCTGTAAAAGAATTTGATACCTATATAAATAAGCAAAAGGAACTTCTAGAGCCTACAGATTTTACTATGAATTTTGTGACCAATCATGATGAAAATTCTTGGAGTGGTACTCTCAAAGAACGAATGGGTGATGCTAGTGAACTTCTAACAACATTGGTATATGCAATGCCTGGAATGCCTTTAATTTATAGCGGACAAGAGTATGATTTAAACCATCGGTTAAAGTTTTTTGAAAAAGATAGTATTCCTAAAACAAAAGGAAATACCTGGAATTTACTCACAAAATTAGGAGACTTAAAAAATAATCATCTAGCTTTTCATGGCGGTAAAATAGCAGCATCTTATGAAAGATTAACTACTGAAAATGAAAATGTAGTAGCTTTTAAAAGAAGTAAAGAAGTTGCGGAGGTTTACTTTATTGGAAACCTATCTAATCAAGTTCAATCATTCATTTTAGATGTAGAAGGAACCTATGAAGATCTTCTTCTGAATAAAAGCCTTATTTTAAATCAAAAAAAAATACAGTTAGCGCCTTGGCAATATTATTTACTTAATAAAGTATCTCCATAGAAAGTGATTCCCTACTTCATAGATAACATAAATTGTAGTTGAAATTCTCTGAATAAAAATTTCAGAAAAGACAAAAAGAATAATTTATAATAGATGAAAAAATGAATACAAAAAAATTATACTATTGGTCAATTACTGTTGCTTTAGCAGGGTTCTTATTTGGGTTTGATACTATTGTAATTAGTGGTGCAGAACAAGATATTCAAAGATTGTGGGGAAGCTATACGCTCTTTGGCAGCAATGATTTATTTCATGGAATTGTTATTGTTGGAGCTGCTCTTTGGGGAACAGTTCTGGGAGCAATTTTTGGAGCGATTCCAAATGATCGATTGGGAAGAAAGAAAACTTTAGTGTTTATTGGTGTGCTCTATACTATTTCTGCCATAGGTTCTTCTATGGCATCAGACCCTTGGATATTTGCATTATTTAGATTTATTGGAGGTATTGGTGTTGGGGCTTCTACTATTGCAGCACCTTCTTTTATATCAGAAATTGCTCCACAAGAAAAACGAGGAAGATTGGTCGCTACTTACCAATTTAATATTGTATTTGGAATTCTTATTGCTTTTGTTTCCAATGCTTTATTAGCAAAATATATTAGTAATGACGCTTGGAGGTGGATGATAGGTATAGAAGCATTGCCCGCAATTATTTACACAGTTATGATGTTTGCAATTCCTGAAAGTCCGAGATGGTTAATTACTGCAAAAAATAATATTGAAGCAGCAAAGCAAGTTTTTAGAAGCTTATATGACAATGAAGGCGATATAGTAGAGCAAGTAAATTTGATTGTTAATTCTCAAAAAAGCACAGATGATGCAGAAAGCATCTTCAGTAAAAAATATGGGATTCCTTTATCCTTAGCTTTTTTTATTGCTTTTTTTAATCAATTTAGTGGCATTAATGCCATTTTATATTATGCCAATAGAATTTTTGCAGAAGCAGGTTTGGCAGAGCAAGCAGGAGCATTGGGGTCTATAGGCCTTGGTATTACAAACTTTGTTTTTACCCTATTGGGAATGTTTTTAATTGATAGATTGGGCAGAAAGCAGTTATTATATATTGGATCTGTTGGATACATTGTTTCATTAAGTATTGTTTCATTATGTTTTTACAATGACTGGTCTGGTATGATTGTTCCCATATCATTGTTTGCATTTATAGCCTCTCATGCAATAGGTCAAGGGGCTGTTATTTGGGTCTTTATTTCTGAAATTTTCCCAAATCATTTACGTTCTTCAGGACAAGCATTTGGAAGCTCGGTTCATTGGGTTTTGGCAGCAATTATTCCTTCTTTAGTGCCTATACTTTTTAATTCTATTGGAGCAGTAACTGTTTTTGCTATTTTTGCATTTATGATGCTATTGCAATTAGTTTGGATAAAAATGTACGTTCCAGAAACAAAAGGGAAATCTTTGGAAGCAGTATCAGAATCATTAACGAATTCTAATTAATGAATAAAATAACGTGTTTTGGCGAAGTGCTTTGGGATGTTTTTCCAACGCATAAAAAAATAGGAGGAGCACCTTTAAATGTAGCTCTACGGTTGCATTCTTTTCAGAATGATGTTACAATCATTAGTAGCGTCGGAGATGATAAAAATGGAAAAGAATTACTGCATTTTATTGAAGAACAAGGAGTTTATACGGGTAATATACAAATCAATAAAAATTATGAAACCAGTAAAGTAGCTGTTGCTTTAGACCAAAAAGGAGCTGCTTCGTATACCATTACACACCCTTGTGCTTGGGATTTTATAGAGATAAATAAACGTCTTTTATCGTTGGTTAAGGTATCAGATGCTTTTATTTTTGGGAGCCTAGTTTCTAGAAATAAGCAGTCAGAAACTACTCTTAAAAAACTTCTCACCCTTTCTAGTTTTGCTGTATTTGATGTTAATTTAAGACCACCTCATTATACCATTGCTGTGTTAACTAATCTAATGAAAGCAGCACACTTTATAAAGTTTAATGATGATGAACTTATAGAAATTTGCACAAGCTTAGGGGTTACACTTAAAACGATAGAGGATCAGGTACAATTTATAGCTTCACATACAACTACTCAAAATATCTGTGTTACAAAAGGAAGCAAAGGGGCAGTTCTTTTTTATGAAGGCACCTTTTTCTACAATGATGGATACGTGGTTAAAGTAGCAGATACTGTTGGATCTGGAGACTCTTTTTTAGCTACATTAATAGACGCATTGCTAAAAAAAGTAGCTCCACAAAAAGCCATAGACACTGCTTGTGCTGTTGGTGCACTAGTTGCTAAAAATAAAGGAGCAAACCCTGTGATTTCAGAACAAGATATTGAGGCTATTTTAATAGAATGAAGATTTTAATAGAAATAATAAAATAGAAATAATACCAAATAGATCAACAGATAAAAACGATAAAAATTCCGTGCTTTCTTATAGTGTTGATTTGCTGGATATAGATTGCCAAAAAGCCCCTTAAGCTCGGTAATAAATAAAGGCTTTATATTTATGAACCAACTATCTGTTTGATAGACTATTTTTCTGAAATTACTTCTATAATAAGACAATGGAAGCCCCCAAATAAAGAAAATAATGAGCCATATGTTTTCCGAAAGAACTTTAATCATTTTTAGCTTTTTTAGGAAACCAAGGGATAAAAGCATTTGTAGATGCTACGTATTCTTTATATCCTGGTTTTGTTTTTTGCAATGATTTTTCTAACATAGCAACTCCTGAAATATTAATAATTAAGTAGATCATAGCCAATGCACCAACTATCTGCCAATAACCTCCGGAGGCTATTGAAAATAGCCCAAACGACAGCCAAACTGTTGCATCACCAAAATAATTTGGATGCCTAGTATAGCGCCATAAACCAGTTTTAAGAATTGTGCCTTTATTATCAGGATTCTTCTTAAATTTTGTTAATTGATAATCACCAATAGCTTCAAATAAAAATCCTACACACCAACATAATAAAGCTATATAATCAATGGCGTTTAGTTCGTTACTAACAGTTTCATGATGAATTCCAAATAATGGTAAAGAAACCACCATGATTAAGGTTCCCTGTAAAACAAAAACTTGAAAAAAACTGAACCACCAATATCTTTCTGCTCCATAATGCCGCCTAAATTCTTGGTATCTGAAATCTTCAGGCTTTCCATAATTTCTTTTGAATAAGTATGCAGATAGCCGAATTCCCCAAACACTCACTAAGCATAGAACAACTAAATTACGAGTATACATATGAGTCTCCAGCATAAAATAGGCAACATTTACAACCACAAACCCAGTTCCCCAAAAAGCATCAACAATACTAACATTTTTTAATGGAATACTAATAAGCCACAGAATGACCATTAAAAATAGTATGAGAGAAGCGGCTAAGAGAAAATTCATATATGATGTAGTGATATTAAAGATGGAAAGTACAAAACTATTTAAAAGTGTAGGGATAATTGTGATATGATTATTTTGAAAACAGCATCAATATATAACAAACCACAACTCCTTTTATAAAGCAGATCCAATACAATTGGTAATATGAAAGGTTCAATTTAATTCGTGTTTTTTCAACTAAAGTTTTGTGCCAGACAATCATTTGTTCTAAAAATTTAAGAATTATGTTAAAGATACTAAATTTTTTTGTGCAATTCTTTAGCTGTTTCGGAGTCTCTTTTAAAGGCAATAGACACTACTATATTTTGAAACCTCATATAATTTCCCTAAATTACTTTCTTATAGAAACTAAAAAAACTCATATTATGAAATTATTTTTAAAAAAAATTATTTTTCTGATGGTGTCTGTTTTACTAATTAATTGTACTACAAATGGTGGTAAAAATCTAGTAGAAGGAGATAATTATGGAAAAACTTATAGTATTGGAGACAATGCTATGTCAGAAAAGCTTTTGATGTTGTCAGAGGCATATAGCGCCCAGAATACAGACGAGTTAGTAAAACATTATGATGCTGCATTTTTAGGAGAAAATGGAGTAGAAACTACACGAGAATGGTTAGAATCTATGGATTCTATAAGTATGAAACCATATGTAGTTATTCCAGTAAAACTAGCAGGTGATCCAGACACTAAAGTATTGGCATGGTCTAAAGAGGAACGTCATTATAAAAATGGCTCTTATGAAAAATTAGATCTTATGGAGTTTTTTAATTTTAATAAAGATGGAAAAGTAGACGCTTTTAGACAATGGAAATCTATAGATTCTTCTAATTTTGGAAAATCTTATGGAGGAAAATTTATTGGAGATGGTACTAACGAATACTCAGGGAGGCCATTAGTTTTCTCAGATAGAAATGAAGTTGAAATCATAGAAAAAATGATCAAAGATTATAATGACATGAATGCAGCCGGATTTTCGGAACCTTTTACTGATATGGCTGTTTTAAATAATTATAAAGGAGAAGCTCAGAAACTAAAGAAAGAAGAAATGGGAGATTTGTTTAAGGATTACAAATCTGTTAGTTGGGTTCCTTATGCAATTGTTCCTTTAAAAATATACAATACAGATGCTGCCTCAGGTGTTCAAGTGATGTCTAAAGAAACTAGAGTTTTTAAAAACGGAAAGGTATGGGAAAAAGAATTATTTGAAATTTTCTACTTTAATCTAGATGGTAAAATTACGTCTATGGTACAATACGCTAGAGATTTCTAATTTTTGATTCCATTAAAAAGTATTTGGGAGTTATCATTGTATTGGTAGCTCCTTTTTTTATGGGTGCAATAGATTAGTTATGAGTCAGTTTTTTTTTAGAAATATCTTAGTAAGATTTCCTATATTTATTAGATGAAGTATCCTCTTTATTTTTTTTTGATGTTATCAGTTGTTGTTGTTTTTGGTCAAGACTATGAAACAAAGCAATATATAAGCCAAAATGATACGCTTCCGTATCGCATACTACTTCCAGAAAACTATAATCCAAATAAGTCTTACCCTTTGGTTGTTTTTCTGCACGGAGCAGGAGAAAGAGGTAATGATAATGAGTTGCAGTTAATTCACGGGAGTTTTCTTTTCAAATCAAAGGAGTTTAGACAAAAACATCCTGCAATTGTCGTATTTCCTCAGTGTCCTAAAAATTCATATTGGGCTAGTGTTCAAAAAAATCAGATTCAAAAAAAGGAGAAAAAATTTAAATTTCAAAAAAAATTAGGGAAATATCGTACTCAAGAATTAGTAGAGTTGTTTTTAAACGACTTGGAGAAATCATATAAAATTGATACTACAAGACGATATATTGGTGGGCTATCCATGGGAGGTATGGGAACATTTGAGTTGGTAGCTAGAATGCCAAATTATTTTGCAGCTGCATTTGCAATTTGTGGTGGAGGTAATCCTTCATGGTCAAAGACACTAAGTAATACTCCTTTTTGGATTTTTCATGGCAGCAATGATCTTATAGTTTCTTATGGCTATTCTAAAAGAATGTTTCGAAACATGAAACGATATAATAAGGAAACTAGATTTACAACTTATGAAGGAGTAGGTCATAATAGTTGGGATACTGCTTTTAAAGAACTTGAATTATTCCGTTGGGTTTTTTCTTTCATAAAAAAGTAAATAACCCACATTACTGTGGGTATTTCTTGTTCCAATTATCTTCTATTGTGATTAGGCAAAATAAATATAGATTGCAATTACAATCACACAAATAGTTATTCCAACTTGTGTTGTATATTTCCATGGAGTAATGTCTACTTGTTTTGTGTGTTCTTGAACAAATGCCTCTTTTCTTGGGTATAGCTTTCCAATAATTAACATAATTACTACGTTCATTATAAACAAAATAGCCATTACATCTAAAAAGTGAGGATATGCTTGTGCCTCAATTAAAGCTAAAGCAGCTTCATCTGTAATGCCAGCATCTTTTGCCAATTCTAATGCCTTGGACACAAAATAAGGTTGCATAAAAAACTGACTAGTAATGTATAACAAACAACCCGAAGCTAAGCCAATTTTAGCTGCAATTGCCGGAACACGCTTTGTTAAGTAACCAACTACAATAATGGTTAAAATAGGAATACTATAAATTCCATTAATCTCTTGTAAATAATCAAATAAGCTCCCAGCATTTGCAATAAGTGGTGCAATAAACATAGAAGCAATAGCCAAAACAACTCCAAAGATTTTCCCGTATTTTACAATAGTTTTTTCGTCTGCCTCTTTATTAATGTGCTGTTTGTAAACATCAATTCCAAACAAGGTTACAGAACTATTTAAAACACTGTTAAAAGAGCTTAAAATGGCTCCAAATAATACTGCCGCAAAGAAACCAACCCAAGCCGTAGGAAGAACTTTTCTAACCAACATTGGATAGGCGCTGTCTGCACTTTCTAAATTTCCTTGAAAAAGATGAAAGGCAATAATACCAGGTAAAACAACAATAATAGGACCCAATATTTTTATAAATGAGGCTAATAATAAACCTTTCTGACCTTCTTTTAAATCTTTTGCTCCCAGCGCTCTTTGAATAATCTGTTGGTTGGTTCCCCAATAAAATAATTGTACCAACATCATTCCTGTAAATATGGTATAGAAAGGGACTGGGTCTGTTGGGCCACCCATAGATTTAAATTTTTCTGGGTTTTCAGTTGTTAAAATAGAAAGGCCATCTAAAAGACTTCCATCACCAATCATCATTAAACCAAATACAGGAATTAAGAGCCCACCAATTAGCAATCCTATTGCATTTATAGAATCTGACACAACAACAGCCTTTAAGCCTCCAAATACGGCATAGACAGATCCAATAATTCCTATTCCCCATACACAAATCCATATAGATTGAGTGTGACTTACTCCCAATAATTCAGGAATATCAAACATTCCGCTAATGGCTAATGATCCTGAGTATAAAATCACTGGAAGAAGCACAACCACATAACCAGACAAGAATAAAACGGAGGTTAATGTTTTTGTAGCTACATCAAAACGTTTTGCTAAAAACCCAGGAACGGTTGTTAATCCACCTTTTAAATATCTAGGTAGTAAAAACATGGCTGTTACTACCATAGCAATGGCAGCAAGTGTTTCCCACACCATAACCGATAAGCCACTTTGATAGGCAGATCCGTTTAGTCCAACAATTTGTTCAGTAGATAAGTTGGTGAGTAAAAGAGATCCTGCAATTACTCCAGCTGTTAAGCTTCGTCCACCAAGAAAGTAACCATCTGAAGAGGTTTCTTTCATGTTTCTAGTTTTTAAGTAGGAGATAATTGCTACTAAAGCGGTGAATCCAATAAATGATAAGAATAGCATAGGTTATTGATTAATTGATGAATGTATTATTTTGGACTGGAAGATAATTTTTTTAAGTTGAAAAGAAAACTAAATTTTAATAATACTCTTAAAAAAAGGAGTCAAATTGTTTTTTTTGGTTGATGCTATAAAAAAGCCCTACCAGTGTGGTAGGGCCTCAAAAAAATATTTTTGAAATCTTTCTCTTATTAAAAATGAGTAACTTCAGTTTTATTCTTTTGCTGTCGCTCTTTCATAAACGTAAATCATTTTAATTTTTCCATTCACAAAAAGTACATCATGCACATGGTGTAATGTAACTTCTTCACCATCTATTGTGTCAGTTAAATCTTGTCCAGAAGTAACCCATTGATTTAATACTCCTTTTGTGTCAGTAAATTGATTGGCAATCATATATTTAGTTGTCCATTTTGGACTACTTTTTGAAAACCAATCTTTTAAAAATACAATATGTGCTTTAGATCCGTCAATAACATCCCCATTAGGTGGATATCCTTTAAAACTATCATCATTAATATTTTGAATAGTTTTTAAATCTTTTTCATTGTGTGCTTTAATATATGCCTCCCAAAGTCGTGTAGTGGTCATATCTCCTCCATAAAGTGAGATTCTTGTACTATCATTAGGAATTTCAACCCCAATTGCTGTAGGAGTGCTTTGTGTTTCTGACTCATTTACATTATTACAAGAAATTGTAATTATTGCCAATAAGAATACTACTATTATTTTTTTCATTTTCTATATTTTAAGATTTCTATTGTTCAACAGCCATTACTTGTTCCCAAATCACACGAAGCCTGAATCCATCTGGATCATAATCATTCATTTTTGATTTTGATGGTGGCGTAAAATCTGAAACATCTAAAGCTTTCATCGCATCAACAAGAGTTTTGTAGCCATCCCATGTCATTACCGTACTTTCATCTTGCCCCATTGGATAAATTTTAGCTCCAATACCCCAGTTTGTTAAACCTGATTCACCGCTTTTAATTGTTTCTTCCATCATGGGCTTCCATAAATTTTGGTTTTCACTCACAAATCCTTTCATATTTTTTGGACGAGCATAATTCCATACAGAATATTTTCCTCCCTGCCCAGGAATTTGATCTAACACTTTATAGTTGTGAATTTCATAAACGGTATAAGGAGACATAGCGTCTTGAACATTAAACCCTAGTGTTTCAGGATTCCAAGATGTGCTTAACATTGCTTCTAATGATGGGTACCCATTTACAAAGGCATAATTAACATCATTGTTGCCAGCAGTTCCTACTTTACGCGCCAATAACCAAAGGTTTTGTTCACCCTTGTCTATTGCTGCTTTTTTTACTTTTGCCCAATAGGTAGTTTCTTTTCGTTCAAATTCTTCAATATTTTCTGAAGCTACAGATACATAAGTAATAGAATAGTATTGAGCGGTCATTGAAAGAGATGCAAGTAATGCAAATCCAAAAAGTAATTTTTTCATATGTTTAGTTTATATAAATAATAAGTTATTGTATTACAAGTAATTTTATATTTCAAGTTTTGTTAGTTAAAAATAGCGCCATTGTAATACACATCTTCCCTACCAATTTTGCCCTTACTATTAAACCACATTTGACTATGCAATTTCATTGTTTTCATCTCTCCAGATTTCTTGTTTTTGAAAGTAAATTTCCACCAAGATAAAGCTACGCCTCCATTTCCTTCATAGTCTAAATAATCTGGATACCCTACTTCATCAATTGATACTATTTCAAATTCACTTAGTACATTGGTAACGCTTTCTATTTGTTCTTCTAAAGAATTATAATCTTTATCAGTTAAATTACTGTCATATATTCTTGCATTTTTACCAAAATCTTGAAATGTTTTTTCAATGTTTCCCTGTGCTAAATGATAGTATACTTTTCTAACTGTTCCAATAGATGGATGATCTTTATAAATGACACCATTCTTAACTGTTTCTCTAGAAATACTCCATTTATCCCATGCAGCTTGATTATCAGACCATAAAAAACGTTTTATTTTTTTGCCTTCTTTATCAAAAATAAACGTGCCGTTTCGAGGTGTTTTAATTTTAAACCCATTGTTTTTATCCCAAGCAGTAAACATTTGGAAAGTATAGACATAGGTTCCATCATCTTTATATTCTATAGCATCAGAATATGCAGAACCTCTATTTTCAATAGACATGTTTACAAAATTCTTATTCATCCAGGCAGATTGTCCTGTCAGATTATTAATGTCTCCTCCTTTGTAGTTAGGGTTATTATTCATAGAATTCCACATCTTAAAATCATCACTTACAAGACTTTTTAATGTTTCAACATCACCATCAACATACGCTTTGTTAAATTGATTTACGATTGCTATGGCTGGATGATTTTTATAAACTTTACCATTTTTTTCTTTTTGAGACATTACCAAAAAAGGAATCATAAGTAATAGCACTGTAATTTTTCTTGTTTTCATATTTAATTAGTGTAATTGATTAATATTAGTTTTTATTAACAACTAATGTAGTTATAATTAATTGTGATTTAAAATTAATTTTGAAAATTTAATTTAAATTCCTTAAATTATTATCTTAAATAAATATATTTACTCCAAAGCAAAAAAGTAAACAATTCCATTATATTGGTTTTACTTTATAAGTTTAATAAGCCATGAAAAAAATAATTACACTCTCATTTTTATTAATTTTAGTTACTATGAATTCTCAACAAAAACAATTACCATTTTTTGAAATAGGCAGCTACTCATCAGACTATTCTCCTACCAATATTGTATCAAGAATGATTGAAGGATTAGGATATCGATTTTATTGGGCAACAGAATCTTTGCTAGAAAAAGATTTAAATTATAAGCCAAGTGATGACAGTAGATCTACTTTTGAAGTCATTAAGCATATCTATGATCTTAGCTCAGCGATGGTTTTAACAATGGAAGGGAAAGAAGTTACGTATGATCAAGATAAACTTAGCTATGAAGCCTTGCGTGAGAAAACGTTAAACAACCTACTAGCTGTATATCAAAGTCTTAAAGATATAAAGGATTTTTCATCCTTAACAATTATTTTAAACCGGAATGGTGAAAAAATGACTTTCCCTTTTTGGAATATGATTAATGGTCCTATTTCTGATGCCATATGGCACTCTGGCCAAGTTGTTGCCAATAGAAGAGCTAGTGGTAACCCGATAAACCCCAAAGTGAATGTTTTTATCGGAAAAACAATGCCCTAGTAATACAGTATTGTTTTTAGTTAGATTTAATGAAAAATAATATGAAGTAATAGTAAACTAATAGCCAAAGCCCATCCCCAATTTTTAATTCTTCTACTAGAGGGTTGAAAAAGAGATGTTAATTTGTGAACACCACCTTTATTTCCTAATAATGCAATAAGTAAACTACTAAAAATTACCCAGAAGGCTCTGAGAAAGTAATTCATCTCAGGAAATAAGAATTGTAGCGCAATATTAATTGGAAGTGAAGCAATAAAAGCAATGAATACAACTTTTTTATTTGGTTTAATTAATAACACTGAAGCACAGATTAATACAACGATACCACAATTAATATAATAACGTAAATTATTAAGGGTATGCGTAAATGCTGAGTTAGGATTGTCAAATTTAAGATACAATAAAATGAACCCCATTATTAAGGCAGTTCCTAAGCTAAAGAGAATAGTTTTTCTTCCAGCATTAATTTTTTCTCGATCGGTTGCTTTTTTATTTATGTAAGTTGCATAAATATCTGTAGACCAAAGAGTTGCTAGTGAGTTAAATGTAGAATCTACAGTGCTCATTAACGAAGCAAATAAACCACAGAGTATAATTCCTTTTACCCCATTTGGAAGATATGTTTTTACTAGGTAGGGAAAGGCTAAATCTGGCTCAGACAGACTATCGCCTAGAATTCCATAAAGAGCAATCCCTGGAACTATAATAATAACAGCCATAAAGTATTTAAGTACCCCGCCCACCATCAAGCCAGTTTGCGCATGTGCAATACTTTTAGCAGCTAAGGCTCTTTGAATAACCGTTTGATTAGCACACCAATAATTGATGTTTAAAAAGAATAAACCAAATAAATGTGTCCATGGAAGCGTAGGGTGATCACTTGGCAAATGGAGATGCATTTTTTGGGGCACCTTTACATATAATTGCTCCCACCCACCTAGATGATAAATAGCTGTTAGACAGACTACAATACCTCCTAAAAGTAATGTTCCAAATTGAATGATATCAGTTTTTACGACAGCACTTAGCCCTCCGAAATAAGTGTAAATTGCTGAAAAAACTCCAAGTATAACAATTAATATTGCAATACGAATTATCCTATTGTCACTTAAAAAAGAGAGTTGCTCGCTAAATACCATATCTGCAGCATAAGCGCCCCAAAAAAGAGCAGCTCCAAGGGTAACAGTTGCAAAAAGAGCCATATTAGTTAATGAGTAAAAAAGAGCAATACGTTTCCCTAATTTTTTTGCAATAAACTGCGTAACAGTTGTTATTTTTTCTTTCAAAAAAAGAGGTACAAAAACAAAAGTACCTAATAAGATTCCTTGTACTGCATTAATTTCAAGATTGGCTTGAGCTAAACCAAAAAGATAAGCAGACCCCATCATTCCTAAAAACTGATATCCTTGAATGTTTGTGGCAATGGTAGAAAGAGCAATTGAGTACCATGGTAAATTTCTTGAGCTAAGAAAGTACTCATCAGCGGAACTATCTGCACTAATTTTACCGCGAAGAGCTACAAACAATATGATTACAAAATAAGTTATTACAATTATAAAATCTATCATAATTATTTTCTTGGTCCGTTAGCTAAAGGACTATTAGGGATGTTTTTTGGCATGCGTCCAAATACTTCTGGTAAGGAAACAGTTTTTAATCTTGGGAGTACTAATTTTGCGAACAATTCACATTCTTTTTGATGAGGGTATCCAGAAAAAATAAAAGAATTAATTCCCATTTCTATATAATGTTCAATTTTTGCTACAACTTGATCGGGGTTTCCAACAATAGCTGCACCACAACCCGAACGTGCTAATCCTATTCCTGTCCATAAGTTAGGTTCTACATAATATTTTTCATCAGCTTCTTCACGTAATTGTGACTGTCTAGCAACCCCTAATGAAGTTGCGTCTTGAGCTCTATTTCGAATATCAGTTCCCATTTTAATATCTAATTTAGAAATTAAACTATCTGCATAATCACGAGCTTCTTTTTCAGTTTCACGAACAATTACATGAACTCGCAAGCCAAATTTTACTGTTCGCTTGTATGCTGCTGCTTTTAGAGTCATCACATCCATTAAATTCTTTAATTTAAATTCTGTCTCAGGCCACATCAGGTAGACATCACAGAATTCTGCACAAAGATCTACCCCATCTGGAGAATAGCCACCAAAATATAGTAGCGGGCCACCATTTTGTTGGTAGGGTTTTACAGGTCTTGTGTTTAGATCTAACTGGTAATACTTTCCTTTAAATTTAATTTGATCTTGTGTCCAAGATTGTTTTAGAATTTGAATGACCTCCCTAGAACGAGCATAGCGTTCTTTTGAAGATAATTTCATTCCTGGCAAGTCAGACGAAATAATATTAATGGTAAGGCGTCCTTTGAGCATATGATCTAGTGAAGCGATAGTTCTAGCCAACATAGGTGGGTGTAACTCCCCACATCTAATGGCTACCAGAAAATTTATCTGTTTTGTGATAGTTGCCATTCCTGCAGCAAAAGATATGGGGTCTTGACCTACTTGGTAAGAGGAAGGACACAAAACATTTTTAAAGCCTAATTCATCAGCAGTGCTAACAATAGTAGATGTATTCTCCCATGAACTTTTGTAGAGAGGATTTCGATTTCCTAGAAAATCATCGTCTCCATCGCACAGTGGAGCAAACCATGATATCTCTGCTCCATCAATTTTGGCAGAAAAGTTGTTATTCATTCTCTAAAAGTAAAAAAAAAATTACAACATAAAAGGATTATTTTTTCATCTCTTTGTATCAGTCATAAATCACATTAAATTTATGAATAAGATGACTAAAAAAACATGTTTCTCTTATAGAGTTTTATTCATACAATCTTAGTTCTACAACATTAGATTTTAAAGACCGATTAAGTATTGAAACTTAAAAAAGAATTGGGTTTGATTAAATTGCAGCAATTGAAAGTGAGCACCTTCAATCTCTTCTATGGTGTTTTGATTACCACCAAAGTAAAATATTGTTGATGGGTTAGGATTCCATTGCACCAACGGCTGGATAAAAAACTGATTGGTAAAGGTGTTTTTTTGCGAAATAAGCCTAATATTAAAGGCATTGCTAAATTGATATCTCACGTTTAAACGAGCAATATTTCCTTCAAAATAGTTTCCGCTTCCATCTAATCGTTCTAGTTTTGAATACCTTAGAGATGGATTTATAATTAAATTATCATTCACTTGAAAATTTAAGCTTAGAAAAGAAGACTTTAGTTTACCTACCTCAGGAATCTCTTCATTTACAGAAAGGTCTTTTCCGCTATCTACACTTGCTCTAAAATTAAATGATTCACTTGGTGAGCCATTTAAAGAGAAAGAATGTGTTGGTAAATTATTAAAACGAACCTCTAAAAAGGTTTTTACTGCATCATAATCTAGTGTATATCTTATTTCTGTTTGTCCGTAAGTTTTTAAAGAAGCAAATAAATCAATACTAAAGTTCTTGTATAAATCTTCAAAAGTATACACGAGATCTATTTTGGTTCCAAAACTAAAAGACTGAAGAGCAGGTTTATTAATGATATTGTTATACTCATGAAAAAGAGTTCCCCAACGACGATTATTTTTAACCACAAAACCAACGTCAGATCTGTACTGAGGTGAAATATTTCGGTAAAAAAGATAACTCTGCCAATGTTCTGTTTTCCTATAGAGTTGTATATACAAAGCATCACCATTTACCTTGTCTCCATCTAAAGCAATGGTTTTTCCATTAATAGTTGCATCAGTATCTATCCAATCATTTATGGGTTCTTCATTGATGTTTTTAAATACCTCAAAACTTAATCGTAAATTTTGATTTAATAAAAAAAGACCATCGAAGCCAAATACATGACCAAAGCCACCACCTTTATAGAATTTATTCATCATGACACCACCAAAACGAGATTTAGGACTTAACAGGTGTTGATATCTCAGCACATTTACCAAACTTTGACCTCCCAAACCAGAATAAGATCTGTCTTCACCACCCACCAGGTATACAGAGTTTTTATCTAATGCATTTAGTAGAAATAAACGAGATTTTTTCCCCTGGCTTATTAATTTTGTAGCAATAGATGGGTTTATAATTGATCGGGAGTAAAAGGCACCATCGGTAAAGTTCACAAGATCTGTTCCTCTATTAAAAAATGGTCTTCTTTCTGGGTATTGTAATGAAAAAGAAGAGTTAACATCTATTTGTGTAACATCTGCTTCTACTTGAGAAAAATCAGGATTCAGCGTTAGTTCAAAACTGGTGTTTTTATTGATATCTAAATTGACTCCTAAACCAACATTTCCTTTTACAGACCCATAGGTCATTTTTTCATTAGGTGAGGTTCTGAATCCCTGAATATTGCTAGAAACGTAGGGTAATATTTCTAGTCGTTTATCAATAACAATATCTTTTAAAATTAGGTTATCAGTAGTTTGGCAGACCACACAACTATTATCCCTATCGCGAGCTTGACTACTTACCTCAATTTCATTTCCGTTTTCAAAATATCTCCTGTAAAAATTGATATGCCATTCTTGATCTGTTCCGTTAGGAAACGGAATTTCAGAAAATGGAATTTTCATTTCTATAGTGTAACCATCTTCAATAATAGCAGCTTTAGATTCAAAATTAATGTTAAAGGTGCTATCATATCTATCATTATCAGATAATGCATTAACTTGTTTTAAATCGAATTGGCTCCCTAGAGCATTTACTGCAAGAGCTAGATTGTTTCTTGCATCCGAAAATGGATCTAATCGCATCAGTACAAGATCATCGTTCCAAATAGAAAAATCGTCTCTAGGTCTTATAGAAGCACGGATGTTTTTGGGATCATCTTTTGCATAAATCCCAACAAATAAGTGGGTGTCTGAATAGGTAACGTATGCTGTTGTTTCTTTTCGTGCTGCTTCATTGTTAGCGGGGCTAAATTCAATATCTAGAGGTATTTTAACTGCATTAGACCATTCTTGTTCAGAGAGTAAGCCATCTATAACAATCTGTCTTTCTGTAGACTTTTTTGGCGTGAATGTTTCTTGTGCAAAAAGAAGTTGTCCTACACTAAAACATAAAATTAGAATTAAAATTCTCATAAAGCATAGAGTACTTAAGGCAAAAATAATTTGTCAAAAATAATTTTTTAATCAGTACAAATTACATTTTTAAAAAAATTGGCTATATTTTAAGATTTCCATTCAGTATAATGGTTGTTTATTATATTACAACTTTAGTTGCTCTATTTGTCTTATATCTCTTGAAGATGCACCAAATTTTATATTGTAACTTCCTTTTTCCAAAGTCCAGTCATTCTTTTTTTCATCCCAGTAACTCAATTCTCTTATTGGAATTTTGACAGAAACGCGTTCCATTGCTTCTGGCTCTATGAGTTTGGTTTTAGTAAAAGCCTTTAATTCTTGAGATGGTCGATCAATTTTTGAATTCATTTTTTTGATGTAGAACTGAATTATTTCCTTTCCAGGAATTGTTCCTGTATTTTTTATGTTTAAAGAAATATTAATGGTATCATTTTTAACATCAATCTCCGTCATTTCATAGTCAAAATTTGTATAGCTAAGTCCAAAACCAAATGGGTAAGATACCTCTAAGTTTTTTTTGTCAAAATGTCTATATCCTACATAGATTCCTTCTTCGTAAATTGTATAGTCCTCATCTTTAACCTTTCTAGCTTTAGGAGTTTCGTTGGGTGGAAATATTAAATTTTTAACCATACCTTCTAGCGTGATCATTTTTGGGTTTTTTGGAAAATTATCATGAGAAGCATGGTCTGATAAATACATAGGGAAAGTCATAGGTAATTTTCCACTAGGATTCACTTTTCCAGTAAGAATATCAGTTACAGAATTTCCTCCTTCTTGCCCTCCTTGCCAAGCTAATAGAATAGCGTCAGGTAAAGTTTTCCAAGAGGCTGTTTCAATAACTCCTCCAATATTAAGAACTATTATTAATTTTTTATTCTCTTTGTGAAAAGCTTCCGTAATTTTATAAATCATTTCATGTTCGAGTTCTGTAAGTAAAAAATCATCTTTTTCTACACGGTCTCCACCTTCACCTGCATTTCTTCCCAAGGTTAAAATACCTATGTCAGAAGTTGTTACAATGTCATGAAGTTGTTCTGTGGTATACTTCATTTCGGAAGGAGTAAAAGGGGTAAATATTGCTTCCAAACCCTCAGGTTTTTTAAAACTTTCAATTGTAGCTATTTTATGAGTCTCAAAAGTCTGTTTTGCTATATTATTTATTTTAAATCCAGCATTACTCAATCCTTCTTCTAAAGAAATGGTATAAGCTTCATTAACATCTCCCGATCCTGTTCCGCCTGCAATAAATTCATATGATGTAACACCTAACAAGGCTATATTATTTATATCAGAAAAGGGTAAAACATCATTATTCTTTAGTAAAACCATTCCTTCAGAAGCTGAATTTCTTGTTATTTCTGCATGCTTTTTTAAATCTGGGCTATTGTTATAGCTATAATTCTGCATCTTTTTAGTCTTAAAAATTAAGGTTAAAATACGCGTAGTGGCTCTATTTATATGATCTAAAGACAACTCTCCTTTTTCTGCGGCTTTAATTAAAGCTTTCCATTGTCTGTTGGTTCCTGGTTCTAATAAATCATTCCCAGCAGATATTTGTGCAGCAACATTTTTACCCCCAAACCAATCTGTCATTACTAAGCCTTTAAAGCCCCATTTATCTCTTAGTATATCGGTTAAAAGATTGTTGCTCTCTGAGGTATAAGTTCCATTTACTTTATTGTAAGAAGACATGATGGTCCATGGTTGAGAACGTTTTACGATATGTTCAAATCCTTTTAAATATATTTCATGCATTGCTCTGTCTGAAACAATAACATCATTTAACAAGCGGTTTGTTTCTTGGTTATTAGCTACAAAATGTTTTACAGATGTACCTACACCATTACTTTGTATACCATTCACCATTGCTGCCCCCATATATCCAGAAAGTAGTGGATCTTCAGAAAAATATTCAAAATTACGCCCACATAAAGGATGTCTATGAATATTAGCTGCAGGCCCTAGAATAACATCTATTCCATATGCTTCTGCTTCTTTACCCATAGCATTACCAACTTCATAAATTAAGGCTTCATTCCAAGAGGAAGCAAGAAGGGTTGCAATTGGGAAAGCGGTGCAGTAGAAGGTTTTGTTTTCACCCTTTCTAGTTGGCTCTATTCGAAGCCCTGCGGGTCCATCAGAAAGATATATTGTTGGAATCCCTAGTCTTGGTGTTGGAACAATAGTACCAACTGCTCCAGAAATTCCACCTGGTTTTGTTATTCCAATACCAGAAGCCATACCAGCACCTTTTAGTATGTGAATTTTTTCTTTTAAGGTCATTTGAGAAAGCACATCATGAACGCGCACTTTTATGGAATGACGATGGTCTTCATATACGTCTAGTTTACCATTGTTATTTCTGTCAAAAAAAGTATAGCCCTCTTTGGTTAATTCGCTAAAATTAGTTTGTTCATCATACCCATTTTCAAAAGTCAGGAACGTCTTGTTAACATACCAAAAAGAGAGCCCTCCGCTAAGAAGTATTAAGAATATTAGCAATCCTGTAATCTTAAAAAAAAGAATTCTTTTTTTCTTCATAAGAATATAATTTTATAAAAATAGTTGAAGTTTTGTCGTAAAATAGATTTGTACTAAAATAATAAAAAATGGTTAATTTTTTTTTTAAAAGAATCTGTTTTTATTATCACTGTGTTAAATGACTATAAGAGCATTCTTAAAAAGAATGCTTTTAAGCAGATGATTTTAGTTCGTAGAAATCATTACTAGAGATTCTTATTTAAAACGATATAGAACGCTCAGGTGGCGATTGATACATTAAAAATGTTGTTAAAAGTGTTGCTATGAAGTAGGTTGTTGTAAATACAGCAAGAGGAAAATTAATTTCCCATAAAGTCAATTTAAAAGGGTATAATAAAAATAATAAACCTAAAAAACTTCTAGAAATTTCGAAGAAAAAAGCCCATTTATGACCATCCATTATAGAGGTAAACCCAAAGATAGTTGTTGAAATGAGTAGTCCAAAAATTAATTGAGAACCAACACTAAGATCACCAAAAGAGGATAGAAAAACATAAATAAAGATATTCAAACATACAAACTGAAACACCGCAATAATTTTATGTAATGTTGAGTATTTTGGGGCATATTTTTCTAGTGCATAAATGTTTTCAATAGCTGATATGGGAAAACGATCAGCTACATCCTTAGGGCGCCACCCGGTTGGCATAAACCATAGTTTAAACTTATCTCCCCAATTTTTAGCGCGCCAGGCATCTTTTGCTAACCCCCAATTGTGTTGAAAATTAATAATGATTGGATTCCAGGTTTGTACAGGTTTTAATGTGCCATATACACAAGGTACTTCTGCTAATTCTTCTTGGAAGGTTCCAAACAAACGGTCCCAAATACAAAAAATGGCAGAAAGGTTTTTGTCTACATATTCTTTATTGATAGCATGATGAACTCTGTGTTGTGAGGGTGTCACAAAAATATATTCTAGCCATCCTAATTTTCCAATATGACGGGTATGATACCAAAATTGACCAAAAAGATGAAGTGGAGCCAATACAATAATAATTTTTGGAGGAACACCAAATAAAGCCGCTGGAATTAAAAATAAGGCACCAAAACCAATAATATTTTTTGAGATGCTTTGGCGAAGGGCACAGGCCAAGTTAAATTCTTCACTGCTGTGATGTACAACATGTCTATTCCAGAATATATTTATTGAATGATTTAAACGATGATTCCAATAACTCGCAAAATCCATACAGACTAAGGCAATTAAATACAAACCAATACTTTCCTCAAGTTGAATTAAGGCAATAGTATCTAATATATACGGATAAGAAATAATAATAAAACCAATTCCCAACAAATCTTTAATCATATTTGTAGTTCCAGCACTTAGGCTAGAAATAGTATCCATTAAATTATAGGTCAGGTTTTTTCTCCACAATCCGTAAAGTATTTCAATTAAAATTAATACCATAAAACTTGGTAAAGCAATCAATAAGACATTTGCGTAGGTTTCCATCTTAAAAAATAAATATTGCACAAGTTACAAATTAATTTTTTTTTGAAATCTCATAGTTATTTATATAGTTTAATTTGATTGGATGTTTTAGTTTGAAGTTCTCTATTTTTTTTAAGAGCACTCCCAACAAAATTATTATAGGCTATTTTGATGTATATAATATTGTTTAAAAAACTTCTGTAGATTTTATCTTTTTGTAATTTACTTAATACTTCTTTTGAAAGATAAAAATAGGGCATATTAAGATCTCCAAAATTTGATTTTTTATTGAGCGAAACAGAATCAATTTCAAAATTTTTAGTCACATACTCTAGACGTTGAAACATTAATTTTTCGTCTCCCTCACTCTGATCCTTCACAAAATCATAATCATTACGATAATATTTTAAGAGATCTGTAATTAGCTCTTGATTATCATACCCTTCAATTAACCCAGTAGACATTAATGACTTTATTGCAGTATCATTTAAGAAAGTACCAAAATATGGAACTGTTAAATTATAGTTGTCATTGCTAATACTATTATTTAGTATTTGTTTTGAGGCTTGTATTTGATGAGTATTAGTTCTTAGTGTTAATTCAAAAATAAATTCATCAAGTTTTAAATCTTTCAACACTCTTTTTAATCCATCCTGCTGTTTTTTTAAGTTAGCATTTTGTTTTGAGTATTCTTGAAGTGTAAAAGATATTGTGATACCAAAAAAAATAACAAGAAACTCTATGGAATATTTAACAATTAATTTTTTCATTCTACTAAAATAGAAAAACATTTAACATTTTAGGTTAATTGTCTAGACTCACTATTTATTATTTATTGATTTAAAAGATAATTTTCTTAACTTAAAAATTATTATTGAATTGTTTTATGTATCTAATTTCTTGTTTTTGGTCGAAAAACTTGAATACATCAATCCAGAAAATAATAAATTTATCTTTAACATATTATTCTAAATCTTAATGATGTCTGACATAAAAAAAACAATCTATCAATCCATAGGTAAATTTGAAGACACTAGGTTTGAGAAAATTCATAATATTACCTATCAATCATCTCAAGAAGCTTCTGTTTTAGTTGCTCAAGAAATAGCACAATTAATTAGAAAAAAACAACAAGAAAAAGCTATTTGTGTTTTAGGATTGGCAACAGGCTCTTCTCCAGTAAAAGTTTACGAGGAACTTGTTAGAATGCACAGAGAAGAAGAGTTAAGTTTTAAAAATGTAATTACCTTTAATTTAGATGAATATTACGGAATGGATAAAAGTAACATTCAAAGTTATTTTTATTTTATGCATGAACATCTTTTTAATCATGTAGATATTTTACCAGAAAACATCAATATTCCTGATGGAACTGTAACTGCAAAAAATATTCTTCAGTACTGTATCGATTATGAAATGAAAATTAAAAAGGTAGGCGGCCTAGATTTTCAACTATTAGGAATTGGAAGAACTGGCCATATAGGTTTTAATGAGCCAGGTTCTCATTTTAATTCTGAAACTAGAATAATTACTTTAGACCATATAACCAGAATTGATGCTGCACCTTCTTTTTTTGGGATTGAAAATGTTCCTAGAAAAGCAATAACAATGGGCATTGGAACAGTTAAAAATGCTAAGAGAATTGTGCTACTTGCTTGGGGGGCAAATAAAACTATCATAATTAAAAAAACAATAGAAGGAGAAATTAGTGCAAATGTACCTGCAACATATTTACAACATCATAACAATACTACTTTTGTTATGGATAAAGAAGCTTCCGCTAAACTAACACGTGTTAAAACTCCTTGGTTAGTTAGATCATGTATTTGGGATACTAGTTTAAAGTTACAAGCAGTTGTTTGGTTGAGTAATTTATTAAAAAAGCCTATTTTAAAGTTAACAGACAAAGATTACAACACTAACGGGATGTCTGGTCTTTTAATGCAAGAAGGAGCTGCTTATGATTTAAACATAAAAATGTTTAATAAACTACAAAATACAATTACTGGTTGGCCAGGGGGTAAGCCTTTTGCAGACGATGCTAAAAGACCAGAAAGAGCTAATCCCGCAAAAAAAAGGGTCATTATTTTTAGTCCACATCCAGATGATGATGTAATTTCTATGGGAGGTACTTTTGATAGATTATTAAGGCAAGGTCATGAAGTTCATGTAGCCTATCAAACCTCTGGGAATATTGCTGTTTCAGATGAGGAAGCATTAAAATTTGCAGAAGTTTCTAAAGAAATAAATTCAGATTCTAAAAAGGTTAGTGAAATTATTGATTTTTTAAAAAATAAAAAAAGAAATGATGCTATAGATTCTTTGGAAGTAAGACACTTAAAAAGGACAATTAGAAAAAGAGAATCTCTTGCTGCCACAAGGTATTTGGGGCTTTCGGATAAAAATGTACATTTCTTAAACCTTCCTTTTTATGAGACAGGTACTATTAAAAAAGGCAATTTATCAAATAAAGATATTCATTTAATGACAAGTTTAATTGATACAATAAAACCTCATCAAATTTATGCTGCTGGAGATCTGGCAGACCCTCACGGAACACACAAGGTTTGTTTAGATGCCCTTTTTATAGCATTGAAAGAAGTAAAAGATAAAAAATACATGAACGACTGCTGGGTTTGGTTATATCGTGGAGCTTGGCATGAGTGGGAATCGTATGAAATTGATATGGCTGTGCCTTTGAGTCCAGATCAAGTATTAAGAAAAAGACATGCTATTTTTTATCATCAATCTCAAAAAGACGGTGTGATGTATCAGGGAGATGATTCTAGAGAATTTTGGGTGAGAGTTGAAGATAGAAACCGTTTAACAGCTGTAAAATATAATGATTTTGGATTAGCAGATTATGCTGCAATAGAAGCCTTTAAGCGCTATCATTTTTAAACTAAATAGGGCTTTTCTTAAATTAAAATGGATGAGTATAAATAAACAAACCTTCTCTTTATCCTCCTTTAATGAACTTAAAGAAGAAGTTTTTTTTGATTCTGAAGCTCTTTATTTGAAGTTTATAAACTGGACTAGTGGGGAGTTTGATTTATACCTACAAGATGAATCAGACGGATTAAAAGTTTTCTTTCCTGGAGGAAAATTTCATATTAAAGGAATTGCTGAAAATGGAAAGGTTATTGCTAAAATAACCGTAGAATCTAGTACCATCAAAAATGGGCAATTAATAGTCGATAAAATTATGTATAATTATCAGCTTTTGATGAATCATTAAAAAAATAGTACTGTTAGAAGAAATTAATTTAAGAGGATTTAATATTTTTTTCAGATAATAAAACAAGAATGAGCTCTCTTATAATCTATTGGTCTGTTAGAATACTTTAATAAAGCATACTTTTAAATTTTTGAAAGTTATTGTAATATTCTTTTTTTTACAAGCTCAATATAAGATCTACCTATCACATATTTAACACCATCAATTTCTACACTATTTCCTTGAACTACCTCAATTTTATCTATAGCAATTGTGAATGATCTATGTATTCGTATAAAATTGTTTGACGGTAACTTTTCAGTAAAATTACTTAAAGTACTATGAATAATGTATTTGTTTGTAAGCGTAGTTATTTTTAAATAATCTCTTAAAGACTCAATAATTAAGATTTCATCTAGATAGATTTTTTGCATTTTCTTTTTATCTACTTTAATGAAAATATGGGCTCTTTTGGAGACTTTTACATTTAAGTTTGAATGAGCGTCAAGCTCTTTAAAAGCTCTATTGATAGCTTTTAAAAACCTAGGAAATGATATTGGTTTCATTAAATAATCTAGGACCTCTAATTCATAGGTTTTTATTGCATATTCGTCATAAGCTGAAGTAATTATTATTAATGGCTTTTTATCTAAACTTTTAATAAAATCTAAGCCATCTAGCAAAGGCATATTTATATCTAAAAAGATTAAATCTACAGTATTACTTTTTAAGAAGTTTAATGCATTAATTGCACTGTTAAAACTTTCAATAATATTTATATTTTCAACTTCTTCTATGTGTTTTTTTATAACATTAATAGCCAAGGGTTCGTCATCAATTATTAAACAGCTTATTTTCATTATACTTTTATTTTGAGATTAACAATAAATACCTTGTCTTTGCTTTCAATATTTAATTCGTATTCATCAGGGTTGTATCCTAGAGCTAGTCTTTTTTTAACATTTTTCAGCCCAATGCCCCCAGGATGTTTTATAATTTGTTTGTTTTTAATTGCTTTGGGGACCGGGTTTGAAATAGTAAAATAAAGAAAATTTTCTATTATTTTAAAATCTATATCAATTTTTATATTTCCTATATTTTTATTTGCACCATGTTTAAAAGCATTTTCAACAAAAGAAAGCAATAATATAGGCGCAATTTTCTTATTCATTATATCTCCACTTATTTTCATGTCTATATCTAGCAGTTTACCATATCTTATTGACTCTAATTCAAGATAATTTTGAATACAGATGATCTCTTTTTCTAAACGCTGTCTTTTTGTTCTTGTTTCGTACAATAGATAACGCATTAATTCTGAAAGTTTAAGTATAATTTTTGGTGTTTTTTCTGACTTTTCTATAGCTAAGGAATAAATATTATTAAGGGTGTTAAAAAAGAAATGAGGTGAAATTTGAGTCCTCAAAAACTTGAGTTCTGTATCAGATTGCATTTTTTCTAATGCTGCCGTCCTTTTCTGTTCTTCCAGCCAATCCATCGTAATTTTTATAGCAGTTACAAAGGTAGTTACATACAATTCTCCTATCATCATATCAATTGCATAACTAAAGGTGAAATCATTTATAACTGCTGGTCCTTCTGGCCATATATTTTCACTTACTAGATAATAGGTAAGATTAAATTTAATAAAAACCATCAACAAAAGAGAAGCAATAAGAGCAATGATATATGAAAAATATTTTCTTTTGAAAACAAGCCTAGGCATTAAAATAAAAATATTTAAGTAAACCAAAATCATGTGTACTGGAAAACCAATAACATTCGTTTTAAGTGAATACAAGTAATCATCAAAATAATTTCCCCAACGAAGTGTGTTTAGTAAAAAGTAAAAAAACCAAAAAAGAATATGATGTCTTCGACTAAGTTTGAATATTTTTTTTGTTTTCATATTTAAGTTTTTTAACGTTTAGCTGAACTCAGTAGTCATCCGTCTAATTTTATTCGTTAAACAGTTATTTTTTTCAATTTTTACTAGAATAAATAAGAATAAATAATGAATATTAAAAAAGCTAATATAAATATAATATATTTTTTTTGATGTTTTGCTATTGGGATAATACAGAACTTTCACAACTAAAAATAGTAGATAAGTTTACTATATCTGGATTTAGATATAGCAAAGGATGGGCTAAAAATCAGAAAGTTTTTTTTGTAGCGAAGTTCTCAAAATCTATTAAAGAATTTGATCTAGTATCAGACGAAAAATACATTAATGAAAATCATGTTACTGGAATTAAAACTTCAGCACAGCTTTATTTTAATGATTTAAATGAAGCAAAATTGGAAGTCAAATTAGGGCTTTCTTCAGTAAGCGTTAAAAATGCTTCAACTAAAAATATTTATATACAATCAGTAACCTTAAATGGTGAAGAATTAAACAGAACATTCATCACCCATAACGAATTGATGAACGAAGGAATACTTCATTTTGTTATGGGAGAAATCCCAAATAAAAGCTGGGGTATTTAATAAGATTTTAATCATATGAACACTATAGATATATTAATAATTGTCATTTATGTTTTGATAACACTCTTTGTAGGAATGAGAGTTTCTAAAAAGGCATCTAAAGGATTGGATTCCTATTTTTTAGGAGGAAAAACTATTAATTGGTATTACTTAGGCTTAAGTAATGGCTCTGGAATGTTTGATGTTTCAGGGACAGCCTGGATGGTAGGTATTCTTTTCTTATATGGTTTAAAAAGCTTTATGTTTATGTGGTTGTGGCCTATTTGGAACCAAATATTTATTATGATGTTTCTAGCCGTTTGGATTCGAAGATCTAATATTATGACAGGATCAGAATGGATACTAACACGCTTTGGTGATAACAAAGCAGGAAGAGCCTCTCATATCATAGTGGCTGTATTTGCTATTGTTGCCGCTATAGGTTTTATAGCTTACTTTTTTGAGGGTGTTGGAAAGTTTATGACAATAATACTTCCATGGGACTTGACCCTATTATTAGGGGGATCAGAAGTATTAACATCAGCTCAATCCTATGCGCTTATTATTATTACTTTAACAACATTTTATACAATTAAGGGTGGTATGTATTCTGTGGTTGCTACAGAAGTAATCCAATATATTATCATGGTTATTGCAGGTGTTCTTGTTGCTGCATATAGCTTTTATGCTTTCAGTGATCTTGAAATTTCTTCAGTAATTACAGAAGAATGGAAAAATATTTTCTTTGAATGGGAACTAACTACACATTGGAACGAGAACTACAACGCTTTTAATGATTTAATAGACAAAGAGGGTTTTAAAATGTTTGGTGCTTTTGTAGGGATGTCTTTGTTTAAAGGTTTTTTTGCAAGTATAGCTGGGCCAACTCCAAGTTTTGATATGCAACGTATTTTATCTACAAAAAATGTAAAAGAGGCAGCATATATGGCGGGATTTACAAATTTGATATTATTTATTCCTAGGTATTTATTAATTGGTGGTGTGGTGGTAATAGCCCTGGTAATCTTGGCGCCAATATTAAATGCAGACCCTGGTTTAAACGGGCATGATCTTGAAGTATTATTACCCAAAGTGATTAACTTTCATGTGCCTGTTGGGATTAAGGGATTATTATTAGCAGGATTGTTAGCTGCTTTTATGTCTACCTTTTCAGCATTTGTAAATGCAGGACCTGCGTATTTAGTAAATGATCTTTATAAAAAATATATTTCACCCAACGCTACCGATAAACATTATATTAAAGCTAGTCATTTGGCATCATTTTTTATTGTTGGTTTAGGTGTTTCAATGGGTTTTTTCGCCAATTCTATTAATTCTTTAACACTTTGGATAACATCAGCACTCTTTGGAGGGTATGTCGCTGCAAACCTCTTAAAATGGATATGGTGGCGTTTTAATGGCTGGGGCTATTTTTGGGGAATGATGGCAGGATTGATTTCTGCTAGTTTACAATTTATATTAGATCAGAATAAAGATAATTTTTCCGAAGGAACCTTACTTTATGAATTAGCTCACATTCATGCTATTTATTTATTTCCAATCATATTTGGATTCTCATTGTTAGGATCCTTATTAGGTACTTTTTTAAGCAAGCCAACAGAAATCACGGTACTTAAATCATTTTATAAGAATGTGCATCCTTGGGGTTGGTGGAACCCAGTATATGATACTTTAAAAGCAGAAGATAATGCCATTGAAAAAAATACTGACTTTTGGAAAGATATGTTAAATTGTGCAATTGGTATTGTTTGGCAATCAAGTATGATAGTGATGCCAATTTATTTTGTTATTAGAGATTACCCAAAAGCATTAATATCTTTAATTGTGTTTGTAATAACTTCAATAATCCTTAAATTTACTTGGTTCGATAAAGTCAGAAAAATCACGAATTAAAAATATGAGTTTACTAAAAGATAGTTCAAGTATACCTTGGCAAAATAAACCTGACACATGTAATGATGTTTTATGGCGTTATTCATCCAATCCTATTATTAATAGATACGATATACCTTCATCTAATAGTATTTTTAATAGTGCTGTAGTGTCATTCAAAAATGGATTTGCTGGTGTTTTTAGATGTGATAATAAAGCAGTTCAAATGAATATTTTTGCTGGATTTAGTGAAGATGGTATTAATTGGAAAATTAATCATCATCCCATAAAAATGAAAGCAGGAAACACCAAAATGATAGATTCTGACTACAAATATGATCCAAGGGTTGTATTTATTGAAGACAGGTATTGGATTACTTGGTGCAATGGCTACCATGGACCTACAATAGGAATAGGATATACATTTGATTTTAAAGATTTTTTCCAATGTGAAAATGCTTTTCTTCCCTTTAATAGAAATGGAGTTTTATTTCCAAAAAAAATAAATGGGAAATATGCCATGTTAAGTCGTCCTAGTGATAATGGACATACTCCTTTTGGAGATATTTATATTAGTTACAGCCCAGATATGAAGTATTGGGGAGAACACAGATGTGTTATGAAAGCAACTCCTTTTGAAGATAGCGCTTGGCAATGTACAAAAATTGGTGCAGGGCCCATACCTATATTAACAAACGAAGGTTGGTTAATGATTTATCATGGAGTCATAAATACTTGCAACGGATTTAGATACGCCATGGGAACTGCTCTTCTAGACGAACACAAACCAGATATTGTAAAATATCGAACGCAACCTTATTTGTTGGGGCCTGCAGAACAATACGAAATGGTAGGTGATGTTCCTAATGTGGTATTTCCTTGTGCAGCTCTTCATGACATAGAACAAGATAAATTAGCAATATATTATGGCGCAGCAGATACAGTAGTAGCCATAGCCTTTGGACACTTAAGTGAAGTGATTAAATTCACCAAAGAAAATAGTCTTTAAATTAGAAGTTATGATTGTCAAAAACAGTAAACTATCAATAAAATTAATTATTTCTATCTGCTTTAGTATGCTTTTTTTTAGCTGTTTGAAAGAAAGTAAAATTCAAAATAACTCTAATTTAGACTTAAAAATAATTGGGTACGTTGCAGGTTATGAGGATTTTGACCCCTCATTAGTTGATGCCAATAAATTAACACATATTAATTATGCATTTGCAAATATTATAGAAGGAGAACCAAAGTTTGAGTTAAAAACAGACTCAATAAAAATTTCAAAATTAATAGCACTCAAAAAAATTAATCCAACATTAAAAATACTTTATTCAATTGGAGGCTGGGTATGGTCTAATAATTTTTCACATACTTCTGCATATAAAGAAAGCAGAATAAAATTTGCAAAAAGCAGTGTTAAACTCATGAAAAAACATGGCTTTGATGGGGTAGATTTAGATTGGGAATTTCCTGGACAAAGAGGAGAAGACAATGATTTTAGACCTTCAGATAAAGAAAATTTCAATCTTCTTTTAGAGGAAGTTAGAAATGAATTAGAGAAACAGGGGGCAATAGATAAGAAACATTATTTACTTACAATAGCCACAGGAGCAGATCAAGCCTATATTGATAACACAGATCTTAAAAATGCTCATAAATATTTAGATTTTATTAATGTGATGTGTTATGATTTTTACCATGGTTGGTATTATCAAACGGGTCATCATGCTAACTTATACCCATCAAATAAAGAAAAATTTAAAGGGAATAGTGGTCATGAAGCAATTATTCGACATATCAACGCTGGTGTTCCCTCAAATAAGTTAATTATGGGGATCCCATTTTATGGCAGATATTGGGAGAAAGTTAAAACAGAAAATGAAGGCCTTTATCAAACCTCTATGACTACTGGTATTATTGTTCCTTATTGGGATATTTTACAGAAAATATCATCAGGTGATTATATAAAATCTTACGATAGTTCAGCTAAAGCTTCATATTTATGGAGCGCCTCAGATAGTATTTTTGTATCATGGGAAACACCAAAAGAAATTGAACAAAAAGTGTCATATATTAAAAAAAACAGACTTGGTGGAGCTATGTTTTGGGAGTATAGTTTAGATCAAAATCAAGAATTACTTAATACTCTTTTCAATAATATTAAATAATTTTTAAAAATATTTGACAGGGATTGAAACAATCTACCACAAATTTTTCACATCAATTTTAAAGTCAAATAATTCATTTTTTCTTTTAAATTCTCTATCTAAAATTTGAGTTTAATGGATGTTAATTTAATATGAGAAAGTTAATTTATAGCTTATTGATATCAGTGCTATATTGATAATTTAAACTATAATAACTTTCGAAATGTTAAAAATTTTAACAAACTCCTTACTTTATCAGTTATTAGTCGAAATTATTTATGAGTTTGTGTTTTTTTCATTCAATTTAGATATTATTAACATATTAATTTTAATTATGATACAAAAAATTATGAATTTGGTGCTTATAATATTTGTTTTTAGTGCATTCAATAGTTTTGCGCAAACAACAGTTACAGGTACTATTTCAGACTCAACTGATGGAATGGGGTTGCCAAGTGTAACTGTTTTAGAAAAAGGCACTTCAAATGGAACTACGTCAGATTTCAATGGGAAATTTACCATTGAAATATCTAACAAAAATGCCACGTTACAATTTTCTTATCTTGGTTACAAAACCAAAGAGATAACTTTAAACGGAGAATCTACAATCAATGTTACTTTAGAACAAAGTGCTGAAGCTTTAGATGAGGTAGTTATTACAGCTCTAGGTATTTCAAGAGAGAAAAAATCTCTTGGTTATGCAGTAACGCAAGTATCTGGTGAAAATGTAAATACTATTAAAGATAATAACCTTGCAAGTTCACTTGCAGGTAAAGTAGCTGGACTGCAAATTTCACAATCTGGATCTTTAGGATCTGCTTCGAGAATAACAATACGAGGAAACAATTCTTTGGGAGGTAATTCGCAAGCGCTTATCGTAGTTGATGGGATGCCTATTAATGCGTCTTTACCAATTAACTCAGATGGTTCACAGATTAATTCTGGAAGTTCTGATAGTGGAGGAAGTCCAAGTTATGAGCCAAGCATTTCAGGTGGTGGTATTTCTGATATCAATCCTGATGACGTAGAATCTATTTCTGTATTAAAAGGGCCAAGTGCAGCAGCACTTTATGGGTCTAGAGCTGGGAATGGTGTAATTTTAATTACAACCAAAAAAGGGTCACGTTCAAATAATTTGGGTGTTAGTATAAGATCAAATTTATATATTGATAATCCAATGTTATTACCTGAATATCAAAACAAGTATGGTCAAGGTTCTTTCGGAGCTGCCTACACAGACCGTTTAAATGACTGGGGAGAACTTTCTTGGGGAGCTCCATTAGATGGATCTCAACAAGCCTATTATAATGGAACAAATAAGGCATATAGTGCTCAATCTAATAATGTTAAAGACTTTTTTAGACAAGCTACAAGAAAAATAACATCACTTTCTATCGATAAAGGATCTGAAAATTCTTCAGTTCGTTTTTCTTACACTAACAATTCTTCTAATTCAATTGTGGAGAATTCAGATCTAGCTAGTCATAACTTTAATTTAAGAGCAGTTACAAATTTATCAGACAAACTAACTGTTGATACCAAAGCTACTTATTTTACTCAGAATGTTAATAATAGAGCTTCAACAACAGGAGCTCAAGGACTTTTAGCTTATGTTTATAATATGCCAAGAAATGTTGCTGTTGACGATTTACGTGATTACCAAATGGCTAATCCAGGAGCTCCAGAAGACTTTAATGTAATTCGATATGCTGATGGAAATACTGGGAATCCATTTTGGCAAGTATATAATGACGAGACGAGTGTTCGTAGAAGTAGATTTTTAGGTTTTGCTAAGATAAACTACGAATTTACAGATTGGCTAAGCGCTTTTGTTAGAGTTGGTGCTGATGTTACCAATATAAGAGATATTAAAATATATAAGCCAGGACATCACTTTATTAGCAGAGGATCTATGGAAATAGGAGAAAGTACATTTAATGAATTAAACTCTGAATTCTTGGTAACTGCAAAACATGATTTTACAGACAAACTTAATATAGTAGCCAATGTAGGGGGTAATTTATCTAAGAGAACTTCTGAAGGAATGTTAGTGAGAGGTACAGACTTTAAAATACCGACTGCATTTTTCATATCAAATTTAAATGTTGTTAATGCGCCAGAAGAGTCTCCATTAGCTATTAAAAAGGTGAACTCATTATACGGTTCCCTTAATGTAGCTTATGACAACTTTTTATATTTAGATGTTTCTGCCCGTAATGACTGGTCTTCTACTTTAAGTGAAGAAAATAGATCTTACATGTATAACTCAGCAAGTTTATCTGCTATTCTTAATAAATTTATTGATCCAGACAGAGAACTATTTAATTTAATTAAGGTTAGGGGAAGTGTTGCACAAGTAGGAAATGATACAGATCCTTACCAGCTTAATCAAACTTTTAGTGTTCCTGGGCAAGGATATCTTGGTCTTACCACATTGTTGTCTCCTACAGTTAGATTAAATTCTGATTTGAAACCTGAAACTGTAACTTCATCAGAGTTTGGTTTAGAATTAGGCATGTTCAGTAATAAACTTACATTAGACGTATCTGTTTATAATATGTCAACTGAAGATTTAATTTTTGATGTTCCAGTACCAGCGGCTACAGGATATTTATTCAATAGAGAAAACATTGGTAAAGTAACCAATAAAGGCCTGGAGATTGCACTTGGGGCTACTTTATTAGAAAGCAATGATTTTTCTTGGAATACATCTTTTTTCTACTCTAAAAATGAAAATAAAATAGAAGAATTAGTAGATGGTGTTGAAAGTTTTCGATACAATACTTCAACCGATGGTAATGTTGCTATTACCGCGACAGAAGGTGGAAGTATTGGAGATATATACGGTAGAGTTTGGACTGGTGAAGTAGATGCCGATGGTGTACCAATTGGTTCAGCTGCTCCAGATGTATTTCTAGGAAACGCTCAACCAGATTGGAAAGGTGCATGGTCAAATTCAATTAAGTACAAAAACTTATCATTAAACTTTCTAATAGACGCAAGAATAGGTGGTAAAATATACTCACAAACATCTGCTGATTTAGATCGTAACGGGGTGTCTGAAAGAAGTTTACAATACCGTGATACAGGGATTACAGTTAGTGGTACAAATACAGGTACAGGTGGTGCCAATACTGAAAGTATTACAGGTCAACAATACTGGACGGCTATGTCTAATATTTCTGAGAATTATATTTATGACCAGGATAATATTAGATTAAGAGAATTATCATTAGGGTACAGTATTCCTGTGAAATCTAATAAAGTAGGAATACAAAGTGCAACAGTTCAAGTTGTTGGTAGAAATCTATTTTTCCTTATGAATAAGGCTGAAGATATTGATCCAGAATCTATGCTTGGAACTTCTATAGGAGTTCAAGGGTTGTCTCATAATGCTATGCCTACTTTAAGAAGTATAGGATTAAATTTAAATTTAACTTTTTAACATAAAAATACGTAACAATGAAAAATAAAATTTTAATAATAGTAAGTCTTGTGCTGGCAATATCTGTGTCATGTACAGATGACTTTAATGACATTAATCAACAACCAGATGCTCTTTCTACTTCTGATGTTAGTGCTAAGTTTTTTGTAACTACATTACAACAGCAATTTTACAGACCGACAATGATTCCATTGTGGTTTGGAGACTTAATACATCCTGATGGGTTTTCAGCTCAAATTTCAAACGGTTGGGCTGGTTCCGACTGGAGTGGTGATTTAGGATGGGTATATAACAGTTTTTATACAGATCTAGGTGCCTGGGACTGGTATGCAGCTTATAATAGTACCTTAACAGCCTACATGAATCTTGTTGGTGAAGATGGACCTTTAGAAAATGATCAATATTATGCTTTAGGACTTGTCATGAAAGGATTATATTATGCACAATTCACTGAGACTCATGGAATGATTCCTTACTCTGAGGCATCTGATCCTGCCATTAAATTACCAAAGTATGATGCTCAAATAGATATCTACAAAGGAATTATTGCTGAGTTAGATCAGGCTATCACTATCATTGGTTCAAATACAACAACCGGAGAAGGTGTTGATCAATTAGGTGAAAATGATGTAATATTTGGCGGGAATATGCAAAACTGGAAAAAACTTGCAAATAGTTTAAAATTGCGAATTGCATTAAGAGCTAGTGGGGCTCCAGGAGAAGATTTTTCTGCAAACGCAGCCTCTGAAGCTATTGCTTCAGGAGTACTTGCTGAAACGGATGCATTATTTGCAGCATATATAGAAGAGTCAAATATTTGGGGAGGTTCTGCGTCATATGGTGATATATGGCATAATTTCGCTGGCAGTCAATGGAGAGCGACTGAAGCTATGGTCAATATCTTACAAAATAACAATGACCCAAGATTAAGTAAAATTACGAAGCCTAGTGTTGGTGGAACAATGACAATTTTAAAGCCAACAACTGGTGAAAATGTTGCTCTAATTGATGATCACGTAGCCTTTTTACAGAGTACGTTAAACGGAGCTGGTCTTGTTTTGGGTACAGATTATACTTGGACAGAAACAGCTACAGATATAACTATAACAATGCCAGAATTTACTAACTACGTTGGGTTACCTTCCCGACTAAGTGGGAAAATTAAAAGCTATATGCATCCTGATTTATTCTCTGAACCTTCAGAGATAGTTACTCAGAAAACAAATGAAGCTAGTCTAATATTTCCTACAATTGTTATGACAACTGCCGACTCACATTTTATGATAGCAGAAGCAATTCTTAAGGGCCTTGTCTCTGGAGATGCTAACTCATATTATCAAATAGGTTTAGATAAAGCGATGGCTCTATGGCAAACATCTACGTCATCTGATTTTTTAGCATCTGACATGGGATCACTAAGTGGAACCGTGGAAGAACAGCTAGAAAAGATAGCAACACAAAGATGGGTAGCTAATTATACAAACGGGTATGAATCTTGGGCAATTGTTAGAGATACTGGTTATCCAAGTGCAGCGTTTATTGAATCAACTAATAATGATATCATAAGCTTTGCTGGAGATCTTAATGGTGTTTATCCTCAAAGATTACAATATGGAACAAGTGTGTATACATCAAATTCTGCTAATGCTCAGTCAGCGGTGTCTACTCAAGGTCCTGATAAAATGGCTACCAAATTATGGTTTGCTAGATAGGTATATTTAAATTAAAATTTAAAAAGGGAGATTTTTTATAAAATCTCCCTTTTTATTAATAAATTTATAACTACAATGAAGTATATTTTATTAATTATAATAAGTGGACTTTCTCTAACAGGTTTTTCTCAAGAAAAAGAAATCACTAAAGATAACAATATCAGCTACTATGGTAGAAAACATTTTTTAATTGAAGGCACGGCCATTGCTGACTCTTTAAAGGAGAGTCCTTACGATAGGTTGCCTATTTCGTATAAAGAAAAAGTAAGAGAGCCTGTTTGGGACTTGTCAAAAGCATCTGCTGGAATAACTGTAAGATTTCATTCGAATTCCACAAGTATTGGTTTAAAATGGACTGTTTTAAATGATTTTGATATGCCTCATATGGCATCTACAGGTATTAAAGGAATAGATTTATATACAAAGTATAATAACAAATGGAGATATGTAACTACAGCTGGAGCTCTTGTGGGTCTTAAGACATCTCAAAATAAATCCATACCATCAGATAGTATAAATGAATATGAACTAATAAAAAACATGACTCCTGAATTTAGAGAGTATAAATTATTTTTACCCTTGTACGATGGAGTTACAAAACTAGAAATAGGAATTGATAATAATGCCTCCATTAAAAAAGCGACGCCCAACCCATTAAAGCCCATTGTTTTTTATGGTACAAGTATTACTCAAGGTGGTTGTGCTTCCAGACCAGGGATGGCACACACAAATATTATATCTAGAAAACTAGATGTAGATTGTATTAATTTTGGGTTTAGTGGGAATGGTAGAATGGAAACACCAATAATTGAATTAATTTCTGAAATTAAAGCTAGTGTTTATGTGATTGAATGTTTGCAAAACATGAATATAAAACAAGTGAAAGAGCGTGTCTTACCTTTAGTAAAAATTATCAGAAAAAAACAACCATCAACACCTATTGTTTTTGTTGAAAATATGATGTATAAGACAGCCTTTCTAGATAAGACAATAGAAACTGAATTGATACAAGAAAATTTGGCACTTAAAAATGAATATGATAAAATTTTAAAAAATGGATTTCAAAATATTTTTTATATCAAAGACAATCAAGAGCTTTTATTAGATAATGATGGGACTGTAGATGGTGTACACCTTACCGATTTAGGATTTTTGAGATACGCAGATTATTTAATAGAAAACTTTAAAAAGAACAATCTAATTAAAATAGTAGCTCAAAAAAATTAATACTAAGAAAGGTATGAGTGTTTTTTCTAGAGTAATGTTCTATATAAACAACTATAGACTAATTTTTTGCAGTTTTAATCATCTTTAAGATGTCATTTGTCGAAATATTTTCTTTTTTAGACTCATAATCTGTTACTTTATAAATGAAACGAGTTTTTCAGTTTATAAAGTTTTAATTTTGAATTCAAGAAGAGTGATTATATCACTCTTCTTTTATTTTCATTTTAATAGAGTTCATGATTGTATAAAATTAAGAATTTTTCTCAATTATAAATTTCTATTATAAAACCAGCAAATAATTCAATATTAGTAACTGAAACGACTCCTTTAGTTTGAAGAATAATTAAAATTATTTTAATAGATGGTAGCTTTAAGTACATTAGACTTTGTCATTATTCTTTTATTTTTCACCATCACACTTTCTATAGGTATTTATGTTTCAAAAAAATCAGGGAAAAGTTCTTCAGAATTTTTTCTTTCAGGAAGAACCATGCCCTGGTGGTTACTAGGTGTGTCTATGGTGGCAACAACATTTTCTACAGATACACCTAATTTAGTTACAGATATTGTTAGAACAAATGGTGTTTCAGGTAATTGGGTATGGTGGGCCTTTTTAATAACAGGATTACTTACCGTTTTTGTATATGCTAAACTATGGAGAAAGTCAAATGTTAATACAGATATTGAATTTTATGAACTTAGATATGGAGGTGCGCCAGCAAGATTTTTAAGAAAATTTAGAGCAGTATATTTAGGTGTTATTTTTAATGTTATTACCATGTCTGCCGTAACATTAGCTGCCATTAAAATTGGAGGGATTATGTTAGGTTTAGAGCCTTGGCAAACAGTAATTAGCGCTGGATTAATCACAGTTATATTTAGCGCATTAGGTGGCTTTAAAGGTGTAGTATATACTGACTTTGTATTATTTTTTGTTGCTATGGGGGGCGCTATTGGAGCAGCTTTTTATTTAGTAAATATTCCAGAGGTAGGTGGCATAGAAGCTCTATTAGCAAATGAACAAGTAGCTGATAAGCTCTCAATACTCCCAGATTTTAGTGATAAAGAAGCTATCATAACCTTATTAATTATTCCCTTATCTGTTCAGTGGTGGAGTTCTTGGTATCCTGGAGCAGAACCAGGTGGAGGTGGATATATTGCACAAAGAATGTTAGCAGCTAAAGATGAAAATCATGCAATAGGTGCTACTTTTTTCTTTAATATTATGCACTATGCATTGAGGCCTTGGCCATGGATTATAGTTGCCTTAGCATCTTTAGTTATATTTCCAGATTTAGCGAGTATTCAACAAGCCTTCCCAAATGTTGCAGATGATAAATTAGGGCATGATTTAGCTTACTCAGCGATGCTTACAATGTTGCCAAGCGGATTGCTTGGATTGGTGTTAACATCATTAATAGCTGCTTACATGAGTACTATTTCAACGCAACTTAATTGGGGTTCATCATACATGGTGTATGATTTTTACAAGCAACAAATCAACCCTAATGCTTCTGAAAAAAAACTTGTTTTTGTTGGACGAATATCTACTGTATTTTTAATGGTTTTAAGTGCAGCATTAGCATTACTTCTTCAAAATGCGTTACAATTATTTGAACTGTTATTGGTTTTTGGTGCAGGAACCGGTCTAATCTTTATACTACGGTGGTTTTGGTGGCGCATAAATTCATGGAGTGAAATTACAGCAATGTTTGTCTCAGGGATTATCTCAATTGTATTAAAATTAACATCAATAGGGGATTATTTTTTTGCTACAGAAACTGGAGTTTTTAAAAATTATTATGAATACCCATTCGTAGTTTTAACAACAACATTTATTTGGATAACCGCCACTTATTTAACACAACCAGAGAGCAAAGAAGTATTGCAAAATTTTTATAAAAAAATTCAGCCAGGAGGTCCCGGATGGATTAAAATAATTAATGAAGGAAAAAAAGAGGGAATATTATTGGAAAATAATGATAAAGGATGGAGTGTGCCATTTGGAATTTTAGCAATGTTATTAGGATGTGTGTTAATTTATAGCTGCATGTTTGCCACCGGATATTGGATTTATGGTGATTATAACTATGCCCTGCCACTCACAATTATTGCAATTATTTCAGGAGTTTTATTGATGAAAACTTGGAGTAAAATTAGAGCAATCATCTTATAAAATTTAATTTATAAATGAGAACTAGCATAAGATTAAAAGATTTAGCATTTATGGCAGGAGTTTCTGTTTCTACAGCCTCTAAAGCATTAAAAAACAGACGTGATGTAAGTTTAATAACAAAAAATAAAATTAAAGATTTAGCCATAGCATATGATTACATACCTAATAACGCTGCCTTAAGTTTACAATCGAGAAAAACAAATACAATAGCTGTAATTGTTCCAGAAATTAATAATCTTGTATATTGTAATATGTTACATTACATACAGGAATTTGCTTATAATAAAGGTTCTAAAGTTCTAATAGAACAGTATTCTTCTTATAAAGATGGGGAGATAACATGTGTAGATAGATTAAAAGATGGCTGTGTAGATGGTATTGTCATCATTATGACACCTAAAGACAATCATCAATTTATGTATATTTCAATACCAGTAGTTGTTAGAAATATAGATAAATTGTCTTTAAGCATTCAAGAATGTAAAAGTATTGGTGTTGAGCTGATTAAAGAAATATTTAAAAAAATTGATGCTAAAAAAAAGATAATTCACAACAAAAAACAAACTAAATAAACAATAAATGAAAATAAGCGATCAAAATAGCTATTGGAAAACAAACTTAAAATACTTAGCAATTTTATTAACCATATGGTTTGTTGTTTCTTACGGCTTTGGAATTATCTTAGTTGATGAATTAAATGCCATTAGAATGGGTGGTTTTAAACTTGGGTTTTGGTTTGCTCAACAAGGGTCAATTTATGTATTTACTATTTTAATTTTTGTTTACATTAGATTGATGAATAAATTAGATAAAAAATACAATCTAGATAGCTAATTATGGATTTACAAACTTGGACATGGATTTTAGTCGGAATCACATTCACCTTATATATTGGTATCGCAATTTGGTCTAGAGCAGGTTCTACTAAAGAATTTTATGTTGCTGGAGGAGGAGTTTCACCACTTGCAAACGGATTGGCAACAGCCGCAGACTGGATGTCTGCTGCATCATTTATATCAATGGCTGGAATTATTTCATTTAATGGGTATGACGGGTCTGTTTATTTGATGGGCTGGACAGGAGGATACGTTTTATTAGCACTTTTATTAGCACCTTATCTTCGAAAATTTGGAAAATTTACAGTGCCAGACTTTATTGGAGATCGTTATTATTCTAATGTTGCCAGAACTGTTGCAGTATTTTGTGCGCTCATTGTATCTTTTACCTATGTAGCAGGACAAATGCGTGGTGTAGGTTTGGTGTTTTCTAGATTTTTAGAAGTAGATATAAACACAGGTGTTGTTATAGGGATGATTATCGTTTTATTTTATGCGGTTTTGGGAGGTATGAAAGGAATCACTTATACGCAAGTTGCTCAATATTGTGTGCTAATTTTTGCATTTATGGTTCCTGCAATTTTTATTTCTGTTCAAATGACAGGGAATCCAATTCCACAAATAGGATTTGGCGGACAAGATGCAAATGGGGTTTATTTATTAGATAAGTTAGACGGCTTACATAGAGATTTGGGCTTTGCTGAATATACTTCAGGAAGTAAATCAAAATTAGATGTATTTTTTATTACAGCAGCCTTAATGGTAGGAACTGCTGGTTTACCTCATGTAATCGTTCGTTTTTTTACGGTAAAAAAAGTTTCTGATGCACGTAAATCTGCCGGTTGGGCATTATTATTTATCATGATTTTATATACAACGGCACCAGCAATTGCTGTTTTTTCGAGAACTAATATGATAGAAACAGTAAACAACCAAGAATATAAGAATATGCCAGATTGGTTTACTACCTGGGAAGAAACGGGCTTATTGTCTTTTAATGATAAAAATAATGATGGTAAAATACAGTACCTCGCAGACACTTCTAAAAATGAATTAATAGTAGATAAAGACATTATGGTATTGGCCAATCCTGAAATTGCAGGATTACCAAATTGGGTTATTGCATTAGTGGCAGCAGGAGCATTAGCTGCTGCATTGTCTACAGCAGCAGGTTTATTATTGGTTATTTCTGCATCAGTATCTCATGATTTAATTAAGAAAATGATTAAACCAGATATTTCAGAAAAAGGCGAATTAGTAGCCGCTCGCTTATCTGCAGTTGTTGCTGTTTGTGTTGCAGGGTATTTTGGTATCAACCCGCCAGATTTTGTGGCCGCTACAGTTGCTTTGGCATTTGGTTTGGCGGCAGCCTCTTTTTTTCCAGCAATTATTTTAGGAATTTTTACTAAAAAAATGAACAAAGAAGGAGCCATCTCAGGAATGGTAGTTGGTATTGTGGTGATGCTATTTTATATGTTGAAATTTAAATTTGATTGGTTTGGTGGAGGCACAAAAGAAGATTGGTGGTTTGGAATATCACCTGAGGGTTTTGGAACTGTAGCAATGATTATTAATTTTACGGTATCTATTATCATTTCTAAATTTACCCCAGAACCACCAAAAGAAGTACAAGAGATAGTTGCCAATATTAGGATTCCAAGTGGTGCTGGAAATGCAACACATTAATTAGTATGAAATTTTAGATAATAATAGACATGAGAAAAATTCATCAACTGCTATTTATTATTATGGTTTTCATGGCTTGTAAAGACAACAATGAATTAGTGATACCTTTTTCAAATTCTGAAATAGAATTTTCTGGGAGAATAGATTTCTCTCAAGAAGAAGCAGCAGAAATCTATTGGTCAGGAAGTTCAATAAAGATATATTTTGAAGGAGAATCTATTCAAGCATTGTTAAAAGACGCATCAGGAGATAACTATTATAACATTATCCTAGATAATGACAGTACTTTTATTTTGAGACCCAATACAACCAAACAATATTACGAGTTAGCTTCAAATTTACCTGAAGGAAAACACAGTATTGAGATATTTAGAAGAACAGAGTGGAATAGAGGAAAAACAAGTTTTTATGGCTTCAAGCTTACTAACAGTTCAAGGATTTTATCAAAACCAGCTTCTAAAAAAAGAAAGATAGAATTTTATGGGAATTCTATTACAGCAGGCTATGCTATTGAAGATTTTTCAGGGAATGATTCTCCAGACAGTACCTACACCAATAATTATTTAAGCTATTCATCTCTTACTGCTAGACATTTTAATGCTCAGTATCATTGTATCTGTAAAAGTGGTATTGGAATTACCGTTAGTTGGGACCCTCTAATTATGCCAGAAATATACGATAGATTAATTCCAACAGACAGCACTAGTAAATGGGATTTTTCTTCATATACCCCCAATGTTGTTATCATTAATTTGCTGCAGAATGATTCTTGGTTGGTTAATTTGCCAGAGAATGAAGAGTTTAAAAAAAGATTTGGAGATCAAGCTCCTTCAGAAGAATATATTATTAATGCTTATCAGCAATTTGTGGCCAACATCAGAACAAAGTATCCAGAGGCAAATATTGTGTGTTCTTTAGGAAGTATGGACGCTGCAAAAAAAGGATCAAAATGGATAGATTATATAAAACTGGCAACAGCAAATTTAGATGATAATAGAGTTTATACCCACTTTATGCCCTATATTGAATCATCTGTTCATCCGTCCATTCAAGATCAGGAAATAATGGCAAAGAGTTTAATTCAGTTTATTGATAAAAATATTGAATGGTAATAAAAAAACATTGATCAATTACTAAATAAAAAATTAAAAAACACAATGAGTAACTATCATATAAAACATCTCGAAGAATATTATCAAGTGTATAGAAAGTCTATTCGTGAACCAGAGAGTTTTTGGGAAGAAATAGCTGAAGAACATTTTTTATGGAGAAAAAAGTGGGATTCTGTTTTAGATTGGGATTTTTCAACACCAGAAATTTCATGGTTTAAAGGAGCGAAATTAAATATTACCGAGAATTGTATTGATAGACACTTAACTACTCGTGGAGATAAAACAGCCATTTTATTTGAGCCTAACAATCCAGATGAGGGATCACAACATATATCCTACAATGAGCTTCATATAAGAGTTAATAAATTTGCAAACGTTTTAAAAGAACAAGGAATTAAAAAAGGAGATAGAGTCTGTATTTACTTGCCAATGATTCCAGAATTAGCCATTTCTGTATTAGCCTGTGCTAGAATAGGAGCCATACATTCTGTGGTATTTGCCGGATTTTCATCAACTGCTTTGGCTACTAGAATTAATGATTCAGATTGTAAAATGGTCATCACTTCAGATGGTTCTTATAGAGGTGCAAAAACCATCGATTTAAAAGGAATTGTAGATGAAGCACTAGAAAGTTGTTCTTGTGTAGAAACAGTGTTAGTTGCTAAAAGAATACAAACAGATATACATATGAACATGGGGCGCGATAAATGGTTAGCACCATTATTAGAAAAAGCTTCTGATGATTGTGCTCCAGAAATCATGGATGCAGAAGACCCTTTATTTATTTTGTATACTTCGGGTTCTACAGGAATGCCTAAAGGAATGGTTCATACCACAGCTGGATATATGGTGTATACTGCCTATACGTTTAAAAATGCATTTCAATACACAGAAAATGATGTGTACTGGTGTACTGCAGACATTGGTTGGATTACAGGACACAGTTATATTGTTTATGGACCACTAGCAAATGGCGCAACTACGGTTATGTTTGAAGGTGTACCAAGCTACCCAGATTATGGTCGTTTTTGGGACATTGTTCAAAAGCATAAAGTTAGTCAGTTTTATACAGCTCCTACTGCCATTAGAGCTTTGGCAAAACAAGGCACTGATTTCATAGAAAACTATGATCTTTCTTCCTTAAAAGTTTTAGGTTCTGTTGGAGAGCCTATAAACGAAGAAGCTTGGCATTGGTATAATGAAAACATAGGAAAAAGAAAGAGTCCTATTATAGACTCTTGGTGGCAAACAGAAACCGGTGGAATTATGATTTCTCCAATTCCATATGTAACTCCCACCAAACCAACCTATGCAACTTTGCCATTTATTGGAGTTCAACCAGCAATCATGGATGAGAATGGAAATGAGTTAAAAGGAAATCAAGTGGAAGGCCGTTTGTGTATAAAATTTCCTTGGCCAAGTATTGCAAGAACTATTTGGGGAAATCATCAACGCTATAAAGAAACTTATTTCTCTGCATTTGATAACAAGTATTTTACTGGAGATGGGGCACTAAGAGACGAAGTTGGGTATTATAGAATAACAGGTAGGGTTGATGATGTGATTATTGTTTCTGGACATAACCTTGGGACTGCACCTATAGAGGATGCTATTAATGAACATCCAGCAGTTGCAGAGTCTGCTATTGTTGGCTTTCCACACGATATTAAAGGAAGCGCTTTGTATGGTTATATTACATTAAAAGACACTGGAGAATCTAGAAATCATAACAATTTAAGAACAGAAATCAACCAATTAATTACAGATAGAATAGGGCCCATTGCTAAGCTTGATAAAATTCAATTTACCAATGGTTTACCAAAAACACGTTCGGGTAAAATTATGCGAAGAATTTTAAGAAAAATTGCCTGTAATGAATCCGATAGCTTAGGTGATACAAGTACCTTGTTAAATCAAGAAGTAGTTCAAGAAATTATAGATAACGTACTTTAAGATTATTAAACCAATAATTGTGGTGAGATTATTCTTTCTTATTCTGTGGTAAAAGTAGAGGCGGGTAACCCTTCTTTATTAAATAAACTTGCAACACTAGTATCTTTCCATGCATACCTAGCGTATTTTGGATTTTGGATTTTAGAAGAATATATGTAAACCTTGTTATTCTCAATATATGCTTTTGCTTTAACATATTTTTTATCAGCACCCGCAATTTCAAATGCTGAAAGTTCTTTATCATGAGAAGTTAAACCAGAACCAATAAAATCAAATGAAACTATTAGTGTATTATCAGATAATTCAAAATCTTTATAAAGTGGCCCAGAAGCAACAATAGATTTTCCATAATCATTAGATAGTGCTAATCCAGCCAATCTATTCCCAACATCATGTTTGTTTGATGGATGGATATCATCTATTTCACCAATATCTAATGTCACTACCATCCCAGTTTTTTCAACTTTTAATGTTTTTCTTTGAACATTTCGTAATGAAGATGATAGCCCGTTATAATTCTCAAAAGGCGCTATTTGAACGAAATAAAACGGAAAATCTGAATTCCATTTTTTACGCCAATCTTTTATCATAGCTGGAAATAGAGTTTCATACTCTTTAAATCTTGAAACATTATTTTCTCCCTGATACCAGATACTACCTTTAATATTATAAGGTACTATGGGGTGTATCATCCCATTGAAAAGTGCTGATTTTGAGTTTTGGGTATAGCTTTGTACTTGGGGCCTTTTTGAAAAATTTATAGACGGATTTTCATATAAATAAAAAGAATAATAGGGCCACGTTTGTTCCTTTTCATTAAACTGATTGTATACCTCAGCAATAACTTTATAATTCCATATTCCATTTAATGATATGTTACCTCCCAAAGGGCTATTTAATGAAACTTCTCCAACCTTTCCTTTGTTGTATTGGTTTATAACTTTAATAACAATACGATTCTGACCAGTCTTAAGAAGATTTTCAGGTATTTTATATGATTTATTAGCTAAACTTTTTTTCCCTAAACTAGAACCAATTTTTTCTCCATTTATGTAAGTAAATTCCATATCACTAATAGGTCCAAGAGTAAGAGTATAATCGCCTTTAACTTCTTTTAATGAAAAAGATTTTTCAAATAAAATAACTCCATCAAAATCATTTGTTTCAAAAACATTGTCAAATGAGCCAGGTAAGATTAGTTTTTTCCATTTAGTATAATCTTGATAACTTGAACTGATATATTTATCTTCTTTAAAGTCTAACTTTTCCCATTTATCAGGCATTCCTAAGGGATCTTCTAGGAATAAGTACCAAACATCTGAGGGTAATTTATAGGAGACTCGTATATATGTCACACCCAGCTTTGTTGGACATGAGGGTCATTTAAATTGTTACGGATTGGTTAATACTTACTAGNAGGGTAATTTATAGGAGACTCGTATATATGTCACACCCAGCTTTGTTGGACATGAGGGTCATTTAAATTGTTACGGATTGGTTAATACTTACTAGTTTTTCTATTTTCTGTAATTAAGCGCGGGAGGTCTATTGCCTAAAAGAGGTTTATATATAAAGTTCACCCCTCTTCTATTGTTAAATTCTGCTTTTGCTTTCACAATTAATTGTTGATTGTTAAATAAATCTATTACAGTTGCAGTAAGAGTTTTAGCGGCAACCATCATCCCTTTTTCTCCTATTGAGGTACCGCCAGCAGCAACAGCTTGCCAACTATGAGCCGAAGTGCCAGGAACCCAGGTTGCAGTTCCAAAACCTACAGTAGGTACTACAAAACTAACATCACCAACATCCGTAGAGCCATAAGCACGTGCAGTTTCTTTGTATGGCTGTATGTTTACTGCTCTATCTAAATCTGCTTTTGTCTGACCTAAAGTAAGGGCTATTTTATCAGCAAATTCTTTTTCTTCTGCAGAATATGCAACCCCCCCTATGACAGAAAGATTATCATGAACAAGTTTTTGAAGACTAAGATTTGGAAGTAGTTCATGAACGCCATTAATTAATTCATAATCCATAGTAGTACCCGTACCTAAAGCAGCACCTTCACCAGCTTTCACAATTCTATCAAAAATACTTCGAACAACTTCTCTACTATTGTGTCTAGAATAATAGTAAACTTCTGCAAAATCTGGAACTACATTTGGTGCTTTTCCACCGTCTGTAATTACGTAATGAATTCTTGCTTCTTGCGGCACATGTTCTCGCATCATATTCACCATCGCATTCATAGCCTCAACACCATCTAAAGCAGAGCGCCCCTTTTCTGGAGCACCAGCTGCATGGGCAGAAATTCCATAAAATCTAAATTTTGCAGAAATATTTGCTAGTGCTGCTGCGGCACTAGCCGCATTTTGAGAACCCGGGTGCCAGTGTAATGCAATATCAACATCATTAAACAACCCTTCTCTTGCCATATATACTTTTGCACCACCACCTTCTTCTGCGGGGCAGCCATAAAATCTAATAGTTCCTTTTTGCTTGGTACTTTGCATCCATTGTTTTACTGAGATAGCTGCTGCAGCAGATGCTGTTCCAAATAAATGATGACCGCAAGCATGACCAGCATTACCATTGGCAGATTTTTTTTCTGGAATAGCTTGTTGAGATAAGCCAGGTAAGGCATCAAATTCTCCTAAAATGGCAATAATCGGCAAACCTGAACCATATTCAGCTACAAAAGCCGTAGGAATATCTGCTACACTTTTTTTTATGGTAAAGCCTTCTTTTGACATAGTTTCTTGTAAAAGAGAAGAACTTTGCTCTTCTAAATACCCCATTTCTGCTAAATCCCATATTTGCATTGCTATAGATCCATATTTTTCAGTTTGAGAATCTAGTTTTTTTAACACAGCTTCTTTGGTTTTTTGAGCTGACATAGCTACAGAAATTAATAGGGTAAATAGTAAAATATTAGTGAGTTTTTTCATGACTTTTAAGATATGATTAGTAGTTAAATATACTAAATTGAATTTTATCAACAGCAGTTGATTTATATATGATTTTCTTCAATCATAGTTAAAACATCGGAAATAAACGGAACTATATTTTTCGTTTAAATATTGAAAGGTATCTTATGTTAAAGAATGAATATCATTAGCAATTGCATAAACTACTAATCCTACAGTATTTTTTGCACCAATTTTTTCAAGAATTTTTTGTCTATGATTTTCAACAGTTCTTTTACTTATGCATAATTTATCTCCAATTTCTTGATTTGTATTTTCTAAACAAATTAATTTTAAAATTTCATTTTCTCTTTTAGACAGTAACTCATTAGAAGTGAATCTTAATTTTTTAGAACGGCTACTCAGGTATTTTGCAAGCAGTTCTTGATCAGTTTTTGTAAAATACACCCCAGAATTATTCACTGATTCAATAGCGGTAACTAGCAGTTCTTTGTTGGCATTTTTAGGAATGAATGCAGATACGCCTAGCTTAATCATATGTCCTAATACATTACTTTTATAATGAGAAGACAAAATAATAATCTTTAAGTAGGGGTGTTTTTCCTTCAAAATTTCAACCAGTTCAAACCCATCCATAGGTTTCATTTGAATATCTATTATAGCGATGTCTGGAAAATCTGATTCAAGAGATTCTTCTAGTGCATTAAGAAAATCTAACCCATTGTTTGCGGTTATTCCAACTTGTATGTTTTTAACATTTGAAAACATAATAGAAAACCCTTCAACCAGTAATGTTTCATCATCTATAATTGCTATTTTAATCTTTTTATTCATTTTATTGGAAGTATTATAATTAAGCGTGAACCATTCCCTTTTTTACTTTTCCATTTGCTGAAGGCGTTAATAGATTTAATTCTACTATCAATATTTTTTAGACCCATTCCTTTTTTAAGTATACTGTTGTCAAAACCTACACCATTATCAGATAAAATTAAAGCAAGTGAAGTTTCTGTATCTCTAATATGAATTAACATATTGCTTGCTTTTGCATGTTTAATTACATTACTTAAAAACTCTTGAATAATTCGATAGATTTGAACCTCAAAAGAGATTGGTCTTTTTTGATAATCATGATTTACAATTAATTGAATATGGAGAGATTCATTAACATTTGAGATCAAAGCTTCAAGAGTAAGTATTAATCCAAATTTTTCTAAATTTACTGGATACAATGAATGAGAGATTGTTCTTGTAGCTTCAATTAATGCTGGAATTTGTTGTTTAATTACTTCTCTAGATCGTTTATTATTTAAAGAGTCTTCATTATTAATCCAAAGAGAGAGTATGTTTAATTTATTCCCAATATCATCGTGTAATAGTTCAGCAATCCGTTTACGTTCACTTTCTTGAACACTTGTGTATTGAAGTGTCACTTCTTTTTGGTGTGCTAATTCTAGTTGATACTGCTGAGATTTCTCCCTTAGTATTTTTTGTACAAAAGCACTGTATGCTATGAAAGCAAATACTATGATTATCGATAACATGACAATCAGAATAATAACATAATTGATATTTAGTACGATTTCTTTAATAGGTGAAAAGTATAAATAGAACTACCATATAAAATACAAGACAACAAATTGTTTATCGTCCAGATATGTATAGTTGATTTGGTTAACTGACTCATTAATAAAAACAAAAATAAGGATACTGAATAATAAAGAAACAACGCTCCATAAACAATTAAAAATGGATTATTTGTTTCTAATTCCTTCAGATTTTTTACTAGAATATAAGCAGCTGCTAAAACTATAGTTAAGTGAGAAATTGTTTTACCATAACCTATGGTTGCATTATCAAAAACAAACCACATAGCGATACTTTCAATAAACAGACAACCAGTAACTATGGCTATTAGTGTTTGCATCTTTCTTTTTTGTTTTAGTTCAACCTGAAAAAAAGATAATACTAAAAAGAACTCACCAGCAATATAAAATGGAAAAAGATAATTTGCTATTTTAATATCTAGAACATATATTGATAGTAGTCTAAGAAACTCTATTGCTAAGATAAATCCCAAATATCTAACATACCTTTTACTCAGTTTATTATTGCGTGTTTGTTTATCACTGTTAGCAAACACAAAGGCAATAAGCAATAAAAAAAAGTACAAGATGAGAGATAAATAATATGTCATTATCCTTTTTTAATTAAAAATACTGAAACTTTTATTTGCATAAGGTGGAGAGGGATGAGACCAATTTTTTGTATTTGTTTCTATACTTGGCGTTATTCGTTTTTCTTCTGATTTAGCCATTTTTTTAGTATTAATTTTATGAGTAATATTCACAAAAACTAATATAGGTATTTGCATCTCATAAATAGAAGAACGTTTAAAACCAAATAATGCAACTGCTCCTTCATCTGAAGATGATAAATCTGCTGATGGTATTGAAAATGATGTGAATATTTTTTTTCTTTTGTGTTTACTACTACACATAAATGAAAACCATTCTAAACATTCATTTTTCCATTTTATTATTTCTCTTATAGAATCTTTTTCTTTAATGGTAGGATGATTGTAAGTTGGTAAATTGACGTTTTTACTACGCTCAATTACTTCTAAATCTTTGGATAGTGTGGTTTCTATTTTGGTGGTGACTATGTCTATTTGTGTTAATGTGATATCATCTTTTAAATCTGTCAATTTTACGGTTGGGTATTCTTTAAGTTTTGTGTTTTCTTCACCATTTTCATTTAAAGGTACAATAATTAAAATAAATTTATGATCATAAATCCCAGCATAGGCATTAAAATTACTAACTTTATTATTATCATGTATCCATTTACAATCAGCCTGTGAAAAATTAAATACAGCAGTAGGATCAATTATTTTATTAATCTCTTTAACAGTAGCTTTTTCTTTTTGCCATTTTTTAATTGTGTCTTTCCATTTTGTAGTTGCTTTTTTGCATTCGTCTTTTGATAACATATATATAGCTTTTAATTTTATTAATGACTTCCTAACTTTTTAATGATATATAACTCATTATCATACACTGGAAGCTTAGTATTAATTAGGGAGTTATACATAAGTTAAAAAAAATAATTTATAAAGATGAGGATGTTTGGTCACTAAATCAATCCCTATAAATGGTGAATTTTTTTTATCCCCATTTATGGGGATATTCACAACCTTAATTAAGAATAAACCTTGTTTTTAGGATATAAAAAAACCCAAGCAACATTGCTTGGGATTTAATTTATGTTAAAAAAAAGATTCTACTACATCTCTAAAGACTTTGTTGGGTTACTATCCATTAACAATGCTACTGGGTTTTCTAGCGCTTCTTTAATAGCTACTAAAAACCCTACAGACTCTCTACCATCTATAATTCTATGATCATAAGACAAGGCTACATACATGATAGGTTGTATAACAACTTCTCCAGCCACTGCCATAGGTCTGTTTACAATATTATGCATGCCAAGAATAGCACTTTGTGGTGGGTTAATAATAGGTGTAGATAGCATAGATCCAAAAACACCCCCATTGGTAATGGTAAATGTACCTCCAGTCATTTCATCAATGGTAATTTGTCCATCTCTAGCTCTTATAGCTAAACGTTTTACTTCGCTCTCAACTCCTTTAAAGCTTAATTTTTCTGCATTTCTAATAACAGGCACCATCAATCCTTTTGGGCCTGAAACTGCTATGGATATATCTTGAAAATCATGTTCTATTTTAAAGTCTCCATCAATCATAGAGTTTACATCTGGATACATTTTTAAAGCTCTTACAACTGCTAATGTGAAGAAAGACATAAACCCTAAGCCAACACCGTGCTTGGCTTTAAAATCTTCTTTATATTGTGTTCTTAGATCAAAAATAGGTTGCATGTTTACTTCGTTAAAAGTAGTTAACATGGCTGTTTCGCTCTTTACAGCTACCAAACGTTCTGCTACTTTTCTTCGTAGCATAGACATTTTTTTACGTGTTGTTACTCTGTTACCATCTGCTGGCATGGTTCCCATAGAAGGTACTGCTTTTACAGCATCGTCTTTGGTTATTCTACCAGCTTTACCTGTTCCTTTAATTGTTGTAGTATCCATCCCTTTCTCCGCTAAAATTTTCTTAGCTGCTGGAGAGGCAGTTCCTGATGCGTAGGTATTAGCAACTTCTTCTTTTATTGGGTTTACTTTTGGTGTTTCTTTTACTGTAGCTTTGTCTGAGATAGTAGATGACCCTTCTGGTTTTGCTGCAGCAGTGTCTATTAAACAGACCACAGCTCCAACCTCCACAGCATCTCCTTCTTCTGCTTGTAAAGTAATGATCCCGCTTTCTTCCGCCGGCAACTCTAAGGTAGCTTTGTCTGAATCTACTTCAGCAATCGGTTGGTCTTTTTCTACATACTCTCCATCTTCAACTAACCATGTTGCAATTTCTACTTCTGTAATTGATTCTCCTGGCGAAGGAACTCTCATTTCTAAAATCATCAGTTCTTATTTTACGTAGGCTGAACTAGTCAGCTTACATTTATTTTTTTTCTTTACTATTTTACTTGGCATCATTAAAAACACTGTCTATGACTGCTTTGTGACGTTTTTTAAATCGTGTGCTAGAGCCTGCTGCAGGAACTGCATAATATTTTCGAGAACACACATTTAATTTCACCAAATCTAATCGTTCTAACATAAAACTCCAAGCACCCATATTTCTAGGTTCTTCTTGTGCCCAAACATAGTTTTCTACAGATGGGTACCGATCTATAACTTGTTGTAATTTTTCTAAATGCAATGGAAATAATTGTTCTATTCTAACCAAAGCCACATCTTCTCTTGCTAAGATATCGCGTTCTGCTAATAAATCATAATAGAATTTACCCATACAAAAAACAAGTTTGGTAACCTTGGCTGGGTTTAGTGTGTCATCTATAACTTCTTGAAATTCTCCTGTAGCTAAATCTTCTATAGTATTAACTACTTTTGGATGACGCAGTAAACTTTTAGGTGTAAAAACAATTAAAGGTTTTCTGTAATTTCGTTTCATCTGTCTACGCAACAAATGATAAAAATTGCTGGGTGTAGTACAATTAGCAACCGTCATATTATCTTCTGCACAGAGTTGTAAATAACGCTCTATTCTTGCAGATGAATGTTCTGATCCTTGTCCTTCATATCCGTGTGGAAGTAGCACTACTATTCCGTTTTGCATTTTCCATTTGTCTTCTGCAGCAGAAATATACTGGTCAAACATAATTTGGGCTCCATTAGAAAAATCTCCAAATTGTGCTTCCCAAATTGTTAAGGTATTAGGGTTTGCCATGGCATACCCATAATCAAATCCTAAGACACCATATTCAGATAATAACGAATTGTAAATCGTCATATTCCCTATGTTATTAGGGTTGGTGTTTAGTAAATTAATGCGTTCTTCAGATACTTCATCTCTAAGAACAGCATGTCTGTGAGAAAAGGTTCCTCTTTCTACATCTTGTCCAGAGATACGCACGTTAAAACCTTCTTCTAGTAAACTACCGTAGGCAAGATTTTCAGCCATACCCCAGTCTAAAGTGTTGGTTTCAAATACCATTTTAGCTCTTCCTTGTAAAATACGTTCTGCTTTTCTTACAAACTGAACATTTTCTGGAACAGTAGAAACTACTTTTGCAATATTTTTTAATTTATCAACTGAATAAGTAGTGTTTTCTGTTTCTAGCATTGATGCTAATCGCTGTCTTTTAAACCCTTTCCAAGTAGACTCCATAAACTCTCTAACTTTAGAAGTTTTTACTTTTTTAGATTCGTTAAATTCAGTTTCTAAAAGTTGTTTAAAATTATTGGTTATGGTCTCTAAGTATTCTGAATTAATATTGTTTTCTGCCAATAACTGGGCAGCATAAATATCTTTTACATTTTTATGCTTAGAGATTACTTTGTATAGTTTTGGCTGTGTAAAACGGGGTTCATCTCCTTCGTTATGGCCGTATTTTCTGTAACCCAATAAATCTATAAAAACATCTGATTTAAATTTCATTCTAAAATCTAATGCCATTTCCATAGCATGACATACAGCTTCTGTATCATCTGCGTTTACATGTAATACTGGAGACAGGGTTACCTTGGCAACATCTGTACAATAAGTACTAGAACGAGCATCTAAATAATTGGTGGTAAAACCAATCTGATTGTTTACAACAATATGAATAGTTCCTCCAGTCTTGTAGCCGTTTAATTTTGCCATTTGAGTAATTTCATAGGCAATACCCTGTCCGGCTATAGCAGCATCTCCATGAACAATAATGGGAAGAATTTTACTTTCGTCTCCGTTATATTTTCTATCTATTTTGGCTCTGGTAATTCCTTCAGCAACTGCTGCAACAGTTTCTAAATGTGAAGGATTGGGCACCAAATTCATTTTAATTTGTTTCCCGTTTCTAAAGGTTTTACTCAGGGTTAAACCTAAGTGATATTTTACATCACCATCTATATTTGTGTCTTCAAAATCTTTCCCTTCAAATTCACTAAATAAATCTCTAACGGGTTTTTTAAAAATATTTACTAAGGTGTTTAATCGTCCTCTGTGAGCCATTCCTAAAACACACTCTTCCACTCCATATACTTCTGCAGCATTTCTAAGAGCAACACTAATTCCAGGAATTAAAGCTTCACCTCCTTCTAGAGAAAAACGCTTTTGACCTACATATTTTGTTTGTAAAAAACTTTCAAAAGTAACTGCTTGGTTTAATTTTGATAAAATGTATTTTTTAGAATCTTCAGAATAATTAGGATGATTGTCATTTTTTATTAAACGATCTTTCCACCATGTTAATTTTTCTGGATTTCGCATATACATATACTCTACTCCAATAGAATCACAATAAATAAGTTCTAAGTGAGCTATAATTTCTGAGAGTTTTTTAGGACCAATCCCTAAAATTTCTCCAGCATTAAAAGTGCTATCTAAATCATTTTGTGATAAACCAAAATTTTCAATATCTAGACTAGGAGAATATTTTCTTCTGTCTCTAACTGGGTTTGTTTTTGTAAACAAATGACCTCTAGTTCTATACCCGTTAATTAAATCTACAACTAGAAACTCTTTTTTTACAGATTGTGGTATTTCAACAGAAGTTTCTACCTCCTCTGTGAGAGAAAAATTCTCATTTGCCAAATCATAGCCCTGAAAAAAGCTCCTCCAACTAGGTTCTACAGCATCTGGATTCTGTAAATATTGATCGTATAAATCGGCTATAAAGCCTGTGTGTGCTGCGTTTAAGAAAGAAAACTTATCCATAAAAATAGAATACTATGTATCTAAGCTAATTATTAGCTGTAAAAATACAACTTTTACAAAAAATAAAAATAATATTCAGTATTTAAATATACTGTAATAGTTAAGAATATACGCTCTAAAAAACTATGTAATAACATAAAGTAGATGTTCTGTTCACTCTTTTTTTAATGATTTATAATATTAGGTGTTTTTTTACGAAAAAAGTTTTTGTGCTTTTTGTAAAAGATATATATTTGCACACGCTAAAATAAAAATATTCTAGCAAATTCCTCCTTAGCTCAGTTGGTTAGAGCATCTGACTGTTAATCAGAGGGTCCTTGGTTCGAGCCCAAGAGGGGGAGCAAAAAGGTTTACAGCGATGTAAGCCTTTTTTTTGTAGTATGAAGAAGTTGCGTTTTATCTTTTTTTATTCAAGAGTACATTAAATCCATAAACTTGGTGGAGGATGGCAGCCATAAATGTTAGTACAATTGACTTTTGAGCGATCACTTGTAGCATAAGATCTGTTTCACTATATATTTTTCCAGGACCAATCTGAGGACCATAAAATATAATTCTCAAATAAATAAATAGCACGATACAAAAGGCTACATATCCTAGCACATAGTTGTTGCTGAGTGAGTTAGAATGGTAAACCGTAAGACTGTGAAGAATACAAAGGATGAAAAGAGTTAGAAAGGCATAATTTGCAAAAAACACATGCGCCTCAAAATGAAGATCGTGAGGTACCAATCCAACTCCAGCATAAAAAAATCCTGCTAGTAACCCTACTGGCATGGTAATTTTAGAATAAAATATTGACTTGCTAGAGTCCTCAATAAGACCAAACACTTTTTTAAAATTAACGTAAAATAGCATTAGTGTTGCCCCAATTAAAATCAAACTCCCATTAAATAAAAGCATAGACGGGGTGTTATCTTTTTGAATAATAGCTGGGTTTGTCTCGTCTGTATTTGTTTGTAAACTTCCTAATTCACTCAGAAAATTATGGGTGAAAGAGTAGTAATCTGATTGATATCCAATAATTTCTTTGTGAGATCCTGGGTGAATTAATGCAGCAGTAACACAACAAAAAAAGAATATTGTAATTGATATAATGGGAAGCCTAACTAGATAAAACCTTGCTTTTTTCAAATGTAAATAATTTTCAACAATCTAAATTACTGCAAATATTTTGTAATTCTTTGAGATTTGGGGTATTTATAGTGGTGTGAGGTGATTTAATTTAAGAAAAAAATTAGCTCTGCTGCAACTTAGAATAATAAGGGGAGCCACAAGGTTTTAAGAAATGTAGGCCTTTTTTGATGGCTTGTGAATTAATTGAGGTACACTAAAAAATTATAATTACATACTTCTAAAGTACAGCAGATTTCATTATATACTCCTTCTGTAATTTCTTAATAGCGTTATTTTTATCATGATTCATGGCATCTAATATTGGATGAAGATCTATTTTTTGATGTATTGATCTTAAATTATGATCACTCCATAATGCCAACTCTACAATTATAGGAGTTAATGAGAGCCCTTTCTGCGTTAAAAGATAAATATTTGTTTTCTTGTTTTGAAGGATTTTTTTCTTTTCAATAAATCTAAATTTTTCTAATTTTTTTAATCTAGCCGATAATATGTTTGGTGCAATAGCCTCAGTGCTTTCAGAGAAATCCTTAAAGGTTCTACATTCTTGTAATAACATTTGTTTAATGATAACCAAGCTCCACTTATCTCCCAATAAATCTAACGCAGAGGTTACAGGGCAATTGCAACGAAAATCTTCATTAATCATAAAATATTGATATTAATTATTACTTTTATTTTAATAGTAATTACTATATTTACTATCAAAACAAAAGTAATCAATTTTAAAACTATTATTATGAACAAACTCTATGTAATTTTAATTGCAATAACCATGTTTAGTTGCAATGAAACTCCTAATCAAGAATATCAAAATCTTCAACAATCTAAGGTAAAATTAGACGCCAATATTTCTATGTATTCCAATGTTTGGGATAAAGTCATGAATGATAGAGATATTAATTTAATTAATACAGATAGCTTTGATTCTGAGGTTACCGTAATTACTGCAACAGGACCAATTACTGGTATAGACGGTTTTAAAGCATACTATAACAACTATCTAACAGGGTTTTCTGATGCTAAATTTTCAATGATTGATGTGTACGGACAAGGAGATTTAATTACAAAGCATTGGCGCTTTCAAGGAACTCATGACGGAGATTTATTTGGTATTCCTGCATCAAACAATAAAGTAGATCTTTATGGTGTAACCTTGGTGGTTATGAAAGACGGAAAGATTTTTCAAGAACAGGATTACTTTGACAATAACGTATTTATGAAACAACTTGGTTTAATGGAATAAGTTTTTGTCGTTAATAACAAATATTTTTAGTAAAACTAAAAGTTATACAAAGCAAAAAGTCTTACAGAAATGTGAGGCTTTTTTATTGACTCTTATTGTTCTTGAAGTATCACTAATAACTAAATTTTAGTTGTACTCTGAAATTTATTGAACTTTTAATGTTTAAATTTATAGAATGAAAAAAATATGGTTTTTATTGAAAGTTATTTTAGCACTCTTTTTAATCTTTGGTGGTATACAGCATTTTATAAGCCCTAATAATTACATTGCATTTGTTCCTTCTTTTTTACCATTTACTATAGCTCTTATATATGTATCTGGCTTGTTTGAAATTTTATTTGGTCTTGCATTGTTTTTTAAAAAACTGGAAATTATTGGTGCCTGGGGTGTTTTAATTTTAATGCTTTTATTTTTACCAATTCATGTTTGGGATGTATTCTCTGAGACGCCTGCCATAGGAAGCCGAAACGCTGCTCTTATAAGGTTGCCTCTCCAATTTTTGCTTGTAGGTATTGCCTGGAAGGTTAAAAACAATGTTTCAGAACATAAATTGACCAAACCGTAGCCCTTTTTATTACTAAAAATGAATACCAGTATTTTGTTATTAAATTTTTAACTAAATTGTGTTGTTTACCCGTTTGATTTAGTTATTTATCGAAGTTATTCATATAGTTTTAAAAGTTTAACCCATATTAATAAAACTTTTGTAGGATAGGTATATAAGAGTATCAAAACTATTAATAAAAAACATTAATTATGAATTTAAAACCTCTTTTAATAGCTTTATTATTACCATTAGCATGTTCCCAAAAAATAAATTCTCAAGACTGGAATGAATTTGCAAATACAAGCCGGTATGACAAAGCTAATCTAGAACTTAAACTACACACAACAGCTCATAATAGAGTTGTTTTTATGGGCAATTCAATTACCGAAGGATGGATTCAAATGCGGCCAGAATTTTTTAACAATAGAGATTATATCAACAGAGGTATAGGTGGTCAAACTACACCTCAAATGCTTTTACGATTTAGAGAAGATGTGATTAATTTAAACCCATCAGTTGTAATCATTTTAGCGGGCACAAATGATATTGCTGGTAATAGTGGATACATCTCTCTTGAATCTATTATAGATAATATTAAGTCTATGGCTGAAATTGCAAATGCCAATGGAATAAAAGTAATCATCTCTTCAATTTTACCAGCTATAGACTATCCATGGAAACCAGGGCTAGATCCTGCATCTAAAATTATTATAATTAACAAAGCCTTAAAAGCATTTTCTGAGGAAAATAATTTTATTTATTTAGATTATTATGCTGCTATGGTAGATGACAAAGGGGGCTTAAAAGTGCCAGAATATACAACAGCTAATGATCTTGTTCACCCTAATAAAAAGGGGTATTTAGTGATGGAAAAGTTAGCTGAAATAGCTATTAAAAAGGCATTAGCCAAGTAGACATGAAAAAGATTTATTGTAACATATTTTTCTTTTACATGATATCATTATTTTTTTCATGTGAATCTCCTCACAAACAACCATTAAAATTAAATCCACTTTTTTCAAATCAAATGGTTCTTCAGCAAGAAAAAAATGTGGCAATTTGGGGTGAATATGCACCAAATAGTTCTGTAACAATTAAAGGAAGTTGGGGTGAAATATCCACTGGAGTGTCAGATAACAATGGAAGTTGGAAAGTACTAATTCCAACTCCGAAAGCAGGTGGCCCTTTTGAATTAGAAATTACCACCAAAACTACTACCAAAAAAATAACCGATGTTATGATTGGTGAGGTTTGGTTGGCATCTGGCCAATCAAATATGGAAATGAATTTTGATTATTGTTGTAATACAACAGACAATTCAGAAATAGAACTTTCTTTAGCTAATTACCCTGAAATTAGAATGCTTAATATCACAAACCAAATAAGCTCATTACCTACTAATAATTTTGAGGGAAATTGGGAGAAAGCTATTGGAAAAAACATTGTAGATTTTAGTGCAGTTGGATATTTTTTTGCCAAAAAATTACATAAAAAATTAAATATTCCTATCGGAATTATTCATTCGAGCTGGGGCGGAACTGATATTGAAGCTTGGACTAGTAGAGAAACACTAAACACCGTAGATTTTTTAAAAGAAGACATGAGATCTTATGATACATTGGTTAATAAATCATCCAAATCAATAGAATGGTTTTCTCAGTTTAAATCTATTAAATTACCCTCAGATGTTTGGTACTTATTCCTAGAAGATCCCTTAGGAATGCCTGATAAATGGGAAAAGTTAGACTTTAAAGAAGATAAATATA